>JAGBBZ010000007.1 GCA_017938215.1 Eubacterium sp. | reverse complement strand
TTAACAATCTTGCAGAAACCAAAGAATGTGCCAAGATTTATTACATTAGCAAAAGCAAACCTTACCTGTAATGCTTATGATGAATTAGATAAAATTCAGTGTCCGGTATTTGTAATTGGTGGTATGCAGGATAGGGTAACCGGTGGAGAGGCTTCTATGGAAATAGCAGAAAAGCTTGGATGTAAAAGTTTCATATATGATGACTTGGGACATGCAGCTTATGAAGAAGCAAAGGACTTTAATCAAAGAGTATATGATTTTTTTATGAAATAAAAGCGTTTGTGGACACTGGAAACTTTCAGTTTGATGGAGTGATAGATTCCAATTTACAAAGTAGTTCAGAATCTGCATTACACATTCGCTCCGGGCTTCGCCCTGCGCTCATGATGTGAGGGTATCAGATATAAAAAGTTTCTGTAGAAAAACTTGTCGATTTTATGAACACGTACATTTCCATATCCCATCAGAATCGAAAGGACGCTACGCGTCTCTTCGCTAGGTCCCAAAGGGAAAATAGACAAGCGGGCTTGTCATTTCCCCTTTGAACCCAGCGTGCACCTGCGGTGCCTTTCGATTTTGATGGGATATTATTATTCAGAAAGGGGATAAGTTACTTTAGAAAACAACTTTTTTGTGCCTGATACGCCTTGTTCACACTTTCGTAACATTAAGATAGTACAATATTAGAATGTCAGTTTTTTAAGGAGGGTAATGTTTTGATTGAAGTAAGTAATTTGGTGAAGCGATATGGCGATCGTAATGTTGTGGATCACCTGAGTTTTACAGTGGAGAAAGGACAGATTGTAGGTTTCCTGGGACCAAATGGTGCAGGTAAGTCTACGACCATGAATATAATTACCGGCTACATATCCGCTACGGATGGTACGGTGAAGGTAAATGGTTATGACATTTACGATGAGCCGGAGAAGGCGAAGGAGAGCATCGGCTACCTTCCAGAGCAGCCACCAGTTTATCCGGATATGAAAGTATGGGAGTATTTGGATTTTGTGGCGGATTTGAAGAAAGTAAAAAGCAGCGAGAAAGACAAGATGCTTCGTAAGGTGATGCGTGCGACAAAGATTCAGGATGTATCAGAGCGTCTGATCAAGCATCTTTCCAAGGGTTACAAGCAGCGTGTTGGTCTTGCTGGCGCTATGATTGGTGATCCGGAGATTTTGATTTTGGATGAGCCTACCGTTGGTCTGGATCCAAAGCAGATCATCGAGATTCGTAACCTGATCAAGGAGCTTAGTAAGGAGCATACCATTCTTCTCAGCTCCCATATCATGCAGGAGGTAAGTGCGGTTTGTAATCAGATTCTGATTATCAATCAGGGTAAATTGATTCTTGCAGATGCACCGGAGAATATTCCAAATCACATCGCGCAGACCAATGATCTCACGTTGCATGTAAAGGGTAATAAAGATTTGATCAAGAGTATTGTGGATAAATTTGAGGAGGTTACGTATTCGAAAGTTTTGAAAACTGGCGAAGAAGGAGTTTATCAGGTAGAAATCTCTACGCCAGTGGAAAAAGACTTGCGCGAAGATGTATTCTTTGCCTTTGCCAATGCGAAATGTCCGATTCTTGAGATGAACCATAAGGTTCCTACATTGGAGGAGGTATTCCTTCGTCTGACCGGAGAGGGTACACGCCAGTATGGTGGAAAGCTTTCCAAAGAAGAGAAAAAGAAAATGAAGCGTAAGCTAAATGCTTCCGAGGAACGTGCACAGCAGGAAGCGAAGAAAGAGACATTGGCAGAAATGCTTGAGGAAAACGAAGAGAATAAGAAGGGAGAAGAGTAAGATGTTAGCAGTATATAAAAAGGAATTGCGCTCATATTTTACCGGTATGATCGGCTGGGTATTTATTGCATTCTTCCTTGTTTTGGTTGGATTGTATTTTATGGTAAATAACTTGTTCAATGGTTCTACAGATTTTTCACCAGTGTTCCAGGGCGTGCAGATGTTCTTCATTCTGCTTTTGGTTCCAGTACTTACCATGCGAATCATTGCAGAGGAAAATCGTCAGAAAACGGATCAGTTGTTATACACAGCACCAGTTTCTGTGACAAAGATTATTCTCGGTAAATATTTTGCCCTGATTACTTTGTTTGGTCTGGCAATGTTAGTAGTATGTACGTATCCATTGATTCTGTCTGGTCTGGTAAAAGGCGCAGCGACAGGGACAGAAAGTGTAGACTTTGCCATTGCTTACGGAAGTACATTGGGATTCTTTCTGCTTGGGTCGGCATACATTGCCATCGGAATGTTTATTTCGTCCTTGACGGAGAGTCAGGTGATTGCAGCGGTTGCGTCCGGTGTTATCATGATTTTCACCTACTTGATGACAAGTTTGGCAGAGATGTTGCCAACCAGTCACACATTTGTATTTTGGTTCCTGGCTGTTCTCGTAGTCGTTTTGGCGATTGCATTGAATGTATGGATTCATAATGGTTGGTTGTCTGCATTGATTGGTATTTTGGCGGAAGTGGCACTTACCATTACCTTCATTTTGAATACAGAAGCGTTTGATAACTTGTTGGGAAACACACTTAGTTCTATATCCATCATTGACCGCTATAACAACTTTATGCTCGGTATCTTTGATGTGAGCGCATTGGTTTATTATTTGAGTGTATCGTTCCTGTTTGTATTTATTACGATACAGAGAATCAAGAAGAAGAGATGGAACTAATCCCAATATGTATGTGAATGGAGGAAGACGATGAAAGGTTTTAAGAAGAGTTTTAAAAGCCGCAACTTTAAAATGGGAGGTTACCAGACACTTGTAATGGTAATTGTCATCGTACTTGTTGTGGTATTGAATCTCGTAGTAAGTAAAATGAATATTACAGTGGACCTTAGTAGTGATAAGAAATTTACATTGACTGAGGATTCCGTGAAATATGTATCTGCAATTAAGGATAAAGTAACCATGTACTACATGTGTGAAGCCGGAAATGAGGCTTCTGTTATCGAGAAGGTTTTGGAGCAGTATGATGGTCTTGGAAATGTCAAAGTAGTTGATAAAGATCCTGTAGTGTATCCTACTTTTGCAAAACAGTATGTGGATGATGAAATCCAGAACAATGATGTCATTGTGGTTAATGAAACCAATGGAAAAAGCAAATTGGTTTCTGTTGGTGATATGTATATCAATGATATGGACTATACGACGTACACACAAACGAATACATTGGATGCAGAGGGGCAGTTAACGGCTGCGTTGCAGAATGTAACATCCGAAGCAAGTGTGAAGTTGTATTATACATCTGGACACAATGAAGTGCCGATGGAAACCAACTTTGAAGATGTTTTGAAAAAGTCTAACATTGAATACGCAGAATTGGCAACGGCATCGCAGGAAAGTATTCCGGCAGATTGTGGAATCTTAATGATGAATGCGCCAGAGTATGACATCAATGAAGATGAATATAAAATGATTTCAGAGTATTTGAAAAACGGTGGAAAGGCAATGCTTTTCTTAAGTGCTACAACGACAGAAAAACAACCGAATTACAACAAACTTTTGACGGAGTATGGTGTAGATGTTGTGGACGGATATGTGGTGGATGCAAAGGGTGCGTTTAATCCACAGTACGCAACCATGCTTGCTCCTACCGTGACAGAGCATGAATTAACTTCAGAAGTTGGTGAGACACCGGTTATTATGGCAGGTGTGAAGGGTATGTTGACTCAAAGTGATGTGAGAAGTACTCTTACAGTAGAGCCACTTTTGACAACAACAGACAGTGCATATTCCAAAGTGAATCTTAATAGTCAGGTTGTGGAAAAAGAAGAGGGTGATGTAGAGGGACCATTTCATGTGGCAGTTTCCATTAAGGATACGTATACAGAGAAGACGCAGGGAGAAGGAAAGGCAACAGAAATTGTTGTATTTGGTTCTGGTAACTTTGCGGCATCCACCATTGTGTCTACCAATCAGTATGGAAACCGTTCCGTTATTCTCAAGGCATTGAACAAACTTTCCGGAGGAACTAGCTCAACCTTGGCGATTCCTACAAGAAGTTTGGATACGGAATTTGTTACTATCCAAAATGGAGATCGTGCATTCTTTACGGCTTTGCTCGTTGTGATTCTGCCATTGGCATTGCTTGGCTTTGGTTTTGCAATCTGGTATAAGAGGAGGAAAAACTAATGTCAAAAGGAATAAAGCAAGCACTTACATTGGGAATTTTATGCTTGTTAATGGTCGGTGCGATTATTGCGTATTTCTTGGTACCTCAGGGTGAGGATGAAGAAAATGCCAATGTCACAGAGAATGCGATTGATGTGGTAAGTATTGAGGCATCTGCTATCAATCAAGTTGATATTTCAGGACCAGAGATGGAGTCCATTTCTTTGATTAAGAATGGTGAAGAGTGGATTTTGGCGGATCTGCCTAAGGCACCTTTGGATGCTCAAGCGGTGGATGCAATGCTTTCAAGCTTGGCGCCATTAACTGCTACGAAGGAATTGGCAATGGATGGTGCAAGTCTTGCTGAGTATGGTCTTGAGAGCCCACAAGTAACAGTAAAAGTGCTGACCACTGATGGGAATAGCTATGAACTTAAAATAGGAGAAACCGTTCCTGTAACGGGTGGAAATTACGGTGTCTTTGGTGACAGAGATAAGGTGTATGCCTTCGAGGATACGGTTTTTGAAGGATTTGCTGTCAGTAAGAATTCTCTCATTGCCAAGGAAGAGATTGCATCCATTGAGGAGGATTATCTTACTTCTATTTCTGTTAAGAATAAAGGAAAAGAGAGTTTCCGTGCGGAAATCGTATCCGATGATAAGAAAGTAGATGCTTATACGAACTGGGTAATTACAAAACCGTTTGAAAAGCCACTTGCAGGTTCCTCCACTGACGATTGGAATAAGCTACAAGGATATTTTACTTCTGTTGAATTGCAAGAATTGGTTGAGTATAATTGCAAGAATATGAAAGAATATGGTTTGAATGAGCCAGTTGGTGAAGTAGAAGTGGAATACTTTGAATTGCAAGAGGGCTATGAATTGCCTGAGGCAACAGCAAACCCGGACGGAAAGATAACCAGCAATAGCACGAACAAAGCCAATGTAGTACCAAAGGATAAACAGGTATCTCACAGTTATACGTTGGTTATCGGTGGAAATGCACCAGATGGCAGCTATTATGTTCGCTTGAAGGATTCCAAGAATGTGTATACCATGGATGCGGAAATTGTGCAGAGCATGCTTGGTGTGGATGCTTACACATATATGGATCGATGTGTATATTCCACATTGGCCACGGATATCAATGGCTACGATGCTGTGATTGGAGATAAAAAAATCAGCGTAACCCGTAAAACGGAAAAAGGGGACGACGGAAAAGATAAAAATGTTTGGACGTTAAATGGAACACAGGTGTCAGATGAAAATGAAGAAACATTTTTGACCCCATATACGAAAGGGTATTTGCTGGAATTTACATCGGAGGCGAAGGACTCTGTAAAACCAAAGAGCAATGAGCCGATTATGAAGATTGTGTTCCATGAAGCAAACCGAGATGTGACGGTGACGTATTTGCCTTACGACGGAACCAACTTTTATCGAGTAGATAAAAACGGCATGGACTATTTCCTTGTGGATAAACGGTCTGTGGATGATATGATAAGTGCGTATGAAGCATTACTTAAACTTGACCAGTAAGGAAAAAAGTAATATAATCATACAGAAAGCAGAAAATCCAGCTTTGCTGGATTTTTTGCGTCAGTGAGAATGGAGGAAAGTTATGGAAACAAAAACTTATTTATACAATACGTTGACCAAAAAGATAGAAGAGTTTCAGCCAAATGAGCCAGGAAAGGTAAATATGTACACTTGCGGACCGACGGTGTATCATTTTGCTCATATTGGAAATCTCCGTAGTTATATTATGGAGGATGTGCTTGAGAAGTACCTTCGTTTTGTTGGTTATGATGTAACGCGTGTTATGAATATTACGGATGTAGGGCATTTGTCCAGCGATGGAGACACCGGAGAGGATAAGATGCTTGCAGGTGCAAAACGAGAGAAAAAGACGGTTATGGACATTGCGAAATTCTATACGGATGCCTTTTTTGAAGATTGCCGTAAGTTGCAGATTAAACGTCCGGATGTGGTAGAGCCAGCCACAAATTGCATCGATGAATTTATCGAGATGATTCAAGTTTTGTTGGAAAAAGGATATGCTTACATTGCAGGAGAAAATGTGTATTTTGATACAGCGAAGTTGGATGATTATTATGTGTTGTCCTCCCAAAATGAGGAAGAGCTTCAAGTAGGAGTTCGCGATGACGTAGAGGAAGATACAAATAAGAAAAACAAAACAGACTTTGTTCTTTGGTTTACAAAATCCAAGTTTGATAATCAGGAATTGAAGTGGGATAGCCCATGGGGCGTTGGTTACCCGGGATGGCATATTGAGTGCTCTAGCATCAGTATTAAGCATCTAGGTGAATATATGGATATTCACTGTGGTGGTGTAGACAACATTTTTCCACATCACACCAACGAAATCGCACAGAGTGAGGCGTATTTGGGACATAAATGGTGTAATTATTGGTTCCACATCAATCATTTGAATACCAAAGGTGGAAAGATGAGTAAGTCAAAAGGTGAGTTTTTGACGGTTTCCTTGCTGGAAGAAAAGGGATACAATCCGATGGTATATCGTATGTTCTGTCTCCAGTCTCATTACCGTAAGCCGTTGGAATTTTCATGGGAAGGTCTGGATAATGTGGCTACGGCTTACGAGAAGCTGATGAAGCGAATCAAGGCTGTTACCGAAGAGGGAACAGTGGATGAAGCAGTTCTTCAGGAGTATAAAGTGAAGTTTGCTGAGGCAGTGGGAAATGATATGAATACATCTATGGGACTTACGATTTTGTATGATGTATTGAAAGCCGATACAAATGATGCTACAAAGCGTGCGATTCTTACTTCCATTGATGAAGTGCTTTCTTTGGAACTTGATAAAGCTTGGGAAGAGGAAAAAGGCGCAGATGCAGAGCTGACTGCATACGTGGAGCAGATGATCGCAGAGCGTGCAGCAGCGAAGAAAGAGAAGAATTTTGCAAGAGCTGACGAGATTCGCGATGAATTGAAAGCAAAAGGAATTCTCATCAAAGATACCCGTGAAGGTGTTGTGTGGGAGCTTTGTTAAGAAAAGTGAATCAAAAATATATGGGACTGTCCAGTGTTGGGCAGTCCCTTTTCCGTTACGATTTATTAAATTGTAACCATTCCAAATCGAATTTACAACCTGGAAGGAAGATGAGATTCATATTATAATCACCAGATACCGAATCCAAATCAAAAGTAAGAGTTTGAGATTCGTCGCTGTAAGGGAAGTCGATAATCTGGTTGATGATGCCATCACTTCCATCGGCAGGGGCAAAACGAACATGAATGGTGTTCATTTCGATGTGAGAACGACCATGTAGTGTGATACTACGGATTCCGTCCTCATCAAAATGCATATTGTGATATTCTACGGTAACGTTGTTTCCAATTTCGCGGATTGCACCACCATCGATGGTAAACATATCTCCTGTAACAATGGAACTGTCAGAAGCCAAAAGCTTTGCGTATGCTTTCTCATTCTTTGTGAAGGAGAAGCCTTGCAAGGACATTTTGATCTCCGGATATACGACGATAGTAATGGTCTGCACGCCTTTGAGGCGCTTTGATAAGGTAAATACATTTTCCTGGTAGTGGTTGTACCAGCTTTTCGCGTGGTAGGTATCTTGCAAAAGACACACGGCACCTGTACTGGAAATTGTTCCACAAGGAGCTGATTCGGTAATATCGTCTCCAGGAATGCCTTGCCATACTTCCACAGGAAGGTCATCGCTAAAGGAGAAGATTGGCAGATGAATTTCATCGGAACCGTAATCGCCAAAATCTACATTTTCAAAAGTGACTGTTGTTCGGTCATTTCCTGTTATATAAACACCACCTTGGAAACTGAGGATCAATCCGTCGTCTGAGCTTGCTGTGTAGTCGATGGCAGAAACAATGCTATATGGGTCATGAGTTGCTTCGCCAAGACCAGTTACATCAAATTCCAGCTCAGAGATGACCTCTACGTGATCTAAGCCGTTGTTGCATGTGCAACACAAACGAAATTCTCCATCTCCAATGGCTTTAATGGTAGCTGTGTTTGTGTCAGAATCCACGTCAATCTTAACCGAGTTACTTTCTACGCCATTTAAGGTCACCGCTTTGAAATGGATGTCGCTGTATGTGGCATTTTCCGGATAAATTTTAGCTACAACGGTTGTCTCTGTGTGATCCGCATCCAAATGGTTCGTTCCAGTATTGGTCAGTGCAATCTTTCGAACCGGTATTTCATTGGTACGGTCCGGAATAACAGTGGTATTTCCTTGGTCATCCGTTACGGTTTTCTCGGAAAGAGAGAAAGATTGGTTTTCCATAAAGCAGGAAATTCCTTCTGGAACGTCTGTCTGCAATGCCTGTAAAGTCAAGGTGGCATCGGGAAGGGAAGGAGAGGAAACCGTTACGTGAATTTCTCCTGGTTCTGTCTTCGCTGCAATAATGGCCAAAAGTTTTCCACTAAAGAGCTTTCTGCTCGTGCCTTTGTATTGATCAAAATCAGAGCTGTCGCCATTATCTAAGCCGATGAGACGTCCTGCGCCAGTTACGGACACATTCATACGACTTCGGCTGTTTGCTACCAATATGCCATCTGTATCTAATGTTTCAATGGTGACGAAGATTAAGTCTTCACCATTCGCCAGCAAGGTATCCTTATCAGGTGTGAGACGAATGGAAGCAGGATCACCAAAGGAATGCTGCTCGTCTCGAGCGATTTCTTTGCCGGTTTCATCGTAAGCAATGGCAACGATACTTCCCGGTGCATATGGAATCTGCCAGTCGCCGGAGAGGGCAGTACCGTGCTTGTGGTCAATTTCAACCATACCTTGGCTTTTCCCTTGGTACAGGAGTTCTACTTTTGGTGCATTGGAGAAAATGCGTACATCGATCAACTGTCCTTCATTAAAATCCCAATATGGTAAAATATGAACCATTGGATTGGTTTTGTAATCTGTCCATGCGGATTGATACATGTAAAAAGTATCCTTTTTAAAGCCGGCAGTATCTACCTGACCAAAGTAGGAGTTCTTTGTAAAGTATGGAGTCGGTTCACCGAGGTAGTCAAAACCAGACCACAGATATTGGCCAAAGCAAAAATCACGATCTCGGTGTGTCGTAATGGTATATTCCGAGTTACGAGCACCCCAGTTTACCGAGCAGTTACCAAGGGTCGAACATTGGAGATCGTCAAAGGTAAGAAGTCGGTTGGAAAGAGGAAAATGGTAGATGCCACGACTTTGTACCGTTGCACATGTCTCGCTTCCGAAAATTTTCCAATCCGGGTATTTTTCATGGTGCTCATCATAACATTTATCCAAATAATTATAGCCTACCAGATCGATGATTTCCCCCGTTCTCTGGGCAGCCTCCCATTCAATGTAGTTAGAAGCCAAAGCGGTGTATGCATTTTTTCGGTAGTCTAGTTCACGAACGGTATCGTGAAGTTCTCTTGTGATTTCCAATCCCCGGTCAAAATGGGTGTCATAGATTTCATTTCCGATTCCCCAGATAAAGACACAAGGATGATTACGATCCTGGCGAACCCAGCTTACAAGGTCTTTCTTCCACCATTTCTTAAAATCATTTCCGTAATCATAATCCGTTTTGGTGCGTTCCCACATATCAAAGCTTTCGGTGTAAAGCAAAAGACCAAGCTCGTCGCACAAGTTCAACATGTGTTCCGGTGGCATGTTGTGGGCATTTCGAATGGAATTTACTCCCATTTCTTTTAATGTCAGAAGCTGACGACGAAGTGCTGCTTTGTTCATGGCAGCACCCAAAGATCCTAGAACATGGTGTTCACAGGTACCATTTATCTTTACACTTCGTCCGTTTAGGAAAAATCCCTTATTGGCATCAAATTCAATATGGCGGAATCCAAGATTTTGCGTAATGGAGTCTTTGCATAGGTTTTCAACCCAAAGTTCTGTAGTAATGTGATACAGGTATGGGTTTTGGATATCCCAAAGATGTGGTGTTTCCATAGACATGGATTGTTTGTCGATTTGAATCTTTCCGGAAAGAGATACGTCATTTTCCTGACATAAAATCTGATTTCCTTCGGCATCGGAAATAATGTGTCGAATCTTGCCTTGGACAGCATTTGTCAGGCCTTCCCATACATATTCCGTATCCATCCATACGTCCCAATTGTCACCTTGCTGGGAGGTGGAAAGATAGGTTCCATTATGTACAAGATGGGCTTCTGGTGCAGTCATTAACCATACGTCACGATAAATTCCGGAGCCTGGGTACCAACGACTGTTTGGAAGGTGATATTCATTGCGAATGAGGATTTCATTTTCGCCGTCATTTACGTGGTCTGTAATGTCAATGACAAACTCAGAATATCCATGTTTCCAAGTGAAAATGTGCTCCCCATTCATGTATACTGTAGTATCCATGTATACGCCTTCAAAGATAAGCCAAATTTTTTTGTCTTCCGCATTGGAAAGCAAATCCGACTTCAGGAATGTCTTTTTGTAACAGCTGATTGCTTGTTCATACAAATTTTCTGTGTCGTAGATCATCCAGTCATGAGGAAGATCCACGGGAGCCCAATTGGCACTGCTCAAAATGGTTTCCATCGGTGTTTCCAATGGGAATTTACAAAAATGCCATTGGTCGTTAAATCGCTTTTTCATACTAGCCTCCAATAAACTCTTCTGTTTCATAAAATGTTTTGCACTTTGCTAATTATTATATTATACTAAAGATAAGTATTCAAGTAAAAAAGAGGAAGAATTTATGCAGATTTGTAGGTTGTATAAAAAACATTTGTGGAAGGCATTGGACCTTGTATGGAATGTGTTTCAAAGATGTGACAGAGAGGATTATGAAGAACTCGGTGTTCGTACTTTTGAGCATTTTATCAGTCGTGAGAACATGGAAAAAATGATGGAAAGTGGCGAGATGGTGTTCTTTGGTGCGTATGAAGAAAATGAACTGATCGGGGTCATTGCCATGAGAAATGGCTTTCATATCAGTCTTTTGTTCGTGAGTCCGGAACATCAGCGGAAAGGTGTGGCAAAACGTCTGGTACGTCGTGGTGTCGCGCATTGTCTGGATGAA
This sequence comes from Eubacterium sp., assembly GCA_017938215.1. Lineage (GTDB taxonomy): Bacteria > Bacillota > Clostridia > Lachnospirales > Lachnospiraceae > Eubacterium_F. Next base: position 875 of record JAGBBZ010000007.1, on the reverse strand, counting down.
AACGAAAATCTTCTACATATTACTGTTTATTCTTCGCCAAAGGGGAAAAAAGCATATGAGGCAATGGGATTTTATTCGTTATCTGCAGAGCAAAAGAAGGATGGAATGCGATATACCCCGATGCGCATTGATGTAAATTAGGGAGGAAACGATGTATGAAAAAAGGAATCATTAACACATGCTTAATTGTGTTTATAATAGTGTTTCTGGGAAGCGCAGCGTATTTGGTACATTATTTTATACAGGCGGATGAAACACAAAAAGAATTGCAAGAACTAACGGAATTAAAAGTGATCGAAGAGATTACCGAGGAGGAGAAGCAAGAAGCAAAAGAAAAAGGAATTGACGAAAAATATATTCGATTACATAAGAAAAATTCAGATATGATGGCATGGATTCGGATTCCGGATACTCGGATTGATTACCCGGTGATGCAGAATAAAAATGAGGAAGAATATTATCTGCATCGGAATTTCAAAAAAGAAGAGGATAAGAACGGATTACCGTTTTTGACAAAAAGATGTGACATTCTAGATGTAAATAGCAATTTTTTAGTATATGGACATCATATGAAAAGCGGAATGATGTTTACCGATTTGATGAAATATAAGGAGGAATCTTTTTTTCGAAATCATAAAGAGATTTCCTTTGATACCATCTATAGTAGCGATACATATCGTGTGTTTGCGGCCTTTTATACAGATGTGACAGAGGGGAGCAAACATTTCAAATTTTACGAGTATGATGGAAGTATGGATAAGGAATTATTTGATAAATATGTGAAAAAAGTGACGGATGCGTCCATGCATCCAGTGGAGGAGGTTCCACAATTTGGTCAAACGTTATTGACATTAGTGACTTGTAGTTATCATACC
>JAGBBZ010000001.1 GCA_017938215.1 Eubacterium sp. | reverse complement strand
TATAAGGCATAATACAAAAAAGATATCCAAACGAGACTTGTTTCACGCCGGTGAGAGCATCATGTGTTTTATGATGCCTCACCGTTGCGCGAAACGCTAGTGCAAACGGTCTCGTACTGGATATCTTTTATTGTATATGCCAAGGAAAGTAAAGTCCTGTCCTACTCGCTCTCTTCCTCAGCAACTTCCAGTTTCTTAATATAAACCTTCTCAATGCGGCGTCCATTCATTTTCTCTACCTTCACTTCCAGATTATCTTTTGTAAAGGTATCGCCTTCGGTAGGGATGCGATGGAGGATTTTCATAACCCAACCACCTACGGTCATGACATCGGTTTCTTCTTCGTTGCCTAATTCATCTAACAGATTCTCGATGTTGGCTTTTCCGGATACAAGATATTCGTTATCCGAGATGACTTCGATTTCGTGCTCGATGGTGTCGTGTTCATCCCAGATGTCTCCCACCAATTCTTCCAAGATATCTTCCAAAGTAATGATACCGACGGTACAACCAAATTCGTCCAAAATAACAGCGATATGCATCTTTTGGCTCTGAAGCTCTTTCAGCAAGTCGCCCACATTTCGGTTCTTTGTGATAAAGAGGACGGGACGAATGTAATTTTCCAATGTCTCATCGCTTGGATACATATAATTGTAAAAATCTTTTTGGTACAAAATTCCTACGATGTTATCAATATTTTCTTCATACACAGGAAGTCTTGAATATCCAGTGTTAGTGAAGAGTTTTGCAATTTCTTCTTTTGAAGTGTCTTTGGAGATTGCTACCACATCCACACGTGGAGTGAGGATATCCAGTGCTTCTAGTTCGTTGAATTCGATGGCATTCTGGATCAGGACGCTTTCTTCCTTGTCAATACCACCACCTTGCTCCGCTTCTTCCACGATAGTCAGCAATTCTTCTTCTGTAATTGTATCATCATCGGAAGATTTGATAATCAGATTAAGTACCTTTTTCCACTGCCCGAACAAGAAGTTTGCCGGTGTAAGAAGTTTCACCAATGCATTCAAAAATGGTGCGGAAAACATAGCAAAGGTTTCCGGAGATTCTTTGGCGATACTTTTTGGTGTAACTTCGCCGAAAATCAACACCACAATAGTGGTAACGAGAGTCGACATACTTGGTCCTATATCATTTCCAAGGAGGCTGACAAAAAGCACAGTGGCGAGGGAAGCACTGGCGATATTTACGATGTTGTTACCAATCAAAATGGTAGATAGCAAGCTGTCAAAATTTTCAGACATGCGAAGTACCAATGCGGCACGTTTGTTTCCTTTCTCTGCCATGTTCTTGATTCGGATTCGATTCAAGGAAGAAAAGGCGGTTTCCGTAGCGGAAAAATACGCGGACATAATGGTACAAAAAACAATGATTACAATTGATGTTGTGTGATTTTCCATAATAAGTAAAAATACATCCTTTCTCTAATAAAAATTTTAAGATAATAAGTCGTGGATCAACCTTGAGCGCTTTATAGTGATTTTAAAAAAGCACAAAAAGACATAACTGCAAGTTTTGCGCTGCAGCTATGTCCTACAATATGTAATGCTATTATGAATATTCGCTTGGTTCGGATCCGCGTCGTCTGCGTCCTTCATAGTGAGTCATTTCCCTTTCTGTGTAATATTTTACAAGAAGTATATCACAGTTTTGTGTTTTCTGCAATATACTTTTTAATCGCCTGAAAACTTTCCGGGCTGATGTCGTGTTCCATGCGACAAGCATCTTCGGCGGCGATTTCTTCGTCCACGCCCAGACTTACTAACCAAGAGGTCAGCAACTCATGGCGTTCGTAAATCATTTCAGCAACTTCCTTGCCTGTGTCGGTAAGATAGATAAAACCAGACTTTGTAACAGTAATATATTCAGCTTCACGCAAATGTTTCATTGCTACGCTGACGCTGGATTTCTTGAATCCCATGCTTTCAGCAATATCCACCGATCGAACGACAGGTAGTTTCTTGCTTAACATAAGGATGGTTTCCAGATAATTTTCTGAAGATTCGTTTAATGTCATAAAAACCTCTCATTCCGAAGCGCAGCGTAGGAACCATGAGACAAAATCAGCGAATGCTGTTTTGGCTATGTGATAAAATACTATTTGTGGCGCTTCGGCACAAATAGTTGTGTAAAAAATAAGCATATCGATGTTATTTTTTATACTATTTTTCCCCGTAAATGTTATGATACATCATATTTCCTAACAGTATAACATAAGAAAAAAATGAAATCAATGGAACCGCAGAAAGTTTCTTTTATGAATTTGAGAAAAAGTTGCGAACAAAAGTAATTCATGCTAGAATTTACGTATTAGCGATAAATACGAAAGGGGTAAATGATGAAAGGGAAATTGATTGCCTCATTTTGGAAAAAAGAAATATATCTGGGTGTGATGGTTTTTCTTCTTTTTTTGGTGGCGGGGATAGCTACAGAACATACATTGCTTGATGTAATGGAAAACTACCACAAATGGGAACCGATTCGAGAATTGGAAGGGGAGTGGTATTTTTACAAGGATGACATTGATGCGGATGATAAAGTAGAAAAGTTTTTGATCCAACGGGGCGCTATGGATGTGCTGGAGTATCGACGAAATAAGTGTTCGTTAGAGGATCCGACCGATATTGGATACGAGGAGCACTATGATGATGGAGTATTGTGGCAGGCGTCGGCGGATGATGTCAAGATTGTGCAAGTATTTTATCCGGAAGCGGAGGATTTTCAAAGAACAACGGATGTTATCGCTCATGAGGATTTGCGCAACGATACGGGATGGGTGGTTGCCAATGTAGTGACCCGGGTGCTTCTGTGGGGGATTGCCATCGCCGGGGGCATCTTTTGGTTTCGAAGAGCAGTGAGACGAAGTCAGGAGGAGATTTGTTATCTTGCGTATGTCGGAAATGAGAAAAAGGTGCTGCGAAAACTGTATTGCAATTCTTTGTTTGTATTGGTTCCGTGTATCTGGGTCTGGGTGCTTTCTTCGGTTGCCATTGTGATTCCAGGAGAAAGTGGTAATTCGTCATGGTTGTATGCGGGCTATCGTCAGATGTATATTTGGATACCGATTGCCATGTTCTTTTTGATTTATATCATGACATGGATTTTATACATGTGTTGTCGTCGGATTCTTATGGAGCATCCGACAGTAAAATTGGCATATGTGGATCGTGGCATTCAGCGAATTTACATATCTGATTATTCGGTGGAAGATAATTTGGAACTCGTGTTGATGTCCCAGGGATTTTCTCACAGTTTGGCTACTACGTTGGTGGATCTGGCCATGCAGGAAAATGGAATTGAATTTTGTGCCAAACGTTCGATGGACATGTGTCCAAGGGAAGAAAAATTGGTGTTTTTCGATTTGCAGGAGGAATTCATGAGAAAAGAACCAGTGGAGATATAAATAGTTACAATTTTTCTAAAAAGTTATTGACATCTAATGAAAGTTAGTGTATACTAACGAACATAGGGTAGGAGAAGACATAGCAATATGAGAATCATCCTTTATTTAATAGCTTTTGTAACGGTTCAAGGGGTTGGATCGTTACACATCGAATGGTACGGCACTGTAGGCGCGAGGCTTGCGGTGCCTTTACTGTATCTTGACGGAAATCCTCTTCTAGGGGTATAATTTTTGTAGAAAATGAAATGGAGATTATACTATGAAACAATACATTGTAACAGGTATGAGTTGTGCAGCGTGCAGTGCACGGGTGGAAAAAGCGGTGGCGAAGGTGCCGGGTGTGGAACGTGTATCGGTAAACCTTTTGACCAACTCCATGGGTGTGGAAGGAACGGCAGATGTGTCGGTGATCGTGGAAGCGGTGGAAAATGCCGGTTATCACGCGGAGCCGAAAGAAGCTAGAGCGACAGGGACTTCCGGTGGTGAAATGGTGGAAAATGCGGCAGGTGTGCTGGAGGATAAAGAGACGCCGAAGATGAAAGCAAGACTTCTGGCATCGGTGGGATTTTTAGCAATACTGATGTACATTTCCATGGGAAATATGATGTGGGGATGGCCACTTCCGGAAGTGGTTGCGCGAAATCCTATGACATTGGCTCTTACTCAGCTTTTGTTGACTACTATTATTATGGTGATCAATCAGCGTTTCTTTGTTAGTGGATTTCGCGGGCTTTTGCACCGCGCTCCGAATATGGACACGCTGGTGGCATTGGGTGCAGGAGCAGCGTATATGTATAGCTTGTATGCACTTTTTAGTATGTCAGAAGCCATGTTTGCAGGGAATATGCAGCAGGCACATCATTTTTTGCATGAATTGTATTTTGAATCGGCGGCAACCATTCTTACATTGATAACCGTAGGAAAAATGCTGGAAGCTCGTTCCAAAGGAAAAACGACCGATGCGTTAAAGAGTCTTATGCGACTGGCACCGAAGACGGCGGTGCTTCTTGTGAATGGGGAAGAGAAGGAAGTGCCGGTGACACAGGTAAAAAGGGGCGATCATTTTGTGGTACGTCCGGGGGAGAGCATCCCGGTGGATGGATTTGTTGTAAAGGGAACAAGCTCCGTCAATGAATCGGCACTAACGGGGGAAAGCGTGCCTGTGGACAAGGCAGAAGGCGACGTGGTATCGGCGGCAACCATCAATCAGGATGGTTTTTTAACCTGTCAGGCGGATCGTGTAGGGCAGGATACCACCTTATCCCAGATTATACAGATGGTAAGTGATGCGGCGGCCACCAAGGCGCCCATTGCCAAAGTAGCGGATACCGTATCGGGTGTGTTTGTTCCGGTTGTTATCGGAATTGCAGCGTTAACAATCCTTGTTTGGCTTTTGGTGGGACAAAGCTTTGGCTATGCATTGGCACGAGGAATTTCGGTGCTTGTTATCAGTTGTCCTTGCGCCCTTGGGTTGGCGACACCGGTGGCAATCATGGTGGGAAATGGTATGGGTGCCAAGAACGGTATTCTGTTTAAGACGGCAGTTTCCTTGGAGACGACAGGAAAAGCTGAGATTGTTGTGCTTGATAAGACGGGAACCATTACTCTCGGGGAACCAAAGGTGACGGATATCGTGCCACAGCAGGGAGTGACGGAAGCAGAACTTTTGCAATTGGCATATTCTCTGGAGAGTAAAAGTGAGCATCCATTGGCGAAAGCCATTGTGGAGTATGGAGAAAGCCGGAAGGTGGAAGGAAAAGAGACGGAAGAATTTCAGGCAGTTTCTGGGAATGGCTTACAAGGACGTATTGATAGCAAGATGATATATGGTGGGAAGCGTGAATTTGTGGAGATGCAGGTGGCGATCCCGACGGCGATTTTGTCCCGCGGTGATGCGTTGGCAGAGGAAGGAAAGACGCCATTGTATTTTGCAGAGGCACAGCGCTTTCTTGGATGCATTGCGGTGGCAGATGTCATCAAGGAGGACAGTCCGCAGGCGATTCGTGAACTGAAGAACATGGGAATTCATGTAGTGATGCTGACGGGCGACAATGAAAAGACGGCAGCAGCCATTGGGCGACAAGCGGAAGTGGATGAAATCATCGCCGGCGTGTTGCCGGATGGCAAGGAAGAGCAAGTGCGACGTTTTGGACAGCAGGGCAAGGTCATCATGGTAGGGGACGGCATCAATGATGCACCGGCGCTGACCAGGGCAAACATCGGTATTGCCATTGGCGCGGGAACCGATGTGGCAGTGGATGCGGCAGACGTTGTATTGATGAAAAGTAAACTGTCGGATGTGCCGGCGGCCATTCGCCTGAGCCGTGGTGTGCTACGAAACATTCACCAGAATTTGTTCTGGGCATTTATCTACAATACGATTGGAATTCCGTTGGCGGCAGGTGTGTGGATTCCGCTCTTTGGATGGCAATTGAATCCGATGTTTGGTGCGGCTGCTATGGGACTTTCCAGTTTTTGTGTGGTGAGTAATGCGTTGAGGTTGAATTTGTTGGATATTCGTAGTACAAAACGAGATCGCAAGCTTGGAAGAAAAAATAGAGAACAATTCGATGCGAAACCATCGATTAAGGATAACAAAGAAAAGGAGACGAAAGAAATGACAAAGACAATGACAATTGAATGAATGATGTGTGGCCATTGTGAGGCTCGCGTGAAAAAGACACTTGAGGCCATTGACGGTGTAGCAAGTGCAGAGGTAAGCCATGAGGCAGGAACCGCTGTTGTGACCTTGTCGGAGGAAGTTACAGATGAGGTGTTGAAGGAAGCAGTGGAAGCGCAGGACTATCCGGTAACGGAAATTAAGTAAATATGGAAAGCAAAGAGCTGGAAATCCGATTGGAATCCAGCTCTCTCTCTTTTTCTTATGCATTTTCTGAGGTGTCGACGTTGCTAAAATAAGCTTGCTCGTCGTTTGTATCCTGTTCTTTCTTATCTTTATCATCTGGCTCGTCCACTATGACACGACAGCGTACCCGCTGGCCACTGGAAAGAAGTGTGGCGGTGATGTATGCTTCGCCGGATGAAACGGCTGTAATGACGCCCTTGGAATTTACGGTTACGATATCCGTGTCGGAACTTTCAAAAATCGGTGCTTCCTGGGACGTATTCGGCTTAATGATGATAGAAAGTTTTCTCGTTCCTGCAACTTTTAAATTGACTTTCTTCTGCGTGAATTTTATACTGATAGCAAAGGGGGTTACCTTGATGGTAGTCTTTAGACTGCGAACCAGTCGTCCCTTTTTGTTGTAAACATTGGCACGAATCACAGCAGTACCAGTATTGGAAGCGGTGATCGTAGCTGTCTTCGAACGGGAATTCTTTTGCTGGATCAACACGATGTCGTCGTCTTCCGTAACAAATTTTACCGTTTGATTTTTCTTCATATTATACACGCGAAGAGTATAATCTTCCGTTTTTGCAAGAGTAAGCTTTTTGACATTTATCTTTGCTTTTTTCGGCGCACAGCTACCAGTGGAAGCCTGAAGAAGCATCGAAAAGGAAAAGGCAAAAATAAACGAAAGCATAAGTAAATAAAATTTTCGTTTCATATAAATCAACCTTTCTTGTAATCAAGCGCATGTTGCCATGATTTGAATAAAGTCTAACAGTAAGCTATGGCATAAACATGTCACGAAAAAAAGAAAGTTGTCACAAAAAGAACATATTATTTCGGTATACCTTTATTATAGGTAGAAGAATTTTGCTCGAAAGGAGAAGAGAAAATGCAACATATCTTAATTGCAGATGACAATGAAGACATTACAGAAGTGCTGGGAACATATGTAGTAAAGGAAGGATTTGAACCGATTATTGCCAAGGATGGCATCGATGCCTTTGAGCTATTTAAGAAGAGCAATCCGGCAGTGGTGTTGCTGGATATCATGATGCCAGGATTGGATGGCTATCAGGTTTGTAAAAAAATTCGCGAGATTTCGGATGTGCCGATTATTTTGATCACTGCCAAGGGCGAGGACTATGAGCGTGTTATGGGACTTGATATCGGTGCGGACGATTATGTGGTGAAGCCATTTAGTCCAAGTGAAGTTATGGCACGAGTTCGTGCGGTGCTTCGTCGTATGGGACGCAATGAAGAGAGCAACGATAAAAAAGTGCTGACCATCGGAGATTTGACCATTAACATTGACGCCTATACTGTGTTTGTAGGAAAAGAAAAGGTGCCAATGACGAAAAAAGAAGTGGAGACGATGTGGATTTTGGCAGGAAATCCAAGCAAAGTATTTACGCGAGATAATTTGTTGGATAGCTTGTGGGGGCAAGATTATTTTGGCGACAGCCGTACCGTAGACTCCCATATTAAGCGTTTGCGTGCAAAGTTGGATAAAGTGGATCATCCAAACTGGGAAATCAAGACCATATGGGGTCTTGGCTACAAGTTTGAGATTACGGTTTAGTCAGAAAAGAGGATGGCATTGAAAAAAATGTTTTGGCGTGTCGGTGTGTATTTTATATCGGCACTTGTTATATTGGCGGCGGTGACGGGGATTGTATTTACCCGATTTAATCGTCGCAATATCATGAATGTGTATAAAGGTGAGATGAAAAGTTTGGCGCGAAGTGTGTCGGAGCGGGTAACGGAAGCGATGACAGATGACGACAGCGAGAATTTCTCGATATATCTCAGCGCGTTGAAGGATTTTGGTGAACTTCGAAATGCGGATATCTGGATTTTGGCAAATCCTTCTGTGGAAGATCCGCTGGGAGACGAGTATACCAATGTGGATATCAACCAGGTTACGTTTGAGGATGAGCAGACCAGAGCGCTGTTGAATGCAGCATTTCTTGGAAAAACCAAGAGTTACAGCGGTTATGACAGTATCTACGAAATGGATATGATGCATCTGGCGACGCCGATAAAAAATAACAAGGGCGAAAACGTGGGGGTTGTTTTAGTCAATGGTGAAATGGATTACCGGGAAAACTCTGTGGCGCAATATCAAAAATACATGATGGCAAGTGTAGTGGTGGCACTCTTTGTCGCTATTATCATTGCTGCGTTTTTCTCGCAACAATTGGTGCGACCGATTATTCGTCTGAAGGAAATTGCGCTTCGTATGGCAGCGGGAGAGTATGCCCAGCAGACCAACATTCGCAGGCGGGACGAATTGGGGCTTTTGGCAGACAGTATGGATGTGCTGTCAGAGAAACTGGTGGAAGCAGAAGAGTTTCGGGAAACGCTGGAGCAAAGTCGTCGCGATTTCTTCTCCAATGTATCCCACGAGTTGCGAACTCCGATTACGGTTGTAAAAGGGTATGCTGAGACAATGGTGGACGGCTATGTGGAGGATGAGGAGAAGCGTCGGGAGTATTTTGAACGTATCATCAAAGAATGTGTAGGTATGGAACGTCTGGTGTCAGATCTTTTGATTTTGTCGAAAATGGAAAATCCGGATTTTGAGTTGGAAACAGAGATACTCAATGTCATTGCGGTTATGCAGGATTCCATGCGAAGCATGCGCGTGCTCATGAGTGAAAAGGGCATGTCTGTTACATTGGATTATAACGACGAGTGTTCCTTGATCGAGGGAGATTATGATCGTATCCGTCAGCTGTTTTTGGTTCTGTTGCAAAACGCAGTAAAATACGCAGATGACAATACGGAGATTCGCGTGGAAATTCAGCGACGGGATAGTTTTATTTATGTGACGGTGACGGACGATGGTATTCCGGTGCCAAAGTCGGAGTGGGAGAGTATATTTGAAAAATTCTATCGAGCAGTGAACCATGGAGAAAAGGATGGTTCTGGTCTTGGGCTTAAAGTGGCAAAGCAGATTGTAAGTCGTCATCATGGGAAAATATGGGTTACCAGCGATGAAGTACGCGAAACAAGTTTCCATGTAGAGTTTCCTGAAGTTTCCGAGGAAAATCTTTGTTAAAAGCTAGACAATCCTAATTATTTGTGTTATCCTTGATACGATTGTGAGAAATCTTATCAACAAAAGGAGAGAAGAGTACATGAGAGGTATCGAAACACCAATAACCAAGATTCGTAGACAAGTTTTTACAGAAGTTGTTAAGGTTGCTTTTGAGTCAGAGAACATCAATGATGACATCGAGGCAATTCCTTATAAAATTACTCCGGAAGACGTGCCTCAGTATCGAGACAGTATTTATCGTGAGCGTGCCATCGCCGGTGAGCGTGTGCGTCTTGCTATGGGTATGTCTCTTCGCCCGGAGAGTCAGCCGGTGCATATTACAAGTGGTCTGAGTGAGAGTAATATTTCAGATAAATATTATGAGCCACCATTGATGCAGGTGATTCCATCTGCCTGCGCGATGTGTGAGGACAATGTATATGAAGTGTCGGATCAGTGCCGTGGTTGTGTGGCGCATCCTTGTCAGGAAGTATGTCCAAAGGGTGCTATTAGCATGGTAAACGGAAAATCTGTGATCGACAAAGAAAAATGTATTAAATGTGGAAAATGTAAGGCAATCTGTCCTTATGATGCCATTGCGAAGAAGGTGCGCCCTTGTGCAGCATCTTGTGGTGTAAAGGCCATTGACAGTGATGAACATGGTCGTGCAAGAATCAATGACACCATTTGTGTAAAATGTGGACAGTGTATGGTTAGCTGTCCATTTGGAGCTATCGCAGATAAATCTCAGATCTTCCAGTTGGCTCGTGCCTTGAAGCAGGGCGACGAGGTTATCGTAGAGTTGGCACCGGCAGTGATCGGACAGTTTGGTGCAGACGTTCGTCTTTGGAAGATTAAAGCAGCATTGAAGGAAATCGGATTTGCAGACGTATACGAAGTGGCGCTTGGTGCAGATATCGGAGCCATTACAGAGGCGAGACATTATGTGCATGAGGTGGCGACAGGGAAGCTTCCATTCCTTTTGACTTCCTGCTGCCCGGCATGGTCCGTATTGGCGAAGAGAACACTTCCGGAAGATATGATTGATTCGGTGTCCAATGCATTGACACCAATGGTTGCCACTGCTCGTTCCATTAAGCAGAAGCATCCAAATGCCCGCGTGGTATTTGTAGGACCTTGTGCGGCGAAGAAACTGGAAGCATCCCGTGAGGCAGTGCGTAGTGATGTGGATTTTGTAATTACCTACGAAGAGCTTGCTGCCATTTTTGAGGCAAAAGGCATCGACATGGAAACATATGAGGCAGAGGAGCCAATCCATGACGCAACGGGTGCTGGTCGTGGTTATGCAGTGGCTGGTGGAGTATCCAAGGCCATTGAAGAGTGTATCAATGAGTATTATCCGGGAACGGAAGTGCTCATCGAGCATGTAGAAGGACTCAGCGAATGTCAGAAGATGCTTCTTTTGGCGAAGGCTGGTAAGAAAGACGGTTGCCTCATCGAGGGTATGGCTTGTCCGGGCGGTTGTGTCGCCGGTGCAGGAACCAACATCCCGGTAGCAAAGGCGGCTCAGGCGGTAAGAAAATTTGTGAAGGATTCTACAAAGAACTTGCCACCAAAAGAGTATTCTAAGATTGAATTGCCATAAGGCACGTGAGCATTGCAGATGGATGAATCTGCAGTGCTCATTTTTATTATTGTAATCCCTGCAAAAAGCAGTTAAAATAAAAGTATATGACTTGCAACATGAAGTTAGGATATAGTAATTGTCTATGAAAAAGGAGAATGGTATGAAACGGTTAAAGGAGAAGTGGTATGCATTCACTTTGCTGGGTATCCTTGTTGCATTGACTTTTATGGTGTTACATAATTATGCAATCTTTGATGCCCATGTGAAGGACAGCACGCAGGCAATCGGAGCCGGTAATCTTGCTCGAGTTACAGAAGAGTTAGAGGCATATTTGGACAAGGGCATGAGTACTGTCCAAGCGACAGCTGTTTCCGTAGAGCACATGATGAATGAAAATGCATCGCTGGAAGAGATTGAAAATGTTCTGAAGTACCAGACGAAACAGTATGCGAAAGAGGTGGATGAGGATTTTACGGGAATCTATGGTCTATTTCAGGGAAGGTTTCTGGACGGAAGTGGCTGGGTTCCGGAGGAAGGATACGATCCACGGACACGAGAGTGGTACAAAACAGCATTGGAAGCTAAGGGGGCGCCGGTCATTGTGTCTCCGTATTTGGATGCAAAGACAAATACCATCATGGTTTCCATTAGCAAAATGTTTACAGATGGCGAAAGTGTCCTTTCGTTGGACGTTGCGTTGAATGAGGTTCAGAAAATTACAGAAGAGATTAATCTTCAAACTATGGGATATGGATTTGTTGTAGATAAAAATGGCATGGTGGTTGCCCATAAGAACGTTGACGAAAAAGGGATGAATTATTTGGAAGATAACTCGGAGATGCAAGGGCTTGTTTCCCGGGTTTGCAAAAATCAAGAAGAGTATTTTTCCACGGAACTTAAGGGCGAAAAGGTAACGGTATTTTCGGATACGGTTATGAACGACTGGCGTGTTGTTATGGTTGTGAGCAATGACGCGCTTTTTGCAGAGTCTCAAAGTACATTGCGGAAAAATATTTGCATTGGAACGACAATTTCTGTTCTTATTATTGTATTTTATATTCTTTCTCTCGTGAGGATAAATCAGTCTTTGCGTAGGGAGCGGGCAAGCAATAAGAGAATTGAGGAAATGAACCAGAACATTATTCGTGCGTTGGTTCGAACCATTGACGCCAAGGACCGCTATACCAATGGACATTCTCTTCGTGTGGCGGAGTATTCGCGAGAAATTGCAAAGCGTATGAATAAGTCGGAAAGCGAGCAAGAAACCATTTATTATACGGGGCTATTGCATGATGTGGGGAAAATCCGTGTGCCAGGGGCAGTTATTAATAAGCCTGGGAAATTAACGGATGAAGAATATGAGCAAATCAAAGTCCATCCGGTAACTAGTTATCATATCTTAAAAGGGATCTATGACGATAAGCAGATTGCTTTAGGCGCAAAGTTTCACCACGAACGGTACGATGGAAAGGGATATCCAAATGGATTAAAGGGAGATAATATCCCGGAGATCGCTCGAATTATTGCGGTGGCAGATACCTATGATGCGATGGCTAGCAATCGAAGTTATCGTAAAGCGTTGCCACAGGATATCGTTCGTTCGGAACTGGAAAAGGGGAAAGGAACGCAGTTTGACCCAGAGATGGCAGATATCATGATAGAAATAATTGACGAAGACAAGAACTACACACTTCGAGAGTCGATTTCGGATACGAAACGAGTATTGGTGGTGGACGATGATCCAATGAATGCCAAGATGATCCGTTTTATTTTAAAGGATGCTCCGACGTATGAGATTGTTAGTGTTTCTAGTGGCGCGCAAGCACTTGAATTATTGGATGAGCAGAGGTTCAATATTATCTTGTTGGATTTTGTCATGCCGGAAATGGATGGTTTTGAAACATTATCCCATATACAGAAAAAGTGTAGTACGCCGGTGGTCCTTATGACTGGGGATAAAAATCTTGAGACCTTGGAGCGGGCTGCCGAGTATGGTGTGGATGACTATTTGACGAAACCATTTTTGCCGTTGGCATTAAAGGAAATTATGCACAGTATTTCAGATTAAAAAGAAGGGGACACAGATGAAGAAAATAGCAATTATCGTTGGTAGTGTATTGTTGCTTATCATTGTCGGAATGCTTTGTATGCAAGGCAATGAAAGAAACACAGAAGTGACCAAGGAACGTACGAGGGTAGGTTTTATCTACAACGGGACCATTGATGACAAGGGATGGGGGCAATCCCATTATGAAGGAATAAGTGAAAGTGCAAAGGAACTGAATCTCCAGATTATGTATAAGGAAAAGGTTCCGTTTGATGATACATGTATGGAAGAAATGCAGAAAATGATTGATGCAGGTTGCAAAATCATTATTTGTAATTCCTTTGATTATGGAGATTACATCATGAAGGTGGCGAAGGAAAATCCGGATATTAAGTTTTATCATGCGACAGGAGTTAGTACGGAGAAAAATGTCACCACGTATTTTGGAAGAATGTATCAGATGCGTTATCTCAGTGGTGTGGTGGCAGGGATGCAGACGGAGAAGGATTCCATTGGGTATGTCGCTGCCTTTCCGATTTCGGAGGTGAATCGTGGAATCAATGCATTTACCCTGGGAGTACAATCGGTAAATCCCGATGCGGTGGTAAATGTGGTGTACAGCGAATCCTGGACAGATTATGAGGCAAATGCAACGGCTGCAAAACTTTTGCGGGATAAATATCAGGTGGATGTATTGGCGATGCATTGTGATACGGTGGCACCTTTGGATGTGGCAGAAGAACAGAAAATCTGGTCCATCGGATACAATATGGACAATAGTGAAGATTATCCGGATAGCTTTTTGACTGCTGCCGTATGGAATTGGGAGGCATTTTATACGCCACAGTTACTGAAATGTTTGCAAGGGAAATTTCAGTCTCGTCAGCATTGGGAAGGGGTAGAGACGGGTATTGTTTCATTGTCACCACTGACGTCAAATGCAAAAAGCGGAATTGGCAAAGTGCTAGAGAAAAAGAGGCAAGAATTATACAATGGAACATTTGATGTGTTTTATGGACCTATCGTTGATTCCCAGGGGAACATTCGGATTCAAGAAGGAGAAAATATGCCAGATGAGGCGATGCTAAATTCATTTGGCTGGTATGTGAAAGGAGTACAAGTACATGAAGAATAAGAGTTTGATGAAAAAGCTTCTCTTTGTCGTTGCAATTATTGTATTTGTACTGATACTTGTTATTATATTGGCTACGGGAAGTAAGGAGAAGAAAAAACTTCGTGTGGGATTTGTGATGACGGGCATGGCTACGGAAGAGGGCTGGAATAAGCTTCATTATGACGGAATCAAAGAAGCCTGTGAAGAATTGGACGCGAAGTTGTATGTGAAGGAAAATGTGAAAGAAAAGAAAGGACAATGTGAACAAGCCATTCATGAGTTGGCTGGAGATGATGTGGATATTATCATTTTGTCCAGCTATGGATATGCATCCGAAGTGGCAACTTTGATTGATGAATATCCGGATATTACATTTTACTCGGAATCCTTTGATCATGGAAATTCGAAGATTAAGAGCTATTTTGCGCGGATGTATCAGGCGAGATATCTGGCTGGTATTGTGGCAGGGAAAACCACAACCAGCAATACCATTGGATATGTGGCAGCCATGGCAAATAGCGAAGTGAATCGTGGAATCAGTGCCTTTGCGTTGGGAGTGCAGCGAGTGAATCCGAAAGCAAAAGTGGTGGTTGCTTGGACGAATTCATGGGATGATGCGGCGAAAGAAAAGGAAATGGCGGAGTGTCTGATGGATGAAAAAGGTGTGGATGTTATTACGTATCATCAGAATCAACCAAATGTGATCGAAGTGGCAGAACAAAAAGGGATTGCGTCCATCGGATATCATGAAGCATTTTCGGGAGCATCGGATCACTTTTTGACGGCAGCAGAGTTTCACTTTGGGCCGACCTACAAAGAGATTTTATTGGATTACAACCGGGGAAAGGCGGATATTGTAGATACGTATTGGATTGGTATCGAACAGGATGCCATCGGGTTGGCACCATATTCCTCAAAGGTTTCTGGAGAGACCATTGCGGAAATCGAAAAAGCAAGACAAGAGATGATAAATGGTTATGATGTTTTCTCTGGAGTTATTTATGATACGGAACATACAAAACGATGTGATCAGGGAGAAACCATTAGTGATGAGCAGTTGTTAAAGCATTTTGATTGGTATGTGGAGGGTGTTGAATTCTATGAAAAATAAGTTTAAACTTTTCACAAAAAAGTCCATCTTTGTGGTGGCGGTTCTCTTAAGCATTATGCTTGTGGTGGGAGGATTGCTTGGGTACAAGATGAATCAAATGTTGACAGATAATATTGAAAATCAGTTGACGGAACAAGCGTTGTTGATCAGCGAGCAGGTTGGTCAGAGTATTGAGATACAGTTCACTCAGTTGAATAATATTTCCAATGCGATTCAGAGCAATGCCAAGTTTGAAAATGTGTTTCATACGGTACAACAAGAAAAAAGTGGTGTATCCATCGGTATGGTGGCATTGAATGGTGATATTATGTATGGAGCGGACATTGTCTCATCGGAATTCACTGGGATTCGAGATTCTTTTCGGGGGAAAAAGGCGGTGTCCTACAAAAAGGGAAAAGGGTTGATGTTCTCTGTTCCGATTTATAATGGTGACAATGTAAAGTATGTTTTGTACAAGCTATACGCTGAAAGTGTATTAAAGGAAACCTTTGGACGAGAGTGCTATAATGGAGCGGGGCAGATTCTATTTGCCAATAGTGATTTTGATATTATGATTCCTTTTTTGCAGGATACCTACGAGGAGGAGTTTCTTAGTGAGGATGAAATTCGCAATACATTTTTGGAAATTCAAGAAAAGATGAATGTGGCGACAGCGGCCAGCAGTTATGTGGAATGTGATGGACAAAAATATTTTTTGTTTGTTTCTGAGTTGTCGGACTACGGAATGTACGCGGTGGGAATTGTCACGGAAGAGGCAGTATCCGAAGGTGTCATGTACATTACAAAACTTGTCTTGTGGGTATTTGGCTTACTGCTAGTGCTTTTTATTATCGTAGGTGTATACCTGTTTATCACGGCGGAGAAAGCCAGAGAGAGTGAGGAATTGCGGGCGGCGAAGGAAGAGGCGGAGCATGCCAACCAGGCAAAAAGTCAATTTCTTGCCAATATGTCTCATGAAATTCGTACCCCGATTAATTCGATTATCGGTATGAATGAAATGATCTTGCGGGAATGCGAGAAGGAAAGCATTCGTAGATATTCTGACAACATAAAGAAAGCCAGTTCAAATTTGTTGTCATTGATCAATGATGTGTTGGATTTTTCTAAGATTGAAGCTGGAAAATTAGAAATTAATGCAGAAGAATACCAATTGAAGAATACCTTGCAAGAAGTAGTTGGTATGATCGACTACATGGCAGAACAAAAGGATCTGGAGTTTTGTGTGTCCGTTGATCGAAGTATCCCATCTGTACTGAAAGGAGATATTCTTCGAATCCGGCAGATGATGATCAACTTGCTTAACAATGCTATCAAATACACACAAAATGGTTCGGTAACGTTGGAACTTTCACAGATACCGACTTCGGAGCAGACGACGACGCTAAAAATAGCAGTAAAGGATACAGGAATCGGAATCAAGGAAGAAAATCTTAGTACCTTATATGATAATTTTCAGAGATTGGATTTGGAGAACAATAGAAGTATAGAGGGGACTGGTTTGGGCCTTGCCATTACGCATCGTTTGGTGGAGTGCATGGAAGGGCGAATCGAGGTGGAAAGTGTGTATGGGAAAGGTTCTACATTTACATTATACATACCGCAAAGGATAATCGATGATAATGGAATTGGTGATTTCGATGCCAGTATGCAAACGGCGGTTTTGCCACAGTACACAGAAAGCTTTATTGCGCCAGATGCCAAAGTTCTTGTGGTGGATGATCATGAAATGAATTTATTTGTAATGGAAAGTCTTTTGAAGTCCACTCAGATTCAGGTGACGACATGTAGCAGCGGTCAGGAATGTCTGGAGTGCATGGAAAAACAGTCGTATGATGTGGTTCTTTTGGATCATATGATGCCACAAATGGATGGAATTGAGACCATTAAGCAGATAAAAGAAAAGGGAATCAAGAAGGATGCGGTTATCATCGCTTTGACGGCAAATGCCATTGCCGGCGCCAAGGAAATGTACTTGGCAAATGGATTTGATGATTATCTTAGTAAGCCGATCGAAATTCCAAGTTTGGAGCAAATGCTCGTAAAATACATTCCGCAGCATAAGGTATTGGCAGCAGAACAGGCACAAAAAACAGCGTCGGTGCCACTGGAGGAATCTGTGGAAAATAAAAGGACGGAGAAGCAGTATGACTACATAGATCTGGATATGGGTCTGAAATACTGTGGATACGATAATGAGATGTATCATGAGTTTTTAAAGATATTTTATGATGGAAGGGAAGAAAAGGGTGAACAATTAAAGAAAAATTATTCCGAGAAGAATTGGAATGATTATGTTACGTATGTACATTCTTTGAAGTCCACTTCCTTGAGTGTCGGTTGTGTGAAACTGTCGGAGCTGGCAGCGGAGCTTGAGAAAGCGGGGAAAGCCTATCGAGCAACTAGAGATGAGGAATCTTTAGGATTTATTACAGGGCACCATGATGAGCTTATGGAGTTGTACGATGCCACAATGACAGAAGTTTATGAGCTTTGTTACAATGATTCAATCGGATGAATGGAGGAAATCATGCAAAAGGAAAAGAAAAACCAGCTAGGAGCGTCATTGCTTCTGGTGGTGCTGACGTTGGTGCCACTGATTGTGTCAGCGAAGAAATACACAAGTGGGCTTAGCGCCTTTTCGTGGTTTTCGCATTCGGATTCCACATATGACTTCTTTCTATATTGGAAGGGACAGGCACTCATTTTGCTGTGTGGTGTGATTTGCCTTTATATTACGGTGAAGCTTTTGAAGGATGGTGTGGAGGCGTTTGGGCGATTGGAGAAGAAGTGCTGGATTCCGGCGGTGGCGTACGTGGTGCTGGCGCTTTTGTCCACAGCTTTTTCAGAGCAAAAAGTCACCGCAATTTTTGGTGGCTATGAACAGTGGGAAGGGATGATTATACTTGCGATTTATGTCATTCTGATGCTTGTAGCATACGCACTTTTAAAAGGGAAGTCGGAGTTGACCTTGGTGGCATACGGTGTGCTTGGTGGTGTGACGGTGATGGCATTTTTAAGCACCATGCAGGCATTCGGATACGACTTTTTCCGAACACCGTTAGGACAGACTGTAATGAACTTCATGCTGGAGCGCAAGCTGAAGTTCAGCTTTAATTTTGAAGTGGGACGTGTGTATGGGACGTTATATAATCCCAATTATGTAGGTTCTTATGTAGCTTTGTTCTTCCCGGTGGTGGCGTCCTTTGTTGTGGGGAAAAAGAAGTGGGCAGCAGTGGTGCTTGTATTTCTGTCTGTCATGCTTTTGGGGTCTCAGTCTGTCACTGGCTGCATCGGTGTCTTCGGAACCTTGCTTCTGTTTGCGTTATTTATGTTGGGACAGAGGAATCGGCGTACATGGAAATTGGCCATCGGTAGTGGTGTATGTGTTGTGGCGATGGTAGTGGTGATTCTTTGTAACCAAGAGGTTTTTCAATATGGAATGAATAAGATTTTTCATCCCACACCAAATCGTGGGGTGATCACAGCGCTAGAGTCCAAGGAAGGAAAGTTGCAAATCCGGACTGCGTCAGACGATGTAATGAATTTGTCGGTGAAAAATGGTGACGGCGCTTTTGAATATGAAGCTAGAGACAACGCAGGTAACGTAGTGCCGGTGCTTCGGGATGCAACCACGGGCAAGATAACATTTCAAGATTCGCGATTTGAGAAGATTGAGGTCACAGAGGATGAAAGATTGGTGGATGGGGGAGACCGACCGGTATTTCATTTGTCCACACCATCCGTGGGCCGGACGTATACCATTGCTCCGCAAAATAATCAGGGAGATAATGGAGCGAGCCAGACCACCTATGAGATTTTGAATCCGTTTAACCGCTGGGATTCCTTGCGACATATCCCGCGAATTGGGTTTAAAGATACGCAGCATTTTGGTAGTCGGCGAGGGTATATCTGGTCTCGTACGTTTCCTCTTTTGCCAAAATATATGTTGCTTGGATCAGGACCAAATACATTTGTGTATGAATTTCCGAACGATGATTACGTGGGTATGGCAAATGTAGGGTATGATGGAGCAATCGTGACAAAGCCACACAATATGTACCTTCAGATCTTTGTGCAGACAGGATTCTTGTCGCTGGTAGCGTTTTTCGCATTGTATGTTGTGTATTTTGTTCAGTGTGTGAGCCTGTACTGGCATCGAAAAGAGTTTTCATTCTTGGCTAAGTTTGGTGTTGGAATTTGGCTGGGAACGTTTGGATATCTCGTGACGGGACTTGCCAATGACTCTACCGTTTGCGTGGCGCCGTTGTATTGGTGTCTGCTCGGGGTAGGATTTGCAGTGAATCGTTGGGAAAAAAACGAGGGGAGAAAAGGAAATTGAAGAAAATATTGTTGACGGCAATTAATGCCAAATACATTCATTCGAATCTGGCGGTGTATTCCCTGCGTGCCAATGCGGGGAAATATGCCCAGAAAATAGAACTTGCGGAGTACACCATCAATCATCATCGGGAGGAGATTCTGCAGGGGATTTATCAGAGAAGACCGGATGTGGTGGGATTTTCTTGTTATATATGGAATATCGAGTATGTATTAGATGTGGCGGAGAATCTGAAAAAGGTACTACCGGAAGTTCACATTGTTCTTGGGGGACCGGAGGTGTCCTATGATGCGAAGGAGCGACTGGACCAGTGTCCTTTTGTAGACGCTATCGTGGTAGGAGAGGGAGAAGAGACCTTCCGTGAGTTTGTGGAAATGGTAGTACAAGACGGGGATTGGTCATCGCTTGTGAAGGTGCCGGGACTGTGTCTGCGGGTGGATGGTGTGCCGACGATGACGGAGGCGCGAGCGCCAATGGATATGGATCAGCTGGTGTTTCCATATGGGGATTTGCAAGATATGGAAAATCGTATTATATATTATGAAACCATGCGCGGCTGTCCATTTTCCTGTAGTTACTGTCTTTCCTCTGTGGATAAGCAGGTTCGCATGCGTAGCTTGGAGAAGGTGTTTGGGGAGCTGGCGTTCTTTATCGAGAATAAGGTAAAGCAAGTGAAGTTTGTGGACAGAACTTTTAATTGCAATCATGACCATGCCTATCGGATCTGGGAGTTTTTGCATCAGCATGACAATGGCATCACGAATTTTCATTTTGAGATTGCCGGGGATCTTTTGCGAGAAGAGGATTTTGAATTGCTAGAGAAATTCCGACCGGGATTGGTGCAGTTCGAAATCGGAGTGCAGTCCACCAATCCCAAAACCTTGGAGGCGATTCGCCGGAAAATGGATCTGTCGGTATTGGAAGCTAGAACAGAACGGGTGCGGAAAATGGGGAACATTCATCAGCATCTGGATTTGATCGCCGGCTTGCCACATGAGGATCTCTCATCCTTTCGCAATTCTTTCAATGATGTGTATGCCATGAAACCGGACCAGTTGCAATTGGGATTTTTGAAGGTGCTAACTGGTTCTTATATGAATGAAATGACGGAGGAATACGAGATTCAATACGGAAGTCGCCCACCTTATGAGGTGCTGACGACGAAGTGGTTGACTTTCGCGGATGTTCTTCTTCTCAAAGGGGTGGAGGAAATGGTGGAAGTGCATTACAATAGCTTCCAATTCGTGGCCACGGTGGCGCTTTTAGAAAAATATCACGACAATGCCTTTGCTTTGTATGAAAGTTTGGCAGATTTTTATGAACTCAAAGGGTATTTGGAACGAAAGCATAGTCGCGTGTCCCGGTACGAGATTTTATGGGAGTATGTAATGGAGAAGTTGCCTGAAATCGCCGAGGTGGCGCGACAGACATTGACTTATGATCTGTATTCCCGTGATTACGTAAAAAATCCCCCTGCCTTTGTGAAGCAGCGGGACAAAGAATACCTGTCACAGGTTCGTCAGTTCCTTGATGGGGAAGTGGAGAATCCGCAGATGCTCCAGGGCTATGAGGGATTTGTGACCAAACAGCTCTTTAACATGGTGTATGTGGGTCAATTTACCATAGACATATCCGCGTTGTTGGAAAGACGAGAAGTCCGTGAGACACCAGCGTATTCCCTTTTATTTGACTATAAAAGAAGAAATCCGTTGAACCATAGCGCAAAAACCGAAAATATTTCCACAAAAAATAACTATACTCTTTCCTAAAAGTGGACGATATATAATGATGCTAGGGTTAAAAAGTCATACGTAGCATGCTTGCATGCTAAAGTATGACTTTGGAACCCGTAAAAATATGAGAATGTAATCCGATAGGATGGAATTCGAATATTTTTAGGATTGCGGGAGTGCGTAGCACGTAGCAATCCGTAGCATCATTTAGTAAGTGAACTAGGGTTAAAAAGTCATACGAAGCAATCCGTAGCATCATTTGGTAAGTGAACGAGGGTTAAAAAGTCATACGTAGCATGCTAAAGTATGACTTTGGAACGGATACGTGAAAGCAATGACTCTTTTCGTGGCAGATCACTTGTTTCCACTCGATCGATCAATGCAGTAAGCTTTTTATCGTCATTGCTTTCGTGGTAAATATCAGCAAGTGCCAGATAATCAATGGCTTTATCTGAACCGGAATCCAGACAAAGTAGGTAGGTTTTTTCGGCTTCCGATAAAAGTCCGGCCATGTGATATGCTTTCCCTAGATTTGACAAATTTATAAGAAAAGAGTTATAATTCTCATCGTAGCTAGACAGTGTTTTGAAATTGCCAATACCAAAAGAGAGTTTCAAATCTGTGTTGGTGTAGCCGGATAGGTTCATCATTGGTAACGCTAAGCAACCACGAACCTTCTCTTGGTAGTAGCAGATGTTTTCATCGTCTGTCTGCGAAAGTGGAATCTGTGCTTCGTCCAATTCGAAAAAAGGAAGATGTGAGATATCCTTGTTGCGAGATGCGTTTGCTTCCGACTCTCGTTGCCAGAATTCTTTCGAAGCACGCATATCTTCGCGGGTTGCTTTGCGTTTTTCGTAGTGCAACCAGGCACAAAAAATCAGAAAGCATACAAAGAGTGAAGGAAATGGTATATTTGAAAACATTTTATTCATCCTTTCAGTATATAAATTTTATAAGGAGGTATCCTCAGATGATGAATCGTAAAAAACAGCGTTTGGTAGCAGTGATTATCTGCATTGCGCTGATTATCTCGATGCTTGTTGGTGTTGTTGCGTCGGTGGCAATGTAATGTCCACAGACCGCAAACACAAACTTAGTAATAGTTTAATACAGGTTGAGCAAATGTGCAAGGGAGGACTTTAATTGCAGAAAAGAGGAAGAGTTGCAGTTGTGGTTATTTTATTTCTGTTTGCCATAATTGTAGCATATGTCTTGATTAGTTATAATAAAATTAAACCAGAGGAAAATCAGATTTGTCAAGGGATCAAGGTGGACACCATTGACATCGGTGGCATGACTCGCGATGAAGCAGGACATGCGGTAAATGCCTACATTAGTCAGAAGGGGGAGCAGAAGGTACAGATTGATGTTAATGGTCAGAAGGTTGCCACGACGCTTCAGGAACTTGGCTATATTTACGCGGTGCAGGATTTTCTTGATGAAGCGATGAGCGTCGGACGCGATGGGAATATGATCGAAAATTACAAGGAGATACAAAAGGCTTCTACTGGTAAGATCGTATATCCTGTGGATCGAACACTTGATGAGGCTGTATTAAAAAAATTCGTAAAGAAAAATTGTAAATCTCTATGTACGAAGGCACAAAATGCTAGCATTAAGTTGAAAAATGGTGCATTTGTTTATGGCGAATCGAAGACCGGAATCAGTCTTAGTGTCAAAGAGACAATGCAAATGATTAAAGATGCCGTGGCAGCTTCGCCAGATTCTACAACACCGATTTCGGTTGTTGCCAATGTGACAGTGGAGGAGCCAGAGATATCAAAAGAGACAGCCACTCGCTGTAAGGATAAAATTGGAACATATTCTACTACGTTTAATGCAGGAAATACGAATCGTACAAAAAACTTAGGCAATGCAGCAAGGTTGATCAGTGGAACTGTGGTGTATCCAGGAGAAACCTTTTCCGTACACGATACAATCTCACCATTAACGGAGGAAAATGGTTACTACGCGGCTGCATCCTATAACAATGGAAAAGTGGAAGACAGTCTTGGCGGTGGTGTTTGTCAGGTATCTACTACATTGTATAACGCGGTACTTCGTGCCGAGTTGGAAATTGTAGAACGAAGCCCGCATTCTATGGTAGTTAGCTATGTAAAGCCTGCGATGGATGCCGCCATTGCGGGAGATTACAAAGATTTCAAATTTAAAAATAATACGGAGGTACCAATTTATATCCAGGGTGGTACCTACGGTGGAACCATTTATTTTGACATTTATGGGGAAGAAACACGAAGTGCCAATCGCAAGGTGGTTTTTGAGTCTGAGATTACTCAAACCATTCAGCCGGGAGCGGACAAAGTGACGTTGGATAAGACAAAACCAGAGTCATATTTTTCGGTAACCCAGGAGGCACACATAGGATACAAAGCGATTCTGTGGAAGATTGTGACGGAAAACGGAAAAGAGACCAAGACACAGATCAACAGCAGCTCCTACTCAGCTTCGCCACGCTATGTGGTAAAAGGTGCTAAAAAGGAAGAAAAGAAACCAGCGGCCACAAAAAAACCGGCAGACGCGAAAAAATCTGCGACGGAGAAAAAGACAACAAGCAATGGGAATGCAAGTCAAGCCGGTGCGTCTAACAACGCTTCCAGCAGCACACCAGCACCAGCGCCAGCGCAGGATGGAACGGAAGCGACGCAGTAATGGTAGGAGTAAACGATATGAAAAAAAAGCATGAATTGAAAGAGGGGACATTGGCGGAGCGAATTCGCCAACGTTCCATTATTAAGAGAAATACATATCGTAGCAAAAGAGTACAGCTCGCACCGGGAACGGGGCGGGCTGGTAGTCGTGTTACGGTAGGAAAAGATTCTTCTGTGGTCGTTGCCACAAGGACGTTACCGGGATTAAGTGTCGATTTGAATCGACAATTGTTTTACGAAGCTTGCAATGATGTGTTGTGTATGGGGGGGATACCAATGGGCTACATTCATAATCTTGTAGGGGATCCCGGTTATTCGGAGGAAAGTTTGCGTGAGCTGGCAAAGAACATGGGAGAAATGGCACAGAAGTGCGATATGGATTACTTGGGTGGCGACGTGATGGTGGCTTCGGAAGCGGGAGATGGATGCAGCACGCTTGTTGTTATGGGAAAAATAGTTACGGAACAATGTATCAACAATCAAAGTTTGAAGCCTGGCATGGACCTTGTAATGACCAAATTTGTCGGAATTGCTGGGACAGTGTGGTTGACAGAACATGATTGGCAAGAGAAACTTCAGCGTTTGCCGGATGATATGGTGCAACGGGCGCGAGAATTTGGAAATGATATCAATGGTCACGCGGAGGCTCAGGTTGCATGGGAAGCGGGTGTTACGGCAATGCATCATACGACCCAACGCGGCATTTTTGGCGATTTGTGGGCATTTGCGGAAGCATCGGGCGTAGGATTGACCGTGGATTTGAAAGTCATTCCGATTCGTCAGGAAACCATAGAGATTTGTGAGGCCTATGACTTGAATCCCTATATGATTCCGGCGGGGGGAGCATTTTTGATTGGAACATATGATGGAAAAGAATTGGTGAAAAAAATGCAAAAGCAGGGTTGTATGGCTACGGTAATTGGAAAAATTACAGAAGGCGCCCAACGCGTCGTGGTTCATGGAGAAGAAGAGCGAGCCCTTTTGCCACACAACAATGAGATCGAAGGAAATATATATCGAGCATGTAGAAAGGACGTGATCTGATGTTACAAGAAGATATTTTGAAAATAATTTCAAAAAATTCCAAAACATCGGTGGAAGACTTGGCGGCTATGTTGGAGTCTACACCGGAGGAAGTGGCGGCTTGCATCGATGAGATGGAAAAAAATGGTGTGATATGTGGATATCCGGCATTGATTAACTGGGATAAGACGGAGCATGAAATCGTTACGGCTCTTATCGAGGTTAAGGTAGCACCACAACGTGGACGAGGCTTTGACAAGGTGGCAGAGAGAATTTACCAGTTTGACGAGGTGGCAAGTGTGTATCTTATGAGTGGTGGATTTGATCTTACGGTAATTGTCCAGGGAAATAGCATGAAAGAGGTGGCACGTTTTGTGGCCACTAAGCTGGCGCCAATGGAATCTATCGTTGGTACCGGTACCCATTTTGTGATGAAACGATATAAAGATCATGGCTTGCCATTGGTAAAGGCAACAAATGATGACGAGAGGATGTTGATTACACCATGAGAAACCCATTATCAAAAAAAGTTATGGAAATACAGCCTTCTGGTATACGTCGCTTTTTCGATGTTGCCAATACGATGGAAAATGTTATCTCCCTTGGTGTGGGAGAACCGGATTTTGATACACCATGGCACATCCGGGAAGAGGGCATTTATTCTTTAGAAAAAGGCAGAACGTATTATACGTCCAATGCTGGATTACTTCCGCTTCGTGAAGAAATTAGTCGGTATTTGGGGGAGCGTTTTGAATGTACATATGACCCAGATGAGATCTTGGTGACGGTAGGCGGTAGTGAGGCCATTGACATTGCGTTTCGAGCGATGCTGGATCCGGGAGACGAGGTGATCATACCAGAGCCATGTTTTGTGTCATATCTTCCTTGTGTACAAATGGCGGATGGTGTTCCTGTGACCATTGCGCTGGAGGAAAAAGATCAGTTCAAGTTGACAGCAGAAAAACTACGCAGTGCCATTACAGAAAAGACGAAAATGGTAGTGCTTCCATTTCCGAATAACCCCACAGGGGCAATTATGACCAAAGAGGAATTGGAAGTAATTGCGGAGATTGTGATTCAGCATGACTTATTTGTGTTATCCGATGAGATCTATTCGGAACTCAGTTATCATGGAAAACATGTGTCCATTGCTAGTTTGCCGGGGATGGCAGAGCGAACTATTGTAATCAATGGATTTTCAAAGTCCTTTGCGATGACAGGGTGGCGTCTGGGGTATGCGGCGGGACCACGGGAAGTTATTCGTCAAATGACGAAGATACACCAGTTTTTGATTATGAGTGCGCCTACCACAAGCCAGTATGCAGCCATTGAGGCGTTAAAAAATGGAATGGATGACGTGGAGCGCATGAAGGAGTCTTATAATCAAAGACGACGTTTTCTTGTGAAAGAATTGAACGATATGGGGATTCCGTGCTTTGAGCCCTATGGTGCCTTTTATGTATTTCCAAACATTCGTCGTTTTGGTATGAGCAGTGAGGAGTTTGCGACGCGTCTTTTGCACGAGCAGAAGGTGGCTGTAGTGCCGGGAGATGCCTTTGGAAAATGTGGGGAAGGATTCCTGCGTATCTCTTACGCATATTCCATTGACAACCTAAAAATGGCACTGGAAAAGATACAGAATTTTATAGACACTTTATCGTAAATATGCTATAATTAGGACATGATTTACGAGCTAAGCGTGGAGTGGGGAAGAGGAAGGAATTGTTAAGTATGGGAAAGGAGAAAACGTATGGCTACATTGAGTGCAGAGCACATTAATCCGTTTTTGATGGCAGCGAAAAAAGTGTTGCAGGATATGTGTTTTGTCGAGGTGTCGATACAAAAACCCGGTTTGAAAGAGGCAGCGTTTTCCGCTGACACTTGGGTCATCATCATCGGTGTGACTGGCGAGATGCGTGGACAGGTGTTGATTGCGATGCATGAGAAAGATGCGTGCAACATTGCTTCCAAGATGTGTATGATGGAAGTGACGTCGATAGATGATTTTTCAGCCAGCGCATTAAGTGAGCTGGGAAATATGATCATGGGTAATGCGGCGACAGTGTTTGCTTCAAATGGAATTGGTATAGATATTACACCACCGACATTATCTCACGGCGAGGTGAGTTTCACAAGTACATATGCGAAAAGTCTTTGTGTTCCATTGACATTTGCAGATACCACAGTGGAGCTGTATCTGGCATTGAAACAGGATTAGTGAATGAAAGAAAAAATAGGTAAAAATGTTATGTTCTGCATAACATTTTTACTGCATTAGGGAGAGTTTTAGTATGTTGAACATTGTTTTGCTTGAACCAGAAATCCCGGCAAATACGGGAAATATCGGAAGGACTTGTGTGGCGGCTGGGGCGAAGTTGCATTTGATTGAGCCAATGGGATTCCGTATTACGGAAAAACAGGTAAAGCGTGCCGGCTTGGATTATTGGGACAAGCTTGACTATACCATTTATGACAACTACGAGGATTTTTTGCAAAAGAATCCGGGAGCTAAGATTTATATGGCTACGACGAAAGCGCGAACGGTGTATTCGGATGCGTCTTTTGAAGAGGATTGCTATATTATGTTCGGAAAAGAAAGTGCAGGGATTCCGGAGGAGATTTTAGTGGATAACGAAGAGAATGCGATACGAATTCCGATGTTTGGAGATATTCGTTCGTTGAATCTTGGAAATTCGGTTGCTATCGTGCTTTATGAGGCATTGCGGCAGCACGGTTTTGCGGATTTGAACACCAAGGGTGAGTTGCATCGGTTGACATGGAATGGAGAAAAGTAATGTGACAGGAGGTACATGAAGATGAAGAAGGAAAAGAAACAAAATCAAAAGATGATGGACGAGCAGGTAAAGCTTACCGGAATGTCCATGAAAGTGAAAGGTATTATATTTGTAGCACTTATGCTTGTGGCTATGGTGGTTTTGACGATTGTCACATCCATGCCTAAGGTTCGTGGAACAATGTCAGATACAATTCAAAGCTATATGCTGGATTTGACCAAGACAAACGGAGAAATGTTGGCAAATCAATTAAATGCCAGAGGTGAGCGCGTGGCATTTGCACAAAATGCTTTGACAGAGTCCTACGGTGATGTGAAACTTGATAATGTGGAGTCTAGTTATGCGTACATTGTGTCAACGGATGGTGTGATGTTGTATCATCCGACACCGGAGAAAATTGGACAGCCGGTGGAAAACGCGGTAATTACCAAGGTGGTTGAGGAATTGAAAGCAGGAACGGTTCCTGAACCGGAGGTTGTATCCTATGAGTTTAACGGTGATATGAAATATGCAGGATACTATGTGAATCCGGATGCGGATTTTATTTTCGTAGTGACAGCGGATGAAAAAGAAATCAATGGGCTATCGAGGCATATTGTAAATGTTATGGTGACATACGGCATTTTGGCTGGTATTATCTGTTTGGTGATTGCTTTTGTCGGCTTCCATTTGATGACTCGTCCGTTGAATAAGATTGCGCAGATTATTTCGCGTATGGGAGAACTTGATTTTGAGGATGTTCCGGAATTGGAAGAGTTGAAAAAGAGTGGAGATGAGACAGGGCTTATGGCGCGTGCTGTCGGACAAGTGCAGCAGCACATGCGAGATGCTGTGACAGCGTTGAAAGTTCAGAGTGAACAGTTGTATGCTTCGTCGAATCATTTAAAAGGCAATGCTAATGTTACGGCAGAAACCATTGGACAGATTAATCGTGCGATGCATGACATGGCAGAAGGGGCTTCTTCCCAGGCGGCGGATACTCAGACAGCTACTGAGAGTGTAATTGTAATCGGCAACATGGTGGAAGAGACCAATACCGAAGTGGCAAAACTTCGTGAAAATGTGGCAGTGATGCAAGAGGCTGGCAATGAAGCGGAGAAGACGCTGCACGAATTGGAAGAAATCAATATTGATGCAAAGAATTCCATTGAGGAGATTTACGCGCAGACTAATACAACAAACGAGTCAGCGATGAAAATTAAAGATGCAATCGAACTTATCACTTCGATTGCAGAAGAGACGAACCTTTTGTCTTTGAATGCGTCCATTGAGGCCGCAAGAGCTGGCGAGCAAGGAAAAGGCTTTGCAGTAGTGGCAAATCAGATTCAGAAATTGGCAGAGCAGTCCAATGAAACGGCGATGAAGGTTCAGCAGATTGCAAACATGCTTATGGAGGATTCGGAGAAAGCAGTACAGACCATGGATGAAGTAAAGAAAATTATGGATTCTCAAGTGCAAAAAGTGGATCTTACTGGAAATATGTTTGCAAAAGTACAGGAAGAAATTGCACATTCCATCGATGGAATTGCCAATATATCAGAGAAGGCCGGACAATTAGATGAGGCTCGTATCAATGTGGTTGATATCGTACAGAATTTGACTGCTATCGCTGAGGAAAATGCAGCAGGAACAGAAGAGACTTCTGCATCCGTGACAGAGGTAAGTAATGTGGTAGAGGATATTTCTGGAAATGCAAAACAGTTGAATGACGTGGCGCAGACGATTGATGAGCAGATGAAGAAGTTTCGAGTGTGATATTGCAAGCGCGAACCGGAAACTCGCTAAGGGATTCTGTGTCTGTGATTTCTGTATCGGAATCCAAAGCGTCGTCAGCATTTCGTGAACTCGCTGCAAAAAACATGCAGCTCAAACATCACTCATGCTGACGAAGGATTCCTCTCCAGAAATCTACTTCCACAACGAATCCCAGCGAATGTTTCCTCTCGTGCTTGCAATATCACTATAGGCAGCAGGGGTGAGCATGATACATTTGTATCCAACGGCAAATATCACTCATGCTGATGAATGTTTCCTCTCGTGCTTGCAATATCACTATAGGCAGCAGGGGTGACCATATATCGTTTCATACAAGATATCTATGTACCGCATAAAGTGGTATGTAGATATTTTTTCTTGACAAAACTGGTATCTTGCATTACAATATACCCATACCTTGCATTACAAGGTACTGAAAAAGAGTATGTATTTAGAATGAGAGGTGAGATTGTGATACCATCACAGATGTTGAAAGGAATGTTGGAAGGTTGCATATTGAAAATCATTGAGTGCCGGGAAACGTATGCTTATGAGATTTCAAAACAGTTGGAAAACTATGGATTTGGGACGATATCTGAGGGGACGATTTATCCCATTATTTTGCGGTTGCAAAAGAATGAATTGGTTTCTGCTGTTGTACGTGAGTCTCGTAGTGGTCCCAAGCGAAAGTACTATCACTTGACGGAAAAGGGTGTGGATACACTGCGAGAGTTTGAACAGAGCTGGACTGAGTTGGACTCGGCGGTAAATCTATTGTTGGCAAAAGAGCAAGAAGGGGGACGTGACCATGAATAAAGTATGTAGAGAGTTACTGAAAAAAAATAATGCAAGAGAAGAAAGGATTTATAAGGAAAATGAGGATGTTTATACAAATATGATTGTGTACCTGCGAGCTGCGGACATGACAGAATACAATCAAGAACTGGTGAGAGCGGATTTGATTGAAATGATTCTGGATGGACAAGAGAGAGGAGAGGATATCCAGCAGGTTATGGGGGGATGTTATAAGGAGATTTGTGACGAAATCATTGAGGCGATGCCGAAGCGCACGAAGAAAGAAAAAATGTTGTACGTTCTTTCGATTGCTCTTGGATGTGCGGCAATCTTGGGGACGATACAGATTGCAAAGCACATATTTTCGTGGATAACAAGTGGAAGAGTGACGTCCATTGTAGAGATTTCACTTGGAAATATAATAAGTGGAATCGTGATTGTATTTGCTGCAACATGTATGGTGAATCATATGTGTCAGAAAGCCTTTGAAGAAATGGATCAAAAGGGAAGATTACGTGCGTTCCTGTTTATGTTTATCGTAACATTTGTTGTTATTTCTGTGACAGTTCTTTGCAACATGTTTTTAGCGACGCCAAGCATAAACATCCATATTGCCGTTTTCGCAATTGGAGTTGTGGCAATGTGGGGAGGAGGACGTGTGTTGGAATAGCGATGATTGCAAGCCCGAACCGGAAACGACGCTAAGAGATTCTGCGTCAGTGGTTTCTGTATCGGAATCCAAAACAACGTCAGCATTTCGTGAACTCGCTGCAAAAAAGCATGCAGCTCAGACATCACTCATGCTGACGAAGGATTCCTCCCCAGAAACCGACTTCCACGACGAATCCCAGCTAATGTTTCCTCTCGCGCTTGTAATATCGCTATAAGCCCGCTATCTCGCGGAGCCTACTACTATGTGATTGTTTATCTTTCTTATAAGGCATAATATGGCGCTATTGCAAACCCGAACCGTAAACGACGCTAAGAGATTCTGTGTCAGTGGTTTCTGTATCGGAATCCAAAACAACGTCAGCATTTCGTGAACTCGCTGCAAAAAAGCATGCAGCTCAGACATCACTCATGCTGACGAAGGATTCCTCCCCAGAAACCGACTTCC
>JAGBBZ010000006.1 GCA_017938215.1 Eubacterium sp. | reverse complement strand
CCATCGCGATATCTCTATCCTTAGGCTCTACATCATTTACTAACTTATCTCCGATCCACAACTCACCGCTTGAAATCTCTTCCAAACCAGCGATCATACGAAGTGTAGTAGATTTACCACATCCGGATGGACCTACGAAAATAATAAACTCTTTGTCTTCAATCTCAAGGTTGAAATCTTTTACTGCGTGAAAGCCGTTAGGATATACCTTGTTGATGTTCTTTAATGATAAACTTGCCATTACAATGTTCCTCCCTGGAATATATATTTTTCATAACATCTGCACTTAATACTATACACTATTTTGGCTCAAAACACTATATTCATTTTTCATAAAATAATTTTAAATCTTTGTGTATTTTGCATAACTAATTTTTTCAATTTCCCACCAAGAAGCCTTCTCCCAGCACCTCTTTCGCGCCCAACACGATGACAAATGCATTCTTATCGGCACTTTTCACAATTTCAAGTAACTTCACAAACTCTTTTTTAGACACAACGCACATAAGAACTTGTTTTTGATTTCCCGAATACATTCCCATTCCCGTCAGTCCCGTCACTCCACGATTCAACCGAGTCATTATCTCATAGGAAATGGTCAAAGGTGTATCTGACACAATGTACACCGTTTTCGCAAATTTAACCCCATCCACAAGTGCATCCGATACTTTTCCTGTGATAAACACTGCCACCGCGGCATACAATCCTGTGCGAATTCCAAACAATCCCATTCCTGCCAATACGATTATTCCATCTACTAATATAAGAAGTTCTGACACGCTAACTCCCGGCATCCAGTTTCTTAACAACGTACTTAACAAATCACTTCCTCCGGTCGATGTATTTTGCGAAAAGACAAGACCTATACCAATTCCTTGCAAAGTCCCTCCACACACTGCTGCCATAAGATAATCTTGGTGTAAAACGTTCCAAGAAGGCACAAACATCAATGCAATAGAAAAGCACAAAGAGGCGTATATCGTCTTCTTAAGAAACTCCCATCCTTTTATGCGAATTGCCAAAAAGAACAACGGCACATTCAGCAAAATAGTGGTAACTCCTACTGGCAACGAAATCCCAAATGCGCTCTCTCCAATTTTCTTACATATAATACCAATTCCCGAAAAACCACCTGTCACCATAGCCAAAGGTTCATATATTACATTCGTTGCTATCGCCATAAAAAACGTACCCACTGTAATAAGCAGGTACGTTTTCAAGCTATTATTCTCTTTGATTCCCTTCATCTGACAACTCCTCACTAACATCCGCTTGCTCCTGAAGCTTTTTGTTATTATAGTTGTCCATCTTTTTCAAAAATATACGTCTTCTTCGATACGCGGAATATGGAATCTTTGCCACAAAACGATAGATATCATCTAGATGCAACGTCTGAAAAATCTGAGGCACCGCAACATTTTCTCCAAGCATCAAATCCATCATGCTCCCCAATGCCACACACAATTTGGCATTAAGTTTTCCTTTGTTTTGATGTATCCACGCTTCTCCGTCTGTATTTTTCAGCGAAAGGAAAATGATATCCGGCACTTGAGTGTTAATATCATTGATCAAAGCTTCCTCCGACATCTCCTCATCCGCAGTACACACTCCCACGATTTTCAGAAATGGGCACCGTTTTGTAAGATACCCTTTGATTGCCCTCGCTTCTTTCTTGCTTCGCAATACAAGATAACAACTTTTTCCACCCAAAATCTTCGAATTACACAATCGCAACGCCGAATGGTAATCCACCATCATTCCACCAGTTTCCAATACATCCACATGAAACAAACTAAGAATTGTTTTCTCGCCTGGTAGCACAAGATCTGCCTCCGCAAGAGTCTCTTGCACCAATTCATTTTTATCATAGGTATCAATGTATTCTGCTGAAATAAAATGAATTACATTCAAAAAATCATTAGACAAATACTTGATAACCTCTTTCTCCAAGGTTTCTTCTGCCAAAAGATCCAATTCCAAATCCAT
The DNA here is from genome assembly GCA_017938215.1 of Eubacterium sp. GTDB lineage: Bacteria > Bacillota > Clostridia > Lachnospirales > Lachnospiraceae > Eubacterium_F. Next base: position 82,375 of record JAGBBZ010000006.1, on the reverse strand, counting down.
GATTTTAATTCGTGTTCCCATGATACCCTCCTCTCTTAATCCCCCAGAGCATATCTTCCTAACGGTATCCCTCATCACGTAATCTTATTTAGATTTATGGCGTAGCAGTAGCACTCGGACCATCATCCAATCCTAATACAATTTCGATATCTGCGCCGTTGGTAAGTGCAGGCGCCTGCTCAATCCGCGGATTATTAAAATAATCCTTCAGACACTTTGCCCACTTCTTTTTCTTCGCATAAATCACTGTCCGTTGCTGAATCTCACCACCAAAATCACCAACTCCTAAGACAGTCAATCCATCCGCTGTAAGTTTTGTCTGGAAAGATGCAGCCAAACCATCAATCCTGCTTCCATTTGTAATCTGAATTGTACGATTTCTAATCTTCTTTAACTGAGATGTATTTCCGGAACCACCAACACCACTTTGTTTCTCTGTGCGTGGTCCATTTTCCCAAATTTTCTTGATCATTTGTGTGGTTTTCTTTGCATCCAACACGGCTTGCCCTTTTATTTCCTCTGCATATGCACGATGCGCGTAAATGAAGTCTCGGTTTACTTTAAGAAATCCTTCTGCGTACTGCTGTTTCTGTGAAAGTGTAATATCTGAAATTACCACATCCCACTCTTTCTCAATAAAGTCTTCCATGGCTTTCTCATCCTTATTTTCTGCCACCGTATCCAAATATTCCGTTCTCGGAACAAATGCATTGTTCTTTTTTACAAAACGTTTATTGAATTCAACTTTATCTAACGCTGTAAAGTACCCAATCTCCACATCCAACTCAGACTGCAAAAACAAGATTCCATACTCATACGCCACATCACCACTAAAGTACTCATTAAGATCCTTCAAAGTTACAATCTGTGGAAGAAGTTGACTCACTTCCAAATACTTCGTATAATCCTGTGAAGAAAGCGAAATCTGAGTTTTATTTGGAATCGTCACATAATCAAGATTTCCCGTTTCCTTGTCAAAAAGTTCCAGCACGACTGCTTTTACTTCTTTTGTATCCGAATCCACACTGTAGATCAAATTACTAGACTCCGAACTCGGATTCACCTCGATTACATGTTCATACTTTGTACTTCTTTCCACTCGTTCTGTGGTTTTATGAAACAACATCGTCAAAAAATAACTTCCGACACCAATTGCCAAAAACATGACGATAATTCCAATCGTTTTCAAAAATGTTCTCAAAAAAATCTGAAACATACCCTTCTTTTGCATAATAACCTCTTTCTCCTTTTATCAAGTGTAGGCTAGTTAACAGACCTATTGTATCAGAAAAATATAAAATATACAAGATTTTTTGCAAAAAATCGTCAACCATGGTATATTAGTAAAAAACGTAACTATTCAGGACCAATGTGCGGAAATCAATGATTTGTCGTGCTTGCACGTAAGAGACATTGATTTCTACGCATTAGGTCCTAATAGGGCTCCCCCACCCAATATGAGCATTTTTAGCCTTGTTAAAGGCGCGAAAGAACACGAAGTGTTCGAAATGCGAATTTTGGGGGTGGGGAAGTCCTGAATAGTTACTAACAAACAAGACTAAAATGGAGGATTAACATATGAAAAGGACTGCTATCATTACGGGAGCATCCCGTGGAATTGGTGCAGCGATAGCTCTACACTTGGCCCAAAATGATTACGATTTATTTTTATGTGGCAATCATTCTTCGGAACAACTCGAAAAAATCACCAATAAATGTCGTCATTATGGTGCTCGTTGTCAATGTTTTCTTGGCGATCTTTCCAAAAGTGAAACCGCTACGCAAATCGGCGAAAATGCATTCGCGTTTCTCGGTCATATTGATGTTTTGATCAACAATGCTGGTATGGCAGATATCGGCTTGATTACAGACGTAACAGACGAAAAATGGTTCCAACTACTGAATACCAATCTTTCTTCTGCCTTTTTCTTATGTCGCCAAGTACTTCCACACATGATTCACGAAAAGCAGGGACGAATCATTAATATCTCCTCTATCTGGGGATGCTTAGGAGCTTCCTGCGAAGCTGCATACTCTGCCACAAAAGGCGGACTCAACTCCCTAACCAAAGCACTAGCAAAGGAATTGGCTCCAAGCGGAATCTCTGTAAACGCTGTCGCTTGCGGCATGATTGATACGGAAATGAACGCTTGCTTTTCTTCCGATGACACCCAAGAAATCTGTCAAGAAATCCCCATCGGACGCATGGCCTCACCGGAAGAAACAGCAGAATTTATCGCACTTCTTCTTCAAGCGCCACACTATCTAACGGGACAAGTCATCGGCTTTGATGGCGGCTGGTCATAGTTTTAATTTTTTTGAATAAGAAGTTTTTTTCCGAACATACTAATCATGAAATCAAACATATAACAGGAGGAATTCTTCATGAAAAAGAAATATTTATCAATGGCCGCTGCATGCTGCCTTTCCTTGGCACTTATGACTGGATGCGGTAGCAATGACAAGAAAAACGCAACAGAAACCCCATCTCCTTCACCAGTTGCAACAGAGGAGGCAGTACCAACTTCTACTCCAGCAGTAGCAACAGAAAACAACATGCTGGACGACGATGGAATCGACGATGATGTCAACGAACCAGATGATAACAATGACGACATTGTAAACGACGCAACCGATTCGGATGATGGAATTCTTGATGACGATCCGGATGACAATGATGATGACATGCTTAACAAAGCCGGCGACGCTGCAAGAGACATCACAAACGGCGTAGGCGAAGGTGTGCAGGACACCATCGACGGAGTGGGAAATGCGGTTGATGATGTGACACGATAATTGGCAACCATATAATGAACACAGCAAAGGAGCTGCCTCAACCGTATATCACATTGAGGACAACTCCTTTTCTTGTTTAAGGTTATTATTCAGATATTATTTTCCATAATGTACATGCAACAACTCATGTGCTCGATCTTTCAAGACGCCCGTCTCATACATATTTTGAATGGTTGGGTTCTCTTCTGCACGTTTGAGAATCGCAGATTTGTCTGCCTTGTACATACCAGTAGCACGCTCTTGTTTTACGCTCTGGTAACCAAATGGCTGACCGGCACCACCGATACAACCGTAAGGACAAGCCATAACCTCAACAAAGTCAAGCTTCTCTTCTCCACGTTGTAACTTCTCAATGAGATTTTCAGCGTTTCCAAGACCATTTACAACGCCGACACGCAATGTCTGTCCACCAATCTCAACCTCTGCTACCTTTGTTCCTTCCAAGCCACGAATGCCTGAATACTCGATGTCATGTAACGCTTCATTATTCTTTGCTGCCACATGGCGAAGTGCTGCTTCTGTAACACCACCTGTCACACCAAAGATAACACCAGCACCAGAACTAATGGAGAATGGCATATCCGGACCACTTGGCTCGATTTCATTAAACTGTATTCCCAATTCCTTGATCATGAGAATCAATTCTTTTGTCGTAATCACGTGATCGACATCTGGAATGCCTTCATTCTTAAATTCATCACGAGCCGCTTCGTATTTTTTCGCCACACATGGCATGATTGCAACGGAAACCGTCTCAACCCCAGCTTCTTTATCGGCTGGTTTATAGTGATCTTTAATCAAAGCACCGAACATCTCCATTGGAGACTTACATGTAGATACATAAGGAAGAAGTTCCGGATGCTTTGTCTCCACAAAACGTACCCAAGCTGGGCAACAAGATGTGAAGAGAGGCATGGAATTACCAAGAGGATATTTCTTCTCGCCATTTTCCAACTTATATACCAACTCATTTGCTTCTTCAATAACGGTAAGATCAGCAGTAAAGCTTGTATCAAATACCGTATCAAAACCAAGCATACGAAGTGCTGTATAGATTTTTCCAATTGTATTTTTTCCTGGTGGAAGTCCAAATTCCTCGCCGATTGCAACACGAACCGCTGGCGCAATCTGCGCAACCACACGCTTATCCGGTGCATACAACGCCTGCCATACTTCTCTCAAATCATTCTTGATGGTAATCGCAGCTGTCGGACATACTGCAGCACACTGTCCGCAGTTAACACAATCCGTTTCTGCGATATCTTTTCCAAACGCAGGACTAACAACCATGTTTGCTCCACGATGAGCAAAGTCGATTGCTCCAACATGCTGAACCTCATTACACATTCTTACACAGTCACCGCAAAGAATACATTTACTTGGATCTCTCACGATGGACAAAGAGGAATCATCGATACAACGCTCCGGATGTGTATTCGGGAATCTTACCTTTGTCAAACGGAATCTTGCTGCCAACATTTGGAGACGGCAATTTCCATTTTTCTCACAAACCGTACAATCGCGACAATGGGATGCAAGAAGCAATTCCAAAATCATCTTTCTATGCTGATGAAGTTTTGATGTATTGGTCTTGATCACCATCTTATCTCTTGGTGGTGTGGAGCAGGAAGCAATGATTCCACCACGCTCATCTTCTACCACACACATACGACACGCACCGTAAATGGACATATCTGTGTAATAACAGAATGTAGGTACGTGAACACCTGCTTTACGAATTACCTGCAGGATATTTTGTTCATCCGTAAATTCGGTACGGATTCCATCTATTATCATGTATTTCTTAGACATACGTTCTCCTTTCATATAACACAACTAGACCTCAAAGGAAGTTGTTACACTTCCGAAGAGGTCGCTAGACCTCTTTGACTGCCCCAAAGTTACAACCATCTTTGCAAGCTCCACACTTGATACATTTTGTTGCATCAATTACATGTGGCTCTTTCACTGTACCAGAGATTGCGCCTACTGGACACATTCTTGCACACTTGGTACATCCCTTACAAAGGTCAGGGTCAATCTGCAATGTCATAAGTGCCTTACACTGTCCTGCCGGACATTTCTTATCTACCACATGAGCAATATACTCATCACGGAAATATTTCAATGTACTAATAACTGGAGACGCTGCTGTCTTTCCAAGTCCACACAATGCTGTTGCAGAAATCGTATCTGCCAATTTTTCCAGAAGTTCGATGTGCTCCATGGTACCTCTTCCTTCGGTAATATCAGTAAGAAGTTCAAGCATACGTTTTGTACCTTCACGGCATGGGACACACTTACCGCAAGACTCGTTCTGAGTAAAGTTCATGAAGAATCGAGCCACCTCTACCATACAGCTCTTATCATTCATAACTACAAGACCACCAGAACCGATCATTGCTCCTACTTTCTTCAATGAATCGAAGTCAAGTTTCATATCCAAGTGATTCTCTGTGGCATTCAAGCACAAACAACCACCGGATGGTCCACCAATCTGAACCGCCTTGAAATCTCCACCTTTTACACCACCACCGATATCAAAAATAACTTCACGGAGTGTCGTTCCCATTGGCACCTCGATCAATCCTGTGTTATTTACATTACCGGTAAGAGCGAACGCCTTTGTACCATGGTTATTCTCTGGTCCATATCCTTTGTACCACTCAGCACCATTCAAAATAATCGGTGGAACGTTACAGAATGTCTCAACGTTGTTCAACACGGTTGGCTTATCAAACAAACCATGCTCTACTGTACGAGGTGGTTTTACTCGTGGCATACCACGATTACCCTCGATAGAAGTTGTCAGGGCACTACCTTCACCACATACGAAAGCTCCTGCACCCTGGCTAATATGTAAATCAAAATCAAATCCGGATCCAAGAATATCTTTACCAAGAAGTCCCTTATCCTTCGCTTTATCAATCGCTGTCTGAAGTCGCTCGACTGCCAATGGATATTCCGCACGTACGTAAATGTAACCGTAATGTGCTCCCGTAGCAATACCCGCAATGATCATACCTTCAATCACACGGTGTGGCTCACCTTCCATCATGGAACGGTCCATGAACGCACCCGGGTCTCCCTCATCACCATTACATACAACATACTTGGTTTCCTCGGTCTGATTCAAAACCTGCTGCCATTTTCTACCTGCCGGGAAACCTCCGCCTCCACGTCCACGCAAGCAAGATTCACTAATCTCATCTACGATTCCCTGTGGAGTCATATCAAACAAAGCTTTCGCAACTGCACTATATCCACCAAGTGCGATGTACTCTGCAATACTCTCAGCATTGATTCGTCCACAATACTCCAACGCTACTCGTGTCTGCTGCTTGTAGAAAGGAATCTCTTCCTGCTGTACGTACAACTTATTCTCGTCATCTTTATATACAAGCCGATCTACCACTTCATCATTGATGATACTCTTCTCAATGATTTCCTCACAATCTTCCACTTTAACCTTGAGATACAGCCATCCCATTGGTTCGATACGAAGAAGTGGTCCCATTTCACAAAAACCGTGGCATCCACTCTTCTTTAATCCAATACTTTCGTCATGTGGTTCTTTTTCCAAAGATACCGCACAACGCAACCCTTTCGCCTCAATGATTTCCTTCATCTTAGCATAGATATCCATAGAACCGCCAGCCACACAACCGGTACCTGCGCAGATCAAAATCTGTTTTCTCTGGCTATTTAAGGAGGCTCTGTATTCTTCCTGTTTTGCGATCAATTCTTCACGTGTATTAATTCTCACTAGCCGCTTCCTCCTTTAATTCTTTAATCAATTCTCTTGCCTTCTCTGGTGTCATGGCAGGATGTACGTGATCATTTACGGTACATACCGGTGCCAACCCACAAGCTCCCAAACAAGATACCGTCTCAACCGTAAACAACATATCCTCTGTGGTCGGATTCTCTGCTGTTACGCCGAGCACCTTTCGGAATTCTTCCAAAATCGGAATGGACTTACGAACGTGACATGCTGTTCCATCGCAAATCTTAATAACATACTTTCCTTTTGGCTCCAAAGAAAAGTTCTCATAAAATGTCGCAACCCCATATATTTTTGCTTCACTAAGTTTCAGCTTCTTTGCTATATAGCACAGCGCTTCCTCCGGAAGATAATGATACTCTTTTTGAATCTCCTGCATAATGGCGATCAAAAGAGTGTGATTGTAGTCATGTGCCTGCAAAATCTCATCTAACTTTGCAATTTCCTGATGTGTCAATGCTATACCTCTCCTTTCTGCAAACAAATCATTATTGATAATATTGTATCATTTTCGTGGTTCTTTTACAAGTTTTTTTATGCAACATTCATAAAATATTATTGCATTTTCTCCAAAAAGCTAACAATATCACAATGTATATAATTCCAAGCAAAGACAACGTAGCCCCTATCGCCAATCCCGGCGTATTGTAAGTGAGCAAAATATCATGCTCTCCCACCGGAATCTGAGCACCCACGTATATGTTATTCACTTCTCCAATCGTAGTTTCTTTCCCATCCACCAGCAATGTATATCCATCTTTATAGGGCACAGCAAGACAAAGAATTTTATCCGCAGTAACGGTCAATTCGCCTACCAATGTATTCCCAGATACTTTTACATTCTGAAGGCTCTCCTGTGTCAATGCATTCATTTGCTCTCCGAGCGTTTCCATCGGAACCTCCACAAGTTCGATATCGCCGAGTCGATACGTAGCAGGACCATTGATTCGGAACAAAAGTGTCTCTGTCGCTTCCTCCGACACAGACCCTAAGGAAATCAAATAATCCTGACGACCAATGTGGAAATCATAGCTGGTATCCGATACGACAAATTTCTTTAACAAGTCTCCAACACGAACATTTCCCCACAATGTATTTTCTTCCGATTTCTGAATTTCCAAATCCGAAAGACGAAGATAATACTCATATCCAGGTTTGCGACGAAGCTCGATCGTAAATCGACCGCGTTTTTTTACCTTTGCCGTCTCACCATCCCATTTAAACTTTTTCACCCCTGTCATTTCAAAAGGAAGAGCCGTCCATTGACCACTTATGGTTCCTTTCGGAATCGTCCCGGCACGTTCCACCTTCTGCAACAGTTCTGATTCTTCCTCCAATACCGCCGTCTGCAATAAAGTCCCCTGGCGCTCATAGACATTTCCCTCCTCATATTTTGCTTCGGAAATATACGTATCATAAGTATATCCAATGGACGTTTGATTCGTATTTACATAAAGATTTTTGTCACATTTTTCAAAGCCATATGGCACAATATCTTCATTGTCACTAACAACATATTTGACATTGGCCAGATTTTCCATCACCGTTCTTCCATCATAGCCAAGAATTCGATGAGGATACATAAGATCCGGTGCCATTTCCAAAGACATCATATACTCTGCATACCGGGAGTTGATCACACTGTAGTACACGGACGTTCCCGAATACTCTCCATTGTAACTGACCACGGAACGGTTTGGGTTCTCACCCTTGTCGGTCATGTCATCAATTCGATCCAGCTCTCCCGCAAGTTCTGTAGCTTTCTGAATGGTCTTATTTGTATATGTCTTCGCCACCTTCCCAGCATTGATATATTCTCCCGTTAAACCAACACCCCAAGGGGCATAAATCATATTTCCATTTATTGCAAGATTCAACACAATCAATGTATATATCCCATACTCTTTCCATTTCTTGTCTTTGACAATACAAAGAATTGCAAGCGTTGCCAATAACATCGCTGTCATTCCAGCAACTTGCACCATGCCATTTTTCCAAGAAAATACGATACACAAAATAACATATATTCCGCAACCGGTAGCCACTCTCTGCTTTTCCTTCTTTTCCAAAGCAAGAAGATCCGGAATCATGCGCGTCAGCACCAAAGCCAGAAGAAACGCAGGGATAAACATAAAACGATTGGTGATATACCCCAAACCATTGAACACATATCCCACCAACGGTGATGCCACAGCCAAGACACAAAGCACGACAGAGATTTTCATTGGGCGATACCGGTCCCCTTTCTTTTGGAACAATACAAAAAGTGCAATCAGCACAATGGCAGCCATTGAAAAGAACCATACCGCATCCGAATTATCTTCCGAAGTCATGGTCGCAAATCGCAATACCATATCACGATAATACGTCCACTCGTAAACCAAAAGAGATTTTATGGAAACATAGGATTCAGTTCTTGTACTTTGTAAAAAACCGTACACACAAGGTACAAAAAGAACACTTGACAATAATACACCACCAAATGCCGCCACCAAACAGCGCACCCCATCCCGGAGCATCTGTCCCAATTCTTCTCGTCCTATTCTGCCACATTTCATCCATTGACGAGCAACAAAATAAGCCACCGCAGCAAGAACAATCATATAAAAGAAATAGTAACCACTGCACAAGCAGAAGAATACGCTTAACACCAACGGAAGCGGGCTATTCTTTTTCATCACACGCTCAATCCCCAAAAGAACAAGAGGAAGATAAATCATTGCATTTAGGAAAAACGGATCCTTTATGGACCACAACGCATATCCGCTGAAGACATAAACCAATGCCCCAAAAATCAATGGACGTCGGGACAGATTCATCTGCTCACCATAAAGTAAAAAAGCAATTCCCGAAAGGTACAAACGAAGAAAAATCAAGACTCCATACAAAACCTCCATCCCTTTTTTGCTGGTCACAAACGCACTTAGAAGCGTTAGCGGATCCCCCAAACCATAGTTGGCGAACGTAGTAATAATATCTTCCCCCTGCCCGATGGTATAATCCATCATTGGCAGAGAAAAATTACCACTAAAAATGTTGGAAACAATGGTTCGATAATACTCCCCAAGATATTGTAACGTCGGATAATACTGGCGAAACCCATCGCTTTTCCACACAAAACTTTTCCCCTCTGCAAAGAATGCGAAAAAGGCCGTAACGAATACGGCCAAAAACACACTACTATAAATCAACAAACTTTTCTTCTTTGTCATTCTTCAATCTCCTTTTCTTCCAGCTGCTTTTCGAACAAATCCCCAAAAGCAAACCAATAAGCAAATGCCGGGAATACCTCAAACGGCAAGAATAAACACTCCGTCATCGTCGCCACCACAAACCCAACACAAATTGCCGGAATCAAAAACGCATAGGTAGCATTTCTACGTCGATTGGTCAAATAGAAATGCAACGAACGTGTAACACTAAGCACGGTGATCACAAAATAAAAAATCATGCTTCCCACACCATAGGTATACGCAAACTGAATCCAGTTGTTATGAGCGTGAGACACTTTTTTCCCATTTACCTTTAACGTCACGCGCTTGTGCCCTTGCCAGTTGAATTTCTGAATATAAGCTTTATAAATGGTAATTCGTCCGGAAGAAATTTTGTCCAGCGTAGAATTACTATCAAGACTCTTTACAATTCTTCCCCAAATGGTATTATTTTCAATCTTCTCTTCTGTTACTTGGACGCTCTCAATCGCATCCGACTCCGCTAATACTTTATCGCCGATGTCCTCAATCTTTTCACCATTGGAAAGATAAAGCACATCTTCGTCAAACATAATCGGATGCCCCACGATCTCGGGAAGATTGCGAACCGCTGTATAAAAAATCGGATAACTCACTACCGTTACTACAATTAGAATCAACAATCCTTTGATATAATTCCAATGTCGTTTCTGCTGTTTTCCCATATAAATTCGAACCGCAACCCACAGAATCAGAATTGCACCAATCGCAAGCATTGCTGTTCGCGCTTGGGAAACAGAAAGGTAGAAAAGCACCAATGCCAATTGTACATACGTTGGCAGACTTTTCCGAAAGCTTTTTCCAATCTCCACATTCCAATCCAAATCCGACATATATACAGCAAATATTACATATAGATACAACCCAAATGTATTCGGATTTGTAAAAATCCCCGCATATCTCCCCCCCTCAAAAAAAGGACGGAACAAAAAAGAAACCAATGCCATCAACAAGAAGGACCATTTCACGGCATCCTTAAATGCTTTCCACAAAAGATCTTTCCGGCTGTGGTTTTGCCACACAAAAAATACACCAGTAAATACCAATGCCAATATAATACCTAGACCACACGCTTTTTTACTCACCAACAAATCCGACACGGTGAAGATGATACACATACCGAACCATGCCACACACATAGACCGTCTCCAAGGCTTTCGTTCCAATGTCCGATCCAAAGAAAGCAAAGCAATAAAAAGCATTAAAAAGATACCGCAAGCGGTATTATAAAAGTAGCTTTCCTTCTGTAACACATATCGCACAATGCAAAACAATACCAAATCAGCAATAAAGCACACAGTCAACAATCGATATTTTGTTTTCACTGTCATTTTCCCCATAATCGGTATCCATGGGGACAACAGACGAATAAACAAATCTTGAAGTCCGTTAATCATATCCTTCTCCCATCTATAACTCCAGTAACGTTTCATATTTTATCGTAACACTGCCACAACCGTTTGAAACAAAATTCGAATATCCCCCCAAAAGGAAAACTCCTCCAAATATCGCAAATTATACTCCATCTTCGCCGGCAAGATTTCTTGGATATACGTCGCATCCACATCATTTCCCTGGGACAACAATCGCTCTTCGTCCTTATATTCAATGCTGGCAGGGGATGTCACGCCAGCAGGAAGAAGAAGCGTCGCATACATTTCATCACTGTATGCATCTACATAACGTTCTACCTCTGGCCGCGTTCCTACAAAACTCATATCTCCTTTTACGATATTAAATAGCTGTGGAAGTTCATCCAAACGCACTTTTCGTAGAAACGTACCTATTTTCGTTACACGCGCATCTCCATTTACGGTTACTGCTGCTCCTTTCTGAGGAGCTCCTGCCACCATAGTTCGAAACTTATAAATTCGAAATCGCTTCCCATAGGTTGTAACACGAACCTGTTTGAACACAGCCTCTCCAGGCGATGTCGCTTTCACCGCAATGCCGATTATCAGCAACACCGGCAGCAATAGTACAATCAAGAAAACAGACATTATAACATCAAAACATCGCTTCGCCACAAGTGCCGCTTTCTTTTTTTGCAACAAATCATAGTACTTACGTACTTCCGGGCACTTCATCACTTCCGGAATCTCTTCCCACTTCTTCATTTATGCCTCCGTTCCCAGCACTTCCTTCAAACATTCCTTCAAAGACATCAGTACATACTGCACTTCCTCATCCGTTAGACACGTGTGTAGGGGAAGTGTGATTTCATTCTCAAACATATGATATGCATTTGGGTAATCTGCTATATCAAAGCCAAGATTCCGATAAGCAGTCAACATTGGAAGAGGCTTATAGTGAACATTGGTGGCCACACCCTTTTCTGCCATTTTTTCGATCACCAAGTCTCGTTGCTCTCTTTGACATCCAACCAAACGCACCAAAAACAAATGCCCGCTGGATTCATTTCCATTTTCAAAATGCTGCAACCACTGAATGTCACAATTTGTTTGCTCTTTGTTTATCTGTGTCAATCCAGCCTCGTAACTCTCGATAATTTGACGACGACGTTCCAACAAAGCCGGATATCTTTTGAACTGAACCAATCCAAGTGCCGCCTGCATATCGGTCATATTACATTTATATGCTGGGGACAAAATGTCATATTCCCAAGCTCCGGCCTTTGTCTTCGCCAACGCATCTTTGGACTGTCCATGCAACGACAAAAGCATAAATTGACGATAAATCTCCTCCGAAGAAACACCGGGTATCTCTCTCCACACCAGCGCTCCCCCCTCTGCTGTCGTTAAATTCTTTACTGCATGAAACGAAAAAGTAGTCACATCTGCAAATTGGCCACTTGGCTTACCATTGCGCTTTGCCCCAAATCCATGGGCACAGTCTGCTAACACGAGAATTCGCCCCAGCGCCTTCTGATATACATTTTCGCTCGCTTGGAACATATGATGTTTCTTCTCCACAATCTGGAAAATCCGCTCATAATCGCAAATCACACCAGCAATGTCCACTGGCATAATGGCTTTTGTTTTTGGTGTAATACGTCGCTCCAGCTCTTCGTAATCCATCTCAAAGGAATCTTTACCTGTATCGATGATAACAGGGGTTGCTCCTGTATGGCAGATGGAGCTGGCTGTGGCAGTATACGTGTATGCCGTGGTAATCACTTCATCTCCTGGTCCAATACCAAAAAGACGCAGTGTCATTTCCATACAAGCGGTGGCAGAATTCAAACAAACCGCCTTTTCTGTCTGACAATATTCTGCAATCTGTCGTTCCAATTCCTTCGTCTTCGGTCCGGTAGTAATCCATCCAGACAATAATGTATCTGCCACCTCACGTACTTCTTCCTCCGTGATATCCGGTGGCGAAAATGCAATTTTCATTCCAATCCCTCCAAGTAAACTTGCTAGGTGAGTTTGCTCACCTTTTTCCCATTATATTGAAACAACAGAACATCTGCGCCTTACCACAAATGTTCTGTTGAAAACAATTCTATCATTGCGCTGCTGTTGTCGGCGCTGGAGAAGCAGATGTCTTTACATTTTCTGCTTCTTCTTTCTCTTCTTTGGCTTTGGACTCTGGTGTTGCTTTCAAAGCTTTTTTAATCTTTTTCGAAATCTTATCTACGGAGTCATAATCCGGAATACATACATACAACTTACGAGACTGATACGAGTATGTTGTCATGCTTCCACCAGTTCCCTTTGCATTGGCATACTTAATTGTCCACTGGGACATATCATTCAGCTGCATCTTAGCCAACGCAGTAATCTCTTTTCTAGACATATTTGTCGAGAAGTTCTTAGAAGCCGTCTTTAACAACTTCGCATAATTTGGAAGGATGTCCGGAGACATTGCCTTATTCAAAATTGCCTCGATCATATGCTGATGATTACGTCCACGTTGGTAATCTCCCTGCTGGAAGTGATGTCTTTCGCGGCAGAACGCCAACGCCTGCTTACCATTTACTTTGTTATAGCCCTTCTTGAAGCTTGGACCCCAGTCAGAGGTAAAGTCATAGTCGGAATACACTTTTACGCCACCAAGCAAGTCTACAATCTTACGAATACTTGTAAAGTTCACTCGTACATAGTAATCAATCTTTGTATCGTACAACATTTCCAATGTTTCCACGGAACAATCCACACCATGAATACCAGCATGAGTTAACTTATCCGGAATTCCATTGGATACAGAAAGCGGTACATAGTAGTCACGAGGAGTGGTGGTCAACAAAATCTCATGCGTATTTGGATTTACTGTCATAATAACGTTAACGTCACTTCGACTCGCTGTCTTGATATCACCATATACATCGATACCACTCAAATATACGTTAAATGGTGTCTTTGTAATATCATCCAACGTTTCTTCTTTCTTAATTACCGTTTCTACATTGTGTGTATTCAATACGCGAGTATCTGTCGAAAATGTTTCATAATAATCTTCAATCAGATTACGATTCGCCTCATTGATAATGATTACTTTTACTTCTTTCGCATACAATGCATCAATCAAAGTATCGTTATCCTGGTACTCTAACTTTGTAGGCTCCTGTCCAATGGCTGCCTTTACTTCCGCCAATGCCTTGTCGGTATTGGTACGGTCGTTGGTTGCCAAAATACCAAAGGTATAATCTTTTGTATCATAGATACTCTGTGCCGGATCATCCTTTAATACAATACAAGAAATCTGATCCACTTTCACTTCGTGTCCAGCCATTTCATCGATGGCTGAATATGTATTCACACAATAATATCCGCCACCTACATAAAACAGACATATGATACCACATAAAATTCTTCCTATGATGTAACTCTTATCTGTCATCTGGCTAAAAACTTCATACGCCAGTAAGAACACACATACTGCAATCAATGCAACCATATACTTCGTTGGAATAAATCCAACCCAGAACGCAACACCGATCAGCGCCGCTGTCACTAATATCTGTAGAATCAGAAAAACAATACTTAGTTTTCTACTCAATAACGTTTTCACGATAAACCTCCATATTTCTCTCTTGTTTTACCATAATAATACTTATTGACCTTTTTAAAAAAAGTCCGCTTATCATTATAAACCATTCCCTCTAAAAAATCAATTCCAAAAGTCGTTTTGTAGAATTTCCATCCAGATATACAAACTCGTGGCTGACAAACTCCTCCACCTTGGAAACATCATGGTTCGAAAAGCTTCGCAATAAATCTTCTTCATTCTTCACCACTGGTCCCGGAACAAACTGACGATAATTACGATAAAAACTTCTTCCATCTTTTTCGAATTGCTCCAGGTCATATGCATAAAAAATCATCGGCTTTTTACGAATGCAATATTCAAATACAATCGATGAATAATCCGTAACCAGCATATCAGACGCTGCCAATAACGTCGTTACACCCGGATATGAAGAAACATTAACAATGTTGTTCCATTTTCCTTCCTCAAACACGGTATGAATCCGCTCCGCCACATGTGGATGCAAACGAATCAATAACACATCGTCCTTGGACATCTTTTGTGACATCTCATCCAGATTCAAATGAAGCTTTGGCACCTCCACCTCGTCATCTCGAAATGTTGGTGCATATAAGATACAGCGTTTTCCTTGTAATTGCGGATATTCTTTATAAAACGCCTGACGTTTTTCTTCTAAGTACTGAGGCTGGAGCAAAAGATCTGTCCTCGGAAGCCCCAACACATAAATCCGCTCCTCCGGCACACCAAACGCGCTGGCATATTCTTTTTTTACTGCTTCGGAATTCACGATCAAATGCGTAATGTTACGATTCGCCTGATATTCCAACTTCTTCAATTCACCTTGATTAACATCCTGACCAAACTTCTTAATGGTACCAGTTCCATGCCAAAGTTGCACAACCTTTACTTTCTTTGAAAAAGAAAAGTACGCCATCGGCAAAAACTCATTGTCCAGAAAAACGGTTCCTGACGTGGCCAGATGATATGCTTTCTTTACGAAAAAATTAATCGGATTCGTTATCTTATCTTTTCTCGTAAACCATATACATTTAAATCCGCTATCGTTCTTTTCCAATGCTTCCGCCACGATACCGATATTTCCTTCCGGACTATCATCGTGAGTGGCGATTAAAAACACTTTCTTTTCATCCACGCCAAACACTCGAAACACGGAATAAAAACAAGCAAATAGCAGATACCCTATTTTCTTAATCATTTCTCGCCTTTAAGCCCAAGATCATCTTTGATTTTCGTCGTAGAGATTCCTTCTGTTCTCGGAAGATAAACCACTTCACAGTAATCCTTTAAGAAATCAAACTTACCTTCCCAGTCATCTCCCATTACAAACACATCTACATTATTGTTTACAACATCGTCAATTTTCTGTTCCCACGTATATTCCGGTAACACCTCATCGACATACTTGATTGCTTCCAAAATAATCTTACGATCTTCAAAGGAATGATATGCTTTTTTTCCTTTCCCTGCATTAAACTCATCGCTGGATACAACAACGATCAAATAATCCCCAAGTTCTTTTGCACGACGCAACAAATTGATATGTCCAACATGCAATAAATCATATGTTCCATAAGTAATTACTTTTTTCATTTGCTTTTATCCTCCATTCTGCAAACGTTATGTCCTCTTGTGCCTAATCGTCTCGCTCGACACCAAGTTTCTCATCATACAAATCAACAACTTCCTCCACGTCCCCGTGGGCAATCAACTTTCCTTGCTCCAACAAGATTGCTTTATTACACATACGAAGAACCTGATCTGTGGAATGAGATACAAAAAGTACTGTCACTCCTTTGTCGAACATGCTTCGAATACGCGCTTCACATTTTTTACGGAATCGCTTATCTCCGACAGCAAGCACTTCGTCCAAAATCAAAATATCCGGCTCCACGATTGTGGCGATGGAAAAACCAAGTCTTGATTTCATTCCCGAAGAATAATTCTTCACTGGTACATCAATAAACTTTCCAAGTTCTGAAAACTTAACAATCTCATTGTATTTTTTGTCGATAAACTCTTTGCTATAACCCAGTACAGCACCATATAAATATATATTTTCTGCACCAGTATACTGCTTATCAAAACCAGCTCCCAACTCAAGAAGTGGCGCGATTTTCCCATAGGTCTCCACGTTTCCTTCGGTTGGTTTCAGCACACCTGCGATAACTTTCAACAATGTACTTTTACCAGCTCCATTCAATCCCAAGACACCGACACGATCTCCTTTTTTTATCTCGAAGTCAATATCTTTCAATGCCCAAAACTCCTGATACATCAATTCCTTTTTCAGAAGTTTTATCACGTATTCCTTTATATTATCTACTTTCTGAGAGCTGAGATTGAATTTCATGCTCACATGATCCACTTTCATGGCAAGATCTTTTTTCGCCATTTTGTATTTCCTCCATTACTAAATGTTCAAAATAAACGTATCCTGCTTGCGATAGAATAGGAACATTCCAACTCCAATAAACAACACACTGATTCCGAATGTATAGCCAAGAAGCGGCAAATCAAATGGCTGTCCAAACAAACTACGACGGAAATTATCAATAATTCCAAACAACGGATTCAATCGAAGCAATGCCTGGATGTCTGGTTCCATCGCAGATGCAAAATAAAAAATCGCACTACAATACATAATCAGCATTCGCATGACGCTCCACAAATATTCGATATCTCGGAAAAAGACACACAATGTAGCCAAAATCAAGCCCACACCAACGGTAAGCAACAATAGGTTGAGCAATGGCACCACCGACATAATTATGCGCCAGTTCATCGCCGCCTGATATTTTCCTGTCACAATGTAGAATCCCATCACACATATCAGTACAATCATGGAAATCAAGAAAATAACAAAATTTGATAAAATTCCTGACAACGGATACATGTACTTTGGAACATATACTTTCTTGATCATACCACTATTGGAGCGAATGGATCGCATCGCTGCATTGGTGGCAGACGAAAAGAAAGAATACAACAATCGTCCCGTCAATACATAGATCGGAAATGGCACTCCTGCAAAAACAGGATCTTGCCCTGAGCGATCCAACAACTTTTCAAATACTGCACTTAAAACAATCATAACCAAAAGTGGCTCTATCATAGTCCATAAAATTCCCAAATAGGAACGTCGATATTTTAATTTAATATTCTTTTTCGCTAATTCTCCCAGTAAATAACGGTATTTACTGAAATTTTTTATTACCTGTGACATGTTCGTCCTCCTTTATCAATCATTTGATTATATCATCATCAAGTGTATTTCGTCAACCATTTTGAAATCCTTTCCACGGAATCTCGAAAAAAGATTGACATATTTCACTCTTGTGTTATCATTATATTTGTGTAATTACGGCATATTGCCAAAATTTTAATGATTAAAGTATAGAATGGAGAAATGAACATGTATAACATGGAAAAGCAACATAAACTCGGCAAATTACATGCTCTTGAGCGTATCTGTCATTTGCTGGACGAGGACTCCTTCCGTGAAATTGGTTCAAATATTACAAACCTTGAAGATGCCTTCAATATCAAAAAGGGACAGTTTCCTTATGATGGTGTTATCACTGGTTACGGAACCATTGGAGGTCAGAAGGTTGTCATTTATTCTGAAGACTTTACCGTAATTGGTGGAACTCTAGGAAAACAGCATGGCTTTAAAATCGCCAATGCGATTAAATTGGCTATCGAAAATCGTTGTCCGGTTATCGGCATCAACGATTCCGGCGGAGCGAGAATCCAAGAAGGCGTTAACGCCCTTGCCGGATATGGCGAAATCTTCTATTACAATACGATGGCATCCGGATATATCCCACAGATTTCCATTATTGCCGGAAACTGTGCCGGTGGTGCGGTATATAGCCCAGGAATTACGGACTTTATCTTTGTAATCGACGACATTAGCCAGATGTTCGTAACAGGACCAAAGGTAATCAAGAGTGTAACCAATGAAGATATTACGGCTTCTGCTCTTGGCGGTGCGAATGTACACGCACAACGAAGCGGAGTGGCACATTTCCACTCTCCTTCCGAGAAAGAATGTTTCAAAAAGGTTCGTGATCTTCTTGCTGTGATTCCACCATGCTACGAGGATGGATGCATCCACATGAAGGATGGCGCGAAACCACAGAAATACAATGAAAACATGCAGTTTAACGAAGCATTGGCAAATATTATCCCTGAGAAGAGTAACCAGGGATATGACATTCACGACGTTATCCATGGTATTGTGGATGAAAATTCCTTCGTGGAAGTTCAAGAAGAATTTGCGAAAAATGTGGTTGTTGGATTCGGACGAATCAAAGATGTAGCAGTGGGCATCGTGTCCAACCAGCCGAATTTTATGGCAGGTGTATTGGATTGCGACTCCAGTGATAAGGCGGCACGCTTTATCCGCTATTGCGACGCATACAACATTCCGATTATTACTCTTACTGATGTACCTGGTTTCCTTCCTGGAAAAGATCAGGAATACAAAGGAATCATCCGTCACGGTGCGAAATTGCTTTACGCATACTCCGAGGCTACTACCATCAAGATCAATGTCATCTTGAGAAAAGCATACGGTGGCGCTTATATCGCCATGAGCAGTAAACATCTTCGCTCTGACTTTGTATACGCTTGGCCATCTGCTGAGATTGCAGTTATGGGCGCTGAAGGTGCCGCTGACATTTTGTACGGCAAACAGATGAAGAATCTGGGACCAGCAGAGAAAGCTGCTTTCCGTCAGGAAAAAATTGATGAATACAATGAAAAATTCATGAATCCTGGCATCGCATCCATGCACGGTTACGTGGACGAAATCATCAAACCGGAAGCAACGAGAGAACGTATCTACGGTGATATCATGATGCTTTCTGACAAACGTTCTTTGGATGTTGTTCATAAGAAACACGGAAATATTCCGTTGTAAGCAGTACGTAACAATTCAGGACTTAATGTATGAATCGTTACATACTTAATAAAATAGAGATTGGAAAAGGCCTCCTTTTGTGGTAGAATAGTCCATAAAAGGAGGTTTTTTACGAATGAAATTATTGAAAGAACGTATTCAAAAGGACGGTATCGTAAAAGAGGGAAACGTCTTAAAAGTAGACAGTTTCCTAAATCACCAGATGGACATTGATCTGTTCAATGAAATGGGAAAAGAATGGAAACGATTGTTTGCTGACAAACCAATCAATAAAATTCTCACCATTGAGGCTTCCGGCATCGGCATCGCCTGTATCGTGGCTCAACACTTCGATGTGCCTGTTGTGTTTGCAAAAAAATCAAAAAGTATTAATTTGGAAGGAGAAGTATACTCCACAAAGATTGAGTCTTTTACACATAAAAAAACGTATGATGTTATTGTTTCAAAGAAATACATATCGGCAGACGACCACGTATTGATTATCGATGACTTCCTCGCCAATGGTTGTGCGTTGGCGGGTTTGATCGATCTCGTGCAGAGTGCCGGAGCTACCGTGGAAGGTATCGGTATCGCCATCGAAAAAGGCTTTCAAAATGGTGGTAAAATCATCCGTGATACGGGAATTCGCTTGGAATCTCTCGCCATCGTGGATGGGATGGATCATGAAACAGGCACCATTACATTTCGTTAATTAAATATATGCAAATGAGAGGATTTCATTTATGAATAAGAAAGCAATAAGTTCGATTCAGAACATTTACTCTTTGGATGGGCATGTTCCTGTGGGGAAGGCGATTCCTTTCGGGCTTCAGCACATCCTCGCCATGTTTGTGGCAAATATCGCACCGATTCTAATTGTGGCTGGGACTTGTGGATTATCCACCGAACAAACAACCAATTTGGTGCAATGTGCCATGATCATGGCCGGTATCGGTACCTTAATCCAGCTCTTTCCTCTATGGAAAGTTGGTTCCGGACTTCCTGTGGTTATGGGAATTAGTTTTACCTTTGTGGGCGTATTTTGCGCCATCGGACCTACATATGGATACGGTAGCATCGTCGGTGCCGTTCTGGTGGGCGGTATCGTCGAGGGACTTCTTGGTCTCTTCGCCAAGTACTGGAGAAAAATTGTAGCGCCAATTGTAGCAGCCAGCGTGGTGACCGCCATCGGCTTTTCCTTGCTATCCGTGGGTGCCACTTCCTTTGGTGGTGGTTCCGGAGCAGAGGATTTTGGTTCCTGGCAGAATCTCTTACTTGGCTTTATCACATTGATGTGTTGTCTGGTATTCCAGATTGTAGCAAAATCCTATTGGAAACAACTTTCCGTCCTTTTCGGACTGGTGGTGGGATATATCGTAGCCGCCTGCATGGGTGTCGTGGATTTTTCCGCTCTTATGAACTGCGGAATCATCTCCTTCCCACATTTTCTTCCATTCCGACCGGAATTTCACGTAGGACCAATCGTAACGGTTTTATTGATTTTCCTTGTATCTGCTACAGAAACCATCGGAGATACATCGGCTCTCGCCGCTTCCGCGTTGAAACGTGACGTAACCGATAAAGAAATCACAGGTTCTCTTGCCTGTGACGGATTTATCAGTTCCCTTTCGTCCCTCTTCGGATGTCTGCCGATCACTTCTTTTAGTCAGAACGTAGGACTCATCGCCATGACGAAAGTAATCAATCGTTTTACCATCGGGACGGGAGCTGTCATTATGATTTTAGCAGGATTCTTCCCATTTTTCGGAGCAATCCTAAATACATTGCCGGATGCTGTACTGGGTGGTTGTACCATCATGATGTTTGGTAATATCGTCATCAGCGGCTTGCAGATGATCAGCAACTGCGGCTTTAGCCAGCGCAACATCACCATCGCCGCTCTTTCCCTCAGTGTGGGAATCGGCTTCACACAGGTACCAGAAATCTTCCACATTTTCCCGCAAGTGGTACAAAATGTGTTCGCGGATAACTGTGTGGCAACAGTATTTCTTGTGGCAATTATTTTGAATCTGGTATTGCCAAAGGAAACATTGGAATAAGATCTTTTGAAGATAAAAATCCCCCTCGGAATTGTCTTATATCTGAGCTGCCGAAAGGTAGCGAGTTAAGACATCTGAGGGGGATTTTTTTTAAAAAAGAAAGATAACTTACGTATACTTCTACTGACCGATTCGATACTCCGCCATCAATTGTTGCTGGAACAGTCGATCGGTAATCGAGCGTTTCAGATTCTCAAATCGATTGTCTGTCATGAGCTTTTCATTGAGAAGATTGATTTGGTCTGAACCATTTCGCTCACACTCTTTCCTCATATCTTCAACTGCTTTACACATATCGTACCCCTCCTCTGTCGTTCGATAGTACTCTTAATCACATATTGAAGTATCTTGCCTTTGAATCGTTTTTTCAATCATCGTTCCGATAACATCTAACTCTGGTTGAATATTTTCATATTCATTTTTGAACTCTTCATCTTGCAGCTGTTCTTCAACAAAGTCATTAAATCGTTTCATACTAGCTATATCTCCTTAAATACTCTTATGATGCTTTTCTTGTTATCTCAAGCGTATGCTCGGTATTATTTATTAGTATATAACACTTTCCTCTGTTGTGAAAAAAAGTGCTACCTAGCGAACATTTTTCACTCCGCTGGTAACACATTTTTCCCTTTGCATAATAATTCATCTACTTGAGATATAATATATAATACGCAACGCAAACCTATCCCCAGCTCCATCTGACGTTGTTGTTTCCTGATTGCAAATAGATTAATAGCGTGCAATAGCTTTGCCACTAAGAACTCCAAATTGCCAATTTATGCCAAGTAGATATTACAATTTTTTATACATCAATGGTAACTTCATCCGCATATCATACTTTTGAACCGTTATCTTTTGCTGAAATGTCTGTTCCAGATATTTGTTCATCACAATCACCTCTATATCAAGTTTTTATACTGGTAACTCTTTTTAAGTTACAGGTCAAATAATTTCATACTGAAAAAAAGTGTCACCTGCGATTATTTTCACTATGCAGGTAACACATTTTAGATTATACTTTATATACAGGATCTCTTCCGAAAAAACATGACTATTATAATGTCACATCACTATCTTTCAATTCCATTTTCAACATTGCCTTGAAATACTTCTTTAACCTTGTTCTTCGCTCAGTAAAAAACTCCTCATTAGGCACACGGAAATCTGTATTAATTATTTTAACTGTTCGAGAATACATATTGCTATCAAGAAGTTCTTTTACCTCTTCTATTAGCCAATGCTTAGTACACATATTATTGTAATCTCCTAACGCATCGTATAATGGTTTGTTATTCTTAAAAACATTATTCTTATCATCAAGAATCATAAAATTACCAAGACCACTAACATATTTTTCTCGTCGTTCATTAGGATCTTTTGGTGTAAAATATTTTTCCAAACATATGTCACTCGGATTGTCTGCTTCCAAATGATCTAACTGTATCTCATCCGTTGTAAACGCATGTATACTTGGTTGTAATTTCAACACATCTCCAATTTTGTTCATCTTGAATAAATGGATAAACAAAATCTTAATCTTCAAATTACCCTTTTCACCAGAATATTGCCAATCCTCCGTCCACTTATCAAACTCTTTCAACATTTGATTTGAAAGCATATTACTAATTACTACATTATCAATTGCATAAGAAGAATCATTGACATTTTTAATAACTATTTTTGCCAATTCTCTTGGTCGTTTATGATCTTTTGCATATAAAGCTGACTTCCATAATTCATATGCCAGCTCATGAATATCCATAAACTCATCCACACTATGTCCACAATCATCTGCTATTCTGTTTATATAATCTTTAAACTCATTTATTCCCGCTTGCTTTCCATTATTTACATAGTCATTTCTAAATTTTTTTACAATAATATTACTTAATGCAGGAATAACTCCGTCTAAATCAAGAGCATTAAGTAAATGAAATGTCTTGTATGTAATTGATTTTTTTATATCACATTCTGCTTTTATTGCAGCCTTTGGCTTTCTATTAATTGCAAGTTTATACTCATCGACAATTAGCTTTATCATCTGATAAACTTCTATATCGTTTCTTACATTATCATATTTATATTTTCTACTTGTCTTATCAAATGTACATAGGTGTTTATCTTCCAAAATTTCTCGATATTTCTCCACCTTATTCATGTGTAATTCCTCATCTGCTGTAAGATAAACCGTTCCAAGATAAGATATTAATTTTTCATGTCCCTGTTTTAATGTAGGTGCAAAAATCTTATCTCCCCACAATTTATCCAGCATCTCAATATTCTTATCAATTACATCATCATCATCTCCAGATTTTGTACAATACTCCTTATAATATAGATTTTTAATCAAATCCAAATCTACAATTTTTAAGGCACGGTCATTTAACACTTCGAACAAAGTGTAGGCATCTTTGTCATTTCCTGTTATAATTGCACAAAATTTGATATTAACAAGCATTTCATCAATGGCCAATATCATATTCTTTGCATTTTCTAACGGTTCAATCTCCTCACATATAATCATTTCCTTAAGAACTTCAAATTCTGTTTTCATCGCATTAATATACTGTACAACAACCGCATCCTCACCCTCATATGAATTTACAAATTCCGGATCACTATCTTTTGAAACCAAAATCATAATATTTGACAATGCTTCTTTCAATCTGCTATTATACGAGCTTCGATTATATGACAATACTAATTGATCGGAATCTAACATGTTATATAACTTAGTCCTATAACTTCTTTTATAACACTCCATATCTGTCAAATCCTTTTTCGGCAAACCAACTTCGCTCTGATACTGTTTTAGTATATCTGAATAGAATTCATCCTTATCTTCTTCCTGAACTTCATTTAACTTATCTAATTTTTCCATAATATCTTCGCGTAATTTTGGAAAGCTATCGCATTTTGTCGTTCCAAGCAAATACTTGTAACACTTTTCTAGATTTGTTAAATGTCCCGCCAAGTTTATTTTCTTTATTCCTATTAATTCTTCAATATATGCTCTAAGTGTAATAAATTTTAAATAGTTTAACAAAAATATTGTTGTTAGTCTTTGCTGACCATCTATTACGTCCTGCCATTCTGTCCCTTGCGCACCCTTTACCAACACAACGGAACCAATAAAATATTCCTCATTCTGATTTTCGCTCTTATTTTTTTGAAAATCTATTATTAAATTTGTAATATGCTTTGTTTCCCAACTATATGGTCGTTGATAACACGGAATGTTAATTTTCATTGGCATGCAACCATCCGACTCAATATCTGCACACAAATTGTTAACATTACGAAGTTTTGCTCCTTTTAAATCCATATCTCATTCCTCCATCAGTTCCTTCACCGCCTCCACCAAGGCGTCCACTTCCTTTTCCACTGTAAACATCGACACTCCCACGCGTACCGTTCCCCCATACGCTTTACTTCCGATCACATCATGCACCAGCGGCGCACAATGATATCCGGTTCTCACTGCGATGTCAAAATCCTCGTCCAGTATCATCCCTAAGTCCTCGGACGTGTATCGTTCGCAAGCAAAGGACAAAATCCCCACTCGCTCTTCCAGCGATAATTCAGTTCCAAACACCACAACCCCTGGTATCACTTCCAACTTCTCCTGTAAAAGACTCAGCAACCGTCGCTCATGTTGTAAGCGTTTCTCGTGTTCAGAAACCACCAATTCCACCGCTTTCCCCAACGCTGCCATGGCTGGCAGATTTGGACTTCCGATTTCATAGCGTTCGATTCCCTTTTCCGGCAAATCCAGATTCAGCGAATCACTTCCATTACCACCTAGTATTACAGGCTCCAAGTCCATTCCTGAGCCATTGACAAATCCACCGACACCAAAAGGTCCGTACAGATTCTTATGCCCGGCAAATAAAAGAAAATCAATCTTCTCTTCCAGTACATGAACCGGCAGTACACCCAAGCCCTGGGCACTATCTAACACCGTCACAGCATCGTACTTTTTTGCCAAAGTAAAAAGTTCATAATACGGCAGGCAGTATCCCGTTACGTTGCTTACCTGAGTCACACATATTAGACGTGGCACTTCTTTTTCAAAACAGGTACGTGCCTCATCCATATCCATTCTGCCGTGGGAATCTACCGGTAACACCCGCACCACGATTCCTTTGCGCTCCTCCAGTGCATGGAGCGTTCGCATGATGGCATTGTGCTCGTAAGGCGACACATATACGATGTCTCCCGATGACAACGAAAGTCCCTGTAACACCACGTTAGCTGCCATGGTTGCCGAAGAGGTAAATACTACATCCTCTGCCAGCGCAGCTCCGACATAACCAGCGATTTTTTCTCGGGTTTCCGCGATCATCTCACTGGCTTGACGGGCGCTTTTATAGCCCCCTCGTCCAGCATTGACACAAGCGTTACGCTGCCAATATTCATATGTATCCCACACGGCTTCCGGCTTCGGAAACGTCGTTGCCGCATTATCCAGATATATCATTTATCCTCCTTGTTTTTCGCATAAAGTTTGCGAAGCAAACTTTTCAGGCGAGCTTACTCGCCTTGCCTCCCTAATTCTGAATCAACTGTTCTAACACTTCTAGACAGGCTGCGATTTTCTGCTCCTTCTGTAGGCTATCGCCAAACTCATCGATGGCATCGTGAAGAGCCGCCGTCATAAATTGATAAACCGCATCCTCTTCTGCCTGTTCCACGTATTTTTCCACCTTGGTTCCATCGCTTCCGGTAAAGGAAAGATGGCGTTTCCCTTCCACCGATTCCTTGCGTTCCGTGGCAACTTCCTTCACCACTTCTTTCAATTGCTTTTCAAACAACTGAATGGACTCATCCCGCCAATCACTGACATAAAAACCTGTTAAAATTTTGGCTAATTCATTGATGATATGCTCCTCATTTCGCGAAGATGGATTAGCGGTAAATCCCAGAATTCGCTCGCTGGTTGTGGATAGTATTACACTGCGAACATTGTCTTTGTAACGGTGATGCCAACTCACTAATTCTGAGTGTAAGGAACCTTCCGCTAGTCCCATGATTTGTCGCACGTGCTGCTCCACCTTGGCGATCTGTTCACCATAATATAGCTCCATTTCTCGCTTTGCGCCTGTCACCAAAACAACCAATTCCGACAGTCTGTTTTCTCCAAATATCTTACCTAATTTCGCAAATACAAACTCCCGAGGATTTAAAAATCGCTCTCGGAGTGCATTGCACAACCCACCATATTCCTTATGCTTTGCAAATGCATTTACGGTACATAATGGTAATTCCAAAAACCAGCGTTGCATCGTCTCCACTAACGTATACAAGCGTTCGGACATTCTCATCTTGGAATCACAGTCAAAAAGCTTCTCCAACTGTGCCAGATAGGTTTCCTTCTCGATGGTTCCTTTTTCCAAGTAAAGAGAATAATCCTTTGGACTTTCTGTCACAGCATCAAGGACTGTGGCACTAAGAACTAACTCTTGCCCCATCGAATCCGAACCACCGGTGTAATACACCACAGCCAATCCCTCTATTAACGACAATTCCCACGCAAGAAAAATCGGTATAATACCTTCTCGCATGCCCAGTTTCTTTCCTTTTAATTTCTCATACAACTCCGCAAAACATACGCTATTCCCATCTGCCTCTGCAATGAAATTTCGTATAATTTTCCGCATCTGCTCCACATCTTTAGATGACTTTTTCTGAGTATTCTCTTTATCCACTCCTGTGTGCAACAAAGTGGCACGATAAATCGTCGCCTCCGCGCTGGTTCCCTGTCGCCAATCCTCGCAGGATTGTCCATCAAGGATGCGCTCCATTACATTCCCTCTTGCCTTGCGAATCTGGGCGGTAACTTGCTTTCGGTTCACCAGCTCATGATTGATGCGGGGTGTCTTACCATAATAGCTTTCGCATATTTGACTCAAGCCTTCATTAAGATTTTCTGTATTCCAGGTACCACAATAAAACAATTGGCACACGCCCTTTTCCGGCAGATACAAATCGTCTAACATGGTATTTAATTTGTAGCGATATTCTTCCTCTAGGATCGCTAGTTCTTCCAGCAAAACGTTGTCTGCATTGATGCTTTCCGAATCCTTTGTCATAATACCGATTGCCAACAATCGTTTCACAATCTCATCCACATCAAATGCCTTTTTCGGATATAAAACGACTAGGCGTGGATTCTTTAACCCAGCCACCTTTTTCTGTACCAATTCTTCTCGGTTTCCCTGACGATCAATCAGCAACAATATCTGTCCATCCGGCTGACGATTTCCTTCCACATCCGCCAAAAACGTTCCTCTTTTATCCTTGAGAAAATCCTCCACTTCCACAAAACAATAGGTGAAATACCTTGTCATCTCATAGGTATGATTATAACGTCGTGGCAACTCGTATTTCCGATGATCTAACTTCGCTAATTCCGTTCCCATAGACACACGGTTTAATTGTGTATTTTCCACTGCGGAAAGTCGTTCTTCGATATCCACGTCGATTTTTTGACGAATGACATAAGAAGAAAGCTTTTCACGATACAAGATCATTTCCTTTTTCAGCATTCTCTGCAGGATTTCACGCATCTCCTCCCGGGAGCGATTCAACGCAATTCCCAAAGTTTCCTCTTTGGCTTCGATTCGCTCCGCCACACCAGCAATACGAATCATGCAGATGGTCTTCAACACCTGTTGTTCCTCTGGCGTCTCTGCATCTGCCAACGCCACCACAGTCTTTTGCCACTCATTGTGATTTCTCTGGTTTTGAATATCCTTTTTCAAAATCGGCGCAAAGTAGTCAAAGATGCGGTCTGGGTACACAAAGGAACCTGCCAGGCTTTCTTCCTCGATATAGCTTGCCAGTGTATGTTCTTCCTTATTTGCCAAAAAGGTAATCAATGAGCGTTCATTCTGCCCAATCTGTGCACTCACTTTCAAAAGCAGATAGGTGGTAAGTGGCGTCATTGGATGACATCCACGCAGAACAATTTCCTGAAACTCTTCCCTTGATTCAAAATCATTTTCAAAGGTCGCCAGATTAAAACTCTTCGCTAAAATCTTTGTATTTAACTCTTTGTAATACTTGTCAAATGGTCCCTTTTTCTCGATTACATTTTGTATTAATTCATAATTATTCTTCTCGAAGGTATCAAAAAACACTTCTTGGATTCGTCCATCCACTCCCGTAAATACATTGATTACTTCACGGGAAAGATAGCCAGCATATTCCTTGATGCTTTTGTGTGCCACGCAGATGTGATAAATCTTATATTCCTTGGAATTTTGCGCCAATTCACACATTTCCTGCACAAGCGCCATATCCTTTGACACATTTGCCTTGCTTTCACCCTCCATGAATTTACTAAATTCATCAAAGACAATGACAATTCCGTCGTATCCATAATTTCGTTGCAACAGCAACGTAACTTCCTGAAACATCTTCGGAACATCGGTTTCGATCAACGGTTCAAAACGACTTCCCGAGGTTAATTTCGGATGAATTTCCCGAAATTTTTCAAGACTTTCTTTTCTATTTTTCTTCAATCCGTTAACCAATTCCAATGCCTTGGATTCCCCAAGCATGGAAACAAATGTCCCATAGGTTTCCGGATATTCCTTTTTCCATTTGTCAATGGTACCCAGCGCCACAGAATAGTAGCTGTCTGGCACCAATTCATCCAACCCAAACATCGTCAAGGAACGAATCATAGCCATGCGATACGAAGCTTCCAAACTCTCTCGCCCGAAAGATACGATAACCGGCATCAACTTTACAGGCTTCTTTTGATGCGTTTTTAGCTTAGCGCCAAACTCTGCATCCACGTTGGCACATTTCCTAATCAATGCTGTCGCCTCCGCGGAATCCATGTCCTGAAGCAAACGAAGCAACACCAACAAAAGATGCGACTTCCCTTTCCCATAGGGTCCCACCAATAGCGTCGACTTCTCTTTTCCCTCTTCATAAATATCCTGAAGATATCGAGATAAAATACGAACGGACGCCTGCGTTGGGATGTATTGCTGAATGAATTCATTTTTTCCCGCATCCAGTTTTAAATTGATGGAATTTTGATATCGTTTATCTATGTTTATCACTTCATCTAATCTCATGGTTGCCTCACTCTTTTTCGTAGTATTTTTTTACAATCTCGTCTCCTGTCGGCATTTCCGCCGGATACACAACATCTAATCCAGCCGTACGATGCACACGGATATATCCCTCATTTTCCAATTCATCCAGATAATCGTTAAGCACAACTCGACTTAGTCCCAACACACGCCCTGGTCCTCCGAATTGATTTTGAAGATCCTCAATGTTCACTCCCTTCGAACCAAGAACATCCGCCAAAGATAAAAGAACAATCTCCTTTGGCAAAACCTGTGCATCCGCATACTCCTTGCGATATCCGCGATACGTTTTCCGAATCAGTTCCAGCTTCGCAAAGATACTTTGATTCTTCTCCTCCGGATCCGGATTCATCTCACTGGTCTTTGTGTACATTTGCAACAATGTATTACAATCATCCCGGAAGCTTCGCTCCGAAATCTCATCTTCTCCTGAGTACTGCAAAATCAGGTCATACAATCTCTCCGTCAGCTGTTCTTTTGTAAATTCCCCAGCCGGAAATTCTTGAAAAAACAATGCCCAAGATGTGGCTTTTTCCTTGTTTGTTACAATATTTTTATGCAACGCCCATATCGTAAAATCATCTTCCAGATACAAGTCATGTTTGTACACCATTTCCCCGAAGGTCGTCAGAAATATTCCCTGACCTCTTCGCTCCTCGATCAAACCACTCACCGTCAACCAATACCGCACTGCCTTTGCCATAGCCGTACCGATGCCCAATATATCCGCTCCATAAAAATTGTCCTGAGTAAATACATCCGGCTGCGCTTCCACCGCAGCAAGGGCCTTGGTAAACCAGCCCTCTCGCATAATGAATCCACCATGACCTTTTAGTCTATAATTTCTAGCCACTTACAACACCACCATTAGTTTCGTTTTATCGTTAATACTTTTCGCATGTAGCATCCCACGGAAAAATGTCCTACACATTCCTGACACTTCACGCACTTGTCCTCATTGATTCGGTACTCGGTAGTCCCATCCGGGCACTCTCGCACCGTAATTGCATTGAATCGGCACACACTCTCGCACGCCTTGCAACCCATACACATCTGATATTTTGTAATCTGGCAGTCTATTCGTTCTCGCACTGCCTGTATATTTCTTGCCCGAAATGCCTTGATATTGTGAATGGACACCTTGAGACGATTCTGTCCTTTGCGTCCTTGCAAGGTAAGAACCGGCGTTCCATCTTTTCCTATCACATACACTTCGCCAAGTCGCTTATTGCCAAGTTCCATATTGATCGTACCGAAGGGTTTAAATAACTCATACAAAGCGTCCTCTATCGGCTTCGTCAATTCATAGTTAAATGCATTTTCTTCTTTTACACATGGCTCAAAGGATACGATGGACTTTCTTGCGTATTCCAATCCATTTCCTCCCTGCCGCGCCTTCCATTTCCCTTCTCGCACATAAACGTCCGCATCTTTTTTGCCTACTTTTTTTGCGAAGTCAAGAAGTAACTTTTGAAAGCGATCGTATTCCTCTGGGATAAATACGGAAGACAAAAATTCTGACCAAAAGCTGTTATTCGGGCAACAGTAACACCCAACTCGGGCATATCCCAAACGATACGCAGAGTTAAACAATATCTTTCTTGTTAAAATGTAAAGCCACACATCAAAATCAAACCAGTCAATAATGGGACACAATGTCACCTGCTTGGCAATCTTGGAATTCATACTTGTGCGCTCATACTTGCTTCTGCTTGCCGACTCGCTATGACGAATTCCCTGAAATGCCACAATACGATTGTGCTTTGCAAACAGGGAAACAATTTTCTGATTGATAGCACCGGTCTTAAACACAGTACAACACCAACGCATCACTCGACTTGGCGGACCAAGCATCTCGCACAAATCCTCAAAATTCTTTTCTTTATTTCGCGAGGACAGCATAAGGGTCCCTGGATTTTCTTTGCGATACTCCTTTACATACTGCTCTGTCATGGGAAACTCCAACGTCGTATCTCCATAGATATGAAGAATCTTATGATTACCAAGAGCTCGTTTTGCAAGATCTGCCACCACGGTAGAGTCTTTTCCGCCACTAAAAGAAATGAACATATCACCAGAATCAAAATCCTTTGTTTCTTCTTTGATATAGTCCATGGCTTCTTTTTCGATTGCCACATAACGACTGTGGTTTGCCTTGATAAACCGCTCTACCATATCCTGAAAACCACGGTCATCCATCTGAGCAATCCGTTCATCATAAACCGCCCGAATCTCTTTACTATCCAATTCTTTTAATCCGGAAATACGCAATGCAAGTCTCTCTCCATCCCGATAATAAACATTTCCCGTAGCATTCCATACGGATGCTTCATTTAACTCCCCGACATCCATCCCCAGCAAAATTTCCAACAACATTTTTTCCTCAGGAAATACGACGCGGGCATCTTTTACAAATTTTCTTCCCTCTGCACCACAGCACTCACATATCTCCCCATACAGCGGCACGCGACAATCCTCACACCAATACAACTGAGATACTGCTTCCAAAGACTCTTTCCCCGTTCCCTTATCCAAATACTCAATCATATCCCCGCGATCTCCTTTGGATCAATTTTCAAATATGCGCACACTTCCAAAAGCTCTGTTGCATTCAGAGCCTGTTCTGCTTCACCGCTCAGCAACACCTTCTCCACCCCGGTTGCCGCCACAATGTCATCAACACATATCTCATGTTCTTTTATGTATACTTGAAGTTTTTCTGTCGTTTTCATTTGCACCCTCACATTTTCTCGTTTGCCAGGAATTTCAACATATATCTATTATTATATTCTTGTTTTACAAGACATTCAACCCTTTTTTACGAAAAATTCTTGACACTAAAGAATCCTTTCATTATCATAGGAAGAAGAGGTGAAAAG
This sequence comes from Eubacterium sp., assembly GCA_017938215.1. Taxonomy (GTDB): domain Bacteria; phylum Bacillota; class Clostridia; order Lachnospirales; family Lachnospiraceae; genus Eubacterium_F. The sequence goes on along the minus strand of JAGBBZ010000006.1, from coordinate 49,617 downwards.
CATGAAAAATCCGAACATTGCACGTGTTTTAAGATACTACAGAAAATTGAATGAGCGTTCCGTCGAAGATGTGAGCAAGCACTTGGATAGCAAGAATATGCCCGCTGCCACAAAAACCATTTACGCCTGGGAAAACGGCACTACACAACCAAGCGCTGACACACTGATGGAACTGTGCTCCTACTACCAGATTGATAACATTTTGGAGACATTTGGCTACGATGTCATTGTCGAAGAGGAAAAAAATTCTTTCCCACTTTCCGTGGAAGAACAAAAGATAATCAAAGCGTACCGAAAAAAGACGTCCATGCAGGACGCTGTGAAACGATTATTGGATGTGGAATAACATTCCGAGGTAATATGAACGTATAAAAAAGAGTTTCAGACTTGTACATCTGAAACTCTTTTCTTATCTGATAGCCTCATGTCTCAATTGAAACGATACGCTTCTCTACATTAAGCGGGCAAAACCTCTCCCTCTTTGTAACAAAGCGCCAAATAGTCTCTTGATTGATAATACAAATCAGAATTAAATTTTAATATCTGATCAGCCAACCATGACGAGTACACCTCACGGATTCCACTTATAACCATACCCTCCTCATAGCAATCTTCAATCAAACGCTCAAACACTTCCCCAATATCCCAATAATCTGGAACACTGTATTGACAATTTGATATATTATCGAATTCCCCATTCAAAATCGAATTTCTCTGTATAAAATCATCTGCCACCTTCTCTATCGGCTCACAGTGAAAGACATCTGCATAATTATAGATTCTTTCTATATCTTCCCCCAAATACTCTACCACAGCACTCCTTCGATTAAAGGTTTGACGAGAAATATATTCAATCAAACTACATGTAAAAAACAGTGCACTATTATTTTTTCTCATGAACTAACACTCCTTCCAAAAATTCCAGCGTATCCAAGGCACGTTTTGTATTAAAACAAATCTGCTGAGTCGGATACTTAAACTTAACCAATCCCCAAAAAAGTTCTCGAGAATATTTCCCATCAATAAATCCTTGTACATAATTGTAAATTGTATCATCTGCCATCGGTCCTTCTACAATATCATAATCATGAGGTTTGCCCATTCGACAATTTACAATAAAATCCAGCCATTCTTCCGTCATTTCTTCAAACTTGAGAATTTTTAATTCTGAATTCGGCTCATATTCATATACATTAACATAGCCTTCTTCTCCAAATCTTGTCGCCCATCTTTCCGCCTGTTTTCTCATAATAGTGCAATAGAATCCAAAATAAAAATCTTTATTAAACTTTGCAACTCGGATTTCTGGAACTTCCACGATTTGATTACTTCCATGATAAAGTTTCATGCCACCACCACCTTAACCATATTCCTTTCCTTTATTATAACACTTTTCCAAAAAACCACAATTCATTTTCCGCTGTTCCGTCAAATAGTATGCTCTTATATATTATTATGTACAAAATACAACACATGCTCCTCTACATCAAACAAGTACACATCATAATTTGAGTACTGATTTGGTCCATTTTCCGGATATTCCGAGTCAATGTACACATAATCTCCTGCCGTGATGCACGCGGGATCAAAGTCAAACTCGTCACTTCGCTCCTGCGTATCCATCCAGTCTTCCATATTTTCAAAATACCCTTTTACCAGATCAATGCGTTCTCCCACCGGCTCGTACAAGCTACTCTGCTCAAACTGCACCCAAGTCTTGGAATCCCCATAATAGTATTTACAATAGTCTGTATAATCCTGAAATCCATCTGAATCAAGATTTTCTTCACAATCCGTGTATCCATCCAAAATCCCCGGGTTCGTCAAACTTGCGCATCCGCTCAAGGCTCCTATTATCACTATGCAAATACTTGCAATTACAATAATTCTTTTCACCCTGCAAAATCCCCTTTCATTCACTCTAATAACCAATCCACAATATCACACACGCGAATTCCTTCATATGTGTACATTGGGTGTTTGGTTCTCGCGATAATCATCTTCGGATACGCATCCTTGATGCTAAGTAGCGGAGCATATTCCCTCTTAAACGTATCTTCATTGGAAATATTGTCACTCACTTGGATGTATATCTTCTCCCCACCACGCTGTGCGACAAAGTCGATTTCTTTTTGATATAGTTTTCCCACATAAACGTCATATCCCCTACGAAGTAGTTCGACGCACACCATGTTTTCATATATCCGTCCATAATCCATATTACGCTCACCTAGTACCGCATATCGGATTCCTCCATCACACAGATAAAACTTATCAGATGTTTCCAGATATTTTTTACCACGTATATCATATCGTTTGATGTCATAAAAAACAAATGCATTACAAAGATACTTAATATACTTTCCAACTGTCACATGATTCGTAGTAACATTGTTTGCACAAAGGACTTCACTTATCTTATTTGGAGAAGTAAGATTACTTATATTATCCATTAGAAATTCGCTCAATCGCTGCAACACCAATGTATCTGGCATCTTATATTTTTGAATTAAATCTCGATGAATAATTGTCTCGTAGACTTCCTTAATATACGTAATTTGATCCAAATCTGTGTTGTACTCATAAGAACCTGCCAACCCACCTTTTATGGTATATTGTTCAAAAAGCTTATCTTTATCTTCTTCATCAAAATATTGACAATATTCTTTAAAACTAAATGGGAATACATGAATCTCAATATATCTTCCTGTAAATAATGTAGCCAAATCCGCACTTAATAAAAAAGCATTGGATCCCGTCACATAAATGTCATACTTCTTCTTTGTATAGAGACTATTAATAGCAAGCTCAAACTGAGGACACATCTGAACTTCATCCACAAATAAGTAGTTCTTTTTCCCACTTTCATACTTATCTTCCACATATTTGTGCAAGGCATGATACTCTTTCAACTCTTCATAGTACAAATCCATGAAGTCAATAAAAATCACATTAACATCATCGAAATTCTCCTTCAGATATTCAATATATACCTGCATTAAATTCGACTTTCCAGACCGACGAATTCCCGTAATAATCTTGATATCCGGTGTATCCTTCAATCCTATAATTCGATCAAAATACTGTTTTCTAATAATTGTTCTCATACACTCACCGCTTTCGAAACTTTAATTTTTTTCATTTTTCGAAACCAATAATAGTATACCATATTTACCACAGAACATGCAACACCTCTTTCGAAACTTTAAATTTATTCAATTTTCGAAAGTGCCCACCTTTGCAACACACAAACCGCGTCCACAACTTCATAGTGGAACTTTGACTGTTTTTCGTCATGAAATATGTTTTTGTAAATAAAAAATCCGAAGTTTTATCTTTGTCTGAAGCAACTTATAAAATTTTATAAGTTGCGAGTTTAGATAAAACTTCGGTGTTTATTTTTATGTCAAAAACATAATTTCATAGAAAAACAGTTCCGTTCCACTATGAAGTTGTGGACGCGGTCCTTACAGTGTCACTTTCTCCAGCTTCCAAATCTCCTTCGCATACTCCTCAATCGTACGGTCCGAAGAGAACTTACCACATTTCGCCACATTCAGCATCGCCATCTTCGCCCATGCTTCCTTGTCACGATATGCTGCATCCACTTTCTTCTGTGCCTCTGCGTAAGAACGGAAATCCTTCAGGATGAAGTACTGGTCTGCGCGCTCGTATCCATTGCTATCCAGCAAAGAGGAGTAAAGCTCGCGGTACAACTGTGGATCACCGTATGTGCCATCGATCAACTGGTCAACCACCTTACGGATGGCTGGGTCGGAGTTGTAAATGTCACGTGGATTGTACTGGTTGTTGTGCTCGAAGTCGATAACTTCCTGAGAAGAAAGTCCAAAGATAAATGCATTTTCTTCGCCTACTTCTTCCACGATCTCTACATTCGCACCGTCCATGGTTCCAAGGGTTGGAGCACCATTGAGCATAAATTTCATGTTACCGGTTCCGGATGCTTCTTTACTTGCTGTAGAAATCTGCTCTGAAACATCTGCTGCCGCAAAGATAATCTCTGCGTTGCTGACACGGTAGTTCTCGATAAATACCACTTTAATCTTTCCACGGATGGACGCATCATTGTTTACCACATCTGCCACACTGTTAATCAGCTTGATGATGGCTTTTGCACGGCGATATCCCGCAGAAGCCTTTGCGCCGAAGATAAATGTGTGTGGTACCATATCCATATCTGGATTTGCTTTTACTTCATTGTACAAATACATTACATGAAGAATGTTCAACAACTGACGTTTGTACTCGTGAAGTCGTTTTACCTGTACATCGAAGATGGAGTTTGGATCCACATCGATGCCATTGTGTTCTTTGATATATTTTGCAAGACGAATCTTGTTCTGGTGTTTGATATCCATAAACTCCTGCTTTGCTCTTGCGTCGTCGGCAAATGGAGTCAATTTATCCAAAATGGAAAGGTCTGTGATCCAGCCCTGACCAACTTTACCGGATACCCAGCTTGCCAACAGTGGGTTTCCATGAAGAAGGAAACGTCTCTGGGTAATACCATTTGTCTTATTGTTAAATTTCTCTGGCATCATCTCATAGAAGTCTTTTAACTCCTGATTTTTCAAAATCTCGGTGTGAAGTCGAGCCACACCATTTACGGAGAATCCTGCTGCGATAGCAAGATGTGCCATTTTTACCTGACCATCGTAAATGATTGCCATTTTCTGAACTTTCTCAAAATTTCCAGGATACTGCTCTGCAATCTTATTCTGGAAACGACGATTGATCTCTTCCGTAATCTGATAGATTCTAGGAAGAAGTCGAGAGAACAAGTCGATTGGCCATTTCTCTAATGCCTCTGACATGATGGTATGGTTTGTGTACGCACATGTTTTTGTTGTGATCTCCCATGCATCGTCCCACTCAAGGAAGTACTCGTCCAAAAGGATTCGCATCAACTCTGGTACCGTTACCGTTGGGTGGGTATCATTGAGCTGGAAGCACACTTTCTCAGGCAAGCCATGAATGTCGTCATGCGTTTCCATGTATTTTGTCACAGCACGCTGAATGCTGGCAGATACGAAGAAATACTGCTGTTTCAAACGAAGCTCTTTCCCTGCGGTGTGATTGTCATTTGGATACAATACTTCACAGATGGTACGAGCCAAGTTCTGCTGCTCCACTGCCTTCTGATAATCTCCCTTATCAAAGGACTCCAGGTTAAATGTATCGATTGCCTCTGCATCCCAGATACGAAGGGTATTTACGATACGATTTCCGTAGCCCACAACAGGCACATCGTATGGTACCGCTTTAACAGACTGATAGTCCTCTTGAACATATCGGTCACGACCGTTCTCATCTCTGCGAACTGCTACATAACCGCCGAATTTAACCTCTACGGCATACTCCGGACGTTTCATTTCAAATGGGTTTCCATCCTTTAACCAATCATCCGGTGCCTCAACCTGAAAACCATTCTCGATTTTCTGCATGAACATACCATATTTGTAACGGATACCGCATCCGTACGCAGGATAGCCAAGAGTAGACAAAGACTCCAGGAAACATGCTGCCAGACGTCCCAGACCACCATTGCCAAGCGCTGCATCCGGCTCCTGATCCTCGATGGCATCCAAGTCCACACCAAGCTCTTCCAATACTTCACGAACCACTTTGTCCTGCTTCAAGTTAATGATCATATTTCCAAGGGCACGACCCATCAAAAATTCCATGGACAAATAGTATACCGTCTTTACATCCTGCTCTGTATATTGTTTGTGTGTGTCCAACCAATCATCAACAACCGTATCCTTTACTGCGTAAGCTACCGCCTGGAACAACTGCTGTGGAGATGCTTTCTCCACAGGCTTACGAAACAACAGTTTCATATAGTTCTCAATGTCGTTCTTCAACTGCATCTTACGATCATGTTCTGTAATAAAATCCATACTCTCTTCCTCGCTTTCATACTTTACCTTTTTCTGAAACCTCGCTTTAAAACGAGTTTTTAGCCACTCCAAGTGTTACCTCCTCACCGTTGATCTTCCACTCTGCGGTATGACCTTGCATATCACCGAGAATAATCTTATCCGCAAGGACTTCTGCTTTGATCTCATCGGCATTTCTTGTAATCACTTCTGTGATTTTGTCACTACCTACTTCGTACACTTCAATGTGATCCATCACTTCAAATCCGGCATCCTTACGCATGTTCTGAATCTTACTGATGATCTCACGTACAAAACCTTCCTCGATGAGTTCTTCTGTCAAGTTGGTATCAATGACAACTGTGATTCCACGATCTTCCTGAGATACATAGCCCTCCATCTGTGCGGACTCGATCAAAAGATCATCCTTTGCCAGAACCTCATCGGTTCCTTCTACATGAATGGTAACCTCACCGGTTGCATTCAACGTATCCATCGTTGCATTTCCATCCAAGCCAGCCAATACTTCTTTCAATGCATTCAAACGGCTTCCAAATCTCTTACCGAGGGTACGAAGCTGTGGTTTAAAAGCATAGGTTGTAAAGTCGCGAACGTCGGCAGTAAATACTACTTCTTTCACGTTCAATTCCTCTGCGATAATCTCTTTATAGAAATCGGACAATTCATTGTCTGACTTAACATACAATTTTCCGATTGGCTGACGATTCTTGATATTTGCCTCGTTACGGCAAGCACGACCAAGTACGACGATCTGAAGAAGTTCATCCATCTTGCTCTCCAAATCATTGTCAATCCATGCGGTGTTCACTTCTGGGAAGTCACACAAATGAATACTTTCTGGTGCACTCTTGTCGATGCTGCACACAAGATTCTGATAAATGCTCTCTGTCATAAATGGAATCATTGGTGCTGCTGCCTTACTGATGGTTACGAGAGCGGTGTACAATGTCATGTATGCATTAATCTTATCCTGCTCCATGCCCTTTGCCCAAAAACGCTCACGACAACGACGAACATACCAGTTACTCATGTCATCCACAAAGTCCTGAAGTGCTCTTGCTGTCTCAGGGATTCGGTAATTGCCAAGGTTTTCATCCACTTCCTTCACAACCGTATTCAACTTGCTAAGAAGCCATTTGTCCATCACAGACAATTTATCATAATCCAATGTATATTTTGTGGCATCAAAATTATCAATATTCGCATACAGTACGAAGAAGGCGTAGGTGTTCCACAAAGTTCCCATAAACTTACGCTGACCCTCGATAACTGCCTTACCATGGAAACGGTTCGGCAACCATGGTGCAGAGTTCACGTAGAAATACCAGCGGATTGCGTCCGCGCCATATTTCTCCAACGCATCAAATGGATCCACGGCATTTCCTTTACTCTTACTCATCTTCTGACCATTTTCATCCTGTACATGGCCAAGAACGATAACATTCTCATACGGTGCTTTATTGAAAAGCAATGTGGACTCTGCCATCAAGGAATGGAACCATCCACGAGTCTGATCCACCGCCTCAGAGATAAACTGTGCCGGGAACTGAGACTCAAAGAGCTCCTTATTTTCAAATGGATAGTGGTGCTGCGCAAATGGCATCGCACCGGAGTCAAACCAACAGTCAACCACTTCCGGTACACGCTTCATGGTCTTACCACAATCCGGACAAGTAAATGTCACGGCATCGATGTATGGACGATGAAGCTCTACTTTCGCAGCTTCCGGATCCCCGGAACGCTCTGCAAGTTCGGCACGGCTTCCGATGGACTCCTGATGTCCACAGCACTCACACTCCCAGATGTTCAGCGGAGTTCCCCAGTAACGGTTACGGGAAATCGCCCAATCCTGGATATTCTCCAACCAGTTTCCAAAACGTCCCTTTCCGATGGACTCCGGAATCCAGTTTACCGTATTGTTGTTACGGATCAAATCTTCTTTTACTGCTGTTTCCTTGATGTACCAAGACTCTCTTGCATAGTAGATCAATGGCGTGTCACATCTCCAGCAGTGTGGATACTCATGCTCGAATTTTGGAGCTTCAAAGAGTTTTCCTTCCTTCTCAAGGTCAGTGAGAATCTGCATGTCTGCATCCTTAACAAAAGTACCTGCATACGCAGTCTCTTCTGTCAACTCACCTTTTTCATTTACAAACTGTACAAATGGCAAGTCGTATTTACGTCCTACATTGGCATCGTCTTCACCGAATGCAGGAGCGATGTGTACGATACCGGTACCATCGGACATGGTTACATAGCTGTCGCATGTAACGAAAAAGCCGTTTTTATTCTGTTTGTCAGCCACATCCTTTGCACAAGCAAACAATGGCTCATATTCTTTGCGCTCAAGATCCGTTCCTTTGTATGTCTCCAGAACTTCATATGCCTTCACGCCATTTTCTTCATCTGCCAACTTACCAAGCACGGAATCCAAAAGTGCTTCTGCCATATAATATGTGTAACCATCTGCTGCCTTTACTTTCACATACGTATCATCCGGGTTCACACAAAGTGCCACGTTACTTGGCAATGTCCATGGTGTGGTGGTCCATGCAAGGAAATAAGCATCCTCTCCTACCACTTTAAAACGAACGATGGCGGAACGCTCTTTCACTGTCTTATATCCCTGGGATACTTCCGCTGTGGAAAGTGGAGTACCACAACGAGGACAGTAAGGAACGATCTTAAATCCTTTGTACAAAAGGCCTTTGTTCCAAATCTGGTTCAATGCCCACCACTCGGACTCGATAAAGTCATCGTCGTAGGTTACGTATGGGTTATCCATATCTGCCCAAAAACCAACGGTACCAGAGAAATCCTCCCACATACCTTTGTACTGCCATACGGATTCTTTACATTTATTAATGAATGGTTCCATACCATACTCTTCAATCTGCTCTTTTCCATTCAGACCAAGAAGCTTCTCAACCTCCAGCTCTACAGGAAGACCGTGGGTATCCCAACCAGCCTTACGTGGTACCTGATAGCCTTTCATGGTACGGTATCTTGGAATCATATCTTTGATTACTCGAGTCAATACGTGACCGATGTGTGGCTTACCATTTGCCGTAGGCGGTCCATCGTAAAACATGTAAGTCGGACATCCTTCGCGAAGATCAATACTCTTCTTGAAGATATCATTGTCCTTCCAAAACTTTTCTACTTCTTTTTCTCTGTCAACAAAGTTTAAACCTGTTGAGACTTTTTCGTACATCTAATTACCTCCTTATTCTATCAAGTTTGTGAAACAAACTTGTCAGGTGCGCCACGCGCACCTTGCCTCCTAATACTACGAAGGGCTTCCACCCAAAAAAGGATGAAAGCCCATAAATACGTTTCATTAACCACCTGTTTTGACATTCAAACAAATCCATCTATCATTTGCTTAAAGTTTTCCATATAACGGTAGAACCCGGATCAACCTACTAGACCGCTCGTTCGGCTTCTCAACTCAGGAGGGATCTTCACAGAAAGCTACTCGTACCGGTTTTCCACTATCTCCGGCTCACTAGGACTTTCTTCTGTCTGCTACTGTCTCCATCATCGTCTTTATTCTCTTCTATAATAAAAGCTTTTTCTGAAAAAGTCAATGTACAATTCCCCTAAAAATAAGGAAATATTCAAGATTTCTTATAGCAACATTGATTATTTCAGTGTCTGATACTCCTTCAAAAGCTCGCGATCCAGCTTGATACGATTGTCCATAGTCTTCATGATGTCCACCAACTCAAGACCATCACACGCGGATGGGCTGGATAAATCATACAACTGATTATCATGGAAACTAAGCACCCAAGGTTTGAAAATATCCATTGGATTTTCAATGATAACAAGTCCACGAACATGATCCGTAAGCTCCACACAAACTCCCGGATACAGGACATTAATTCCATTGATCAGCGCCTGTACCACAACCGGATCATATACTTCCGGATTCGCCAAAAGTTCACGCAACGCTCGCACTTCGCTCGTTGGCTCTGCGTAGGACTTCATCGCAGTCATACGATCATAGGCATCTGCCACAAGGAGAATGGCTGCATTGACATCTGCCTTTGCCACATCCGAAACTTTACTATCATCGCCTCTTGTGTACAACTCCTGCATATGCTGAATCATACGATAAATGCCTTCATCCAAATCATTATTGTTTCGTAAAATCTCGTAAGTATTGATCTTCACAAGACCTTTAATTTCATCGTTTTCATCCGCATCCGTAACGCCCTTCACTTTCACACCACCACAGTCATGCAAAAGCGCCGCCTTTACCAAAGAATTGATTCGTGCCGGTGGCATACTCATGCGTCCCGCTATGATTGCTGTCAATATCGCAACATTGATACTATGTTTGTACACAAAATCCTCGCTGCTTCGCAGACTTTGCACAAAATTGATTTTGTGATTGATACCAGCATAATTCTTTATAACCAGACTGCATAGCCAATCCAAACCTTTATCCTTTTTCCCTGATGCAAGCAGTTCCAAATCTTCTCGTATACTGAACACAGCCATGGTCTGAAACCGCTCAAAGTTAATGTCTTCTTCTGTCATCGGCGGTACCGGCTCCGCTGGTTCCAATATGTATAATCCCATCAACCCAAAATTTTTGATACCATATATCGCCTGCATGGTCAGCTTTGTATCACGATCATACAAAAGAACTCCGTTTTTATTGTAAATGGGTTTTCCGAGACGCATGCCCGGCTTTAACTCATCCACTTTAACAAAAAGCATGAATCCACACTCCTTTCACGTTTTCGACACACTTTTATACTATTATAATCATAACAGTTACAAAGGAAAAAAACAACAAATAAATTCAATTCATAAACAGTTTTTTAGAAATGAGGAGACATCGTATGAAAAAACAACTTTATGCAGGATTCCTTTCTGTGGCACTTCTTAGTGGGGTATTGCAACCTATGGGAACGGCGCAAGCAACGGTATCATATTCTTCTTCCGCTGAGCAATCCGCTTTCAGCAATTGCCCTTATGAAGAGAGAACCGTTCTCGTTACTTTAGCAACACCAAAAGAGACCAGTCTCACTCAAAAAGGGACTACTTCTTTTGATGAAAACATCACCGTCGAAGAGACCACTCCCCTTGGCGATGCGGCGACATTGGCAGAAACGCCGAAACAACAAGATTTCCTAGAAGAAAAAGACCTTTACGTTTCAAAAGTTTCTTCTGCTACATATTCAACCAAAGAATTGGTAAGCAAACTGAAAAATAACGCCTACGTCGTAAGTGTGGAACCAAATTACAGACAATATCTAACTACCACAACCACAGATCCTTTTGCAGATAAACAGTGGCATCTGGATGGCGATAGCAAGCTCGGAACTTCTTCGGGAATTTCCTTTTCTGCCGTGTCCGATATGCCTCGTTCCGACGCACCGGTTGTGGCTGTTATGGATACCGGAGTCGACACTACTCACGAGGACCTTGCTCCCCATATATGGCAAAACACTTCCGATACATTAGAAGGAACCAACGGCTACAATTTTGTCGACCACAATTCAAATTGTCAGGATGACAACGGACATGGCACTCATTGTGCCGGAAGCATTGCCGCTGTGGCCAATAATGGCGTTGGTATTACCGGCATTTCCAATGCAAAACTCATGTCCCTCAAGGTATTTAGCGCAGATGGCTACACGGACAATTCCACTGTTATCGAAGCGCTGAATTACCTCCGTCGGGCCAAATTAGCCGGTGTAAATATTGTGGCTGTTAACTGCTCTTGGGGTGGCGGCACTTCCAACTCAACAATGGCCGCTTTAATCAACGAACTGGGAGGCATGGGAATCAACTTTGTTTTCGCCTCTGGAAATGATTCCTTGAATCACGATATCGACCAAGGTCAAATTTGCCCTTATGATATGTATGATATGAAGTCTTCCTTACGAAATTACATGCTTGTTACAGGTTCCTCAACCCCTAACGATGGGGCATCTGTTTTTTCCGATTACGGAAGCAGAGACGTGGACCTCTTTGCCCCTGGCGAAGAAATCCTCTCCACCTACCATGAAACGACATATCTTCCTGGTTATTATGACGAAACATTGGAAGAACAGTTGACATTCCAGTATTTTCCGATGGATGAAGCCAGCGAATTATCTTCTCTATATCATGATGAGGAGTTATCCATCAGCTCTCGTATCGACGCGGATCTCCGATATGCCGCCTCCACAAATTATCAAGGCGGTGATGATTCGGGAAGCTTGCGTTGGGACTTGGATTTTGGTACACCAACACACTCCGACAAATCCACATACATCTACTTAGATGTCACCGATGCTGACTTAAATCCGGAAGACACTCATTATGTTTCTCTTTTCATGGGATATGAGGATTCACTTGGCGATATGACTTGGGAACATGTCGTGAAAGTATCCCGTGGCGAACTGGGAAGTGATGAGAATCGTTTTTACATTTCTTCCGATGGTAAGACCTATTTTAAAATTCTCGGTATGGAAGCAGATGGTCAAGCAGTGGGAACCAGTACATACTATTTGGATAACATCGGTATTTCCACCGCAAATCCTGACCTCGACGCACTGGGCAAGTATGAAATCATGAGAGGAACCTCCATGGCTGCTCCAATGGTAGCTGGTGCCATCGGTCTCATCGCCGAACTGTATCCGACGGATGATAGTTACAATCGTAAGCAACGATTGGTTTCCAACACAAGGACAAGTCGCAGTCTCCGGACCAAGTGTTCTTCTGGTGGTGTTTTGGATTTAACTTCCTTAGACAATTATGTCGTAACAGAAGCACCGTCTACTACAACCACAACTACCAGTACGACCACGACCACCACAACGCCTGGCAAACAATTGGTTCCTGTCACGATTACAATAAGTCCCCACACGGAAACCAATCCAACCGTTAAAAATAGAAAAGTTAAGAAAATTAAAATCAAAGGAAAGAAAAAAACACTTCGCGCTGGCAAAAAACTTCGATTAAAAGCCGTTGTTACACCATCCAATGCCACAAACAAAAAGGTTCGCTGGAAGAGTTCCAAGAAGAAATGGGCCACTGTCACCAAAAAAGGAGTAGTAAAAGCGAAGAAAAAAGGAATTGGACATACCGTGAAGATTACCGCAAAGGCCAAAGACGGCAGTGGTAAAAAAGCTACGATAAAAATCAAAATCAAACGATGAATTCCTTGATTTTTTCCCAAATTCTACATATACTTATTATAGATGAATCGAAACAATATAGGAGGTCGTTTTGAGAAAAATTGTAAGACAGTTTCAGTATATGGGAAAATGGATTCAACGGGAATTTAGCAGAAAAACACTATCTGTGCACTCTGCACATGTAGTGTTTTTCCTTATGGTTTCATTTTTTCCTTTCGTTATGTTTTTCTTCTCTCTTCTTCGCCACACTCCACTTGTGGAAGATAACATTCTTATGTTACTAGACCAGTATTTACCAGGTACATTAAATCACGTGCTGAGCGGGTGGATTCACGAAGCATATACCAAAAGCTCCGGCACCCGTTTGTCACTGGCAGCTCTTGCCACTGTATGGGCAGGCTCACGAGGATTTATCGGAATCACTTCTGGTTTGGATAAAATTTACGGCGCAGGCAAGCCACGAAACTGGTTTGTGAAACGTTTCTATTCCTTTATGTACACCCTAGCTTTTGCCATCGTTTTGCTAATATCTCTGATTGTATTTGTTTATGGAAGCCGCATTTTAGCAACCATTGATTCCTATTCCCCCATTGAAACACCGTGGTATATCGGAATCTCCTCCCTACGCCCGATCCTTGGTTTTGTCATTTTTTACCTATTCTTCTTGCTGATGTATGCATTTCTGCCAGAGAGAAAACCACAGATCAAGTCGGAAACTCCAGGAGCATTTTTCACTTCTGCTATGTGGATTATTTTTAGTTATCTTTTTTCCATTTACATTGACCATTTCACCAACTATGCATCCATCTATGGAAGTTTCACATATATTGTGCTATTTATGCTCTGGATGTATGTATGCATGAACATTCTGTTTATCGGTGCACTTATCAACCAATTTATCGCAAAGCACCGGTCCGAATAATCGTATTATGGCCTCACTTCCACCCCCGGAAAATAGTATTGCAAAATCTCCGTATGATTCTTACCACTCTGTGCCAGTTCATTGGCTCCTGTCTGGCTCATTCCGGTACCATGACCAAATCCTCCTCCACGGATTTCATACATGTTTCCCACAGGTTCCATTACAAAAAAACCACTTGGTAACATTGTCAGACCAGACACTTCTGCCCCATCATTTTTTCGTATAATTGCATTATCATGAAATAGCAACATACGAATGTTGTACTCAGAATACACGCGCACCGTAGCTTCGCTTCCATACAAAACTGCCATGGTCGCCACACCACCCGTTCCTCTTTCTTTCATCTTCACCTTCTTTAACGTTCCAATGCTTTGAATGTATTGAGAGGCGAAACTTCCATCCGCCTGCTTCACTTGAATCTTTTCACTCACTGCCTGACTTCTTGCGCCAATCTTAGCATTGATATTGTGTTGCATATCCTCTTTGGAGATTGTTGTCTGCCAACGATACCAAGGCTGCTTTTTTTCCAACACGTCTCTGTCTTCCTCTAGAAATTTTTTGAACAATGACTCTTCTCCCAACATCCCAGATACCAGCTGAGCATTCTGGATATCGCCATTCTGAGGAAGTACTTTTTCCTGTAATTTCCCTGTAAGATATGGAACTTCTTTCGTTGTAAAACTGACATCCTTTGACGAGGTTGTAACTCCACAAGAAGTGGAAAAAAAGTACGTAGCCGCTATGCTTTCCTCGTGATACACCTTCTGTCCCTTGGTTTCATCCACTGCTTGATTACAGCGCCCGTCTTCATTGATATTGTTATAAACCTGATAGGACACACTATCATCCACATGAGCCCCCATTTCCTTCATGCGATGGTTTCTTATATGTTGGATCGCATAACTTCTGGCACACACCGCCTGCGCTTTTAATGCTTCCTTTTCATAATCCGCAGGCATTTCACTAGGGACTACACCGTACAGATATTCTTCCACGTCCAGTTCATTGATGATATGTATGCCCCCTTCTGCCTTTACCAGTTCCAAGCGTCCTCGATAACTTGGATTCCCCATGTTTCGCTTTATTGAAAGCACTTCAATTCGTCCACCTTCTTCACTCGTTACAACACTACGTTTTTCCTTCATGTTTTCTGGTGTAAATTCCACTTGTTCACCTGGTGCATATTCTTTTACAGCTTTTCCGGATTTCACATACATTTTTGATGTCCCGCGCAGCGTCACTGCTCCATGGTCATATCCCGCATATCCATCGGTTTTAATCATAACGCGAATGTTTTCTTTCCTTTCCTTTGTTTCATTTTCCTTCTCGTGGCGATAAATCACACTGCATATCTCACCGTTCGCAACCACAAATTCTGCATCCTCTTGGCCGATGTACAAATCCTCACGTTTTCCCTCCTGAAAACCCGAGTCGGCAATGTAATATGTACAATTCGTCGCTTGCTTCAGCATCCCATAGTTTTCCACATCCAGCGATTCCTCTCCAATTTCCAATATTCTTCCTCGTACTTTTTCTGGTTTACAAATCACTTTTGTTACTCTTGTCCCGCGAACGTACACATCCGCTATCCCTTGATACGCTTGTTCTCGAATCGCCCCTTTCACTTTATATTCTGTCTTTCTTCCCTTTTCATGAACCAACACAACAGTTCCCTCTTCTTTGCATATATACACATTTCGTAATTCGCTCTCTTCCCAAGGCATGACCCCCGTTTCCCATGATCGATACAACCACACTCCACTGGTACCACATATAAAGATAAGTATGACAACACATATCCCCACAACTCGTCTCAAATGAAACAACCTCCCTTCGCATACATCCTATGCAAAAGAGAGGTTGTTTATTCTCCCATTCGATTCTTCCCCATCCATGTCTTTATTCTGTGAATCCCCCGAGATATTCCCGGACGAAAGGGTCTTAACAAAAGCCACACCCCACTATATAACCGATATACAGGGTGCTCTACTGAAATATGTTTTCCTTTCCGTATTATGCCAATCATGCGTCCCCGAATCTGGCTAGCAGGAAGAGGACCTTCCACTTCTCTCTGGTTATCTCCCACCATATAGAACGAATCTCCCTGACGTTTCCAGATTCGATGTAACACCAATATACTTCCTGTTCGGCGATACAAAACGACATCTCCCCGGCGCAATCCATCGCTCCCTGTCTTCTGGATCAATGCCTCATCCCGCCCCGGCACAAACAGCGGATACATGCTATATCCTCTCGGCTTCACCTGAATGATATTTCCCTTTTCCAATTCCTTTTCAATCTCCACATGCTCTGACATCTTCATCCCCCTTTACAAATAATTTGTGACTTCTATTGCACCATTATAGCATTTTCTTACAAATAATGCTATAATGAAAACTAGTAAGTAGGAGGTATTCGCATGAAACGAACAAATGGCTATCAATTAACTCATATTCATAATATACCGTATCTTCTTCCCTATGGGCAAAACATTGCGGAACATCGCCGTGGAATGAAGATAAATGAAGCGGGAGAATTTTTGTGGTTAGCGCTGGAAGAGGAAATCAGCCACCAGGAGCTCCTTTCTGCTTTTACAAAGAAATACGAAGCACTCGAAGAAGAAATTCCTGAATTAGAACAGGATATGAACTCATTTCTTTCGCAGCTATCGGCTTGGGGAATGCTGGAAGATGACACAAACAGCCGTCACTCATCCCATGACACGTATCTACATATTGCAGGAATTTCGATTTGCATTTCCGGTCCCAAAGAGGCCATTTCTGATAACTTTACACCATTTATTCAGTCGGAATGTCATGACACACCTTCTCTCACCATTGAGATCCTTACAACTTCCGGCCCCACTGTTACATCCACCGGAGGTGCCTTATTGATATGTACCGAAGAGCTTATTGTAAGCCAGCACGCAGAAGAATATACCATTCTTTTTCCACAGGCAAAGCAAATTCAAGAAGCACGCATTCACAAAGATGGAAGTCGCGCCCAGATTCGTTGCCATCTTCCTTATCGTGACATATTACAAGAAGATATCTTCCATGCCATTCGCATGCTTTTTCTCTACCGGGCACAGACTTTAGGATTCCGCGCAATTCACTCTGCTTCCCTTTGGTATAAGGAGAAAGCGTGGTTATTTTCCGGGTCTTCCGGCACTGGGAAATCCACCCACACCAATCTTTGGAAGGACGCCTTTGATACACCGATTCTCAATGGCGATGTGAATCTTATCTCTTGTTTTGACGGAATTCCTAGCATTCACGGAACTCCTTGGTGTGGTACATCTGGTATGGCAGATCCCGGAACCTATCCTTTAGGTGGAATTATATTTTTAAAACAATTCGCCACCAATGAATGTGTTACTCTATCTCCTGATGAACAGGCCTTACGCATTGTCCAACGGATGATTTCTCCTTGCTGGACCGCGCATATGCTTGACGATAATCTTATATTTGCTCAAAATGTAGCTGAAAATATACTGGTCACTCGGCTTCTTTGTACAAAGGAACCTGCGGCCGCTCATTATATGAAATCCATAATCGATGATCATATACGGAGGGATTTGTGATGTTGGAAAAAATAAAATTTATCGGTCGTCGAATTCGAGAAGGGCGACTACAAGATATGCTCCATCAGACAAAATGGATTTACCAATACGCCAGACGTTACTGGCTAGCTATCATTTTTTATACGTTTATTGGACTTCTTGGAACTGGCATCGCCCTCGGGAGCAATCTGGTTTCCAAGGATTTAATTGATATGATTACCGGTCACCAAACCGGAGCACTTTTGAAAACATTTTGCGCCATGGTTGGACTTGCCCTCGGCAGCATCGTCATCAACCAATTTTCCAGCTATATTTCGAACTGGATCAGTATGAAGGTGGACAATGAGATCAAAGCCGATATCTTTTCTAGAATGCTTGTTACGGATTGGGAGTCCATTGCCTCCTATCATACCGGTGACCTTTTGACTCGCTGGAGCTCGGATGCCTCTGCCATCTCCAATGGTATATTGAATTGGATTCCAAGTCTTATCATTAATACGTTCAAATTCATTAGCGCCTTTGCCATCGTGATCTACTATGATGCCACCTTTGCTATTTTTTCATTTGTCGGCATTCCAGTAACACTGCTTATGTCAAAAACATTGATGAATCGTATGATAAATAACAACAAACGTAGTGCGGACTTAAATGCTCGCATGTCTGGATTTAATCAGGAAGCCTTTTCCAACATTCAGACCATTAAAGCCTTTGACTTGATTCCTCTTTACGTCCGTTACCTTAAGAATTTACAAAAAGAATATCTTACCATGCGTATGGACTTCCAGCGCATGTCTATGTTCTCCTCCATTCTTATGGCTGTGGTTGGACTCATTGTGTCCTACACTTCATATGGATGGGGAATTTACCGCGTTTGGGCGGGAATTATCAGCTATGGTACCATGACCATGTTTTTATCTCTTTCTGGTACATTGACAGGTACGTTGAATTCCTTGATTTCCCTCGTACCAAATGCAATCAGTATTACTACTTCTGCTGGTCGTCTCATGGATATCTTAGAAATGCCAAAAGAAGATTTCAGTCAAGATGAAGCGGTAATTGCTTTCGAACAGCAGAACAAAACCAATGGAATCCGATTAAAAGCGACGGATATCGACTATACCTATGCCAATGGCGCCTGTGTATTCCAAGCGGCTTCTCTGGTGGCAAATCCTCATGAAATCATTGCCCTTGTAGGACCCTCCGGGGAAGGTAAAACCACGATGCTTCGTCTCCTTTTAGCACTTTTAACGCCACAAAACGGAACCCTTTGTTTGGAGAATGTAGATGGTTCAGAAGCACTTCCACTTACGCCATCCTGTCGTAAAGTATTTTCTTATGTACCGCAGGGAAATACTATGTTTTCGGGAACGATTGCTGAGAATATGCGAAATGTAAAACCAGATGCCACGGATGAAGAAATTATCAAAGTTCTAAAAATGGCCTGCGCTTGGGACTTTGTCAACAAATTGCCGACAGGCATTGAAACCCCATTGAAAGAACGAGGTGGTGGACTTTCCGAAGGGCAAGCACAGCGTCTATCCATTGCACGTGCGCTTCTTCGTCGTTCACCAATTTTATTATTAGACGAAGCTACATCTGCTTTGGATGTGGCTACAGAACGCCGAATATTAAAACAGATTCAAGAGGATAAATATCCGAGAACTTGTATTGTGACCACACATCGACCATCGGTTTTAAACATATGCAATCGAGTTTATCGAATCCAAGACAAAGCTTGTGTTATTCTGGATCAAAAAGAAATTGATACAATGATTCATGATTTTTAATGTAAAAAAAACAGGTGTGAATTTCACACCTGTTTTTCATATCATCTTTTTCGAATTAGTCTGTCAACTTAACACTTGTAATCTCAAGTCCTTGATCAGCAGATACGATCAAGTCACCAAGACCGATGTTATCTGTTGGATTCTGAGTATAGTCATAATCAATTACAAGAGTTGTTCCTGTAGAAAGTCCTACCAAAGTACCGTTACTAGACTTATACTCAACAGGAATATTAAAGGAAATCGTCAATGTCTGTTTATGATTCGAATGATCTGCTTCATGTCTTCCATTCACCTGAATACGATAATCCGTACGACCTTCCTGCTGATCCTGACGAACGATCGTGTTTACTGTATAGCAACCACTTGCTGCATATACACCTTCGCTCAATTCATCGTTTATCATAATTGTTGGTTTTGAGTAATTTTTCATCATTAAATTCCCCCATTTAAATTTTTTTCAACAGTAACTCAATTGTATTGACATTATATACCATGATATAACTTTTTGTCAATACTTTACAATTATTTTATTAACTTTTTTTCCCATTTTTTTGAAACAGACGAAGATTAGCCATATTTCGACTTCGCTCTCTCGCCTTTTTCAACACTTGTCGCGTGGACACATTTCGTATCTGTTTATTGTTTCGGCAGAATTGAAGGAAAAGTTTAGTCCATAATATCGGCCAAAGAATTATTTTTTTCCCTTCCGTAGGATATGTTAATTTCATTTGATGATGAAACTCTCTCACATAATCCTTCAACCCAGTACCACGGAGCACCACCATTCGCGCCTCGTCATTTTGCCCAAATTCAGCAGCTTCCAAAATATCTTCCAAAAAAGAATCATAGCGCTCACTCATGTTCTTCGGAGAAATAATCTGTTTGCCTTTGGATTCATAAAGCCCCAAGTGATTCATACAAATCCACGTTACCATATCGGAAAAACCTTCCAAACCACTTTCTCTAATAAGGTGCTTATATTGACGTATCTCTTCCTTCGATATGTTTCGATTCCAAAACACAACCCAATCACACAATAGTTTCAGTCCAAAGCCCGAACGTAAAAAATGTTGCAACATATGAAGCAATAACTGATACGCTTGGTACGCCTCCGCTAGTACCGGAAATGACAGTCCCATAATTTCCTTGCGTTCCATATGCTGTGACACATTCTGAGATATGTCCGCCAAAATCCGATTCACACCTTCATCATCAAAAGGCTCTGCCAACATAACATGAAGTTCAATCTCAATTCCTTGTGGTGTACGCCATACATGATGGTGATTCACACGCTGTTCCACTTCACGCAAAAAACCAGCCTCATCCATCACCTTCGCTGCCCGCTCCAACGTTTCTTCCGCCTGCGGCAAAAACAAATCCACATCACCGGATTTGCGCAATTCCGGCACAGAGTATAGCGCCGCAGCAGATACCCCTTTTAACACCACTACAGGAATTCCTGCAGCTTCCAATTGCGTTACCACATAATGAGTCAAAAACATTAGTCGGTAACTTTGTTGTACCGTTTGGATACAAGTATTTTGAATCGAAGGAACTATGTTGGAATGAATCCCACCACACTCCACAAGGGAGTACAAAAAGGGTACCACCGCATGAGTCTGCGACAAGGTAAGAACTCGATTCCAATTCACTTCTACCTTTTCCATGGATTCCGTCTCGGTATCTGTCCCTCGAAGCGCAGCACTTAATGCTTGCATTAACCATTTTTCTTCCTTAGAAATCATCCTCGTCTTCCTCCTCTCCATTGATTCCATATCCCTTTTGCCTTCTGCCACAAAAAGCCAAATTCACTGGTACGGAAATAACAGATTAGAAAAATAACATTTGGAACAAAGATACATGGAATCAAACGCTTCCCGATGAGTTGCCATGGTGTCCCGTGAAAAGATACACAAATCATATGAGTCAATCCCCAGGCAATTCCTATCACCGAAATATACATGGCATAACGGATAAAATACATCCGTACCTTTGCCTTAAGCGAGTGTCGATAAAGAATCCACGGTTCCACCCAAAACGATGTAAGTATGGTGCTGATGATGGTACCTCCGAACACTCCCGCCGTTCCGTATTGTCTTGCCAATAAAATCGAAATCATCAGGTTCAACAACGCACTTGCCAAAGACTTGTAGCGGTCGAACCAAAACAATCCAAGAGAATCGCGAAATACCAATGTCGCTTGACGCATTCCTGTGATAAGGAAATTCGCGCACAGGATCACTACCACACTCATTGGGAATACATATTGTTCTCCAAAACTAACCTCTACAAAAGGATTCAATAGTTCACATAGACAGATGGCCGCGAAACCATACAACCACTGCCCCACAAAAAACGAACTTTCAAAGATTCGTTTTACGCGCTCGGGATTTTCGGTCACTCCAAGATTCCCCACACTGGCAGTAATCCCTCGGAACACTTGGCTCATAAGCTGATGAATGGATCCGATGATCAGATAATAATTGGAATAACAGCCAACACTAATAATTCCTACGATGGAAGACAAAAGCAGATTGTCTGTATTATTTACCACCACATCTCCAATCTTATGCATAAGCATGGCACGAATATTTTTAAAAATTCCTTTTTTCTCTTCCTTCGGCAATGGCTGAATATTCTTATCCTTCAAATATGGATACAGCTGATTCGCCTTCCGTGAAATCGCCACGTTGTTTCCGACGGTACAAATCATATACACCACCAAAAACAAAATAAAATTGTGGGTTGTCAAAAGTAATATGATCTGAAAAACATCCTGAATCAAAATCGCTGTCATCTGGTACACTTCTCCCAGATAACTAAGCTGGTGAGCGTCAATCAGCGTTTTCTTGTAAATCAACAAATAGGACAATACCGAATTTGCCAGATACATGAGATAAATCAAGATCAAATGGTCAATATCCGGTTGGTTTTTAATCAAAAGATCCATAAATGGTATAACTGCCAGACCAGCCACTAGTACAATTCCGGCTACAATGCGATAGAAAAAGCAATACAACTGCATCAAAGACTTTTGCTTTTCTGTATCTCCCTCAGCAATCGGCCGATACAATGCGTAGGTTATGGCTGTTCCTACTCCCAGTTCCGACAACGCTAATACATTTAAAAGGTCAGAAAATAACCCGTTAACGCCGACGTAGCTTTCACTTAATGTATGTGTAAATACAACACGAGTGGCAAATCCCATCAACACTGCCACAATTTTTGAAACCATAGCTGCTGTTGTATTTCTTACAGAATGTTCCGTTCTACTTTTTTCCACCACATCGACACCTCCTATTACATTTTTTGTCGTAATCTTTTTCATCCTGTGCTATACTAATCATATCAATTTAGTTAGGAGCTATAATCATGATACGATTTCGTCATAAACCTTTCCCTTGGGTAGCAGTGCTACTCCTTTTCATCCTTGCCTTTGGTTTGATTTCCTTTGTTACCAAAACCAAATTTTCATATAAAAGCACGCCCCTAAATGAAAGTAATACATTCGTGCAAAATCCTTACTGTGGTTTTTTTCACTTATATGGATATACCTTATCTGAAGCATCTCGAACCGATGCGGACATCTGGTGCCGACAAATGCTGGAAAACGACACCCAGTCTCTGGTACTCTTACAAATCAACCTGAAAAACTATTCAAATAAAGATATTTCTTCCAATGCTCTTCAGCAATTGGACCACATCCTAGCAACCTTTGCCTCCGCTGACAAGCAGCTTATTCTTCGCTTTCTTTATGATTGGGATGGAAAAGCTTTGGAAACCGAGCCTCGCGAAATCACTCAACTCATGGCGCATATGGACCAGGTTGCTTCTGTTGTGAATCGCCATGTGGGGCACATTTTTTCCTTGCAAGGCGTCTTCACCGGCAACTGTGGTGAAATGAATCAGACGAACTATGGCACCAATGAACACATCCAAATTCTTATGAAGAAGTTGGCAGACGTGATTGATCCAAATATCTTTCTGGCAGTTCGCACCCCTTCACATCTGCGAGCCATTACCGGGCAGAAGAATCCTTTGAGCAACAACGAAAGCTACACTGGCACTCTTCCCTCTCGTCTCGGTCTTTATAACGATGGCATGATGGGAAATGTATTGGATTGTGGCACCTACGACGACACCTCATATTCCTCTTCCACAGACCTTTCTGAAAAGGGGACTCGAGAAGAAGAACTGAATTTTCAAAACCAATTATGTCGTTACGTTCCCAATGGTGGGGAAGTCATTATTGAAAATTCATACAACGATTTTCCTCAGGCTGCTCAAGATCTCGCCACAATGCACGTTTCCTATCTCAGCTGTGATTATGATGGCAAGGTACTGAATAAATGGAAAAGCACCATCTATCGCGGAGAGGATGCGGATATTTTTAATGGATGCACTGGCTATGAATACGTGGAAGCCCATTTGGGCTATCGTTTTGTCGTAACCAGCTCATCGCTCCAAAAGGACCAACTTTTCCTCTCCTTTTCCAACACCGGCTTTGCTCCGTCCTATCGCACCTTTGATACGACGCTCCAGCTTACCCATACAGAAACGATGGAAACCACCTCACATCCGGTCGAGCTTGATACTCGCAGGATTATGCCTGAACGTGAAGGCATGGAAACTTCCATTAAGCTTCCAAAGCTTTCCAAGGGCGAATACAAAATTTCTCTCCAAATGTATGATCCTGCAACAAAGCTTCCCATTCATTTTGCAAATAAAGAAGCTACCAGCGACGGCTCACTTCCTCTGGGAACTTTAACCATACACTAAATAATCTCTCCCAAACACATTCTTCCCAGTTCATCGGAAGGATTTGCCAGATATATTGGTCGTTTATCCTTCCTTCGTCGCAAAGCAAGATAGTAAGTCCCGGCTTTTCTTGGAAATTCCCAAGTGAGCCGGATTTTTCTTCCACTTGGACACACCCCTTTCATGGATTGTACCCCCATTTGTTCCTCTTGCCGAAGCAGGTGCCACTCCACCTCTTCATATATATCCGAAAATCCTTTGTTCTCAATATATATTTCCAGACACATCGAATCTGCCAGGGAACTACGCCGTTTCTCTTGCCATCCATTCGCATAAAAACGGTATCCCAAATGTCGGCCAATGTAATCCCTTCCATTCATGCCATTCCAAGCATCATTTGTCTCCACCCTTTGCTGTTCCCAATGTTGCAACAATGTTTCGTCATGGCGACAATTCAAATAACTGACATGCAATCTCTCCAATCGCTCTACCGTCTCCATGAGCGACCATGACAGAGCATCTTCTCCACCGACAATCTCGCCACCATATGGAGAATTCAAACCAATCTTCTCCAGCTCTACCATTTCTGTTGGGAAATCCACGGTGCCAAGGTGTGTGGGAGACCCCAAAATCCCATCATCAAAAATCGTGACATTTTCCCAATTGGATGACTTAAATTCTGGCTTCCTGACGCCATGCCACACCATTTCCTTGGTTGCTTTGCGAAAAATCTCTGACAATTCAGCGATGTTCTCCAGTCGCAAAAACTTTGACGTATGCATTTCTCCCCAACTGCCTAGCAAAACTCCTTGATACAGATACACAACATTTTCGTACTGTGCCACTACATTTGCCACTTGGTTCATATGCGTCACAACTTTGGAAAATTCGCCCGGCTCCTGTGCCATCCCCATTCCTTCAAAATCGTAACAGCATCGCAAAATAACGTCCTTTTTGGCTCTTTCAAACACAGACAAAATTTGTTTGATATGTTTTAGCGCGGTGGCATCCAACGGCGCATTTTGATATGCCCCTAGGTGAATGCGTACCAGAACCAAGGAGTGTTCCGGATTCAGACAAGCTTGGATTTCTTCCTCCGACACTTCTTTCTCCACCCAAAACGAATGAATCTCATACCACCCACACCCAGGATTTAACAACATCTCCGTACTTTCCTGCAAAGATGTTTTCTCTGTTTTCCATTTATTCGCTTTCATCTGCTGCTCCTGCATCTAATTTGAAACCACGGATTCCAATCCACACCGCAATAATCGAAAATACCATGCGGAACATGTATAGAATCGGCTTTAATCCAGAATGCATACTAACCCCTTCTGTACGTTGATGCATAACCGCAGGTACCTCCACCAAACGAAATCCTAACAGGAGCATCTGCATGATAATATTGGCATCCGGATACTTGTCATCAAAATGATTGTATTGGGAGTAAAAAATAACCACCCGTCGACTCAACCCCTGTAATCCCGTAGTAGGATCTGCAATACGACGCTTTGTCCCCATATATATCATCCCACGAAACAACGACCAAGCCAGTTTCTTTGCAAAGGATACCGGAAATTCCGTGCTACCTTCCATAAATCGAGATCCGAGCACAATGTCCGGACATTTCCCATTTTCATCCTTGGTTTTCAGTGCTTTATAAATTACTGGTATATTGCACACATCATGCTGACCATCCGCATCCATCTGAATCACATACTCGTAACCACGACGAATCGCATATTTGTACCCCAACTGAAGGGCACTACCATACCCCAAGTTAAATACATGTGTGACAATCTCGTACTTTCTTCCTTTTACAATCCAGTTTGTAGCATCCGAAGACGCATCATTCATAATCAACACATCTGCAATCGCTGCAATTTCCGGACTCTCCAGCTGATCCAACAATTTCTCAATATTTTTTTCTTCATTGTATGCTGGAATGATAATTAGTAATTCTTTCGTACTTTTTTCTTTCATAATAAGATACCTCCATGTCTCTTATTTTTCGTTCATTAACGCCAAAAAACGCTCTAACTGTTCTCTCTCCACCAAATCCTTTTTCCCTGCCGCTTCTCCATAACGCCGACAAGCTTCTTTATCTTTCAGCAGCGATACAATGCCTTCATAAATTCCTTCTGGTGTTAAATCGCACATTTGCCCATCCACACCAACTTCTACCTGTTCTCGATTTCCACTACAATCCGAAACAAGAATCGTACATCCAAGGGTTTGTGCCTCCTGAATGGCAATACTTTTTCCTTCGTATCTTGTGGCATGTACATACAAATCGGTCTGAGCGTAATATGGATACGGATTTTCCTTTGCTCCTAAAAGCATGAAATCTTCCTGCAACCCATATTCCCGAATCTGTTTTTCCAATGACTTTCGTTCTTCTCCTTCTCCCAGCACGTACCAACGCACCTGGTAGCCATTTTCCTTTAATAACTTCATGGCCTCCACTGCAATCTCATATGCTTTCTGCGCAGTCAAACGTCCCACGGTAAGAATTCTTGTCCCATCGTAATCATCTTCAAATCCTCCTGGCAATTGTGCCCGCTCTCGAATTCGCGTTTGATTTACCATATTATGGAAGACCTCCGTTTTTTTCTCATACTCTGGATACATTTCCACGAAATGCTCCTTTACTTCATCGGAAACCCCATAGATTCTTTCGTATGTATCATAGCATCCCTGATCCAGTGCCCTGGTGTAGCCTGCTTTTCCGTAATCAATATGAACAAATCCCACTTTTTTGTCTGCCTCTACATGATTCGCCACGTAATACGCAGAACCACCTTCCAAGTAGGCCACCGCCATATCATAATGTTCTGTCATCGGTGCCACACCATCTGACATCACTTTCCACAAAAGCTTGTCCGGCAAAATTTTGCCTTTCCCCAACATGGAAAAGAAGTTACGAAGCAAATACGGGAGATTTTTCCACACACTTCCTTGCTGAAACATGGTACGCAAAATATAACGATTCAGTTCCGCTTTTCCTTCTTTACTTAGTACCGAAGAATCCGAAAGATTCACATTTAACACCTTGACATGGGATGGCAATTGCCGAATCATTTCTCCTTGATTCATCAACACAAACAGAGATACCTCATATTTCTCCGGATTCAGATTACGCATAAACTCCAGCATCGCATTTTCCGCACCAGCGCATCCTAACGTATTAATGACAAATAGTATTTTCTTCATGGGCAGCCACCTCCGCCAACACTTTCTGATTCATCTTCTGCGTCTTTTTCAACTCATCCATAATTCTCTCATTTTCCTGGTTCAACAGAGAAACCTGCATGGCTAACTCCTGATTTTTACGACTGAGTACAGATAGCTGTGTACTTAAAAAGAACAGACACCAAACGACACATGCAATTCCCCCGATGATAATCAAAGTCCCGGTATTGCTGATATACTCGTTCCACGTATCTGGGCGCAGGAAAATGCCTCCCAGAAAAACCAATACCGAGATCACGCCCCAAAGTAGCGCAAATTGTTCCTTTAATCTTCGTTTTGCTAATGATAATGTGGTAAGCAACAATAAAATCACACTTGCTGCTACCATCATCATACGCAATATTTGTCCTGTTTCCATACCTTTTTCCTCCTCATACATTTATTTTGCATATCGGTCAAACACTTTAGATGCTGGTCGCTTTCCATGTCCTGCCTGTAATATCGTTCCCCGACAGAAAATATGCTCATCCAAATGTCCTTCCAACCACTTCAATCGAAAATATGCTACGCAAAATCCTAGGAAAGATCCCGCGAAAACTCCGATTCCATACCATATTTCAGAAAAATGCGTCGCCACAATGCTCCCCAACATCGTACAACTACAAAATACAATTGCAGTAGCTAACGCTCCGCTCAAATCATTAAAATAATACAGAAAAATAATTGCCGCATACATAACAAACAGAATAAAATATCCCGCTGCAAGACACGGATAAATTTTCATTACCATACCGCCAAAACCAAACTGTGGCAACAAAATAATACATACAAAGAACAAGATAACCGATACGATGAACTGGATTCGTACAAGATTCATCAATTCTTCTGCTAACTGGCGAAACATTCGATTCTTGGTCAACTCAATGTCCATATCTCGTCCACCGATAACCGCCTCGGAATATGCCTTATATCTTTCATGAAAATACATTTCCACACGAGAAATAAAAATCACGCTGGAAGAAATATTCGTAAACATAGCAAGACAAGTGGCCAAATCATAGGACGTCACGCTGACAAATGTATTTGCCACCACCATTCGCAAGTCTGTAGTCCAAAACACAAAATTGTGAATATACAATCCCAGAGTATACAAAAAGTTCGTAGCCACCAATTTCCAATACAGCTTAAAATAATGCAGCACACGCTTGTACTCTCCGCTATTTTCATGGAAATAACTGCGTATCACTGCGATTTCCAATGCTGCAATCAACAAAAATCCAAAATCCAATGCCACTAACATAGAAAAGGTTCGTTCTATCTGAAACACATACACCAAAAGCAAGGATACAAGCAAAGTGAATAGCATTCCTACTAAGAAAAAGAATGAAATTTTCTTATAATCCTTGCAAATTGACAAGTAGAGCATTTGATAAAATACAAGAACCAATGCGATGTATCCACAATACCCTGCAAATACATACACGAACGAAACATCGCTTACCAAATATTCTCTCACACAAAATGGAATGCCAAACAAACTACTAAATACCACATTCATTATCATTCCCGTATAAAAGCAAGGCAAAATGTCTTGGTACCGCTCTTCATAAATCACATCCGACATATATCGCGAAAGCACAGAATTAAATGGAGATGCCGTTAGTAACGCAAAGATAAAAATGTATAATACCGTACACGCAAACAACTCTCGTTCGGAATATCCGCATCGGGATATTTGCAAGACAATCTGCATCGCCATAATCGCCGCAATAACGAGGACCATGGGTGCAATGGTAATCACGGTACTGTATCCCATACCAAGAATATTTGTAGTTAAGGTATTTTTGTCATATATACTTTTCAGCTTTACTCCAATTCCTGCCACCGATACGTCTCCTCTCTATTCCTCAATAACAAAGGGCTTATCCTCCCATTGCTTCTTTAATTTTTTGGCAAATCCCTTATAAATCGCCTGATAAATTACTTTCATATCTTCTATTTTATATTTACTCATAAGACGTTTGTATCCATTGACTCCCATTTCCAGACGCATTTTCTGATTTTCTGCCATTTCCACCATGGCATCAGAGATTTCCTCCAAATTCATAATGTGCGTAAGGATTCCCGCTGAGCCAATCCCATCTTCATTGCCATACAGCAACTCACGACAATTACCTACATCCGTGGCAATTACCGGCTTTTTCGCTGCATAACTTTCCAAAATCGTAAGGGGCTGTCCCTCACTAATACTGGTCAAGATTGTCATGTCCATTCGCCCAAGATACTCTCGAATATCTACTCGTCCGGTAAAAACCACATCCGACACATGAAGTGTTTCTACCAAGTCAAAACATTCCTGAGCATATTCCTTATCTTCATCGCATGGTCCCATAATCCATAACTTCAGATTCGGCACTTTTTCTTTTGCAAAAGCAAATGCCTGAATCATTGTTTTTACATCTTTAATCGGTGTCACACGCAACACAGCGCCGATGTGAATCATCTTTGCCTCTTCTCCCTCTTTCCCCGGGAGATTCGCCAAGCGCTTTGTGTCAATTCCATTTGGTGTTACAAGCGTCTTTTTCTCGGAACATCCTAATTCAATCTGCAGGCTCCTTGCATGCTCGTACAAACTCGTCACCATATCCGACCGATCATAGGCCACCTTGGACATTTTTTTAAACTGTTCAATCCATATATTTTTATAGATTCCTTCTACCCATTCCGCCTTAATAATTTCCTCTTCTCGCTCTCTTGTATAAATCCCATGCTCTGAGATAAGTAATCCACATTGATATAAGCTTTTTGCCATACTTCCCAGAACACCGGCATATCCAGTCGCCACACAGTGATAAAGATCGGCTTGCGGAATCTCTGTCTTCATCACAAGGAAAAGAGGCAAATATATGGAACGTAACGTCCACAAAAAGTCCGAAAATACAATCTGCGGATAGCGGATCTTATAGCATTCTCTGGCAATGTGAAAGAAATCTGGGCCCATAAGAAGATCATCAATGGAAAAGGATTTCTCCCGAAACAACTGAAACAAGCCATCCCAATCCACTTCTTGATTCAAAACAATGCTACGCAGTGCTCGGTATTCTTTTTTATTCAACCGGAATTTACGCTTCTTGTTCTCGCCACCTTCCCAATCAAAATCCTCCAAATACACTTCATGTACTTCGGTCAGATTTTCTGGTAATTCATAGGCAAAAATTCCACTTTGGGAACGATTTGCCACAATGGTTAATAGCACAAATTCAATATTCGGAAAACTTTTAATCAAGCTGTGAATCCAACTAGAAACACCGCCTACTACATAGGGATAACATCCCTCTGCCACAACACATATTTTCATGTCTTTCCTCATTTCTCTGGAAGCGGATACTTCAACTGATCCTTTGACTTGGTGGTCACTCGACATATATCGTCCTGAATGCAAAGTAAATACGCATCATCTTCAATCTCGACAAACTCACCACCTGTTATTGCTTCAATATCTTCTCCATGGGTACGCAATACCATCCAAACCTGATTCGTTTTCTTTTCCACCTGAATCTGAATCACATTATCCTCTCGCGAATCCTCATAATCCATCGCTAAAAATCCACGAATCCTTTCGTCGCTTTCGGATGCTGTTGTCTGCGCAAACATTTCAAATGGCTTCCAATACGTATTAATATTACTTGAAAATTGCTCCGATACAATTTCCCAGCGATCACTTTCTTTCTTTGGCCAGGAAATTTGATTCATATCCAACACAATGTTAGAATAGCCCAATGATGTCTGTATACTTTTCATCCGCAAATCTTCTGAAAACGTATGAGAAATTCCACTACTAGTCACAAACTGACGAGTCATGCATTCGTTTACATAAGATAAAATCGGCTCCTCTTCTACCGGTTGTGATATTATCGTGTCCAATCCTTCATAACGGGAAATTCTTCTCCAGGTTTCTATTACTTCCGTGTCTACCTCTGGCATATAAACCGATCCATACTCGTAATCACTGCCTGCCGACTCAAAAAATGCGTCATCTCTTGTCAGCTTATCCGCCAAACCGCTTCCCTTTACATATTCCATGGAAAGCCCTGCCTCGGCTCCTTTTTCTTTTAACTGTTTCAAATAAAAAACCAGCTGATCTACTTGTGGTTCGTTTCCATCCGTGTAATCAAACTGCGGCGCGAGATAACAAGTCAACTGCGAGCCACTTTTTTCCACTGTAGAGTACAAACTCGGCCACAAAATATCACGATATACTGCCACCTGATCACGACTGTACAATCGATTCATCTCTTCCTCGTTTTCTGCAGCCAATCCTGGAAAATTCGCCACTGCCAAACTTTGCGCATTTACGACCGGATACACATCATACTCATTGCACTCTGCCATCATCGCATCCAGAATTCCAATGCCTGTAAGTTCTGACATGTAATCACCATTCACAGCAAATACATTTCCTGTCCCCAATGAATTTCGCCAAATAATGGCTGGCAGCTGTTCATTTTTCACACTGGTATCTGACATCATTCCAACCATGTAAGTTTTGCTGGCATTTCCTGTCACATACCAAGGTATCTGCAAATCCAAATCCTGACGTTCCTGCTTTTCCTTTTCATCCTTTGGCTTGTAAATTGTCTGTCCTCCCAAAAGGAAGCCAGTGAAAAGATTAATTCCTTCTAACTGCACCTGTTCTGCTTTTACTTCATCAATTCCTAAAAGCTTCTGTAACTGTTCATTTTCTTTAATCATATCAGATTCTGGCAATGAAAGAAACACCACATCTGCCCCCTGCTCCACTCGCAATGTCAACAATGACATTTGACGTTCATACTCTATATGAGAGGGATCAATCAAGATAGCATCTGCTTCCTTCAATGTCTCACTCGGACACTCCACTAACGTTTCATACACATGAAAGCTTCTCTTCGTGTAGGTACACCATTGTTTCGCCACATTTCCTAATAAACTTTCTTCTGTGCCAATCAACACAGCAGAATTGTTGCCGCTGTCTTCCCAAACATCATTTTTATTTAATTCAGACGTTCCAGCATATTCATTTGTGTCGTATTCATTTCCTGCTTCTTTCATTACCTGCGTAAACTGGAACATAAAAAGCAGAACAAACATCATGACCGCCATGGTCAGAAATTTACGTTTCGTTACCATCGCCATCACCCATTACCCTTTCGTGAATTATAGCCATAATCAATAGCAAAATTAAACAATCGATATGTATTTTGCTCAATTTTATAACATATAAAGTCATCCGTCTCCAAATATACTTTCATCTCATTCGGATATTGACGCTGAAACTCTTGTGCCCAATAATACAAACGAGACATCACAATCCAACGATTTTCTCCCATATACATATCGATTCCACCAACACTTGGAAGATTTCTCAACGCTCCATCCTCAGAAATATGCTGCCCGCTCCCTTCATACATGATGGTATAATCCAACGGCACCTTTTCCACAAATACATATACGCTTTCTGTCGGAATCTGAATCACCGGTTTTGCATCCGGTTCCATATTACGTAACTCCATCTCACGCAAAAGCGAAATCACCTCATAATGATAGCCATGATCCAATCCCATCTGAGTTTCATCGTTGGCAGAAACAATGGTCCAGGAAAAATCTTTTTCTGTAGCAATAATATTCGTGAGGCATGTAATTGCTTCATTTGTTACTAACATAGTAGTCTCCAAGGGTTCCTTTCTCCACTGCGGGTCCTGCAAAAAGATTGCAACGGCAACAACACACGCAAAAGAGATAACATTACGGGCACGGAACCAACTCCGTTTCCACACAACCAATCGAATAACACCGTCGATAGCAAAAGCAAATACCACCGGCAAGGAATAGGCAAAGTAAATACGGCATCGATTTTTATCCATCAATTCAGGGATTCCAAGGTCTCCTGCTGCCTGCAAAATCACCATAAGAACCATATAGGCAGCTGTCGATATGAGCATCGCCCCATAGCAACGTTTTCGTAATAAAAAGAACAGTACTCCGAGAACAAATAGCATACCGATTGCTCCCAAAACCACCAAGTACCCCCAAGGTGCCGGATCATTTAATACATAGTTGGTAATTCCACCACATAACTTATCCCACGCTCTTGCAAGTTTCGGAAGCAATGGTTCCGGAACCACGGATGGAACTTCTTCCAAACTTTCTGTATCCGCAGTGGTTTTAATCAAATTTCCATCCGCATCATAATACGTTACTACCGCGCCATCCTTTTCCAGCTGAGTCATTCCCTCTTCGTCTTCCTCATCCGTTTCTTCGTCGCTGGAACCATTGATAACACTCATCCCCCAACCCAGCGATCCCTGTAGTGGTGTTCCCGTGGCAAAGGCAATTCCCATCGGCAAAACCGCTATCATTACACTGATAAAGCAGGTGACAACCACTGTCCCAAAATACGTTTTCCGTGCAAACCAGAAAATATATCCAACAGCAATTCCTACACAATACAGACCAATAATCATTGTATCGTAAAAATGTACTGCCAAAGTCATGGAAAAACTCATTGCAAAATACACCAAGCAGACCAAGGACTCACCTTTCTTTTTTTGGTCTCTTTTCAATTCCTTCTGACGCTCTTCAAAAAACTTAAAGGCAAAATAAGCCGAGGGAAGAATGAAAAGCATCCCATATTCCTGTGGAAGCACAGACAAAAAACGGAAATATGTATTTGCTTGCAGCAAACCACCAATGGTATACATTCCAACAGCAGCATATGAAATATAGCGACTCTTGCAACACAAACGAATCACCGCTACTAAAACCATGTGAATCATAATATTTTGCACAAAAGAAAATACGCGCATCATTACATAGGTGTCCACTTTAAACACTGCATGAATATAGTAAATAATACAATGATAACCAAACGGATAAACACCATCGATAAATATCTGATTACGCTCCATTCCATTAAGCCAATACATATGCACAGGGGTATCCGATGCGGTATAGCCATATCCTTTTAACAGTTGCCATCCGTAGAAATAACCCAAAAGTCCCAGAATCACCAAAAGCAACAACCATTCCAACGGACGACGAATAAAAGCTCGTCCCAAACATTTCGTCCCTTTTTTTATCGCAGCTCCCAGTCCTTCCAATCCTCGCACCACAATGGTCTTAAATCCCAAGTATCCTGCAGAAAGTCGTCGTATTCCTCGCCAAAAGTCGTGCACGGTCGCCATGAATGGAATATGATTTACGCGAATCCAAATAAAAAATGCAGGAACCACTGTCCCCAAAATCAATGTTCCTTGATTCGATATCTTCAGAAGTTGTAGCGCAAATACCAGATTCATCAAATAGAAATTTCCAGCCAAAAAGCTCATGAGGAATTTTTCAGACAGTCTCCGCCCCCTTATCTTGGCACGCAAAACAAACGCCGGCAATATTACCGTCATGAAAAAATAGGCACAAAACACCTCGCTAAATTGTAATATGGTTAATAATTCCATCGACATTTGTAATACCGTCCATTCCTCTTACTCTTGGAACACACGAATGAGTTCCAGCGTTTCATTATCAATTACAACATTGGATTGCTTTAAGGCATTTAACACACGGAAAAAGCTTTTCCTGTCTCCATTGGAAAAGTACAATTTCAGCTGACATGTGTAGGTGGATAATGTGTTTGGATAGCCAAGCACCGAACGCTCACACCATTTTTTGCAAATATCATATTCCTTAATTTCCAGCAATCGCAGACAAATGGATTCATAGTGATGACTTGTCATCTTTTTCGGTGCGATCTCGTACAAAATCTCGCACACTTCATCCATTCGCTTCACAAAAGAGCATTGCTCCATCTGCGTAAATACCTGCTGTCGCAATACTTGGTCCATATAGTCAAGCAACATCAACACATACTCCAACTGATTTTCTTCCCCTTTTTTAATCTCATTATAACATTTCTGCACCGTAGCACGGAAGTCATTGAGAGAATCCTGAAGCACCGATGCCGCATAATGAGATGTCTCAGAATCCTCACTGTTCAGCGCCAGCGCAATGGACGCCAAGGAATCACGAATATCTCCACGGACAACATTTAACATCAGATTACGCAGGTTATCTTTATCCGTAACGGCCAAAGCCTCTTCCATAGAAACCACTGTACGACCACGCTCTTCATCTGCATGGGTATAGGTTTCCACACGATCTTTCTTAAAAATCACATCATCCAGATTTACTTCATCGTGAAAAAAGCAACGATAAATCACATGCCCAAGAAACACAAAAAGTGGTCCCGCCAACGGACATAACAACATCACAATAGACTTTGAGACGATACTCAATGTCTGTTTTGTTCGTTTCGTTTGATTCCAGATAATATATCCTAATACGATTACTATATTAATAACCAATAGAATGACATATTTCCACATGGTCATCATCCCTCGATTCTTTCCACAATCTTACTTTGATATCCTGCCTTTGCAAAACGTTGGATAACGATTGCCGCCTCATCTCGATCGGTATTTGCCAAAAGAACATACAACTTTCCATCCTTTAACGTTCCCAGATAATCCGTCTGACGAAGATTTTTCATCAGCACAAGTGACACCTGCTCATAGCCACTTGACGCCTCGATTCGCAACAAGGTACATTCGGTAAGATTCTTTTTTTCTGCCTTCTGATATGCCATAACCAACGAAGTAAAGGCCTCTGGCTCAAGAATCTTCGTATCTCCAAGATAACGTTCCTCTTCAAGAGCTGCCATATAACGATTGGCACGCAATGTGGCATTCTGAATCAAATAGCTGATAACCACCAAAAGATTGGCCTGCCCCAACGTCATTCGCTCCCATGGAATTCCCCACACCATGACAATCATTTTCATCTCATCATTTTCATAAATGGCATTTGCCATCAAAGGATATTTCTCATCCAACTGGCGATTGATATATACTTTTTGTTCCAACAAGCATTGATACATCTCTCCCATTTCCGGATAGCGGATGGAGTTTCCGAGCTTTCTCGCCACCGAAGAACTGGCAGAAAACATACGAGCATACGAATCATTGTACACAGTATAAATGGCAACATCCGGACTGCGCAATATCTTCGATAAAATCTCAACGGCATAGAAAAGAACTTCTTCTGGTGTGTACTGATCTAAGGTAGACGTAATACTATACAACTTTCCGATACTATCCTTCTGATCAATCACTTGTTTTTCCAATACATCCTTCACCCGAACGTTACTATTGTTGATATCCCGGATATCCCCCAGTTGTCGATTCAAATGTTCTTGTACCTCAGCACCTTCACTCTTGATGGCACGAATCTGATCGCGCATATATCCCACAACCAAACCTAATATGAACAACTGTGCCATCCAAATGTATGTGGTATAATCCAACATAACTTCAAATCCACTTCGGGTATACATCTGTCGGAACAAATACCCACACACTGCCAACACCGCTGAAAATATCGCCTGATGCTGTCCATAAACAATGGCAAACAGTAACACGTAAAACAAGTAAAAATCCAACCGCGCAAAATATTGACTCCCTACGGTACGGTTATTTAACATAAAGAATGGAATAAAGCAGATCATATTCTCGATAAATGGTACCGCTGCTTTTAAGAGCCATCCACATTTTTGAATCGCTCGCTTCCACCATGGAAGTCGTTCTTCTTCCCCAAGCAAAAATACATTTTTGTGCTTTTCCATATACGCTGCCAGTTTTTGAAGTCCACTTTCCAACGGATGATAAATCGAAGCATCAAACTCCTGTGCAAATCTCTCATTGGAAAGGACACGTCGATAATATCCTCCTTTTTCCACTTCGATAATCTGCATCTCCTGTCCCATAGCCTCTCGAATCATCTCTGCGATTTCCACTTCATTCACTGGCTCTGTCGCTGCAATATTGTATAACCAATGATTGGTTTTTCTCGCAGATATAATCTGGTAGATAAATTGAATCGCATCGGACTCATACAAAAAGGAACCCACCGTCTTTTTGTCCGCCGTAGTATATCCGGACTCCAACATCGTTAGGCACATTTTTGCACATATGTGATTCACTTCTTCTCGTTTCTTGGGAATGCTATATAACTGATCTAAACGCAACACAAAAACAGGCAGTTCCCAATTCTCCCGAAAATCAAGACATATTTTCTCTGCCTGTACAAGAGTTGTTCCGCGCATTCCAGATGCACTTGGCGGAACGTCTTCTGTAATATTTTCTTCATAACTGTGACTGTACACTTCTTGGGAAGAAAGGTAAATAAACTTCCCTTTCTTTACTGTAGAATATGCCACCAACATATTCATTAACCCAGAAATATAACGAACAGACTCCCGCTCGCTATCCTGCCACATATAGTTTGTGTCATATGCCCCCATAAACAATGTTACATCCGGGCTGACACTATCAAAAATCTCTCTTAAACTGTCATTTTCATAAGAAAAATGATATACTTCAAATACTTTTTCATAGGACTTTCTGGCATATCGTTCTCCTGTTAACAAATAAATCCGATGACCTTCCTTTTTCAACTTTATAATCATCTGATTCATTAAACTACTGGAACCGCCAATCAATAAAATGTTCATCGCAACCTCCATGTCGCTTGTCTAAATAGTGATGTGATACTGTTGTAGTTGTTGCAAAAACTGCTGTATATCCTGCCTAACCTCTTCTTCCGAAACACCATGTTGCTGACTCATGGTCTTTGCCATATTCTCCATCGACATTCCTTGTCCGAGCATATGCCAAATCTCAGCACCCGTCTCATTCATGGGGAGCGGTTTCTGATAAGGAATTCCTGGCTGCTCCATGTCTAGCAACCAGTAGATCCCCGCCGCATATCGCAATTGATATCTGGCCTTTGATTGATTTAAACAGAATGACATTTTATCGAATCCCTTCATACTTTTTTCTATTTCATTATCCCTCTATTATACTATATTCAAGGGGAATTGTAAAGATTTTACACTTCATCCCTCAGCACAACACAAGTAATTTATCGGCAATAACTGTCAAATACATAAGTCATTTTTCGATATAAGTTGCTCATTTTTTGTCTTTTACTCTCGTTTCCCAGTATCTGACAATCGCTCATCGATTCGCAATTCCACCAAAATCTTGATTCCCAGCGCCAAAAGACCGTACCAACGCAGATTCATACCAACAGCAAACCCCCACATCATCACTCGCCACATCAGCGACGGAATCTCTTTTAGACGTTTTCCTTTTGCCAATTCTCTGAAGTATCGTTTTGCCAACGTAGATTCCGCATATTGTTTCAATACCTGTTTCACTGCCGGCATTTTTCCATCGTCATACTGATAATACATTTTTCCATCGAAAAAGCTGGCAAAGAAAATGGTATACGCTGTCAAATCCCCACAAAAGTCTTTTTGTTCTTCGTCAATGACACGTTGAATCTCTTCCGCGATTCCAAGCCACCCTTGCACCGTATCGGCGCGGAATTTGTAAGAAACAGAATCCTCATTTTTTCGGTACACATACACCGGCTCATCGATGAATGCGTACGTTGCCCCTTTTACATAACAGCTCATATTAAATAGTTTATCTTCACCATAAGAAAAATCACCCAAATGTAGCTGGTGTTCTTTCAAAAAGGATGCTCGGTAGCATTTCCCCCATAAATAGGACAATGTTCCCACCGAAAAGAAGCCTTGAAACCGAAAGGCACCACGATTAACTGGCGTCTGGCTAAAGGATCGATTTCCTTCTGCCGACAAAAGCTTTCCGTTCCAAAGCCGCATGTAATCTCCAACCACAATGTCTGCCTGTGTATGCTGAAGCATTTTCACCATTTTCGAAATCACACCAGCATCTGCCAGGTAATCATCCGCATCAGCAAAGACCAAGTATTCCCCCACAGCATGTCGAATTCCATTGTTACGAGCCTCTGCCGGTCCGCTATTCTTTTGTCGGCAAATCTTTATATTTGCATGCTCTGTGGCATACTTTTCATAAATATCCCTACTACCATCCGTGGAACCATCATCGACTAAAATCAATTCCACATTTTCATAGTCTTGTGCCAATACACTTTCGATGCACTCTGTCAAATATTTTTCTGCATTATATACTGGCACGATTACAGACACTCCTTCTCTCATGTTCCCTTCGTTCCTTTCTCCTGCTCACTTGCATCATTCGGTATACATAAAACTCAAGCCGCGTACCACTTCCAGCACACGGCTTGTCTCTATTGATCTTTACTTCTTACAAAGCATCAAATGTCTCACGGATTGCTTTGATGAAATCCTGACTATTAAGAACAACTGGGTTTTCACAAGAAGAAATCAAGGACAAACTTCTTGTCATCTTTCCATCTTCTACTGTCTTAATACATGCTCTCTCAAGCTTATCTGCGAACTCCATAAGTTCAGGAATATTGTCAAGTTCTCCTCTCTTACGAAGGGCACCGGTCCATGCAAAAATCGTTGCAATTCCATTTGTAGAAGTTTCTTCCCCTCTCAAATGTTTGTAATAATGCTGCTGTACAGTTCCATGTGCAGCCTCGTACTCATATACACCACTTGGTGATACCAATACGGAAGTCATCATAGAAAGGTCTCCATACGCAGTTGCTACCATATCCGACATAACGTCTCCATCGTAGTTCTTGCAAGCCCAGATAAATCCACCTTCCGAACGGATAACGCGAGCTACCGCATCGTCAATCAAGGTATAGAAATATTCAATTCCCAGTTCCTCAAATTTTTCTTTATACTCAGCATCGTAAATTTCCTGGAAAATATCTTTAAATGTATGGTCATATTTTTTTGAAATGGTATCCTTTGTAGAGAACCATAAATCCTGCTTTGTATCAATCGCATAGCTAAAGCATGCTCTTGCAAAGCTGGAAATGGATTCTTTCGTATTGTGAATACCCTGAAGAATTCCTTCGCCGTTAAATTCATGGATTACTTCTCTCGTCTCTGTTCCATCCTCAGCAGTAAACACAAGCTCTGCTTTTCCTTTCCCTGGAACTTTGATTTCTGTATTTTTATATACATCACCATAAGCATGACGTGCAATCGTAATCGGCTTTGTCCAATTGCTTACATAAGGAATAATTCCCTTTACCAAAATTGGTGCACGGAACACGGTTCCATCCAAAGCAGCACGGATCGTACCATTTGGTGATTTCCACATTTCTTTCAGATCATACTCTTCCATTCTAGCTGCGTTTGGTGTAATGGTTGCACATTTAACAGCAACGCCATATTTCTTCGTCGCCTCTGCAGAATCAATGGTTACCTGATCGTTGGTTTCGTTACGATACTCAAGTCCAAGATCATAGTACTCTGTCTTCAAATCAATGTATGGCAACAAAAGCTCATCCTTGATCATCTGCCATAAAATACGAGTCATTTCGTCGCCGTCCATCTCCACAAGCGGCGTTGTCATCTGAATCTTAGCCATTTTACTTTCTCCTCCAAATTCATTTAATATCCTTTTCAATAGTATCACAATTATCCAAAATATACAAGTTCTTCTGCTGGTGGCTCCGCCGGCTCCACGCTATCTGCATATAACACCGGGAAATCCCCCTCATGTTTTTTGCTCTTCTGGGTTTTTACTTTTACCGTTACTGTCACCCATGAATTCGTCTTGAACTCTGCCGCCTTTGGATAATGGCACATAAATCCAATCTTTGCAATATCATCCTCACAGCAAGTCATCGCCATTCGAGCTGGCACAAAGGCATCCTTCGGGAAGGTACGGTTGCGATATACCTGTCCTTTAAACTGAATGGTCTTACCGACATACTTCTTCGGATTCTCACTGATATCCAGATACCAAAGGCCAAAGTCATCGTCTTCTAATGCGATAAAGTCTGCATTGATATCATAAGGCAATTCCTCTGCGATGTTACTTTCCACGGAACCGTCTTCCGCTTCAAAAAGCACCTGCGCCCGACGATTAATCGCCTTTACGCTACGTCTTGCTGCCGGTTTGTTCATATTATCGTCGCAACGATTGAAGATAACCAAATCTGACATTTGAAAATGCGCCATCAGCAACGGCTTCATGTTATTGCTATAAACTTCATAAGTCTGAGCATTTACTGTAGTAAAGGTCTGAACCACAATCCACGTCTCTGGCAAAATCTCCCCATACAGTTCTTCCAAATCCCACATTCCATTGTACTCGATCACCACACGATTTGGCTTATATTTCTCCTGAAGTTTCTTACACATTTCCTCGGTGAATTCATCCTCGTCTTCCATAACAACGCAGGAAATTTTATTCTGCATCAAAAGCTGGTCGTCGATTTCGTGCTCGCCCTCTTCGCAAAGGATAAGAAGGGTTTTTGCACCATCGGAAAAGTTCCCTTCCTCGATGACTTCTTGGATACAAGTTGTCTTTCCACTCTCCAAAAATCCGGTAAACAGATATACCGGTATTTCTTTATTTCCAAACATGAATCTTTCCGCCTTTCTTACTTACCTGTGAAGAGCTCGCGCAATCCGCCCTCATCCAACTGTGCACCAATAACACAGATGCGTCCTGTGTAATCCGCACTTCCACGACGAACCTCGTACTCCCCTGGCACAAGGTCAAAATGGAACCACTCGCCCTCTGTAGATGCTACGATTCCCTTAGAACGCAAAATCGTACCTAATTTCACTTCTTCATCTGCAATCTTCTCAAGAATCTCTGTTAACTCTTCTTCTGTATATTTGTGTGCCGTCTCAATACCAATGCTTGTAAATACATCATCCGCATGGTGATGATGGTGATCGTGGTCGTGATGTCCTCCACAACCGCAGCTACATTCTTCCCCATGTTCATGGTGATGATGCTCGTGGTCGTGATGATGACCATGGCAGCACTCATCTCCATGCTCATGGTGATGATGCTCGTGGTCGTGATGATGGCCATGACAGCACTCTTCTCCATGCTCATGGTGATGATGCTCATGATCGTGATGATGGCCACACTCTGGGCACACCTCTTCCTTCTCCATCAACTCTTTTTCCAATGTATTTTCTTTTTCCATCGCACTTAAAATCTGTGTTCCTTTGATTTCATCCCATGGTGTCGTGATGATGGACGCTTCTTTATTCAACTCGCGAATCATATCCAAACATACTTGAAGCTTGTCCTCTTTCATATTTCCAGTACGACTCAACACGATTGTTCCCGCATGCTCCACCTGGTTATTGTAAAACTCACCAAAGTTTTTCATATACATTTTACATTTCGTAGCATCTGCCACCGTCACTGCACTATTAAGCTCTACCGTGCCTTCTGGTAGCTTTTCCTTCACGTCCACAACTGCCTTGATTACATCTGACAATTTGCCCACGCCAGAAGGCTCAATGATGATACGATCTGGAGAATATTTGTCCAACACTTCTGCCAATGCGGTTCCGAAATCACCTACCAAAGAACAGCAGATGCAACCAGAATTCATTTCTGTAATATTGATTCCGGCATCTTTCAAAAATCCACCGTCAATTCCAATCTCACCAAATTCATTTTCAATCAGCACTAGCTTTTCTCCCTGAAAAGCCTCTTCGATCATTTTCTTAATCAATGTTGTTTTTCCAGCGCCCAAAAATCCGGACACAATATCAATCTTTGTCATGTTTCTTTCTCCTTTCAAATCTACACTCTATCGGTTCGCATTTTGTAATGCGACTGTTTTCTTATAAAAGGTCAAGGACAACACTGCTGCCACCGACCATCCGATTGGCCAAGACATCCAGATGCCTGTACTTCCAAAAAATCTCGCCAATACATATGCTAGTATAACGCGTAAAATCAAATCTGTAAATGTAGAAATCATAAATCCTGCCATGGCACTGCTCCCTCGTAGCACTCCATCGGCAATTAATTTCACCGAAATCACTAGATAAAAGGGGGCTACCATTCGCAAAAATTCTTTTCCTGTCTCCATTGCCTCACCACCACCGTGTTCCATAAAAATCTGCAACACTGTCTCGCTCAAAAAGAAGAAGGCAATAATAAACGGAACGGCAATAATCCACCCCAACAATGTTCCAGCATGAAATCCTTTCCGTATCCGCTCTGGCTTTCCTGCCCCCAGATTCTGAGCAGTAAAACTAGACAAGCCATTTCCCAAGGTAGTAAAGGAAGTAATCGTAAAGGTATTCAGTTTCATCGCCGCCGAATATCCAGCGATAACACCGGAACCAAAGCGAT
Source organism: Eubacterium sp. (assembly GCA_017938215.1). Lineage (GTDB taxonomy): Bacteria > Bacillota > Clostridia > Lachnospirales > Lachnospiraceae > Eubacterium_F. The sequence goes on along the minus strand of JAGBBZ010000006.1, from coordinate 6,128 downwards.
TTACAAGACTTTGAATAAATATATTACCCACAGACACAAAGCTCTGCTGCAAAATGCTTGGTACCGCAATGCGACAAATCCTTAAAAACATTGCATGGGAATACAACATAATTTTTCCATGTCCAGTGGGAATCTTTCTCACTCTCCGAAGCAAGGTAAGCAATGCCAATATGCACGCACAACCTTGTGCGATGAACGTCGCCCAACCGACACCTGCTACACCCCATCGAAATACGATAACAAAAACGAGATCCAGCACCACATTTCCCACGGAGGAACCGATAAGAAAATATAACGGCGTCCGGGAATCTCCAAGAGATGTGAAAATGCCCGTGGCCACGTTATACAGAAAAACAAAGAGCAAACCACCGATGTATATTTTCAAATACAAATTTCCATCACAGAAAATATTTTGTGGCGTATGAATCATCCTTAGAAGCGGTGCTGACAGCAAAAGCCCAAGGATGGTAAGCACCACGGATAACACGGTACTGGCAATCAACGTAGTAAATATTGCTGTTTTCATACGACGCATATCCCCTGCTCCAAAGTACCGGGAAATCACAACGGAACATCCGATATTACTCCCCACTGCAATGGCCATAAATATCATGGTGATGGGGTAGGACGCCCCCACTGCCGCCAACGCATTTTCTCCAGCAAACTTTCCTGCAATGGCACTATCTGCGATGTTATACATTTGTTGAAATACAACGCTAATAAACATGGGAATGGTAAACGCCCAAAGTACCGAGCGGACATTTCCCTTTGTTAAATCTTTTGTCATGGTTTGTTTCCTCTCTGCTTCGCATTACGCTTCGAAGTGCTGATAGTCTTTCGAATTCTTCCAATCTCCGCCCCAGGAAAATCCATATTTCTTAAATATTTTGTACACCTTATCTCCATGATGTATCATACATTTTTTGTATTTTCCTCGACACTTCGCCACGTTTCTTTCCTTGTACACCTTGCTATTGGCTGGCGCAATTCCGTAAGACGTAATGTAAGGATTCACTCTCGGATTGATATCAATCGCCATCCCCAAACTATGTTTCGATAAACGATTTGTATTTGCAATGGTTCGGTAGTTAAAAGCTGATGAATTATTTGCTGCCATGGAAGACTCATCATCCGCATCGTACTCATCCACTAGCACCATTTGCTGGATTGGATATTTTATCTTGTATAAACGATAAAATACTTTCAATGTTCGCTTGGCGATTTTCTTATTTACGATCATCTCTCCGTCCTGCACATTTCCCTCAAAGTCAATGTAACGCATTCGAAGATAACGCAACTGATTCAGCGATATTTTCGCACCTTTTTTGTAGGATTTTCCTTTCATCCGTCGCGCGATTTCATCATCAATTTTCTGGTACGTAAATCCCTTCTTATAGGTATGAACTTTATTTTTCGCCGCCTGACATGGCTTCCCTATAACAATTGCCGACACTGCCACTAGCACGAAAGCAACCGCTACATAACGCCCCAGATGTTTCTTTCTCACTACCACATCCCCTTTCAATGAAATATCATACATCATTTATCTTACATCAAATTGTTTTTTTTCACAAGTAGAAAAACTTGTGGAAAAATCTCATTTTAACATTTCTCAAACATTTCAGAATCATTTCAAAAACAATTCAAATCTATAATGAGCTCATAACATCAAACACAGGAGGTAACTACAATGAACAAAAATGATCAGACTTTTATCGCGCAGAAAATCCGCACACAGTATATGGAAAAGGAAAGCACTGCTCTCGACGCCCTTCGTCGCCTTGACGCAAAGGTAAAACGTCCTGCCAATCGCTTTGCAACCATCTTCGGAATTGTCGGCTCGCTGGTAATGGGTACCGGCATGACCTTTGCCATGGATGCCATCGAAGCTGGTACATATTTCGGCATTACCATCAAGGACAACATGATGATTCCTGGCATTATCATCGGGCTCATCGGCATCTTTATTGTATGCATCAACTACCCAATCTATAAGCGCACACTTGCTTCCCGCAAGAAAAAATATGCTGGACAAATATTGGAACTAAGCGAACAGATCATCACTGACGCAGAATAAATATTGAAAAGCGAACATTCTGCACAATGAGTCTTGTCGGTCTTGTACCGCAAAAAAAGCACGGCCCCCACAAACAAAGGAATTCCGTGCTTTTCTTTTCATCGGGGTAACAGGATTCGAACCTGCGGCCTCATCGTCCCGAACGATGCGCTCTAGCCAAACTGAGCCATACCCCGTTTTTCAAATATAATACACCAAACAAAAGATACTTACACTTCGTCCCCCTCATCTTTTAACGTATCTTTTGCCGCTGCAACTATCGCTGATACAGCACCAAGAACTACCACAACAGCGATAAGTACCACTGCCAATCCGCCAAGTATAATCGCTTCCATCCACGCATCTCCTTTCCTCTGTCACTTCCACTTCTTATATCCTACCACTTTTTTTTAAAATAATCAACGAATTCTCACACCAATGTTACATTTTCTCCGTTGGTTAGCAAATAATGCCCTCTCCCCATCACACGTTGACAAAAATCTTGTACTGAAGCGAGCTTTGTAGCAAATGCCATACCGCCCCCAAATAAATTTGTACTGTGAATATCCGAGCCTGCAGTCATTGGCAAGTCATGTTTCTTAGCATACGCAATTGCCAGTGTATCATACTCTGGATCATTGTGACTGATACTTTTTGAACTGGAATGTGTGGCATTGATTCCCTCCACACCATCCACCCACTCAGGAAAAAGGCGAATTTCCGGGATATACCATTCTTCCCGGTAAGGATGGGCATGAATCACCATTCCCCCTGCACCATGAATCAGTTGATACTGTTCTTCCACCGTAGCATCTTTTATCTCTGGATGAGCACAAAGCCACGCTTCGTCCACACCGTAAATCAAAAATTCCGTTCCCTGATAACCTGCCTCATACCCAAAGAACACTTGAAAATCATTGGCATCTCCCCAGGCTTTTGCATCTTCATAACCCTTACAAAATTCATGCACCCAATCTTGCCAAGGCAATGTAGCATCAATACAATTATTCCCTCCCCAACTGTGGTCGGTTACAAAAATCCCTGCATATCCCGCTTCCTTTGCCACTCGTGCCATATCTTTTCCTGTCGCCTGAGCGCAGGCGCTACTTTGGCATGTATGTAAATGCGTTTCGTATAAATACGGATAATCTTTATGATACATATCTTCTTCCTTTCTAATATTAAAACAGAGAGAAGTCATTCCACTTACGAACCGACTCCTCTCTGGCAAAAATCATTTCACTCTGTATTATGTGTTACGATTTAGAAGCACTATCATATTTCAAACTGGTCTACTTGCTCTGCAAGATCTTTACTCAAAGAAACCAATTTGGTTGTATCATCTGTACACTGCATTACATTTCCATTCAATGTCTGCATACTTGCGGATGTTTCTTGGACAGATGCTGCACTTTCTTCTGTCACACCTGCCAAATTAGCAACAGCATCAGCAACCACAGCACGTAACTTGTCAAGGGCTTCCGTCTGTGTACTGATATTCTCCGATACACCTTTCAAAACAGCAACATCTTTATACAAATCGCCAAATGCGGTTCTTGTCTCATCTAGCCGTTTTGTTTGTTCTCCAATACTAGACACAACAGTCTTCATCTGCTCCACCGAAGCTTCGGAGTTACTCAAAAGCACCTGCACAATTTCACTGATTTTCTGTGCGCTCTTTGAAGACTCTTCCGCCAAATTACGAATCTGATCTGCCACCACAGCAAATCCCTTTCCGTTTTCACCAGCTCTCGCCGCCTCGATACTAGCATTCAAACTAAGAAGATTTGTCTGCTCTGTGATATCTGTAATCAACTCAATTGCCTTCTGAATATCCTCTGCGGAAGAGTTTGTAACCATTGTCTGCTCATTTACAAACGCAATGGCTTCATTTGTCTTTGCATTAATCTCTGTCAACTGCTCTACATTCTCACTAGCACTGTCAGAATGTTCTGCGATAGAAGCAAGGGATACATTTAACTGTTCAACGGCAGCTTTTTCTACATTGATAACACCTTCCAAATCACTCATCTTATCGCTAACTATCTCCGCTTCACCAGCTTGCTCGGCTGTACCTTTCGCGATTTCTTCCATCGCTTTATCAATTTCGTTTATGTTAGATACGATTCCATCAAATTTCTCTCCAAATTCACCACTTGTCTGCTTCAACGAACTTGCCGAATCATCAATTTTTTCAATCATTTCATGCATAATTTCACGTAGTTTTTCAAGGCTTCGACAAATATCACCAATTTCATTCTTCTTTGCCAAATCAGATGGTTCAATCTCAAACACAAGATTTCCCTCTGCCATCAAAGCAAGGTTCGCTTCCGCTCTCTTAATGCGACGAATCAAGCCTCGCAAAATAAAGAAATCAATAATGATCATAATAATCATAAACAAAAATGCGTAACTATCCGTTTTAAACGTCTGCGCATTAATCATATCTGTAATGGCGCTTTTTTCGCGTCCCGCAAAGAACATACCTACGATTTCATCGCTTCCTATCTGTCTCATTGGCGAATAGTATACGGCATAATCTCGTCCCAAAATCTCTACATCTTCCAAAAATACCGATTCACCCTTCATGACTTTTTCGTAAATCGCAGGATCTGCTGTCGTTCCCACGGCACGACTACCATCTTCTTTCACAATCGTAGTAATTGCTCGCACATCACCCCAGAAAATTGTGACATCCACACCAGTTTCAGCCTTGATTTCATCAAGCACTTCACTAGTAAGTTCCATACTTCCTTTTTTCAGCACCTCATTGTTATAAGAATACTCTCCTTGTGACATATGATCAAACAGTTCATATACACTAAAGTTAGTGGAATGCAACCACTCTTTCACTTCTGAATATGCAATATCTCCATAACCAATGGCTGACATCGTGTTACATATCAGTACGATAATAAAAATCTGCACTGAAAACAACAACACCAATTGTCCCATAAGCCCTTTCAACTTAATCTTTGTCTTTAACTTTGTTTTTTCCTTTCTCATCTTTTCGTCCTCCATCCATGTTCTCCACCCACGTCTATATTCATTATATAAAATGATACGTCTTTTGTCAATTCCCAAGCATCTCTTCAAAGAAACGCAAACCGCCGAATTTTCAGCATTTCGCGCCAACTTCTCACCCAAAAAGAATATACCATATTCTCCGTTTTAAGGGGAATGATGGGGTAGTGCAATCACTTTTCCTCATATGTACGATAAAATATCTCGCTTTCAATTATGTAAATATCACAAAGATCATCTGGTCTGACTGCCATATAATCTCCTGGTCGTCCCAAAAAATATTCCTGCCCATCCCCCACTGGAAATACCTTGGTTCGTTTCTCTAATTTCTTTGCATAAATACCTACACCACTCTTAGGATAACATAATCGTGCCATCTCCTCCAAGCTAACATAATCTCCCGTAGACTGAATCTCTGCTGCCGGTAACATATCCATCATTTGCACAAATACATCCAATGGTTCCTCTGTGGTTTCGTATGTACGTTCAAATTTTTCTTTCTTGATATCATAGACTTCACCGCGATAACCAATCATGATATAATTTTTCTCATCGGATATAATCTCCAATCCAGATTCATTTTCCAACGACTTAATGTGAATGTTCTCTCCTTGTTTTACCAAATCTATACTTCGAACATAAGCCCAGGGAATATGCTTTTTCACATAGATTGGTAAGTTCATGATCTCATCACCATGTTCCACACCATATTCCCTCGCCAAAACACAATCGCAATCACAAAAATACGAATTCGACATCTTCAAAAAATAGTGCAGCGAATCCGTTATATCGATCTCTGACATCTGCACTTGTAATATAGTACTTGCAATTCTTCCATTTGCCTCCGTCGCATTTCCTCGTACCAATCCAAATTCAGGAAGAAGATAATCCAAAAATTCCAAGGCACGGACACGCTTGGTATCACTAAAAAAATACACCCGTTTTTCATCATTCTCCGCCCATAACAATAAGAGGAAATGACAATCATACGTTTCTTTGTATTGCGTCCCATCAAACGACTCCTGAAACGTACCATCTAACATCTCTG
>JAGBBZ010000040.1 GCA_017938215.1 Eubacterium sp. | reverse complement strand
TCATAGATATATCTCCTTTCGGGGCGTGATTTATGGTTTCTAGTCAACTCCATTATACCACAAACCGTGAGGAGATTTTTATTTTTAGCGATAAAAAAATGCCGTATTTATGTGGCTTGTGGCGTTTCGCAAACGCCTATAATAGAAGAATGATAAAAGGAGAAAGTTTGTTATGAACAAAGGAACGAAACAATATAAAAAGTTATCTATGATACTAGTGTTTGCGTTAATAATTGGCTTGTTTCCGACAAGAATAATATCTGCAGAAACAGAAAACAGCGCAGTTGTGAGCGGAACAGTTCAAAATTCGGCGATACAAGAAGATATGACCATAACGCCAACGATAGAGACAGGAATGGTGGAGTCACCGGGCGTGGAATCGCCGAGTATTGAAATGACGCCTCAACCAATGGTACCAACTGCGACACCAGAATCAACAATGGTACCGACTGCGACACCTGAGGAGACACTGGTACCAGAAGAAACAATAACACCAGTACCGACGTTGGCTCCAGAACCAACAGCGGTTCCAGAGGAAACAGTGATGCCAATGCCAGAACCAACACAGGTTCCAGAGACAGAGGCACCAATGCCAGAACCAACGAAAATCCCAGAAGAAACAGTAGTGCCAGAACCAACACAGGTTCCAGAGACAGCGTTACCAACGCCAGTAGTGACAGCGGAGCCAACAGTGGCGCCAGTACCGCCGACAGAGCCAACAGTAGGACCACCATTGCCACCAACAGTGGAGCCGACAGTAACACCAGTACCGACGGCAGAGCCAACAGTAGGACCACCATTACCACCAACAGTGGAGCCGACAGTAACACCAGTACCGACAATTCCACCAGTTGCCGATTCCACTGTACTAAGTAATCCGACGATTCAAAATACAATAACGACTTGGGATTATGTTACATTTGGTCATGCGATGACTGAGACAGGAGATGTTACAACACCACTGTATTGGCGAGTTCTCTCTGTGAAAAATGGAGAAATGTTGTTGATGGCAGATAAAACGATTGCGACAGCAAGTTATGATGCTGCAGATCATTTGAATTGGAAAGACAGTTCGGTGCGTCAATGGATGAATGCAGAACTTATAAAACAAATTTTTTCAGAGGATGAACAAGAAGATATCTTGTATACTGTAAATGAAAATACGGGAAATGAATTTGGTGAAGCGTCGGATGAAGAAGCTACATTGGATCAGCTATTTTTACCATCCATGACAGAGATTTGCCGTGAAGAGTATGGTTTTAGCGATCTTCTTGTGGAAAATGCCATGAGTCGAGTTTGCAAAATGGCAAATGGAACGTCGGTGGATTGGTGGCTTCGAACTCCCGGATATACAAATGAGCAAGCATCTTATGTAACTGCTGCCGGAAGTGTACAATATACAGGAGAAGATAAGGGAGAAGTAAAAGGGGTTCGTCCGATGCTTCGTGTTCGTGTATCTTCGCCATATTGGCGTTATGTAGGAAAAATTCAGTCAGATGGTAAGATTCTTTTTCCAGTGGTAGTAACACCGCCCTCGGTTCCATCTGCACCAACCACAAACACAGGAGGAAATTCGCCAGCAAGTGTGGTGACAGCAGCACCTACGCAGGCACCGGTAGTGACAATTGCACCGGTTTCTTCGAATAAGAAAGTCAAGAAGCCAGCAAAGGTTACGTGGAAGAAGAATAAGAAAAAAGCCGGGAAGAAGATAAAGCTTTCATGGAAAAAGGTGAAGGCAAGCAAAGGATATCAAGTTCGATATGCAAAAAAAGCTTCTTTCCAAAAGGCAAAAACAAAGACAACAAATAAAACTTTCATAACCATGAAGAAGCAGAAGAGCAAATACACATTTGTTCAAGTGCGCGCATATCGCCTCGATGGTAAGAAAAAGGTATATGGTGCATGGAGTAAGGTGAAAGAAATACAATGGAAATAGGTTAGAAGACCAGCGCAAATAGTCACAGGAACAGGATAAATAGTTTCTGTGACTTGCATTTTTATAGAAAGAGATAGGAGAAATATTGATGCGAGCAGACTTACATGTACATACAAGATTTTCGTGTAATTCAGAGGCACAGATGTGTGAATATTTACGTCAGGCAGAAGAGAAAAAGGTGGATCCGATGCTCATGAGGAGCAGGATTTGGCAGCAGGAAATGATAGAGCGAAGAGATTGGTATCGGAATTAGGGCTTCAGGAGGTTGTATATCGGGAGAGGAAGATGGTGATATGAGGTGATGAAGAGATACTTTAGTATAATTCCATTATTGGCAATCTCCGTGACACTGATTTGTTCTTGTTCGAAGCAAACTGCTGAAAGACAAGAAGGTGTATCGGGAAAAGCAGTAAGTGGTGCAAGTGTCACGGAAATGGAGATGCAATCGTCGGAGAACGTGATTTTTAAGAAAAGTAGTCTGGGAGATGTGCTTCAGCGATGGGATGGGGCGAACATCCATGAATACGAGATGGAGTCAGAGTTTGATGAACTTCTATATGCGGATGCTGAGTGGGTGTATTACAGTGCAGTTCATAATCATAGCAGTGAGATTCGTCGAATTCCAGTGGTAGAGACCGATGGGATTCAAACACCACGTCCATACCAAATCGAGACACTCTTAACTGAAGAAAAGTTTCAAATTCATGATAGTATGGTTGTGGATGGAAGGTATGTCGTTGCCTTGATTGGAAATTATCGGTTGTGGATTTTCGATGTGAAGCAGCGGACATCAAAAACAATATCGTTTGATAAAAAATTTGGAGATTCTGTAAAAACCACATCACAGTTGCTTGGATATGTGGGAAATACAGTATTTGTTTATCTAAATGACTATGAAGGCACCATGCGGGAGGTTTATTCTTATCATCTTAAGACTGGAAAAAGGAGATATGTAAAAACATATGAAGAAGGGTTGACCATGTACCAAGCTGCCATTTGTTTTACAGCTGAGAAGGGCGAGAAGGCGTATTATTCATTACAGGAAGAATATTCCCCCATCGTAGAAAAGTACAATATCAAAACGGGAAAGAGACAAAACATGATTCGGAGTAAGAAAATATTTGAACAGAAATTGCTGGTAGCATTGGATGTTTCTCGAGAGAACTTAATGGAGTACCGAATTACTAACTTATGTCTTGACGCGGGGCGTTTGTACTTGCAAGCGTCTGTTGCATGGGAAGAAAAGGGGACTCATTGGGGAAACTATGTTTTCAGCATTGATGATGCGGGGGTGGAGCCGATTCGATATGAAAAAGAGATAACGGAGCAGATGAAAAAAACTTGCCAAGAGATTTTGGTGGAAGATGAGAATGGAAAAAGTATCTTTGTGAATCGGGCAGTTCTATTGAATGTGACAGATGGAAAGTGCCTATTTGATAATCGCGTGGAGTTAGAAGAGGTGGAGGATTTTGCGTATGATTGCCAGATGAGTTGCTACGACAGTAAAAGTGGGGCACTACAAAAGTATTCGGCAAAGGAGAAAGAATTTTATAAGTATGCGGATGCGGGGTGTCTGATTCGATTGTTGGATGGTATGTATATGAATCCCTTGGATCAATTTGCACAAGACTACTATGGAGCGAATCCGATATGGTGGTGATATGCGAATATGAAGTAGAGAAAAATGACACATTATAAGTGTTGCTGATATTGTGTATAAGAAAAAAACAGATGAAAGCAATGCAAACTTCTTATATAATGAAACCATAAGTAAAACGACTGTAAATGGGGGATTCGTGTGAAAAATAACTTTGAGTACAAAACGAAAAAATACCCAACCGGTGAAGTGATTCGATTGGTAATTCAAATCACAGATTCTCAGCGGGTAAATGGGAAAATGAGCGACGTAGAACAATTGGTGTTTGAAGGCTATACGGATACCAAGTGGTTTTCTGGAAAAACGTTACCAGGTGCTGTGGATACACAATTTCAAAAGGCGAGTGAAGACCGACGATTATCGGCTCGGTACATCTTGGAAGGAGTGGATGATCAAGGGAAAACGTGCCGATTATTTATTGAGAATAATGGGATAATCCAGAAGAATGGCGTCTGTAAAACGACACCTCGAATTTCCACAGATAGTGAATCGCTGGCATGGCTGGAAAAGGTGGAATTGTACGGGGAATTGGAGTTTGTGTTGGATGACATTATTGTACATATATACAGTACGGGAGAACTGTGCGAGCAGGAACATGTTCGTGGTTTTTCAGTGGAACGAAAACAGGCGGTAAATCCATACTTGCCATCCTGGGAGTATATTCCGGACGGAGAGCCTTACGTGTTTGAAGGGCGCGTATACATTTATGGTTCCCACGATTTTTATGAGGGACATGTATTTTGTCTGGGAGATTATGTTTGTTGGTCAGCCCCGATTGACGAACTGTGGAATTGGAGATATGAGGGCGTCATATACAAGAAGACACAAGATCCGCTGAATACGGATGGGAAAATGTGTCTATATGCTCCCGATGTAACCGTGGGACCTGACGGAAGATACTATCTTTATTACGTATTGGATCATGCCTCGGTTGTATCTGTGGCGGTATGTGATACACCGGCGGGCAACTATGAATTTTATGGTTATGTACATGATAAGGATGGAAAACGCCTGGGAGAACGAGATACGGACGAACCACAGTTTGATCCGGGAGTTTTGACGGAAGGGAAACGTACATATTTATTTACAGGTTTTTGTGGCGCTGGCGATACGTCGCGTACCGGATCAATGGTCACCATTCTTGGAGAGGATATGTTGACCATTGAGGAAAATCCGAAACTTGTAGTACCGGGATGTGAGTATGCGGCAGGAACAAGTTTTGAAGTGCATCCGTTTTTTGAAGCTTCCTCCATCCGTAAAGTGAAAGATATGTACTATTTTATTTATTCATCCAGTGTTATGCATGAATTATGCTATGCAACCAGTAAGTATCCAGACAGAGAGTTTCAATATGGGGGAGTTGTGGTAAGTAATTGCGATTTGAATCTGGATCGTGATAAACCGGCAGACCTTCCTATGGCATATGGTGCCAACAATCACGGAAGTATTGTTGAAATTGCAGGAGAATGGTACGTGTTTTATCATCGTCATACAAAGAACAGCTGGTATTGCCGACAAGGATGTGCAGAAAAGATTGAGATACAAGCGGATGGAACAATTCCACAAGTTGAGATTACATCCTGTGGATTAAATGGCGGTCCGTTGGAAGGAAAAGGACAATATCCGGCATACCTTGCTTGTCACTTGTTTATGGATAAGCCGGAAGCGTATGTGGGAGCACATGGCGTTCCAAGAATCATGCAAGATGGCAGAGATGGAGAAGAAGTGACAGGATATATTGCCGAGATTACGGACTCCGCTACGGCAGGTTTCAAATATTTTGAGTGTGAGAATGTGACAGGTATAAAAATTACTGCAAGGGGTTATGCGGATGGCATTTTTGAAGTGAAGACGGCATGGAATGGTGAAGTGCTGGCGGAAATCCCGGTTCAGTATACCAATGTATGGGAAGAGTATTTTGCAAAAGTAGAAATACCAAATGGAAAGCAAGCGATTTACTTCACGTATCGAGGTGGAGGAACTGCGCAATTGCATTCCTTTGAACTTTTGTAGACGCGAAAATAAATGGAGGTATAACAATGAAAAAGAGAATGGTTGGGGTGGCGCTATGCGTGCTTGGAATTTCTTTGTTAAGCGGAGCAAATGATTCGGTACCGACAGAGGCTGCCAAAAAACCGAAATTAAATTATAAGAAAGTAACATTGCCGGTTGGTAAAACGGTAAAATTAAAAGTAAAACGTGCCAAAGGCAAGGTAAAATGGAAAACGAACAAAAAGAAGATTGCTACCGTTACCAAAAAAGGAAAAGTGAAAGCGAAAAAAGTTGGGACAGCAAAGATTACAGCGAAAGTAGCTAAGAAAAAGTATACTTGTAAGGTGACGGTTATTGGTTTAAATGCTTCCGAGCAATCGTTGGTAAAAGGTGCTACAACACAGCTCAAAGTAAAAGGAACAAAGAAGAAAGCAACGTGGAGTAGCGACGATAAGAAAGTGGCTACGGTTACAAATGGTGGTCTTGTCACTGCTATGGGAGCTGGATGTGCGAAGGTTACGGCAAAGGTAGATAAGAAAAAAATCACATGTCGTGTTTATGTGGAAAATCCGGTACCTGCGTTTGACGCATACACAGGTGGTACACCTGCTACTCCGTTTACTTCAGCAGAAACGGGAACATACAAAAATAGTTTCCGATTGACAATGGCAGCACAGCCTGGAATGACGATTTACTATACGACCGATGGAAGTATACCGACAGTAAACGCCAAGAAATATACAGGAAAGATTGACATTGAGAATCGCAACAAGAAGGCAAATGTGTTGGCAGCGGAAGCCAATATTAAGAAAATGTACATTGAAGGAAGCGGATACGATTATGTACCTGCCAATCGTGAAGTGGCAAAATGTACGGTTTTACGGTTGGTTGCTGTTAGTCCAAATGGAGATATGAGTCCGGTTGTAAATCGAACATTTTTTGTGGGAAATGACATTTCAAAGAAGTATAAAGGTGCATCGGTTATTTCCATTGTAACACCACCGGAAAATTTGTTGAATGAACAATCAGGAATATATGTGCTGGGAAATGAATTTAAAAAATGGAAGACAACAGGCGAGGCAAGCACCCTTATTTCAAAACGCGAGTACTGGAATTATCAGGGAAATTATACGCAACACGGAAAAGAGTGGGAGCGTACAGCAGATATGTTGTATATGGATAGTGCAACGGAGACTGTTAAATTTGAGGCTCCGATTGGAATCCGTATCCATGGCGGGGCAAGTCGTATGTACGGACAAAAGAGTTTTAATGTTTATTTCCGTGAGGAATATGGTATGAAAAATCTGGAATATCCATTGTTGCCAAATGATACCGACGTTTCTGGAAATGCTATTCAAAAGTACAAATCCGTTATGCTTCGAAACGGTGGAAACGACACCGAGTATACCAAGATTCGTGATTTGTTTATTCAGAACCAAGTAGCAAACCGTAATTATCAGATTCAGGCAACGGCACCAAGTGTATTGTTCTTGAATGGTGAGTATTGGGGACTTTACAACTTGACTGAAAAGTATGGTGATAACAATTTGGAAAGAACGTTTGGTGTCGACAAGAAAAACATTATGATTTTCAAAGAAGGGGAATTGGATGAAGGCGAAGAGACAGACAAAGCTTACTATGAGGCGTTGTGGTCTTACTCTGACAAAGATTTCACGGATGAAAATGTGTACAATGAATTTTGTAATGTTATGGATATTGATAGTTTTGCAGATTTTTATGCAACACATATTTACATTGCGAATTATGATTGGAATCCGGAAAAGAATTATCAACTTTGGCGAGCGAGAACACCAGACAGTACCAATAAGTATGCAGATGGGAAATGGCGATATCTTTTGTTTGATACCGAATACTCCATGGGACTGTATGGGCATACGGATATAACGACGGATTCTTTGGCTGTGGCATTGAAAGAAGATAAGTTGTTTGCAGCTGTTATGAAAAATCCGAAGTTCCAAGATAAGTTTTTGGCTACGATAAAGGAAATTGGTTCGGTCAACTTCGAACCGAATGCATGCAAGAAAAAATTGGACGAATATACGAATTTGTACAAACCATTGATGATGGATTTCTATACGAGATTTTATGGAGAGAATTCTTGGTTGCATGGTTCCTTTGATACCAATGTCAAAAACATCAAAAGTTTTGTGACAAATCGATATAATAAAATTATACCGATTGTGGAGAAATGGTGTAAAGATAATTAAATTCCAGAGGGAATAAGAAAACAGGAAATCTATGATCGGTTTCCTGTTTTTTACTAATTTGATGAAATGGATACGTTATATGTTATAATAAAAAAGTGGCATATCACAAGTACGCTCTTATTATGTAAAAAGGGCGAAAAAACGGCAATGCTACGCAGCGTTGCATGGATGCTATAGACCGTTTCTTGTACTTTTTTCGGAAATCGCTTATGGTGATTGTACAGCCGAAGGGCAAGTACAATCAAAGCCGCGCAGAAAAGAGTGGTACGCAGAGAATGGAGGATTTCAATATGAAACTAGGAGAGAAAATTAAAGAAGCAAGAAAGAATGTAGGCTTAACACAGGCGGAACTGGCAGAAAGACTATGTGTGTCTAGGCAAGCAGTGACGAAATGGGAGTCTGGTCAGGGAATTCCAGATGTAGAAAATCTTCGTATGTTAGCTGGTGTATTAGACGTAAGTATCGATTTTTTACTGGATGAAGGGGAAGATTTTAACAAGGCTGTGATCAAGGAACAGATTGAACTTTCAGATTACAAAAAGGAAGGGAAACTTCGAAGTAAGCAGGAAGCAGTTGTGTATGAAAAATATTCATCCTGCGAAATCATCCCATTGCTGGCAAAGAAGAAAAGTACGAAAAGTCAGAAAATTGTAAGTGAGCTGCTGGGATGGGTGTTTGATGCACCATTTGGAACAGATCAGATGTATCACATGTTTGGCGAGATGGATCATGCCTATTTTCTAGTGGAAGATGGCGAAAAACAGATTTTTGTTATTGTGACAAAAGAGTTTATCGAATCTCGCGTATTACCAAAGAAAATTATAGACAATAAATTTGAAATTGGGGAGTATCAGTTTACAAAGGCGAGATATCGAGTGGAAAAATAAGTTCCCTCTTGACAAAAATTTAAATTCTGCTAGAATTGATAAAAACAAAAAGGCGATGAAGAGAAGAGTAAATCGTTAGATATGTTACAGAGAGCTTGTGTTGGTGAGAGCAAGTACAGAAGGAACGATTGAAGATGGTCTCGGAGCTGCGTACCGAAGCATACGTGCCTAGGCTACGACGGGTGCACCCGTTACAGTGCCAGACTATCGATGAGTCATCTCTTGTCCGTAGTTGTTGAGGCTCCTACCGTGAGGTATGGGTGAATTTGGGGTGGTAACACGAAGCGACCATAGCTCTCGTCCCTGAAAAAGAAATTTTTCAGAGAGGAGGGCTTTTCTTATGCACAAATACATGTATCGTTAATTCGCTGCAAGTTGTTATCACAAACATGAGCGTTATGCTCACACAAATTTATTCAGAAATGAGGTAGAAGCTTATGAACAATATTTTAATCGGAGGAGCCTGGCCATATGCCAATGGTTCCCTACACATCGGACACATTGCAGGATTGTTGCCAGGAGACGTGTTAGCAAGATATCACAGAGCCATTGGCGACAATGTATATTTTGTATCAGGAAGTGATTGTCACGGGACGCCGGTTGCTATCCGGGCAAAGCAGGAGAAGAAGACACCACAGGAAATCAGTGATTATTATCATGAAGAGTTTACCCAGTGTTTTGAAAAGCTTGGCTTTAGCTATGACGTTTACACCAAAACGTCTTCGGAAGAGCACAAGGAATTCATCCAAGAATTTCATGAAACGCTTTACGAAAGTGAGTATGTATATGAGAAGGAAACCGCGCAAGCATATTGTGAGGATTGTAATAGTTTCTTAGCAGATCGGTTTGTACTAGGAAAATGTCCAAAGTGCGGAGCGGATACGCGAGGGGATCAATGCGATGCTTGTGGTGAGGTGTTAGAACCGGAAACGTTGATCGAACCCATCTGTGCAGTTTGTGGGAGACCAATTACATTTCGGGATTCCAAACATTTATACATTGCCATCTCCAAGTTGGAGCCACAGCTTCGAAAACTGGTAGATCATCAAAAAGGGTGGCGTAAAAATGCCGTTTCCTTTACCAATCGCTATATTCAGGAAGGCTTACGAGACCGAGCATTGACGAGAGATTTAGAGTGGGGAATTCCAGTGCCGAAAGAAGGTTACGATGAGAAGACAGTCTATATCTGGGCGGAAAATGTATTGGGGTATTTGTCTGCAAGCAAACTGTCAGCCGAAGAAAGAGGCAGCAGTTTTGAGGAACTATGGGGCGAACATGCGAAACATTACTATGTCCATGGCAAAGACAACATTCCATTTCATACTATTATTTTACCATCGCTATTGTTGGCAAATGGGGGTGGTTGGCATTTGCCAGATCAAATCGTATCCAGTGAGTATCTTACATTGGAAGGACGGAAAATATCCACAAGCAAGAATTATGCTATATGGGTAAAAGATATTTTAAATCGATATGATCCCGATTCCCTTCGCTACTTTTTTCTTGCCAACGGACCAGAGAAGAAGGATGCGGATTTTTCTTGGCGCGAGTATGTCAACAGTCACAATGGTGAACTGCTAGGGGCCTACGGAAACTTTATCAATCGTTCCTTGTCATTCATTACAAAATATTGGGACGGTGTAATTCCAGAAGGAAATAGCAAACCCGAAATAGAAACAGAGATTGAAAATTTGTTTGCAGAGGTTGGTAGTTTGATTGAAAAAGGAGCATTCAAAGACGCATTAAATCGCATTTTTGAATCGGTGCGAGCTGCTAACAAATTTTTTGATACAGAGCAGCCATGGAGCACCAGAATCACGGATGAGACAGCGTGCAAAAATACGTTATATCAATGTGTGCAGATAATCGCCAATTTATCCACGGTGCTGGAACCGTTTTTACCATTTTCCTCGGCGAAAGTGAGGGAATGGTTACATGTGGACAATGCATGGAAACGAAAGGAAGTACCCAGTGGCTATGTGCTTCCCGAAATACATATTTTGTTTGAACGAATTGATAAGAAAGTGGTGGAGGAAGAACTGAAAAAATTGAACTCATTATCCAAATAACCTAGAAATGAAAAAGAAACTATCACATACTGAATCAAGAATTTAGTATGTGATAGTTTCCTTTATGTATGTAAACCCCTTTGATGTCTTTAAACTAGTTCCGAACGGCTTCGATCAACTTATAAAGCACGGGTTCAAACTTGGCACCATACCAATGATTGTCGGCTTTTTGTGTTTCCTTGATACATTCCAGCACATAGTCAGCGGCGATTTTGGCGGCATCATATGCAGTCTTGCCTTGAAGCAATGCACCCACAAAAGAAGAGGCATAAATATCGCCGGTTCCGTGGCAACCATCGGCAATTTTAACATGCTCATAGTAGGAATAGGTGTTATTTTCGTAAACAACAACGCCTGTTTTTCCGGTTGCGTAGGACACTCCTGTGAGAATGATATTTTTACAACCAAGAGCCATTAAGCGGTCAAGAAGAAGAGTGATATACGCTTCATCATACTCGGTTTTATACTCCGTATCGGTTAGAAGGCATGCTTCCGAAATGTTTGGAAGGAGATAGTCGCATTTTCCACAGAGTCCTTTCATGGATTGTACGAATTCTGCGTCAAAACCCGGATACAAGTTGCCGTTATCTGCCATGGCAGGATCAACGATTTTTATACATGTATCACTTGCCACTTCGGCAAAAATGTCAGCGACATAATCAATTTGTTTGGTGCTTCCCAGGTAACCGGTATAGATTGCGTCAAATGAGATGCCTTCTTTTTTCCAATGGTCTTTGATGTTTGGCATATCCTCTGTCAAATCGCGAAAGGTATACCCGCTAAAACCGGCAGTGTGTGTAGATAATACAGCAGATGGTAATACACATGTTTCAATTCCGCAAGCAGAAATGATAGGAAGTGCAACGGTCAGGGAACATTGTCCGACACAAGATATATCTTGAATGGTAAGTATTTTTTTGTCTGTCATGATTTGAAGTCTCCTTTATTGTTATGTTGACCTTAGTGTATATCGATTTTGGTATTGTGTTAATGACCAGATCGGGACTTTTCTATATGACCAGAATGCGCGCTTTCTTCTTTGGCTTTTCGTCTGGTACGGCGAATTCGGTTAATATGACGTTCGAAATCTCCATTGTTAATGAGTTCAGCAAGAACGTATTGCTCGAAAATCGGGACGGTACAAGAATAGAAGCCCAATTTTTGTTGAAACTTCGTAACCAGATTTTCTGGCAATACCATATACCCCACACGAATGGAAGGAGCAATGGTTTTGGAAAAAGTATTAAGATAAATTACCGTTCCTTCGGGAGCAAGGGAATAAATGGGATCTTCTGCTTTACGGGAAATGGTCAGTTCAGAATCATAGTTATCTTCGATCAGGATTCCCCCACGTTTTTGGGCCCATTGGATATATTCCGTTTTCTTTGAAGCACTGGCAGTAACATTGCTGGGAAAACTGTGGAATGGTGTAACATGAAGAACGGATGCGGTAGTATGTTCTAAGGCCGATGTCCGAATGCCGTCGTGTCCGAGTTTCAGCAAATCGTATTGGATTCCGCAAGCACGATACACCTTTTGAATTTTGTCGTAGCACGGATCTTCCAGTGCAAAAACACGATGTTTTCCAAGTAACTGGACAATAAGATTGTATAGATATTCTGCTCCGGATCCGATGATGATTTGCTCCGGCTTTACTTCGATACCATTGCTTCGGGCTAAGTAGGAAGAGAGTGCTTGTTGTAATTCCGGGCAGCCTTGGTTTGGGGATTTGATGAGAATATCATCTCCGTAGTCCAGCAAGATTTTTCTCATGGTTTTGGCCAAAACCGTGAATGGAAATTCAGTGTCGACATTATGATGAGTTCCAACATGAGCCGGTGCGGGTGGAAAGGATTCTCCCACGGAAAGAAAATCGCTTTCTCGGTAAATGACAAAGTATCCGCTACGCTCTCGTGCCTCAATGTATCCTTCATCACAAAGAATGGAGTAGGAATGTTCGGTGGTGATCACACTTACTCCACATTCTTTTGCTAGAATACGCTTGGAAGGAAGTTTTGTGCCATGCGGATAGACCCCGTTTATAATGTCCGTTCGCAGTTGCTGATATAGTTGTAAATAGGCAGAGGTTTTCTTGTCCTCCTGAATATGATACTTCATTGGATATATCAAAACTCCTTTTATGATTATTTTTATAATACCAGATTATTGTAATACGAGAAACATAATTTGTCAAAGAAATGGAGAATAGCATGAGTAAGAAAAAATGTTTTGCCATGGTTGGAGCATTGACGGTGGTTTTTTTGGGACTTGCGTCCTGTCAGCAGGAAAATGTGGTGAAATCGTTCCCCGAGGGAGCAGAAGCGGAGATTCGTTTTCAAAATAATTCGGTAGCGGTTTCCGGAGGCGGTGTATCGGTGGATGGAACGACGGTGACGATTTCCCAAGGCGGTGATTATACGGTTTCCGGTAACGCACAGAAGGGGCGAATTAAAGTGGAAGCAGATACAGAGGCAGCAGTAACGTTGCGTTTGAAGGGGCTGAACTTGACGAATGAAGAGAAAGAACCGATTGAAATTAAAACAGCGAAATCAGCTACCATTGTACTGGAAGATGGAACCGAGAATGTACTTGTTTCAGGAAAAGAGGGGAGTCAGGTGACGGAGGAAGCCACAGGTGCAGCCTTATTTGTAAAAACGGATTTGACATTGAAAGGAAATGGGGTATTAAAAGTAAATGGCTACCTCAATGATGGAATAAAAGCACAAAAAAATCTGACCGTTGAGTCCGGTGAGTATGATATTACATCGGCGTCGGATGCGATGGTAGCAGAAGGAAATCTAACGATTGCCGGTGGTGTCATTGGGATATCCACAGGAGAAGGAAGTACATCTGTGGAAGTTCCTACCTTTGAACAACGAGGGGGGCCGGATATGTCATGGGATATGGAGGAAGAAGAAAATACCATTAGTACAAAAGGGATAAAATGTACAGGCACTTGTACGATTACTGGTGGCGAGATAACGGTAGATGCACAGGATGACGCCATCCATGCGGATGCAGATATTGTACTGGAACAAGGGAAAGTGTCGTTATCCACGGGGGATGACGGAATGCATGCTGAAAAGAATCTTACGATAAAAGATGGTTCCGTTCAAATCACGAAGTCCAATGAAGGATTGGAGGCGAATCGTATTTTCATTCACAAAGGAACCGTGGATCTTGTATCTTATGATGATGGTATGAACGCTTATGGTGGCCAGAACAATATGGGGGGTGGACCTGGTGGCGGTTCCACGAAAACCACCGAGGAAACACCACAGCTTTCTATCTATGGTGGTACGGTTCACGTGGATTCGGAGGGGGATGGTTTGGATTCCAATGGCGAGTTGCTGATCGAGGGCGGAGAAATCGTTGTGGATGGTCCTGTGAGTAGTGGAAATGGAGCATTGGACATTGGTACAGAGAATGGCGGTTTTTGTCGTGTAACGGGTGGAACAGTACTTGCACTTGGGGCAGCCGGAATGGCAGAAAGCTTTGATGACAGCTCCACACAGGCTTCCTTTTGCTATAATCATACAGAGACGATTGTAGCAGGGAGCCAGGTTGAGATTTGCGATGCAAAAGGAAAGTCGATATATTCGTATAAGACAAAGAAGGATGGTTCATCGATTGTATTTAGCAGTCCGGAGTTAAAAAAAGGGCAGAAATATACACTGAAGATCAATGACGAAAGTGTTGAAATATCACAAGATAAAATGGCGGTAACAGAAGGCGAATCTGGCGGTGGATTTGGCGGTGGTTTCCGAGGTGGCTTCGAAAAGAAAGGAGATCCTGGCGCGGGAAGAGGTCCCGGCGATGGGCGTGGTGTCCGTCCCCAATTCTAATTCTGTCATTGACAGAGCCAAATTCCTGTGATATGATGGACAAAAATAAGAGATAAGGAGATAATTGTATGTTAATTGTGAGAAATGAGGAATCTGCGAACTAAATCGTTGCAGTAGATGATCGCTTGATGGAAACGAAAACACCAAGGGCGAAGTCTACCCTTTATCTTGCAAAATGTGTACAATTTCTTTAGAATAGCGTTCGAAATTCGGGGAAGTATGCCATTTGGCATGCTTCTTTTTGCGTTGTTAGGCGAAAGCCGTGTCCACAGCTTAAGAAGCGCACTGTAAGATGGAGGGCGACTTGTACCCGAATTACAGTAGAATGGAGAACCCAAAATGAATGTAAATAAAATTGAACAAACAATAGAATTAGATAAGATAAAAGAAATGTGGCAGTCATACGCTCGAAATGAGACAGTAAAGCGGAAAATCACAGAATTTATTCCCTACTTGTCGGAGACAGAATTAAAAGCTAGGATGCGAGAAACTTCGGAAAGTCGAGAGCTGATTGAAAAATGCGGAAATCCACCTTTGGAATCCTTAAGTGGAATCGGAGAATTGCTGGCAGCTTCGGAGCGAGGAGAGTGCCTTTATATCGATGATTTGTTAAAGATTGAAAGTGCTCTCATTACAATAAGCCGAATGAAGTCTTATCTGGAGCGTGGTCAGAATTATGAAATATCATTGGCATATTATGCGGAAAACCTAGAGATTTTCAGTGAACTACGAGAAGCTATTTCGGTGACGATTGTAAATGAAACAGTGAGTGATCACGCATCGAAGTATTTGCAAGATCTTCGCTATCATATTACACTGGCAGAAGACAAGATGAAAGAACGAGCAGATGCGGCCATTCGTTCCAATAAGTCGTATATGGCTGACAACTTTAGTACCATGCGAAATGGGCACATGTGTATCCCGGTGAAAACGGAGTACAAATATAAAATTGCAGGAACTGTTATGGGGCAATCTTCTTCCGGTGCCACCGTTTTCATGGAACCGACTGCCTGTGCAAAATACTATGAAGAACTTCAGTTTTTACAGTTGGAAGAAGAAAATGAAGTACGTCGGATTTTGTATGAATTAACGGCACAAATCGCAGAGGTCGCTGAACGAATAAGAGAGGACATCATACTACTGGAGAAATTGGATTTCATTTTCTCAAAAGGAAAATTGAGTCTGGAACTGGATGCTTGTGAACCGCAGATTACAAAAGAACGAAGAATTGTTTTAAACGAGGCGCGTCATCCATTAATGGAGAAAAAAACTTGTGTTCCGTTGCAATTCAAAATTGGTGATGGTACACAAGGAATCGTCATTACGGGACCGAACACTGGTGGAAAAACAGTTGCCTTGAAAACGGTGGCGCTGAATTGTCTGATGGCACAAATGGGGCTTCATGTGTGTGCAAAAGGAGCAGAAATATGCATGCATAGCAATTTTCTGTGCGATATCGGAGATGGGCAAAATATCTCAGAAAATCTATCAACATTTTCGGCGCATATTACCAATGTCCTAGATATTTTGCAATCGGTAAATGAAGAAAGCTTGGTTATTATGGATGAACTTGGTTCTGGTACGGATCCACAGGAAGGCATGGGAATCGCGGTGGCGATATTGGAAGAATTAAAAAAGAGTGGTGCATTTTTCTTGGTGACAACTCATTATCCGGAGGTAAAGAATTATGCCAATCGGACGGAAGGAATCGTGAATGCTTGCATGGCATTTGATAAAGAGAATCTGAAGCCATTGTATCGAATGGAAATCGGTGCGGCGGGAGAAAGTTGTGCGTTTTACATTGCCAGAAGGCTGGGAATGCCGGTTTCTATGCTAAAGAGGGCGGCAGAAGAAGCCTATGGAAAAGAGTATGACATTCAATTGCTGGAGGTAGACGAGGACGTGGCACGTAAGAAAATAGCTTCCCCTCGCATTCGGAAAGAGAAGAAAAAGAAAATCGTGAAACAGATGGAATACAAACGTGGTGACAGTGTCATGGTGTATCCGGATAAAAAGATTGGAATTGTGTGTAAAGTGGCGGAGGAAAAGGGTGTCCTACAAGTGCAACTTCAAAAGAAAAAAATCTGGATCAATCATAAACGAGTAAAACTTCACGTGCCAGCGGAACAATTGTACCCAGAAAACTACGACTTTTCGATTGTATTTGACACAGTGGAGCAGCGCAAAATGCATCATCATATGGGACGAAAATATATGGAAGGAGAGATGATAGAATGGGACGATGAATAGGTAGAAAAAACTTCTCAGATTCAAGAATATGTGGTACAATATAGGGTAGAGTTGTGAATGAGTAACATACTAGGGTGGGATTTACAATTCTAAGGAATCGAGGGATGGATTATGAAAAGGGAGCAAAAGGAAATCCAAGGCATATCTGCGTATGTAACAGACAAGGAACTTACCGCGAATAAATATGTGTTGCAATGTTTTACGGTGTCTATCGTAATATATATCATTGCATTTATTTTGAATCTGTTGAACGTATTTATCATTAATAAAACAGTAATGTTCAATGGATTTGTTGCCTCACTGACAACTTACGTGGTGGTTCTTATCGTGACGAGAATTATTTCTTTGTCGGATGAAAAGGCAAAATATTTCATCTTGTTTGCAGCCACGTTGGTATATACCTTTATGGGAGTATATATTACGTATCATGTAGTATTGACGAGTGTACTTCCGTTTTTGTATGCAATCTTGTATTCTTCCAAGCGAGTGATGCGGTATACCTATGTGTTGACGGTGATTAGTACAATCTTTATTGTGTATGGCGGATACTATTTTGGATTATGCGATGCCAATATGGCTTTGCTGACTTGTGACCGAGTGCAGGATTATGTTGTAAATGGACAATTTACCTTGACCGAAGTAAATTCAAATCCAGCCGTTAATTTGGCGCTCTTTTACGTGGCACCTCGTTGTATGATTTATATTGCGATTTCATCTGTATGTAATAACATCTTTGATATTATCAACGGAAGTTTGGAAAAGGCACAGCTGACCAATCAGTTGGAGCAAGCAAAGATTGCGGCAGAGGAAGCGAACCGTGCGAAGTCTGACTTTTTGGCAAAGATGTCCCACGAAATTCGTACGCCGATTAATGCGGTGCTTGGGATGAATGAAACGATCCTTCGTGAAAGTAAGGAGCCGGAGACAAAAAAATATGCACATGACATCAAGAGTTCGGCGAATTCTTTATTGAGCATTATCAATGATATTTTGGATTCGGCGAAGATTGAATCTGGTAAAATGGAGATTATCCCTGTTAATTATGAAATCAGTAGTTTGCTCAATGATATTTATAATATGATTCAGGTAAGAGCAAAGGAAAAGGGATTAAACTTGATTTTTGATATTGATCCATCCATTCCTAGAGGATATTATGGAGATGATATTCGAATTAAGCAGGTGCTGGTAAATCTTCTTACGAATGGTGTGAAGTATACTCCAAAGGGAACGGTGACACTTCGTATTACAAGCAGAAAAGAAGGAGATAATGCCGTTCTTTGTTGTGTGGTAAAAGATACCGGAAAGGGCATAAAAGAAGAAGATTTAGGGAAATTATTTTCAAAATTTGATCGAATTAATGAGAAGGAAAATCGTCATATCGAAGGTACGGGAATGGGAATGACCATAACGGTGCAGTTGCTACGGTTAATGGGAAGCGAGCTTGAAGTGAAGAGCGAGTACGGAGAAGGAAGTGAGTTTTCTTTTGAACTTGTACAGAAGATTGTAAACGAAGAGCCACTTGGTGATTTTAGTAAACGTGTTCTTCAAGAGGCAGCCGATTATAAGTATGAGGTGGCCTACACGGCACCTGATGCTAAGGTTTTGGTGGTGGATGATAATGCAATCAATCGAAGAGTATTTCGGAATTTACTAAAAGAGACAAAGATACAAGTGTTTGAGGCCGAAGGTGGAAGTGTTTCATTAGAGATGATGAGGGAGCAGAACTTTGATCTGATTTTCTTGGATCACATGATGCCGGAAATGGATGGAATTGAAACGCTCCATGCCATGAGGGAACAAAGCTTGTGCGAAGGTGTACCGGTAATTATGCTGACTGCCAATGCCATCGCGGGTGCAAAGGAAAATTATCTCAACGAAGGATTTGATGACTTCCTTTCGAAGCCGATTGTACCGGAAAAATTGGATCAGATGATACTGGATTATATGCCGGAAGCGTTGATTCAAAGAAGTGAACCAATATTAGAACAGAAACAGACAGAAGAAGTAAGTCATAATCTTCCTGATTTGGAAGAATTTGATTTTGATTATGCGAGAAATGTTCTTCAGAGTGAAGAAATACTGCGAAGTACGTTGATTGATTTTTATCATTCTTTGCAACCTTTGGAACAGAAGTTAGCGATTCTGAATGATACGATTACACAGAAAGAATCAGCGGAACAATATCGCATCGAGGTTCATGCTTTGAAGAGTACAGCGGCGACGGTAGGGGCATTGCTCTTATCGAAGTTGGCACGAATGTTAGAGGTGGCTGCCAGTGATGGGGATACAGAACGGATCATGATTTTGCATCCAATTTTGATGGAAGAGATTGCAAAGCATAGGAAACGAATTGAAATCCTGCTACCTAAAGTGGAGCGAGAAACGCTGAAGGATATGAAAGAGTTGCTTGCTCTTTTGGACATGCTTGCTATGAGTTTGGAGCAGGACGATTATGATACAGCAGATGTAGTGATGGGAGAGATTCAAAGTTATGAGTATCCGGATGACATACAACAATTAGTAAGCGTTCTTGCTGGTCAGGTGATGAATCTGGAAACACGGTTGGCAATGGAGACAACTAGTACGTTACGAGATGAAGCGCAAGGAGTGAAAGTATGAAAAAGGTTCTGTTGATTGGAAAAATAGGAACAGATTTAAATGAATTGGGTAAATATCTTGGCGAACATTTTGTGGTACATATGAGTGCGGACAATGTAGTAATGGTTAAAAACATGTTAAAGCTGATTGAGCCGGAGATGGTTTTGATTTATTTGTCAGAATTTAACCCAGATAGTGTGGATATCTTCGAGATATTGACGAGTACATATGCGTTAACGCCGGTTATCTGTCTTGGAACAGAAGTAGAGGAAAGGCCATTTCATATGTATCTGACAAAAGAAAATGTATTAGGCCGTTTGAATGCTCAGGAAAAGGAAGAGATTTTGAACGTGGTGTGTGAGACGTTAGATGTGGAATTGTCGACGAAGAAGCGTATTTTGCTTGTAGATGACAATGCGATGCAACTACGTGTGCTCAACACGATGTTGAAAGAGAATTTTGATGTAAAAATGGCTACTTCCGGAGCACAAGCACTTGAAATGATTGAAAAGCAAGTGCCAGATATCATTTTCCTTGATTATGAAATGCCAGAGCAAGATGGAAAAGAGACATTGCGTCAGATACGCGAGATGGAGCAGGCAAAAGATGTGCCGGTTGTATTTTTGACTGGTGTAGGAGACAAACCACACATTGAGGCGGTGTTAGCGTTGAAGCCGGCGGGATATTTGTTAAAGCCGGCAAGCAAAGAAATGATTTTTGAAATGTTGGAAAAACATATATGAATTAGATAAAGGCGGATGTGGAATGAGATTACTATTTAAACAAAGATTTTTTTCATGGCTGGATAGCTATGATATATATGATGAAGCTGGCAACGTGGTTTACACGGTGCAGGGGCAATTATCCTGGGGGCATTGTCTTAAGATTTTTGATGCTTACGGGAATGAGCTGGGAAGAGTGCAGGAGAAAATTCTTACGTTTCTTCCGAAGTTTGAGATTTATTTGGGAGATCGTTATGTGGGATGCATCAGCAAGGAATTTACGCTTTTTACACCAGCTTTTGACATTGATTATAATGGCTGGCATGTGGAAGGAGATTTTCTAGAGTGGGATTATCGTATCACGAGTCAAACGGGACAGCATATTGCAGTGGTGACCAAGGAAATTTTTAACTGGACGGATACGTATATCATTGATGTCGCAAATCCGCAGGATGCGTTGGGAGCGCTGATGTTGGTGGTGGCCATTGATGCGGAGAAGTGTTCGAGGGATTGATTCGGAATCAAGATGATACATGCCGTTCGGCATCTGTATAAGAAACAGTAATAAGTAATCAAGTGCGAAAAGCGGAGATTGGAAAGAATCTTCGCTTCTTTCATAAGAAGATGTTGGCAAGGAAAGGGCAATGCTTGTGTTGGTGAGTGGAAGGTGGTAGAATAGTTTAGAAGGATTTGCAACTGTAGAAAGGGGGAGAGATTATCATGCAGGGATACAACGCAATTGTAGTTTTTAATAAATCGGCAGACAAGCTATTAATGTGTAAGCGAAGTAAGAATCCCCATAAAGGTTTGGTGAATTTTGTTGGTGGCAAAATTGAGTGGAATGAAGATGGTTTGGTTGCTGCGTATCGGGAATTAGAAGAAGAGACCGCTATATCAAAAGCGGATATTTCTCTTTCGCATCTTATGGATTTTACATATTATCATGAGAATTTCTATCTGGAAATTTATGTTGGCAGATTGAAGCGAGATGTGTGTATTACTGGGGATGAGAATGAATTGCTTTGGGTGAGTACGGATGAGAATTTCTTTGATGTGACCAAATATGCAGGAGATGGAAATATTGGACATATTCTGCGACAGATTGCCAAACAAAAATAGAACGGCAAAACTAACAATAATGTGACAACAGATTCTTTTATACTGATGTTAGAGTTTTGATATCACGAGAGAAGGGAAGTGTCCTATATGAACATTTTAGAGAAGGGGTCTGTTTCACTTGCGATTATGATAGGGTGTTTATTTTTGTTGACAAGTTGCGGAGATGTACAGTCGGAGCGTATGAGTCCGAGTGTAACAGGTTCGGCGGTATCGGTTTCTACGATTGCAAAGGTTATGATGTGTCAGCAGTGGAATATGTGCAACATAATTTGGAGGTATTGAAATCTAAGATAGAAGATGGCATGACCATTGAAGCTGTGCAGGGAGATGCGGTGGATTTGTCTGAATTTGCGGACAATACGTTTGATGTGACGCTGGTTTTGGGACCATTGTATCATCTTTACGAACGCGACGATTAGGAAAAAGCTATTGCAGAGGCGATACGAGTGACAAAAGAGAATGGCGTTATCGCTATCGCATATCTTTCCAGTGATTCCATCATGATTGACTGGGCATTGCGTGATCGTCATTTGGTGGATGGATATGGAAAGGATTTTGATGAGAATTACAAAATCATAAACTATCCTGGTGGTATCTTTGCAGCTTTTCGTATTGATGAGTTTAAGGAGTTGATGCAATCATTTCCAGTATCCTTGGAACATAATGTGGCCACTGATGGCATGGCTCGTCATATGAAAGAGCAAATTGATGTATTGTCAGAAGAAGAATTTGCAGCGTGGATGCAATATCACTTGTTGACTTGTGAAAGAGAAGAGTTGCAAGGATATAGCAGTCATTTGTTGTACATCTGCCGAAAATGTAAGGAGAAAAAGAACTAGCCATGATACAGTGTGTGGAACTCGATAAGAAATACTTTGATAGTCAAGCAAAAATGCTATGGGATATTTTGTATGAAAATATGTCTGTAATTGCACCATTTGATAAGTCATATGATGAGGTATTTCAGGAATGGTATGAATCAGTAAAGTGTGGATTGACAAAGGAGCAGCGGAAAATCCTATTGTTTCAGTATGGAGAGGAATTAATTGGCTTTTTTCAGTACTACGTCAATGATGACATATTTATGATAGAAGAAATCCAGATTATGCCCAAATTCCAGGTGACGTATGGTGTGATTGGTGTTTTGTATAAGCAATTGGTTTCTGTAATACCAAAGGATACCATTTACATATCCGCCTATGTAGATAATCGCAATAAGACATCCCAGAGAATCATGAATAAATTAGGGATGTCTCAAGTGCGAGTAGAGGATAATGGACTTGAATATTATCGTGGCTATTATGAAGTGGCACAGGAATATATGAAATGTCCCTCCAAAAAAGTATAGGCATTAAATATGTATTTGGAACTATTTGTACAAAAGCTCCAGCCGTGCGATAAATCTTCTAAGATAAAGCGGGAATCCACGGAAGTGTATACTCGGATTGTAGGGCGACCGAATTCGAAGGAATTAGATGTGTCAGCATTGATAATCGGTGCTGATACATCGTGGTATTTGCCACAGTCAGGGTCCAGTACAACTCCTACAGCAGGAGAATCCCCCAATGTCCAGCTTTCTCCGGCAGTCCAGCCAGCATGTTGGGAATGATTGTAGGCAACCATATTTTCAAATAAATGCTTACCAATATTTCCACACGGTGCAATACGGTTTTGAATTTCTGCAAGACTGATACGAATTGTATTATACGCATTCTTGGGAATTTGCCAGAAGGTTACGCCACTTTCCAAAACTAGATTGATGGCATCAATGTCGTTAGCGGCATTGTATTCTCGGTCGTCTGTGGCGCCTATAACGTCATGACCATGTCCACCAATCCATACAATTGTCATTTGAGATGCGATGTCTGGGCATGCCTGAATGGCAGCAGCAATATTGGTGATGGCGCCGAGGCAGAGAACATAAAGTGGTTTCGTATCTTCTTGCATGGCTTCCTCGATTAGGAAGGAAGAGGCAGGAGATAGCTCTTCTGTAGTACACGCTGACAATTTTGTTTCCGAGCCCATGTAAACAGGGACAGATACATTCATGGCATCAAGAACCGTACGTATCTCATCGAAACTTCGTTTCATACTACCTTCACAGTTAAAATGTTCAGCACAAATTCCTTTCACGATGAATTTCTGGCACATAAGTGCGTGGGCGATGGCAAATGGATCATCGGCTTCACAAGCAGCGTCCGTATCTATGATAATACGGACTTTTTTGCTTTATAGGAAAGTTCGTCCTATAAAGCAAAAAACGCTCCGCTTAGGATGCGTACCTCGCAGAAAGGAAAGTAATTGCTTTGCAATTCCGCGAGGACGCGAAAGAGTCGCAAGCGACTCTTTGTTCTATTCGGGAATTGTATATGTAAAGGGCATGTCTGATTCCTCCGTTTTTTGTTTTATTATACTAGCGACAACATGTATTGTCTATGGAAATCTGAAATATTTCTAAAGTCAAAAAAAAAGAGGAAAAATATGTGAAAATATGATACAATAGACATATATGTGTAGTTTTGTGCGAAGGAGGGGGTACCTTGCAGAAAATAAAGTTGACGGATTTGATTGACGTTGAGGTGTTACAGCGTATACAAGATGGTTTTTCGAAGTATTCAGGGTTGTCATCCTTGACAACAGATGAAAATGGGGTTCCGGTGACAAAAGGCAGCTCATTTACGGATTTTTGTATTAATCATGTACGGAAGTCGGAGTTGGGAGTAAAGCGTTGTAAAGAATGTGACAAGATGGGCGCATACGAGGCATCGAAGAGAGGATGTGCCGCGACTTACATTTGTCATGCGGGGTTGATTGATTTCTCAGCACCTATTATGGTTGAGGGACAAGTGATTGGAAGTTTTCTTGGTGGACAGGTTCGTACGAAAGAGTTTGATGAGGATTCTTTTCGTGCGTCAGCAGAAGAACTTGGTATGGATGCAGATGAATATGTGGAGGCGGCCAAAAAAGTATGTGTCTTAGATCGTAAGGAAGTGGAAAAAGCAGCGGATTTTTTGGCAGAGATTGCGAAAGTTTTGTCCGAGATGGCGTATCAGAACTATGTTGCTCTTCAAACGAGTAAACGGACGGAGCGTGCGGCGCGCTCTCAAGCAAGTTATATTATGAATTCAGTGACAAATCTTGGAAATAATATGAAAGAGTGGACTTCATTGATTGAAGATGCACTTGCCAGTGATGATTTGGCAGTATTAAAACAAACATTGGCGGATATCAATCGTGTGTGTGATGTGGCTTCTACGGATATCCATGATACCTTAGAGTACATACGTCTTTCAGGGGGCGAAGCAATTTTACGGGAAACGGAGTACGACATTCAAGATGTAATGACGCAGATTCAAGATGCAATTCCATATGGAGTAAATGTGGTATTGGCGGAAGATGTCCCAAATCGATTGATGGGAGATGCCGGTCGTATTGTTATGTTGTTTGTCAAGATTTTGCAGTTGATTGTTTCACATACGCAAAATGCTGTAACAATGGAGGTGAAAAGCCACAAAAGTTCCTATTCTACGTGGTTGGATATTCGGATTAAGGATTTTCAAATCGACAAGCCCGAAGAAACGTTGGAGTGCGATATGGAACAGCTTGTGGTACAGCAGATGAATGGAACTTTAGAGTTTCATTGCGATGAATTAGATAAGATGTATGTGCAGGTTTGTTTGCCACAGTTAGCAATCGAGGGGGAATGATTAGATGACATTTGAGGTAGAAGCCTATGCAAAAGCGATGGATAACTTTGTGGAAAAAATGGGGTATGCCGTTGAACATCAGCAGAGAGACAGTGTTTCTGAAGCATTTGAACCGATCTGTTCGGTGTTACGAATTGCCAGTATTCACATCATCCTTTGCGAAGGAATCCTATCAGAGGTAAAAAAGAAAGAAATTGTTCTATTTGAAAATGGAAAAATGGATAAAGCACGAGAGTTTACGTCCTCTGAAAATTATGGTGGTAATATTGAGATTATATATTCTATTTGCCCGACGGAAGGCGAACAACCTTGGACAGAGGAAGAAGAAAAGCGGATTCGTGTATTGACAAAATTAATTGCTTCGTTTACGCGAAGAAGTCCCAAGGAATATGCGTATGATGATCAATCGTTTTCACAGTTTTCGTATGTGTTTTGGGATGAAGATATGTTACAAAAGCAGGAAGAAACGCGACAGATTGAGAAACAGTTTCTCCGTGCCATAACAAATGAGGAGTTTCTGGTGTATTACCAACCGAAAGTGGGATTGAAAGATTACTCGGTAGTGGGAGCGGAAGCATTGTGTCGCTGGAACAATGGAGGAACGATTATGCCTCCGATACGTTTTATCCCGATTTTGGAACAAAGTCATGCCATCTGTGATTTGGATTTTTATATGCTGGAGCATGTGTGTATGGATATTCAGCGTTGGCTGAAGGCAGGAAAAAAAGTGGTGAAAACGTCTGTGAACTTTTCGCGACGCCACATGCAAAATAAGGATCTGGTAGAACATATTTTGCGTGTTATCGATAAGTATGAAGTGCCTCATGAGTACATAGAAATTGAGTTAACAGAGACGACTACAGATGTAGAATTTCGGGATTTGCGAGCAGTGGTCAGTGGCTTGCAGGTAAATGGTGTGAGTACAGCAGTGGATGATTTTGGAGTTGGTTATTCTTCGATTAATCTAATTCGCGAGTTACCTTGGGATGTATTAAAAATTGACAAGAGTTTACTCCCCAAAGAAGAGGATTCTAGTGAAAAAACGTTGTTGTTTAAATACTTGGTTGCCATGGCTCAGAATCTTGGTTTGGAGTGCATTGTAGAAGGCGTGGAAACGCTGGAGCAGGTGAAAATGTTGAAAGAAAGTCATTGCTATTTAGCGCAAGGATTTTATTTTGATCGACCACTTCCGGTGGATGAGTTTGAAACCCGATTGCTCTAAAATGGGAGTAATTGGGTTTTCCATATAGTTGGGTAAAGAACAGTCAGGATTAAATTTAGAAGAGGAGATATGGATATGAGAAAGATGATTTGTGTTGCAGTAATATTGATGAGTGTGTTGGGAGTGACTGCATGTGAGAAAAAAGTAGAAATGGACACGGAGGTGAGGTTTGAGAAGTATACGTCAGGAAAACCAATGTCTCCAGCATTGTCATCGGAGTCAGGGGTTTATGAGGATAAGTTTGAACTGACAATGACAGCTCAAGAAGGGACAGAGATTTATTACACGATGGATGGTAGTGTGCCGACGAAAGATTCTGAGAAATATGAAGAGGCCATTGCCATTAAAAATAGAAATGACGATGAAAATGTACTGTGCTCATCTGAAAATGTTGCTAAAATGTACATATCCGGAAGTGGTTATGACTATGTTCCGTCGGAAAGAGAAGTGGCAAAATGTACGGTGATTCGTGCGGTTGCCATCAGTCCTTCGGGAGAAACCAGTGACGTGATAACAAAATCTTATTTTGTGGGAAATGATGTGTCAACGAATTATGCGGGTGCGTCCGTTATATCCATGGTGGTGGATCCGGATGCACTGCTGAATCCGCAAACCGGAATTTATGTGTTGGGAGACTTTTATGACAAATGGAAGGATAGTGAGGAAGGGCAGTCCATTGCATATAGCAATCAGTATTGGGAATTCCAAGGCAATTACACGCAACGTGGAAGAGAGTGGGAGCGTTCGGCAGAAATTGCATGTTTTGATAGTGAGACAGAAAAGCTTCAATTTGAGGCTCCGGTAGGGATTCGACTTCATGGAGGCGCCAGCCGTATGTATGGACAGAAGAGCTTTAACATCTATTTTCGTACGGAGTATGGACTGGATAAATTACGATATCCTTTGTTGCCGGAAGATACCGATATTACGGGAAAAGCAATCGAGAAATACGATTCCGTCATGCTGCGAAATGGTGGGAATGATACCGAATATAGCAAGATTCGAGATTTGTTTGTACAAAATCAAGTGAAGGATCGGGCATACCAGATTCAGGCAACGAAGCCATGTGTGCTCTTTTTGAATGGTGAGTACTGGGGACTGTACAACTTGACAGAAAAATACAGTGATGATAATTTGGAACAGACATTTGGAATTGATAAAACAAATATCATCAGCTACAAGGAAGGCGAGCTGGATGAGGGAGAGAATGATGATTCTCGTTATTTTGATGAATTAATGGACTATGCCGAGAAAGATTTTACGGATGAAGAGGTATATAAAGAGTTCTGTAAAATCATGGATATCGAAAGTTTTGCGGACTATTATGCAACCCAGATTTACATTGCGAATTACGATTGGAATCAAGAAAAAAATTATCAGATTTGGCGAGCAAGAACTCCGGATAGTACCAATGAATATGCTGATGGAAAGTGGCGATATCTTTTGTTCGATACAGAATATTCGTTAGGATTGTATGGTCATACCAATGCAACCACAGATTCCTTTACCACTACGTTGACAAACGATGAATTGTTTGCAGCAGTGATGGAGAATCCAACTTTTCAGAAAATGTTTTTGAAGACATTGAAGGAAATCGGTTCGGTGAATTTTGATCCGGAGAAATGTAAAGAGGCATTGGAAACCTATACATCGCAATACAAGCCGTTGATGCAGGATTATTATACGAGATTTTACGGCGAAGGAACATGGTTACGAAGTTCCTTTGATACCAATGTCAGAGAAATGCGAGATTTCATAGACAACCGTTATGATTTTATTGTTCCGTTAGTAGAAGGTTGGATGGAGTAATAAAATGGGTAGCAGATTTCAAGTGGTCTGCTACCCATTTTGCATGTTTTAGTTTGGAGAATTGGAAGAAGCTGAAGTTGTCGGTAAGCTGCTGAGATTATTGGTTTCATTGCCATCCGGCAGTGCCTTCAAGTACTCTGTATCACCACGATGAGCGACGCCTACACCTTGAATGTCTCCGGCTTTTGCCATGGCAACTCCCTCGCTTTTGCTGACGGTCTGACCGTCGGAAAGCTGATAGCCGGTAATTTTTCCACTTGATTTTACAAGCCCCACGATTTCCTTAGCATTTGCTGACGGCTCAGGGATTTCATCCAAGGCAGCCATCGGAAGGGCGCTTCGGAAAGTATCCTTTTGATTCATGATATTGTCCTCCGTTTTAGGTTTTATTTATAGACTGTCCAAATGTTGTGTTTTTATGACGGATATGCTATAATCAGAATACGTTTTTTTGATTCGAGTGGTTGTTGAGGAGGATGTATGTGGGACTGAGAAATGTACTAATTGCAGTAAACGATATTGAAAAATCGAAGGAGTTTTATAAGGAATTATTTGGCTTAGAAGTGGTGTTGGAGCAGGAAGGAAACGTGATGTTAACAGAAGGGCTTGTGCTTCAGCAGTTAACCATATGGCGCGAAGCAATCGGGCGTGATGTGAATTTTCAGAACAATGCTACGATATTGTATTTTGAGGAAACGAATCTGGAAGGTCTTTTGGAAAAGTTGGATGCTTATGGGGAGACGATTCAGTATGTAAATAAAGTGACGAAATTACCTTGGGGGCAGAAGATGGTTCGATTTTATGACCTGGATGGAAATTTGATCGAGGCGAGGACGCCAGCGATAGGAGAGGTGTAAGTGGGATGAGTGAAACGACAAAAAATAATCTTGAGGAGATGGTATCGAATTTATTTTTTTCATGCTTTCAGACATATCCGCAAGAGATGGAGCGCTGTTCAATCGGGATTGGAAACTTGGTCTATATCGTGAAATGTGCGGATGCGATGTATGTTTTGCGATGCAGTCAAGAAGATTCATATGTGGATACAATTCATTGGCTCCAGGAACTGAGGAAACTGGATGTACCGGTTCCGGAGGTTTTGCATCATGGAATTTGCGAAGAGTATCATTATTTGATATTGAGTTATTTGCCAGGCAAAGATATTGGTGTAGTATATAATGACTTGAGCAAGGCGCATAAACAAACGATAGCGAAAGATGTGATGCAGATACAGCGACGAGTGAAAGATTTACCTATGTCACATATCGAGGATGGATGGTCTTGGGTGCAAATTGTGGATGAGCTATTGGATCGTGCAGTTGATAGAATAAGCGAAAACGGGTATTTTGATGTGGAAAAAGTGCAGAAAGTAAGGAGCTTAAAAGGGTATTTTGAAGCTTACTTTGCTGGGATAAAACCGGTTGCCTATCTGGATGATATTAGCACGAAGAATTTGCTCATTCAAGATGGAAACGTGTCTGGAGTTATCGACGTTGACTGGATGGGAGAGGGAGATGATCTCACCTTTATCGCCATGACATATGTGGCATTGTTAAATATGGAGTGCGAGACGGATTACGTGGACTACCTTTTGGAAGAACGAGACTGTAGTGCTGTGGAGCGCAAGGCGTTTTTGTTCTATTCTCTAATGTATTGCGTGGATTTTATGGGAGAACGCGGGATGCAGTTTGGGGACAAAAAGGTGGAGGTAAATGAAGAGATTGTGGGACGTCTGAACTGGATTTACGAGATGCTGTGGGAGAGATGGGAAGGAGAAAATAGGAAATAGCGCACGTTTTAGAGGCAAGCAGATGTAGAGTCTGACTTGCCTCTTCTAAATTTAGTTGGTCACCGAAGTGCCAGCACTAGAACTCACCTGACGTCCCTCATGATTAATCGTATACCCATCTTTCATAATCAGCTCCGAAATCGGCACAAAAGTAAATCCCTTTTCCTTTAAAGTTTTTATCATCTGGTCGAGAGCTTCTGCAGTATGTTTGGCTCCGTTGTGACAGAGAATGATGGAACCATTGCCGAGATGGTTATGTTGGGTGACTTTCTGGATGATGGTGGAAGCGTCGTAGTCTTTCCAGTCCAGGGAGTCCACGTCCCACTGAATCGGATAATAATTAATCTCCCGACAAACCTGAATCAGATTATCATTGTAATCCCCATAAGGTGGGCGGAAGAGACACATTTCCTTTCCGGTCAGCTGTTTCACTTTTTCATGAGGTTTCAAGATTTCATTTTTACATTCTTCGGCGGAAAGCTGGGACATCTGCTTGTGATTTTCACTATGGTTTCCCAGGTCGTGACCTCCGGCTGCGATTGCCTTTACATCATCCGGGTATTTCTCAATCCAACCACCCGTCATGAAAAAAGTGGCGCGGACATCATTTGCTTTCAGAACTTCCAATATTTTAGGTGTATCCTCGTTACCCCAAGCGGCATCAAAACTTATAGCGATTTTGGGTTCGGCAGATTCGACACAGTAAATTGGCAACTCCTTTTGGCTGGTTTGGAGGCGGGATTGAAGCGTGGTAGCAGTTTCGGGATACAATGTAACACTAGTAACTAAAAGGAGAAGAGAAGTGAGCACCACAGCACCAACTTTTGTAAACAAAATCAGATTTTTTTTATCTCTTTCTAATTCATTCATATCAATATTGAAATTCCCACAGTTTTTTTACCATTGTATTGAGAGAAGAAAAAAAATATGCTGAAACTACGAAGAATTCTTTGCATTTTAAAAATGATATGGTAAGATAGTTGTATGGAAACATTGTTGAAGAGAGTAGGTGATTTTTTGAAAAAGACAGTTCCAGTTGGATTTGAGGATTTTAAGCGAATTCAGGACGAAGATATGTACTTTGTGGACAAATCTTTGATGATAAAGGATTTGCTTGACTATAAAGGAAGCGTTAATCTTTACACACGTCCAAGACGCTTTGGAAAAACCTTAAATCTCAGCATGATTCGCCGTTTTTTTGAACAGGAAATAGATGCATATGGTGAGGAAATTGAAAATGGATACTTGTTTGATGGTTTGAAAATCACTGAATGTGGCGAGGAGTATATGGCCCATCAAGGACAATACCCTGTTATTAATTTGTCGCTAAAGGCTGCGAAACAACCAACATATGAGATGGCTGTTACCAGTTTGGTGGACGAGATTGCTAAGGAATTTAAACGTC
Source organism: Eubacterium sp. (assembly GCA_017938215.1). GTDB lineage: Bacteria > Bacillota > Clostridia > Lachnospirales > Lachnospiraceae > Eubacterium_F. The sequence goes on along the minus strand of JAGBBZ010000040.1, from coordinate 4,421 downwards.
ACAGATATGTGCTTCTAGGTGAAGAACTGACAGAAAGTGATCATGAGCGATTTAGTGACATGATGAACTATAAAGCAGAAATGCTTGAGTACGCGAAAGCATTGGAATTTCTGTCAGCTTGTCTTACGCAGTATCATGGAAGAAAAACAATTATATTGATTGATGAATATGATGTACCTTTGGAAAATGCTCATTTCTCAGGTTTTTATAATGAAATGATTGGCTTCATCCGTTCTTTGTTTGAATCTGTATTGAAGACGAATATAAACTTAGAGTTTGCTGTGATTACAGGATGTCTTCGTATCAGTCGTGAGAGTATTTTTACAGGATTGAATAATCTTGAGATGCATTCGATTGTAAGTCCATGGTATGCAGATGCTTTTGGTTTTACCGAAGACGAGGTAAAAGAGATGCTTTCGTTCTACAACTTAGATGATAAGTTTGATGAAGTGAAAAATTGGTATGACGGATATCGATTTGGAGAGATAGATATTTACAATCCATGGAGTATTATTAATTATGTAAAAATGGCATTGGCAGATAGGGAGGCTTTCCCAAAACCATATTGGTCCAATACATCTTCCAACAGTATTATCAAAGAATTGGTTGAGAATGCCGATTCCGAGGTGCGACAGGAGATTGAGAATCTGATTGCTGGGGGAACACTTAAGAAGCCTGTGCATGAGGACATTACTTATGATTCTATCCATGAATCGCAGGATAATCTTTGGAATTTCCTTTATTTTACGGGATACCTGAAAGCTAGTAAGGGAAGTTTTGAAGATGATACTCAGTATGTGGAGCTGATGATTCCGAACCGAGAAGTTCGTAGCATTTATAAGAGAACGATTCTTGCATGGTTTGATAAGAAAGTGAAGAATCTGGAGCGTACAGAGTTGATACAGGCTTTGGAGGATGAAGATTGCGAGTTGTTTGAACGACTTGTGTCAGAGCAACTGTTGGATACGATTAGTTTCTTTGATTATGCAGAGAACTATTATCATGGCTTCCTTGCGGGGCTTTTGAAAGGTACCGGAAAATATCTGGTGACTTCCAATCGTGAAAGCGGTACAGGGCGCCCGGACTTGATTTTGAGAACACCATCCGTTCGCGGTGGTGCCATTATCTTAGAACTGAAAGTGTCGGATACCTTTCAGGGCATGGAACAGGAGTGCCAGAAGGCATTGAAACAAATAGAAGAAGCGGATTATGAAGCAGGACTCCGTGCGGAGGGATATAGTGATATCAAGAAGTATGGTGTGTGCTTTTATCGCAAGGAGTGTATGGTGCGGAAGTAGTTGGCGAGCGAAGAGATAATCCATCAGGCGTGTTGCTTGATGGATTGTTTTTTGTTATAATTTGAAGCGTAGGATTATAATTTTGAGGAAAATCCAGTGGTCCCTACACTGCACCTCGGAATGGAGAGTATTATGACAGAAGATATTTGGAGTAGATTGTATTCAGAAGCAAGAAAAGTACAAAATGGCAGAGTGATTTCCCCATTTATAGAAGCGGGAGGCGTCGCATCGGCGATATTGACAAAAGCTGGAAATATATATGTTGGTGTATGTATTGATACGGCAAGTACGTTGGGAATGTGTGCTGAAAGAAATGCCATTGCAAATATGATAACCAATGGTGAAAGCCAGATCGATAAAGTTGTTGCTGTAATGGGAAATGGAAAGGTTGGTTCCCCGTGTGGTGCTTGCAGAGAATATATGATGCAATTAGACAAGGATAGTGGAGACATTGAAATACTTGTGGATTATGAAAGTAGAAAAACAATTCGCTTGAAAGAGTTGATCCCGGATTGGTGGGGGAAGGAACGCTTTGATAATGCATAAGTCTGAAAGAAGGGGCTCAGCTATGTTTAATGTGAATGATACATATACGAGAGGGAAGGAAAATGATTCGAGAAGAAAATTACAAGAAGTTAGAAACGGATAGATTGATACTGCGTCGTTGGATGGAATCAGATGCGGAAAGTTTGTATGAATATGCAAAGGATCCTGCTATCGGTCCAATTGCGGGGTGGCCACCACATAAAAATGTCGATGAAAGTTTGAATGTTATTAGAAATGTTTTCAATGGTGCCCAGTGCTATGCTATATGCGAAAAGAGTAGCAATAAAGTGATTGGGGCAATTGAACTCAAATTGAACGGTCATACAGATATGACAGAAAAAGATGATGAATGCGAACTCGGATATTGGCTTGGAAAACCATTTTGGGGAAGGGGATATATGCCTGAAGCGACAGTGGAACTCTTGCGCCATGCTTTTGAAAATCTTGGAATGACTACGGTCTGGTGTGGTTATTACGATGGAAACGATAAATCAAAACGTGTACAGGAAAAAGTGGGATTTGTTTATCATCATACTTGTGAGGAAGTTCCCGTACCATTGATGAATGAAATTAGGGTTGGTCATACGAACTTTATGACAAAGGAACATTGGGAAAATTGCAGTTTGGTAAAAAGATGATAGTCGATTTTATCAAGAATTGGGAGTGAGAGAGGAGATATTTAGCATGATTGGTCAAAAGATTTATAATGATATTGATTTGTCGGCAAGCGACCATTATGGAGTAGTTGTTGAAATTGAATGATGACAGGAGGATAATGTGAAAAATAACATTGATATGCTTATTTTTCACACGACTATTTGTGACGAAGCGCCACAAATAGTATTCAATCACAGAGACAAAACAGCAGTTGCTGATATTGTCTCGTGGTTCCTATGCTGCGCTTCGGAATGGAGGACATTATGGAGTATCATGTAGCAAAGACAGGAAATGATGCTGCTTCCGGTACAAAGGAACAGCCGTTTTTGACGATTTCCCGTGCGGCGCAGGTTGCTGTAGCAGGGGATGTTATTACTGTACATGCAGGTGTGTACAGAGAGTGGGTAAGTCCAGCAAACGGTGGACAGGAGGACGCAAGAATTGTCTATCAGTCCGCCGGAGATGGAGAGGTTGTGATTACCGGTGCAGAGCTGGTAAAGGATTGGAAAAACGAAGGCGGTCAGGTTTGGAGTACAGAAGTTGACAATAGCTTATTTACGGTACGCAATCCATTCAAAGAAGATTTGTTCGGAGATTGGCTGTTTGATGGAGCCTTTGTTCCGCATCTCGGGGATGTGTATTTGAACAGAAAGTCCCTGTATGAAGCAGAATCGCTGGAGAAATTGCAGAATCCGGAGGTTTGGCCACAAGCAAAGTATCCGGAGGACTCTCGACTTTTGTGGTATGCCGAAGCGGGAGAAAATACAACAAAAATATGGGCGAATTTTGGCGAGACAGACCCGAGAACAGAAAATGTGGAAATTAGTGTGAGGCCTTTTTGTTTCTGGCCGGAAAAACCAGGACTGGGTTATATTACTGTAAAGGGATTTACGCTTTGCCAGGCATCTCCGCAGTGGGCGCCACCAACGGCATTACAAGAGGGATTGATTGGACCTCATTGGAGCAAGGGGTGGATTATTGAGGACAATGTGATTTTTGAGTCCAAGTGTGTAGGAATCAGTCTCGGAAAAGATATCAGTAGTGGCCATAATGAGTGGTCCAAGGGGAAAACCAAGGGAGGAACCCAGAGAGAGCAAGAGGTTATTTTCCGTGCCCTCCGTGGAAACTGGCATAAGGATAACATCGGAGGTCATATCGTACGCAACAATATCATTCACGATTGCGAGCAAGCAGGTGTGGTGGGCCATATGGGTGGTGCGTTTAGTTCCATTACTGGAAATACGATTTATAATATTCACCACAAACGCATATTCCATGGTGCGGAAGTAGCAGGAATTAAGTTACATGCTTCCTTGGATACACAGATTACAGACAATAAGATTTACGGATGCTATCGCGCCGTATGGTTGGATTGGCAGGCTCAGGGTACCAGAATTAGTAGAAATGTGTTCTTTGACAATTTGTCAGAGGATTTCTTTGTGGAAGTATGCCACGGACCATATCTAGTGGATCACAATTTATTCCTGTCAAAGATGAATTTCAGAAATCTGGCACAGGGTGGAGCCTTTGTACATAACCTTTTTGCGGGAAGAATCCTGCCTCGTGAAGAATTGTCTCGATGGACACCATATCATTTTGCGCATGAGACAGCGATAGCCGGTTATAACAATTTTACCGGTGGGGACGATCGCTATGTGAATAACTTGTTTCTTGATGATGGAGATGAAGATAAGAACGTAAAACCTATGACGTTCTTTGAGCATTTACCGCTTCCACCACGGAAGGAGAACAAAGAAACTGGTCAAGTGATGGATGGTGTACCGGAAGATTCCATATGTGATTTGTACCCTGCAGGTCTTTCCGCCTATGATAAGTATCCGAATGGGACGGAGAAGATGCCGTGGGAGTTTACGGAGGAAGAACGCAAGGAACGAGAAGAGAAGTACGGAAGTCTTTATC
>JAGBBZ010000039.1 GCA_017938215.1 Eubacterium sp. | reverse complement strand
TAAAAAAAGAGCTGGTGTAAAAAGGAAGAACTCCTGTTTCTCAAACCGACTCTGAAATTGCCGCTATGATTATTGATGAGTATTACAACGGCGATCCCGAAGAAGCCATTCGCCTTGGCACTTCAAAGTTAGTTGGTGCATATGGTTTTTGTATTATGTTTGAGGACATCCCTGAGACAATTTATGCAATTCGTAGCGGAAGCCCATTAGTAGCAGCTCATACCGAAAAGGGATCCATCATTGCTTCGGATATGGTTGCTCTTGTCAGCCACGCAAAACATTATTTTGTACTCAAAGAAAACCATATTGCAAAAATAACAAAAGACGAGATTCTTGTCAAAAACGAATATGGTGATATCTACGGCCCTACCATTCATCACATCAGCTGGGATGTAGGTGCTGCCAAAAAAGGTGGATATGATTACTTCATGATGAAGGAAATTCATGAGCAACCAGACGCTTTAAAAAACACCATAACCCCTCGTATCGCAAATGGATTACCGGACTTTTCAACAGATCATGTGTCAGATGATATTTTCATGGGCATTAATCGAATTGTTATTACCGCTTGCGGAACCGCAATGCATGCTGGTTTAATCGGGAAAAATATGATTGAACGATTAGCAAGAATCCCCGTAACCGTTGACATTGCTTCCGAATTCCGCTACCAAAATCCAATTATTGACGAGAAAACACTCTTAATTACCATTTCTCAATCCGGAGAAACTGCTGACACGTTGGCTGCTCTAAAACTCGGAAAAGCAAAAGGAGCAAAAACGTTATCTGTTGTTAACGTAAAAGGTTCTTCCATCGCACGAGAAAGCGACTATGTTTTGTATACTCATGCAGGACCTGAAATCGCAGTAGCCAGCACCAAGGCTTACTCCGTACAGTTGGCCGTTATGTATCTGATTGCTTTCCGTCTTGCTTATGTAACCAAAAACATCTCCGACCGAGAAGCAAAAAGCTACATGTCAGAATTAGTCAACATCTGTGATACTGTAGAAGAAGTTCTTTCTTTCGACGCTCAGGTAGAAAATATCGCAAAACGCCTTACAAAAGCTGATGATATTTTCTTCATCGGAAGAGGTTTGGATTATGCACTGTCCTGCGAAGGTTCTTTGAAATTGAAAGAAATCAGCTATATCCACTCCGAAGCCTATGCCGCTGGTGAGTTAAAACATGGAACCATTTCCTTGATTACAGATAACGTTCCTGTCATTGCTCTAGCAACACAACCAGACGTATATGCAAAAGTGATTTCAAATGTACAGGAAGTCCGTTCCCGTGGTGCAAAGGTAATCTTGATTACCGACGCAAACGCTTCTGTCGATGCTAGCTTGTGCGATCATCAGATTGTACTTCCTGAAACCTCAGCACTCTTTACACCGTTTATTTCAGTAGTTGTATTGCAGTACTTGGCATACTATGTATCCGTAGAAAAAGGATTGAACGTAGACCAACCAAGAAACCTTGCCAAATCCGTCACCGTCGAATAATCGCGAAGGCAATAAGCAACGCTGAAATTAGAAAGACACCATATCTGTGCTTGCACATGGATATGGTGTCTTTTTGATTTCAATGTCGCGCTTGCGCGCGTTGAGGATATCCATGGGATATCCGAAGCGTTACGTATATCCTATAGGGCGCATGCCCGCTATTTCACTTCGACCACTACCACCTCATTCGGAACCCCTAACTTCGCTGGAACTCCCATGGCTCCAACGCCAGAGCTTGTAATTGCTGTCATATTTCCTAGCTTTTTCATTCCATAATTCATATCATTTCCCAAATATGTAAGAACATTTCCAAAGAACTGCCCCCCATGAGTGTGCCCACTCACAACCAAATCCACTCCTAACTTTTCTGCCTCTTTATACTCTTGTGGTTGGTGACTTAAAAGAATTAGTGGACGTTCCTTGTCCGTACCAGACAAAACCGTTTCCAGCGACAATTGCTCCTCATCCGAAAAATCTCGTCGTCCGGCAATCTGCACCCCATTTGGCAAGGTTGTCACTTGATCTAGTAACACCTGTATTCCCGCTTTTCTAAAATATCCTGCAGTATCTTCCTCAAATTTAGCTTCATGATTTCCTTCCACATAAAATACACCATATGGTGCTGACAGTTTAGAAAAAGCCTTTACTGTTGCTTGTCTCAACGCCTCCGAAGTATTGTGATCAAACATATCACCAAGAATAAAAATAATATCTGGCTTCGTTGCTTGAATCTCTTCTACTATTTCCGGCAAATCGCTTCGCAAAACAGCCGTTCCAATATGCGCATCACTTACCACCGTCATTTTCATCGATTCGCCAAAACCATCCAATACATATGTTGTTTCTGAACGATATTGTGCCCAAAACAAAGCTACAACAGATATCACAAAGCTGAATACCAAAATAGACCCTACCCCACGCTTTGTACTTCGTATAAATTTATAGCATCGATTTTTCCATTGGTAACGCTTTCCTATCACACATACCAGCTGGCGTAATAGAATCAAAACCGTTGAATACAGCATAAACACAAAGTACAACGCTGAGACACGCAGTAAGCTCGACTTGACAATCTCATTTTCAAAAAGCGTTACGCGACAAAGACATACCCCCAAAATACAATTCAGCGCGAATTGTAATACCCAATACAAAAACTTAACTAGCCCAAAACGCTTCCACAGCTGGTAAAACTTTACCATTGCATAAATTTCTGCCGCCATTCCCACCAAACCAATTGGAATCAATCCAACCCCCAAGTTTGACATGTTACTCTTCCTCCATTTCCATACCAAAACGTCATCAGACATTATCAAGCCTGACGACGTTTATACTTTTATCTGATATATCTAGTATACCACAACTGGCATACCAATTGTCACCTCTTTATATAACTTTCCAGCAAATGATGATGGAAGATTTACACAACCATGAGATCCACCATTCTTATAAATATTTCCGCCAAATTTGCTTCTCCAAGACGCATCATGGAGTCCCTGACCATCCCAGTTAAACGGCATCCAATAACGTACAAAGGAGCGATAACCTTGTACCGCCATGGTTCCCAAGTAACGATCCCTCTCTTTTCCATACACACGATGAACACCAACTGTGGTCTTACGTTCCTTCGTAAGCTTTCCACTTACAACATCTGACTCTAGCTTTAATTTGCCATTTTTATAGAACCACAAATGCTGCCTTTCAATGCTAATTTCCACATAGGTATCTCCAATATCATCTTTTCCATGCTGCGCCGCAATACTTCGATAAATCGGCTCCACAACTTTACTCTTCTTATTTTTCAACAATTTTTTTAACTGCTTTACCGTTTCATCCTCATGAATCCACCATCCCATAATACCACCACGAATCTTAACTTTTCCGTCTTTCGTCGTTTTAAACGTACGAGTCTTCCCGTAAGTATTGTACTTTTTCGCCAATTGCTGAACGTATTTTCTTACCCACTTCGTTTTAAATGTCAAAACCGCCGTATCTGGATTATAGGAAAGATGTTTTTTTAACTTACTCCAACTAATCTCTTCCGTCTTCTCTCCAAATTGGTACGTAATCACCATATCCGAATATGCATTTGCCAATTTCACCGCTTTTACAATATTTTCGCTTTCCTTTGTGAATTTAGGCTTACTATAATAGTCTTCCAACTTATACTTTAGCTTTTCACCGGTTTCCACGCCCTGTTTAATATCGTAGATCAAATTGTCGTAATTAATCTCATCACCAAACACTTCTGGAACTAGTTCGTAATTCTCATCAAGATATGCACTTACTGTCTTTCTTGTAGCTTTCGGAAGATTCTCTTTCAAAAGAGTTCGCAACACCTTTTCATCCACAACTGCCTGCTCTGGTTTCACTTGGAAATCTTTCTCCGTCCCAAAGAGGTACTCAAAAAAAGTAAACTTGCTCTTGCATGCAGCAATCTCTTCTTGCGAAAACAGTCGCGACACTGCCGATGAAATATCGATTTGTTGTTCCGCACCATTCTTTACAAATACCACATAAAATCCCCTCGACTCATTCATTGCAGTTACTGCCTCATCAACCGTCAAAGAGCTAACATTTGTGTTGCTAATATATGTATTTCTTCCAAACTGATCTGAAAAATACTCCCTGCTCTTATAAAAAAATAGACCAAGCAAGCAAAGTACCACCACCCCTAGAATTATACCGCCAATTTTTAAAATCCTTTTTTTCATCCTCCGATGTTCCACCTTTCAAAATCCCTGTCTTGTCAAGTATAGCATCCAACTGCCATTTTTTCAATATGATAAATTTAACAATAATATTAAATCGTATAGATTAAAAACAGCCCTGCGATCCACTCTCGCAAGGCTAGTCTGATTCAAATAGCGGAGACGGTGGGATTCGAACCCACGTGCCCGTGAAGGCAAAACGATTTCGAGTCGTTCTCGTTATGACCACTTCGATACGTCTCCGAACAACAATGGCACTTTTGCCACCTCTATATTTTTACCACTTTTTCACTCATTTGTCAACGCTTTTACAAGAAAGAATTCTGCCACCAGGCGCTCTCCTAGGCGTCCCGTCTTAAAACGTTCCTCGTAATCCGCTCGTTCTTCCAAAAGATGAAGTAACTGCTTTTTCGAAAAATGCTTTGCCTGACTCTTATATTTCCCCACAGTAAAGTAGGGAATCCCTACTTTCTTTGCCAAATCACGGTCTGCCATACTATTTCCAATTTCTTTTACTTGAAGCAAAATATTAATATGACGACCCAGCAAATGCAAAATCACCAATGGTGGCTCCTTTAATTCAATCAAATCACCATACAAACGAAATACCTTTTCTGTTTGTCCCGCTATTACTGCATCGATCATGTCAAAAATCTTTCCGACTACCTGCCCCGAACATATTTCATCCACATCAGCAACTGTAATCTCTTCACGCTCCCCTGTATAGCCAATCAATTTATCCAATTCATTCACAAGCATATCCATCTGAAAGCCAACTTTAGATACGATATACTCCATTGTACTACGGGAAATATTTTTCCCATAGCCTTTGAGATAGCGAGCTGCCCATGGAACAAGATCTTTTTCTTGCTGCAACACACACTCCGTCACACACCCATTTTTCTGCATCCATTTATACAAACGATTACGCTTATCAACCTGTTTTTCCACAAACACCACATAGGTAGTATCCGGGAACTCTTCCAACATATCCACCACATCATTGGATGCCTTAAATAGCTCCGTATTCTCCATCAAAAGCAAACGCTTTTCCGCAAAAAACGGCAATGTATTTCCCAATGAATTTACTTCCTCAAGGGATATGGAATTTCCTTCGAAAAAAGAAGCGTTCATATCATCGCCCTCATTGGAAAGCATTGACTTGCATTTATTTTTATAATAGCGAACCATATATGGCTCTTCTCCATATATCAAGTGAAATCTAGACAATTCACCTGTTTTAATCTGTGCGTCTATTGTTTGCAAATTCTCCGCCTCCCTGTCTTTTCTCTTACTCAATTATAGTGTGTTCATGAGGCTTTGTCAATTTGGGAATGATGCCAAATATGCAACCAACGGCTCTGCATATTTCTTGTCAGAAATATCATAGGAGCCTTGAATTGCCTTTGCAAATTCTCTATCATAGTCACTCTTTGCTTCTTGCTTACTCATCATTTTAGCTGCCATTTTCATCATCAACTTATCTCCGAATGCCATCTTCTCATAGGAAAGTCCTGCCTGCATATAAAAATGTGGAAGCTTCGCCAGTTCTTCGGTATTGAGATTATTGTGCCACATTTCCTTTACCACATCTTCCGCCTCATTCGGCATTCCTCCAGTCGCGAACACCGCAAATTCCTTTGCTGTGCTCTCCTGATACATTTTATACGCCTTCTTAAATCCATCCACAAAGCCTGCATGCATGCGGGTTCCAAAAACAACCACATCGTACTCCGACATAGTAGCTACGGATACTTTCTTAAACTCCATCAACGTACATTCCACTTCTTCTGCTACCATCTCCGCGTACTTTTTTGTAAATCCTGTCTTACTTTTGTATGTAACTAATATTTTCATCTTTCATGTCCTTTCTGCTTATAAATCTTTCAAGTTGTTCAAATATGGTAACATATTACCTTTTTCTTGTCAAGAAAATTTCCCTTTTCTATTTCCCATATCCATACACACCTATCTCCTCTCCAACTTCAATCATAATTGCTCCTTGTTCTGTCGTACACATGACCTGACTTCCCACCTTTTCCAACCGTTCCACCACTTCTGGTGCCGGATGCCCATACCGATTATTCTTCCCACAGGAAATCAAGGCCACTTGTGGATTTACCTGATCCAAAAGTTCCTGGGATGTGGATGTTTTTGACCCGTGATGTCCCACCTTTAGCACATCATAACCTTTCCTTGGAAGCTGTAACACACCCTCTCCCGTCTCTTCCAGATCTCCAGTCGCCAAAATCTCAAAATCCTTATATGAGATATCTAACGTCAAAGAATAGTCATTCTCACTCTCCCACTCATAATCAGGTGCCGGATGTAAACAAGAAAAAGAAAGCTTGTCCTTCCCACATGCATCTCCCTTTTTCATGGTATAAACGTTTGTATCGTATCGTTCAAGAGTTGTTAAAAATGATATGTAGTTCTCGTCCTTCTTCTCAATTTCAGGTACCACAGCCGATTCAATCTCAAGTCCCGATTTTTCCCGCCTTTCCACCAATTCCAATATTCCATTGATGTGATCCGCATCACTATGAGTAACAAACACAACATCCACCTTTTGTCGTCCATAAAATTTCAGAAAACGCTCTAATACATATTTGCCAATTTCTTTCTCTGAGGTACTTCCTCCGTCGATCAAATATGTGCTCTCCCCATGCATGATGCAAGCACAATCTCCCTGCCCCACATCTAGCTGTGTATACATAAACTCCATCTGTGGTCGTGCTTTTCCAAGCATCATCAAGACTGCAAATGCCCCCGCATAAACATACCATTTTTTTCTCCCACACATCACAGCAAGAATTACTCCCAAGAGAATCAGGTAATACATCACCATCCACACAACGGAAGGACGACCGATTACAATACGACTAAAAGGAAGTTCCGTTGTCATTTCACAGATCCATTTATAGTATTTCAATATATAATGTGACGTCGCCAACAAAAACTCTCCACCTGGATGCCACACAAACGATACTACACACCCTAAAATCCCAAGCCCGATCAAAAGCGAAAGCACGGGTAAGACAACAAGATTAACAACAACCGTATATGGACACACCTCATAAAAAAACCACAGCATCACTGGCAATGTAACAACGAAAAATGCACCACTACTAATCACCGATTGGATCATCCGATTTTTCACTTTCAACACTTCCATTATCGGTTCAAATAAATGAATTCCTGCAATTGCAGCATAAGATAACAAAAATCCACATTGAAACAGCTGCAAAGGCTCTTGAATTAATATTACAATTCCACTGAATGCCAACGCCGACCAGACATCATACGTCCGTCCACTATATCTGGCCAGCAGACGACAACAAAGCATAATAACTGCCCGGGTTGTCGCTACCGGAAACCCGGTTAATTGTCCATACACAAACAAAAACAAAACCGTTACAATAACTGACTTTTTCAGAGAAAAAAGATACTTTCTTAAAAAAGAAAAAACCCCCACTCCCAACATCGATATATGCAATCCTGAAATAGCGAGTATATGACCAATTCCCGTCTGCTGGTACAAATCCTTCGTATCTGCCAGAAGACCACTTTTCTCTCCAAGTATCATTGCTCCCAGAACTCCGGCGTCCTCCTCCGTCATAAGGCCTCTTAGCTGTTTCATCGCCATTTGGCGCACTTCAAACAATCCCTGTTCCATATATAAACAGCGATCATCACAAATCGAAAAATGTTCTGCAAATACACTACCAGACACCTTCATACTTCGATAATATTCATATTGATTAAATTCACCTGGATTCGTCGCACGCTGAAATGCAGAATAACTTCCTGCGACCTTAACGATGTTACCAATTTTTGTCTTAGAAAATAATTGAATGTCAGAAGAATTATAAACAATTACTTTTTCTACTTCCACACGCTCTTTGTCATCATCTGCCACCATCTCAACATCCGCTAACACGAAAACTTGTCCCGATGGTTTGACTTGTATTTGTTCAACTTGTCCCTGGCACTGAACATTAATATCCGAATCCGGCAACTCGGGGGCTCCCACCCCCAACTTTTGCCATATTATAATTCCAAGTACCAGAAGGAGAAATATTGCCAACATTGGTCTTCGTATCACCAACGCAACACCCCCTTCTATCCTTTACTTCCTCCTGTAACCAAATCCAAATTTCTCTCAAATGGAGTATTGAATCCTTTCATGTCACCATATAATTCGCTTTGCTCCCCGTCGATGGTAAACTGAACCATATTTACATCCGAAAGTTCACAAAGCGTATTTACAATACTATAAACGACTACTTCACTGTTAATCTCTGCTTGCATATTGTAAAATTCTTTACTAAAATCCACATAACACACATTATCCCGAATCGTAAGAGAATTTAGCTTTGTCCCCGTTGGAACCGTCTTTCGTACATCCGATGTATTAATTCCTTCCAACTGTTCCGGACCAAGCAACAACTGTTCCACTAAAAGACGTGCCAACGGCACTGTCATATCATAAGTCAACTTCGAAGTAACTTCCCGAATGGATTTTCCCGATGCATCCGAAAAGTACAACGTGACATATTTTTCCTGAGTATAGCCATTTCCACCAATACTGTCCATAAAAGATAGATGACTCATAACACCAACCACTTCTCCATCAATTAAAAGTGGCGCATCATTCACAAAAAACTCCACATATTCCACTCCGGAAACTTGACATAATGTCTTTACAATTGCCGCCCGAAGAAGCACTTCGTCAATTTCTTTTGTATTGTAATAAGCAGAAGAAAAATAAATTGATAACTGCTTCTCTTTAAGCTGAAAATCTCGAATATCTACACCTCGAAAAGTCGACAACAACTCATCTACAATCTCAACCACTTCTTTGGTATTTGTCTTTAGATGATACTCTGTTGTTTTCAAACCAAGTCCGTTTTCTGCCACTTGATACAATATAATTTCTCCCTTGTTCTCGGCATAATCGCCCCATGAACATCCACTAAGCAAACATGCCACGAGAAGAGAAAGACAAACCAATCGAATTCGAATCATAACCATCTCTCCTTCCCTCAACTTAATGGTGCTTGGAAATTCAATGGAATTCGGACAGCAAATGTAGTCCCCTGTTTCTCAATACTATGAACCTTAATAGAGCCTCGATGAAGAAGCACTGCATTTCTTGTAATTGCCAATCCAAGACCATTTCCTCCCGTTTCTCTGGATCTCGCCTTATCCACTCGATAAAAACGTTCAAAAATACGTTCGTGCAATTCTTCTGGAATCCCAACTCCCGAATCCGCCACGCGCAGATAGAAAAATTTATGATCCGCATTTAACGTAACTTTTACCCAACCATTGTCAAAATTATATTTCACTGCATTCTCAATAATATTTGTCACTGCCATTCCAAGTTTCACTGAATCAATCTGTGCCACTACAGGACGAACACTTTCAAATATAATCTCTATGTTTCTTTGGGAAGCAATCGGAGTAATTCCTTTTAGGATTCCCTCCACAAACTCATTGACATTCACTTCTTCCACTGACATTTGAACTGCTGACTTATCCATACGTACCAGCGACAACAAATCATTTACGATTTTATTCATTCGTTCCAATTCATCATTGATATCTACCATGAATTCCTTATACAACTCCACAGGAACATCTTCCTGCATGGAGAGCGATTCTGACAATACTTTAATCGATGTAATCGGCGTTTTCAACTCATGAGACACATTGGAAACAAACTCCTGTCGTGAATCCTCTTGGTTTTGCACCACTGTCAACATGGAGTTAATCGCATCTGAAATATTAGACACTTCCAGATTATCTCGCACTTCCACTTTCTCACTAAAATTCCCGAAACTGACATGTCCAATGGACTCCACCAAACGTTTCAATGGTCTTACTTGCTGTCCGGATACAATCCAAGCAACAACAATGATAATAATGGAAAAAAGCAAAATAACAGAAAATGTTACCGTTCGAATATTTTCATATAATGAAATAATGGATTGAAGAGAAAAATTCATGACAACAACACCATATACCGTTTCTCTGTCCGTCCCCATAACAGGTACGTATATCTCGACATTCTCACGATATTGGTTTACAACTTTAGAAGCGTCACCTCGAAAACATTGGATTACTTCTGGAAGAATTACGGTTTCTCCTTCTTCTAATCCATAGGTATCGCGTATAACTTTTAATTTCGAATCAACAATTAAAATTCTACCATCATAATTATCTGACACATGGGCAAGCTCCGCATCTACTTCACTTTTATTATCACTCGTAAAATAACCGGAACTTACAATCAGATTTGATATCACGTTTCCTCGCACCTGTATCTCTGCAATATGCTGAGATATGCTTCTAGATTTGTAGGTATTGATAAAAATCAACGAAAATACAATCAATGGTGCTACACCAATTAAAATCAACACTCCCATACTCTGGACGTGCATGCTTTTAAAAAATTTTATTTTTTCTTTAAGCTTGGAAATAATAGCCAACACCCCATTTTGTATGTATATATTTTGGATCGCTTGGTGTAGTCTCTATCTTTTCTCTGAGACGACGCACATGTACATCCACTGTACGAACATCCCCCAGATACTCATATCCCCACACATCGTTCAGCAATTTTTCCCTACTATATACTTTATTGGGATTATTCATCAAAAGCTCTAAAAGATCAAATTCTTTTACTGTTAGATTCACTTCTTTTCCGTCCAAGAATACTCTTCGACTATCCACATTTACCTTCATCGTTCCAAAAACACGAACCGAAGGATCTTCCACTGGTTTTTCCTCTTTTTTCGAACTTCTTCGCATGATTGCCTTAATTCTTGCCTTTACCTCAAGAATATTAAATGGCTTGGTAATATAATCATCCGCGCCATACTCCAATCCTAAGATTTTATCCATGTCATCTCCCTTAGCAGTCAACATGATAATCGGCACATCGGAATACTCACGAATCTGCTGGCACACTTCAAATCCCGTAAACTTTGGCAACATAACATCTAGCAATATGACATCATATTTTGTATTTTTTGCTGCTTCCAGAGCTTCTTCTCCGTCGTAGGCACAATCTACTTCCATGCCATCTTGCTCTAAACTGAAACGCAATCCCTTTACAATCAATTTCTCGTCATCTACTACCAATACTTTCTTTGCCATGTGTTGTACTTCCTTTCTGAGGCTAATCCCTCTATATATTCTGCCAGAAGCTCCCCTGAAACATATATTTGTCAATCACACTTGAATATAATCCTTTATCTTGTCAAACACACCGTTTTTTATCCCAGTAATGTTCATAACATCTTCGATTTTTTGAAACCTTCCGTTGGTGTCTCGGTAAGAAAGAATCGCCATCGCCTTAGATTCACCAATTCCCGGCAATGTCATCAATTCTTCTTTACTTGCAGCATTGAGATTTATTTTTCCAGACGATTCTTGGTCTCCCTTTTCAACCTTCTTCGCTTTGCTATCTTTTTTTGACTCAATGACAAGCTGGACTCCATCACCCACCAGTTCTGCTTGATTTACACTTGACCGTACTGCTTGTTTCGTAAATCCACCCGCAGCCCGGATAACTTCAATTACTCTTGGTTCCTTTCCAAATGTGTATACTCCTGGTTTTTTTACTGCACCTACGATATGTACATATATCTTTTTCTCTGTCTCACCTGCTGGTACCTCTGTGGAACTCGGGTCGTCCTGATCAATCACAAATGCATTTTCGGAATTAACCACCTTTTGCTCTGTGTTTCCCCAGAACAACCATAACACTCCACACACTACTACAAGACATACCACGAGTATTGTCTTAACTTTGCTTTTATTCATCATATATGTTCTCCAATCTGGGAACAAAGAAACTAAAGTGCATACCCTAATTGTATCAATGAAAGGTAAATTTTACAACACTTTTTTTCATTTCCATTTAAATGTAATGATTCCTGCAATAACTGCCACCAAACCAATGACTTTACGCCATTCAAAGGGCTGTTTTTCTACACCAAAAAGCCCCATTAATTCAATGATATACGCCACTACGATCTGTGCCGTAACGATAAACACAACCGCTCTTGCCGGTCCACACTGGTTCATCGCTTGAATGACAGTATAGGTAATAAATGCACCAATGGCACCACCAAGAAGCATATATTTCGGCTGTACATTCCACAAGCTACTGATGGTTCCATCCTTCCCTGTCACCAGCCACGCTACAATACATACCGCAAAGGCGGAAATCTGCACAAAGGCTGCTGCTAACCAAATGCTACTCTGTTTTGTCACTTCGGAGTTAAACACTCCCTGTATACTCATCAATGCCCCCGAAATCATACCAATGATAATTCCCCACATAAAAAACCGTCCTTTCCATTCCTGACTTCGCTTTTGGAATAGTATGGACGGTTTTTCTTTTATTTATACGGATTACTTACTATTAATATAATTCATCAAGCCCTCCGCTTTGATGATCTTCTGCATAAACTCAGGGAATGCCTGTCCCTGATAGCTTTGGTTCTTTGTCTTGTTCACAATCACACCACTATCAAAATCAATTTCCACTTCGTCTCCTGCCTCAATATTTTCGGAAGCCTCTTTGCACTCGATGATTGGCAATCCAATATTGATGGCATTTCGATAAAAAATACGTGCAAATGTCTCTGCGATGACACAGCTTACACCAGCGGCTTTGATAGCAATCGGTGCATGCTCACGAGACGAACCACAACCAAAGTTTTTCTCCGCCACAATGATGTCGCCTTTCTGCACATTATTTACAAAATCCTTATCGATATCTTCCATACAATGTGTTGCAAGCTCTGCTGGATCTGAAGAATTCAGATAACGCGCAGGGATGATTACATCTGTATCTACATTATCACCATATTTAAAAACTTTACCTAATGCTTTCATTATTCTCCTCCTAACTCAGATGGCTCCGAAATCTTTCCTGTGATTGCACTTGCAGCAGCTACTGCCGGGCTTGCCAAGTACACCTCTGACTCCACGTGACCCATACGACCAACAAAGTTACGGTTTGTAGTAGATACTGCACGTTCGCCTGCGGCCAGAATTCCCATATGTCCACCCAGGCAAGGTCCACAAGTTGGTGTACTTACAACAGCACCTGCTTTGATAAATGTCTGAATCAAACCTTCTTCAATTGCCTGAAGATAAATCGCTTGAGTTGCTGGGAAAATAATACAACGAATTCCCTTCTTTACTTTCTTTCCTTCTAATACAGCCGCTGCGGCACGAAGGTCACCGATACGACCATTGGTACAAGAACCGATAACAACCTGATCGATTACAACTTCGCCAGACTCTTTTACGGTCTTTGTATTCTCTGGCAAATGTGGGAATGCAACCGTAGGCTCCAATGTATCCAAATCGATTACAATTTCCTCATCGTACTCCGCATCCTCATCCGGCTCATATACCGTATACGATTTTGTGGAATGCTCCTTCATATATTCGATGGTCTTCTCGTCTACTGGGAAGATACCATTTTTCGCACCAGCTTCGATGGCCATATTGGCAATCGCAAAACGATCATCCATAGTAAGACTCTTTACACCTTCACCGGTAAATTCGAGAGAACGATACAACGCACCATCCACTCCGATTTTTCCAATCAAATGAAGAATGACATCTTTACCGCTTACCCATTTCTGTAGGCTCCCCTTCAATACTACCTTAATGGCAGAAGGTACTTTAAACCATGCTTTTCCTGTAATCATACCAGCACCCATATCCGTACTTCCTACACCTGTAGAAAACGCACCAAGGGCTCCATATGTACATGTATGTGAATCCGCACCAATGCAAGTCTCTCCAGCTACAATCAATCCTTTTTCCGGAAGAAGAGCATGCTCAATTCCCATCTCTCCTACCTCAAAGTAATTCGTAATACCTTGAGCTTGTGCATATTCACGCACACACTTACAATGCTCCGCGGATTTAATGTCTTTGTTTGGCGTAAAATGATCTGGTACAAGAGCAATCTTGTCCTTATCAAACACCGTCTTCTTATTTAATTTTTCTACTTCGTGGATGGCAACTGGTCCGGTAATATCGTTTGCCAGCACCAAATCCAAATCTGCTTCAATTAACTGACCTGCTACTACGCTATCAAGTCCAGCGTGAGCCGCCAGAATTTTCTGGGTCATTGTCATTCCCATTTTGAATCTCTCCTTTCGCAATTCATAGCTCTGTATCCATTATTCTAACAGAGAACGCTGAAAAAATAAATTATCAGTTTCTCATATATGGCATAATTTCAAGTTATATCTATTTACTTTTTCATTCCATCATGGTATACTTTGAACAAACTGGAATTAAGAAAGGATGTTTTCATGGAACATTTATCAAGTTATCAAATTTTTTACACGGTAGCAAAACATGGTAATTTTTCCCATGCAGCCTCTGAATTGTACATCAGCCAGCCAGCTATTAGTAAATCCATCAAAAAACTGGAAGAATCCTTAGATACCACACTGTTTACTCGTAGTTCCCGTGGTGTCACATTAACGGAGGACGGGAAACTTTTATATGAACACATTGCCTCTGCTTTTTCTTCCATTCACGAGGGAGAATTGCGTCTAAAACGCAATCGTGAACTGGAAACAGGACAGATCCATATTGGCGTCAGCACTACTTTATGTAAGCACATCATGCTACCACTTCTTCAACATTTTGTTCAGGAAAATCCTCATACCACCGTAACCATTGACTGTCTCTCTTCCAGCGAGACTGCATTACGTTTATCCGAAAACAAATTGGATGTGGGACTCATTGTGGAAATGAACGCCTCAAAACCATTGGATTTCATGCCTTTAAAACAATTATCCTATAGCTTTGTGGCCTCTCCTACATATTTAGAGAACCTTCGGCTTCGCGAAAAGGTAGATTATCAAGAAAGCAATAACAATATTTTTCAGGCAGCCACCCTTATGCTTATGGATCGAGAAAATATCTCTCGGCAACATGCGGAACAATATTTCCAAGAATATTCCATCAAAACCGGACAAATTTTGGAAACCAGCAACATGGAACTTCTGGTAGAATTTGCAAAAATTGGTTTAGGAATCGCTTGTGTTATCCGAGATTTCGTAGAGGAAGACCTAAAAAACGGCACGCTTCTGGAAATTCCTCTGGAAAAAGAAATTTCCTCACGTACCGTTGGTTTTGCTTATTCAAAGGATTCTGTCTACAATCCTTCGGTGGAAAAGTTTCGAAGTATGGTAAAAAATAGAGCCATCCTATAAGTTCTTCGCACTTATACGATGACTCCATCGACATTTTTACATCACAATGTCAAAACCACCCTCTGGAACCTGCACTTCCCACGCTGCCACGCGCTCCTGAATTTTCTCTACCAATTCATCCATGGAGTTTGCTTTCACAAAGTCCTCTTTGTCCTTTGCATTCCGCTTTTCCTCCGCACGTTCTTTTTCCTTTTTCTCCTGAGCCTTCTTCTCTTTTGCTGCCTCAAGCTGTTCTTTTCTGGACTCACTGAGTTTATCCAACTCAGCAAAGTATGAAACCGTTCCCGTTTGGTCAATTACGATACCAAAGTGTTCTACCTTATCCGCATCTTCTCCCAACTTTTCTTTCAGTTCTTCCAGCTTGTCGCCTGCTCCGGCTAAAATGTCTTCGTACTTTTTCCGAACTTCTGCATCTGCAGCCATTGCTTCCAAAGTCTCCGGATCAATGAGTACGCTATACTCCTTTGTTCCTTGACGAAGATAGCGTTGCGCCTCTTCTTCTGTGGAATACGATGCAACAAAAAAGTCCATATTGGAATACTTTTCTTTCAACTCTTCCAACAATTTCTTAGCATTATCACTAAGCGGAACGTCTTCTGACTTATTTGGCTTCGTGGCTTCCACTTTCTCCAATTTCTTTTTGTACTCCTCTGCCTTCTGAGAAGGCTCATAGGATTCGGTAAGTAAATCCCAATAGGAGTCTTTTTCCTTTTCCTTTTTCCCTGTACCTTGTGATAAGGCACTCTGCTTTTTTCCAGCAGTTTCAATACTTTTTCTAGTAGTGGCACTTGTCGGACTTCCCTGTCCTGTTATCCATGATTGTATATTCATCCCATGACTCCTTTCATGTGTATTTGCCTTATACGAAAGAATTCGTCATCAGCAGCTATGGATTTCCACTAATTATATTATCGGCAAAATTCGACAATTTCTTAACCTCCCTTTCGCCGCTTCTCATTCCTCGCCTGTTCCACAGGCTCGTCATGGGGGGCTAACGCCCCATAGAATCGAAAAAGAGACAACGTCTGTAAGCAAGCTTACATGTTGTCTCTTTTTTAAGCCCACTAACGACATACACTTCCGGTCTGCGCGACTCTCTTTCGCCACTTCTCATTCCTCGCCTGTTCCTCAGGCTCGTCATGGGGGCTAACGCCCCATAGAATCGAAAAAGAGACAACATCTGTAAGCAAGCTTACATGTTGTCTCTTTTTCGATTCTGCGCGGCTAAAAGCTTCGCACGTTATTATTATGATTATAGTTTTTCATTTTTCCTTGGAGTTTGGTTCCTTCTTGTTCGTAGTAGGTGTAGCTTTTGGTGGAGATTTCACCAGATTGTTTTAATTCTTCCAAACGTCTCCAAAATTTCTCGTAATCCATTTTTGCTGCGTCTTTGTAATTGTTTGAGCAGTTCATGTTGACGGATTCAAGTAATTGTTCCAATTCTCTGTTTTTTCGTGGTCCAAATAGCATTACAATTCCTCCTCTTTTATTCCAATTTCTGTGGTTTCTCCTGTTGCACCATAAATATACCAAGACACACCATAATAAGGGATATCCACACGATTTGATTCATTTTTTCTCGTAATAGTATACTTGATAATAGCGTACCAAATACAGGCGTTAAAAACATAAATATCGCTACGTTTTCTACCGGGTTATGTCTCAGCAAATATGACCATATTCCAAATCCTGCTGCTGAGATAAAGATTAAATATGCCATTAGCATTCCACTATGTATATCGGCGATTTCTACGAATCCGTCCATGCCGATTCCAGTTATAACTAACATTCCTCCTCCCAACAGAAGATGCCAGCCGGTTACCAACATTGGATTCTGACTTTCTGACGCCTTCTTGTTCACGATATTACCAATTGCAATAAACACGGCAGATATCAAAAGAGCGCCTTCTCCAAGCCAGCTAACTCCTTTCCCTATTCCAGAAAAGCAAGCTACCACGACGCCAGACATTCCAATTCCCACGCCTGCCATCTTACATATTCCCGGCTTATTACGAAAGTAAATCATGCCAATAAGTACCGTAAATAACGTTCCCATTGCATTCATGATGGAACCTTTTGTGCCACTGACATGGGCTAGGCCTATATAATAAAAAAAGTATTGCAAAAAGGTCTGTGTGAGGGCCAGCAACCACAAAATCCACCAAGGCGATAGGCGTCCTGATTCTCTTTGGGGAACTAATACCTTCTTACTCCCAATGCTCCCTACTAGTAATACAAGTAATCCTGCCACAAAAAACCGCATCCCCGCAAATAGCATCTGACTTCCTGTATCACTACTTGCAATGTTCATCCACTGATATCCAATTTTTATACAAGGAAAGGCGCTTCCCCACAAAAAAGTCGCAAGGAATGCGCCCAAAAATAATGTCGCCCTTTTCATCGAATCGCTCCACTCACTTTCATCGTAACTATTCAGAGCCCCTCTTACAATTTTCGACGTTGTAATGTCTGAAAAAATACCCGGTACGCTTTATCATATATAAGCCAACCAACCTGCCCCAGCACCCACAGTATCACAACACACAAAGTTGCATTTTCCGGTAATACTTCCTTCGCTTTTTCTCCCATCAAAATTTCTTGAAATAGTACAATTACCGGAATATACATTACATTAAATACAATGCAATTATAAACCAATTGCCTACGCATTTTTTTTCGAATGTCTACAATTCGGTTCCATTTACGAAAAATCCATTCGCAAATAATCAAATAACTCCCGAGAGCCAAATACAACATCCAATTCACCTTATCGGGATTCAAAAAAGCGTCTAATATCGTACATACCACCAACTGCATACTACCATATTTTAGGTTGTATTTATTGACGGAATACCCAACAAGATACGCTGCCAAGGCTGTAAAAAAAAATGTATTTGTGAAGAAATATGCACCCGACATTAATACGATCACACTTAATGCAGATAACATACTTACTCCTGCCAATGCTTTATTACTATTTAGCAGCATCCGCACAAATCGCCTCCCATACACTCACACATGGTGTCAAGGCACCAGAGATCACAACACAAACTTCCCGTTCCACATGATGTGTAATTACCACCATAATTTCCATATCCTCCGTAACCATTGTAACCACCACCGTAACCACCGCCAAAGCTACCAAATCCACTAAACGGATTCGGATTCTGTCCATTTAACAGCTGCTGATAATATTGACGAAATTCTAAGTTATTTGGCTCCAACTCCACCGCACGTTCTGCATATTCCTGTGCCATGACATTATTCCCCAATCCCATATTAGCGATGGCACACAGATAATTCCAACGTCCACCACGCTTTTCCTCATCAATCGAAAGAAGCACATTTACCGCTTCATTATATTTTCTAGCACACAAATAATTCATAGCCGCCATAAGATATTGGTCTTCTGCAGTACCAGTAGTAGTTCTTCTTCCAGCGCCGTATCCCGCTCCATATCCCGCTCCATATCCGGAACTAGAATAAGTGCTTCCCTTTCCCGAACGTTCATCCACGATTTGATTATATGCTTCCTGAATCTGGCGAAATTTTTCTTCCGCCATCTCCTGCTCTTGTTCTGACTTCCCAGCATAAGAGTCCGGATGGTACTGACGACTCAATCTCCGGTATGCTTTCTTTATTTCTTCATCACTCGCTCCCCGACTTACGCCAAGAACACCATATGGATCTCGTATCATTCTTTCCCTCTTTTCTTCATAATAGGGATTTTTACCCCTTCATATAATATATTCCGTAATATCGGCAAATCTTGTTCCAATGGTAATTTTTCAAATTCCACAATCGCAGCCCGTATGGTATGTTCCAATATTTGCGATATCTTATCCGAAAAACCATCCTCTTGAAACTCGCCCAAAAATGGATTAAAACATTCTTTTTTGTAATCTTCCTCCACATCCATGTAGGCATCCAACAAATATATATATTTCCCTAAAAAGTACCCAAATCTTCTTAAAATCACTTCAAAGGCATCTTCTTTGTACACAAACAGCTCTGACATCAGTTCTCCAAAGGGACGACTAATCTCATCAATGTTCGTCACATTTTCTTTTTCCAGCTTCGCCAGCTGTCCCAACTGTTCCTGAATCACCTTTGCCTTTCGTGGATAGAAAGAGGCACTGTGCATTGCTTTGCTTCGAAACGCTTGACTTCCAAGCCATCCCGCTATTTTTTTCTCATCTTTCCAATCATCCTCAAAATGATAATACGAAAGCAACACATTCATATCAGCCGCATACATTGTAAATTCATTACCGATCATCCGTTGTTTCTTCCCGGGATGTACCAGGCAAATATGTCTCTCCTCTAGCTCTGATGGCTCATAAAGAGAAGAAAGTAGCAAAATCAGAAACGTCATATCATAAGTCAATGTCAACTGACTCAAACGTCCATATTGACACTTTAACTCTCGACACAAGCCACAGTAAAACCCCTTGTATCGTTCGTACTCACGTATTTTCAATTCTGGCTTATTTACCATGACATAACCAAACATATTCGTCTCCTGTTTTTAACTTCTTTTTATGAATTCAAATCGACACTTCGGGCAAGAAATCGCGATTTTTCCTCTTCCCTTTGGCACACGTATAATCTGGTGACATTTTGGACAACGAAACAATTTATTCACACCACTTCGTTCCGCAAACTTTAGTCTGAGAAACTTCCAGTAATTTTTTACCTTCTGCTTCATTTGCAAATACTTTTGATTCTCTTGCTGACGCTTGTATATATTTCGTGAAAAAAATCGATAAAAATAGGCAATAACAAAAACATATGCGACAACGTTCAAGACGAATTGTACTGGCGTTTTTCGGAAAAACATAGTAACAAACCAAAGCACCAAATACATTACAAAACAAAATGTTCCCAACGAATCATTGCCATATCTTCCATACATCATTCGTTGAAATCGTTCTCTTAATCTCATTTTTTACCTCCTTCACATATGAGTGAACTCTATGCTACACGAAATATATGAATATTTCATGACCTATTTTTAAATTTTTATTTAGAACCAACTGAATTGTTCTTTTTCTTACGGATCATGTATTTTGTCGTTTCCACAACAGAAAGAATCACCCAAATCGCGATGAGAATAATAAAAATCCAATCCCACACTTTATTTTCCATGCGCAACATTACAAGACGTAATATGTTCATAAATATCATCATTCCAGTACAAACCCAACATGATATCACTCCATTTTTCGGGTCCTTTACTGCATTCGTATTTGCCATAATTTTTCTTCCTTTCTACTTGTTAATATCTAAACCGAGGTGGCCGTATGCACGATCCGTCACGACACGTCCCCTAGGTGTCCGAGCGATAAAACCATTCTGAATCAAATAGGGTTCATACACATCCTCAATGGTTCCACTATCTTCTCCGATACTTGCCGCCAATGTTTCCAACCCAACTGGTCCACCGGCAAATTTTTCAATCATAGTAATCAAAATTCCACGATCTGTGTTATCTAAACCATACTTGTCCACTTCCAACAAGTCCAACGCAAAATTGGCCACTTCCAATGTGATTTTACCATCATATTTTACCTGTGCAAAATCACGCACACGTTTCAATAATCGATTGGCTAGTCGTGGCGTCCCTCGGGAACGTCTGGCTATTTCGATCGCACCTCGCTCATCAATCTCCACTTTAAAAACTGACGCCGACCGCTTTACAATCGTTGTTAATTCTTCTTCCGAATAAAATTCCAACTTATTTACAACACCAAAACGATCCCGCAAAGGTGCTGTCAGCATTCCTGCTCTCGTAGTAGCACCTACCAACGTAAATCGTGGCAGATCCAATCGAATGCTGCGAGCAGAGGCACCTTTCCCGATGACGATATCAATAACAAAATCCTCCATCGCTGGATATAACACCTCTTCCACCTGCCGATTCAAACGATGAATCTCATCCACAAACAAAAGATCTCCATCCTGAAGATTGTTAAGTATGGATGCAATTTCACCCGGCTTTTCAATGGCAGGACCTGAGGTAATTTTAAGATTTACTCCCATCTCATTGGCAATAATACCAGCCAAAGTGGTTTTTCCAAGTCCTGGTGGACCATATAAAAGAACATGATCCAAAGACTCACCTCGCGCCTTTGCCGCCTCGATAAATATTTTCAGATTTTCTTTCGCCTTTGTCTGACCAATGTAGTCGCTCAGTAATTTGGGGCGCAAACTATTTTCAATTTTATAATCTTCTTCCATAATGTCTGTGGATATTACTCGTTTTTCCATAGTAGTCTCCATTCCTCTACAAATTCTTCAATCCAGCTTTTAATATATCCTCCACTGTCATATCTTCTGTCAAATCCACTTTTTTCACTGCTTTCACAGCCTCTGTGCTAGTATATCCCAATGCCACCAACGCTTGAATGGCTTCATTCGCCGCATATCCAACATCCTTTGGATTGTCTTTTACCGCTACCGATGCTCCACCCTTTTCCAATACATTTTCCACTGCTTCTTCGAAGTCCATTTTATCCTTCAATTCCAAAATCAACTTACTTGCTGTCTTAGCTCCGATTCCCGGCGCTTTCGCAATGCTTTTCGCATCGTCTGCCATAATCGCAAATCGTAATGCATCTGCATCCATAACCGAAAGAATTCCTAAGGCACCTTTTGGTCCAATACCATTTACTGTAATAAGCAATTTAAACATAGCCAATTCATCTCGCGTCAGAAATCCATACAACTGAAGTGCGTCTTCTCTCACATACGTATATGTATAAATCTTCACTTCATTTCCTGTCTGGGGAAGATTGGACACCACCGAAAGAGGCACCATAATTTCAAACCCAATGCCATTATTTTCCACCACGATCACCTGTTCCGATACCGTATCCAATTCACCTTTTACAAACTGTATCATACTATTTTCTCCATTCTTTCTCTTATGTCAACGTAGAAAACACTTTCAAAAATGGCTGAATCAACTTTCTTTTTATCGGCCGTTTTAACCATTCCTCGTAAGTAATTTCACGACTGACTGCAAATGTATCGTTAAAATCTTTTTCCACCTTTGTCAAAAACTCTGCATCATACACCCACACTCCATTTTCATAATGAAGATAGAAGCTGCGATAATCCATATTGATTGTTCCCACCACAGCACAATGTTCCGCCATCACAACCTTGGAGTGGATAAATCCAGGTGTATACTCGTAAATTCGAATTCCTTGCTTTAATAAATTTCCATAGTAATATTCCGTCAACCATTTCACATGCTTTTTGTCCGGAATATTCGGTGTAATAATTCGCACATCCACGCCTCTGCTTTTTGCCTCCAAAAGACTTCGAAGCAATGTCTCCTCCAAAATCAAATAAGGCGTCATGACGTACAATTTCTTTCCCGCATAATTAATCATCTGCTTGTAAATACTTCCCACAAAACTTTTTGTACCCAACGCCGGACCATCCCGAAGTATATGACAATACATATCGGATTCCGGAAACTTTTCTGTCGGACGATAGGAATTGATATCCAGAACGGGTTCCCTTGCACATACCGACCACATTTCCATAAAGGTTACCGTAAGTCCCCACACCGCGTCTCCTTTGACGCGAATTCCAGCATCTTTCCAAACACCAAATCGCTCGATAAGATTGGCATATTCATCGGCGATGTTGAAACCTCCTGTATATCCAATATTTCCATCAATTACAACAATTTTCTGATGATCACGAAAATTCATATATAGCTTGCTTACATATTTGTGGATTGGATTAAATACCTCCACCTTAAAGCCTTCTTCTCGAAGTTTCGAAGCAAAATCTTTCCCTGTACGAAACAATGCCCCAAAATCATCATAGAGAAATTTCACTTCCACGCCTTCTTTGATTTTTCGTACTAGGATTTCATGCATCTGATCCCAAATAGCCCCTTCTGCCACGATAAAAAACTCGATAAGAATAAACCGTTTTGCATGTTCCAAATCCTCAAACAAATCTTCAAAAGCCTCTTCCGCAAAGGCATAATATTTTGCTTCATTGTTTTTATAAATAGGACTACCCTCAGCAATCATAAACTTTGACATACGAGAAGATACGGGATGCTTTTTTGCAAACTCTTCTGCCACTTCTTTATCCTGAACCAAGATACGGTGTGTTTCTTTCATCCGCTTCGCAATGGCTAGATTTAATTTATTCTTTTTTCCCACTTTTCCCCAGAGATTAAACATAATCAATCCAGATATAGGAAAAATCAAAATAACACATAGCCAGGAAAACTTATATGACATATTACGACTGTCATTGGTCAATGCCAGAATTCCAATTAACCCACCAATCTCAAACATAATGTACAACCATGTAGCATACTCATGAAAGAGCAGTGGAATAAAAATAATGATTGCAAACTGAAAGAGTACAAGTAATCCCAAAATACAAGCACGCAAAAAACCACTCATGCTACTTTGCATCCGTCCCTTTAGCTGATCAAGCCGCTTTCCCTTCTTCTTTTCCACATGCTCATCTCCCTTCTACCATTTTTAGCACACTCATTATAATAGCACACTCTTTTCTATTTTTCTATGTTTATTTTGTTTGTTAAATATTTGTTTTCAATTTTGTCATATACATGTTATAATAACCACATCAAAAGTTTTCAGACGAGGTGCCTATGCAAATTTTTAATAATACAATTTCTTTATCCACTGACTGTTTTGCTATACTGAATGCTTACGCAGGTGTATCCAAAGAACAAATCTGTATTTTCGACATTGAAACCACGGGGTTTTCTCCGAAGGTTTCTTCCTTGTACCTCATTGGCGCTCTCTGGTATAACGCTAACGAGAAAACGTTTTATACCCGCCAATGGTTTGCTGACGATTATATCAGTGAAAAAGAGATCATTGAAAATTTCACTGAATTTCTAAGCACCTTTACCACTCTCGTGCATTATAATGGTGGTGGATTTGACATTCCTTATATTGAAAAAAAATGTAAGGATCTCCACATTCCTTCCCCTTTTTTACAAATTGAAAGTTTGGATATTTTTAAAGAAATCCGCCGCCTTAAACCTTTGTTTGATGTTCCCAACCTGAAGCTTCTTACCGCAGAAAAACTAGTTGGTTTTCTTCGCAAGGATTTACTTTCCGGAAAGGATTGCATTGAGACCTATTCTCAGTTTATGCAGAAAAAATTTTTTAAGGACAATTCTAAGGACGTTGAACGAGAGAAACTTTTATTACACAATCAGGAAGACCTCATCGGAACTTGGCATTGTTCCCGACTTCTCTCCTATCATTGTATTGGGAAATTTCATTCAATAAACGAATCCGATACAAATTGTCAAATTTCCTTCACCGCTCCTCTCGTTTTTCCATTTCCGCTGAAGTGGGAGGTTTCATCAAGTTTCACTCTTCGCTTGGAAGACCAATGGATTCATTTGGAAATCCAGCTTCATACTGGCGAGCTTTGTCACTTTTTCAAAAATTACAAGGATTACTACTATCTTCCCGAAGAAGACACAGCCATTCATAAAAGTGTCGGGGCTTATGTAGAGAAGGAATTTCGTCAGCAAGCAAAAGCATGCAACTGCTATATTCGCCAAAACGCTATTTTTCTCCCAGTGCCGGAAGGATATCCTCACGATGAAAAACGATTCTTCCGCATGGACTACAAAAACAAACAAAACTACGTCATCTGGGATGCAAATACAAAACAGGATTCCTCCTTTTTCGAAGAAATCCTGTCCATTATAATGGCATCTTTTTGATGCTACATCTCATTTAATATCTCTGTACCTTCTAATACAAATTCACCATTTTGGATGAGAATGATTTTCTTGCCATCTTTTGTATTAACAACAATGTCACCAAGCTCATCATATGGAATCGTAATATCTGTGTGACAATTGAAATATGCCTTCTCAATCTCCGTCTTTCGAAGTGCAGAACACTCATTTTCCTTGGCAACAATCTCTTTTCCATCTGGATTGTGAAGTATAATATCTTCACTCATAGAATAACAGGTGTCTCCCACAGCAAAATGTGGTCCCGTCTTCTCCGCGATCAAGATAGGTAACTTCGCTTCAATTCCAAAACGACGTCCCATCTTGTAAGCCGTGGTATTGGTTCCTATGGCAAATTCACCCATTGGCAACGTATCCCGATTATGAAGCACATTTTCCTTCACATATTTCTTACATTCCGTTTCATCTGCATAATTGGTACAGCTATAATCGGCAATCATTCCATCTTTAAATTCCATGGAAAGATTTTCATAGCACAACTGATTCAAATATACACGGGTTACATGTAACGTTCCATTGGTTCCTTTCAGCACAGGTGATGTAAACACCTCTCCAACCGGAATATTTACATCCGCAAGACAATTTTCAAAATTCGTTTCCTTCTCTGGATTTGCCAACTCATGAAGTTTTACCGTAAGATCGGTTCGGTTCGCACCACGTCCGGTAATGTGTACGGTATCTCCCTGATCCAAAGCATCGATTAACGCCTGATGCACACGGCGATACACATCCATATCCAAAGTATTTAATCGAATGGTCTCATCAAAAATTTCTTCAAAATCCTCACCAATCTCCGGAATCGGAAATGCGATAATGGTAAAGCTTCGTTCTTCCTGCTTAATATAGCGATTCTGAATCAACACATAATCTCTTTGATAGTCCACCGAAAGTTTCTGTTGCTCTGGTGTATACGCCGGACTCTCCGTTTTCGTTTCCGGCTGAAACAGCGTCTCTCCAAAAATCTCTATCACTGCTGGTCCAGCAAACCCATTCGCCAGTTCCTTATATTTCTCAAAACTCTTTTCCACATGACCAAGTTTTTCCTTTACCAAGGCATGATTTAGATACAACGCATCGTCAAAACGATGGTCATAAATATATTGCTTGTTTGCCGGTGTGGTGCACACACCCATGGAACGGGTATTACTATGCATGTAAATAATCGGCTGTAAGCCTATATCTCTAAATTGATGAATCGCCTCTCTCACCACCGCTTCAAATCCAATGTTATATCGGATGTTTACAGTAGATTTCTTGGATAAATCAATTCCTGCTGCCACAAAGCCCTGTCGGTATCCTTCGGTATAAGTCCGGGCAATCAACTCGATGGTTTCTTGCGGTAAGGATGCGATAAATTTCGCTGTTCGCCATTCATTTTCTGTTATATTTTCACCGTAATAATACAAGTAACGCTCGTCTTTTAAATCGCTGTTCATGACGATATCTACCAGACGATTCAAGGATGGATCCACAATCTTACGAACGGCTTTTTCCGTATAATACGCATCGTAATCATGCACATAATAATACAATGTTTCCTTCAGCCACCGCGCCACATCTTCTTCTGTGGTACATATCGTATACACTTGCAGAAACAACTCCATCAATAGCAAGATCGATTCTTTATCCTGGTTAAACACATCCGCGATACAATTCCGAAAACGACTGTAAAAGAAGCAAAGACAGTCTCCCTCTTCCTTTCCAAACTCCATCACCGCATAACGTGGATTTCCATAAGATGTCTCGTACTTAACTCCCCGAAGTTCCTCGTAAAGAGAATCATTCCATCCCTTCCATGTATCCAAAGAAATATGTTCCATTCCTTTGTTTGCTATTTCACAAAAAATCTCATCACATAAAACAAACATCTCAGCCACGTTTAAAAAATACACTCGGTATCTCTCCGGCATATCCTCTCCTGCTGCGATGTCTTTTATCCGTTCAAATGCAAGTTCATATCGTTCTTCCATATCTAAATTCCTTCACTATAAAATAAATATGAGTAGCACGGTAAGCCGAGTTCTGTCGTTGGATGATCATCTATCTGGACCTGCTGTTACCAACAGGCTCTAGCGACCTACCCGAAAGCACGACGGGCCGCCGTATCGCTTTCTGTTCGGTCTTGCTTCGAGTGGGGTTTACATATGCCCTTTCTGTTACCAGAAAGGCGGTGAGCTCTTACCTCGCCATTCCAACCTTACCCGGCCTGCCATCCTAGGATGGTGGTTCCATGGCGGTATATTTCTGTTGCACTAGCCTGGGAGTCGCCTCCACCGGACGTTATCCGGCACCCTGCCCTGTGAAGCTCGGACTTTCCTCACCTGGGACCTTTCGGTATTGCCAGGTGCGATCATCTGTGCTACTCATTGTATCATAGCTGGTAAAACCAGCCTGACTTTACTAATATACAATACTTTGCCCAATTAATCAAGCAAAATACCTCCACCAATAAATTCTCTCAAAATCGAATTCAATGGTACTTCCTCCGGATTTACTCCAAGGAAATAATCTAAAAACTTCAAAAGTCTCTGTGCTTCCGGGTACTCTTCACTGCCCCGTGGCACACGAAACAGTGCTGGTTCCGCATACTGTTTCAACGCCGCAATCTCGTATATCAAGGACGAGTTAAACATGGCATCTGCTTTTTCCTGAAATGGGAAAATATTTTCATTCTCACCATTTCTTACGGAACGCCACATTTCGATTGTTTTCTGAGCACTATGACCCCGGGTTCTGGCATCTCGTATAATTCGACGTAAAAGCCGCCCATCACTGGTGGAGATTCGATTGTGTTCATCGATATTCAGTGTCGTCAATGCACTAATATAAATCTTAAATTTATTTTCATCTGGTACACTTTCCGTCAGCTTATCATTCAGGCCATGAATTCCTTCAATCACCAAAATCTCGTCCTCTGCCAAACGCATCTTCGGCTTATTGTATTCACGCTCACCACTAATAAAATTATAAGTTGGAAGTTGCACCTCTTCGCCTGCCAAAAGCATCTGCAAATGCTCATTAAACAACTTCGTATCGATGGCACCAATGCACTCATAATTATATTTTCCATCTGGTCCCTTTGGCGTATCCACACGATTGACAAAATAGTCATCCATAGCAATTGGATGCGGTTTCAATCCCAATGTCTTTAACTGTGCCGACAAACGATAAGAAAATGTGGTTTTACCTGATTAAGATGGCCCTGCAATAGTAACCAGTCTTACTTTGCCCGATGCTGCAATCTGCTCCGCAATATCACCAATTCGTTTTTCGTGTAATGCTTCCTGTACAAGCATCAATTCACGCAACTCACCGTTCACAATAATATCATTTAATTGTCCCACGTTTTCCGTCGCCAACTTCACTCCCCATTCAGAAGCTTGTTGCAACGTTTTATGAAGTTTCATACTTGGTTCAAAGGAAGGTAATTCTGTCGGTTCACTCATTTTCGGAATCACAAAAACAAATCCCTTGTCAAATAACTCCAAGCGGAACTGTTTTAATACACCCGTACTATAAGGCATCGGACCATAATAGTAATCTGCCACTTTTCCAAGCTTGTACACGTTTACTTTTGAACTTCTTCGATATTTCAACAAACTTGTTTTATCGTACATTTTTCGCTCTTCAAACAATCGAATCGCTTTTTCCACGCTCATGGACTTTTTCTCAAAAACCACATCTTCTTCAATGTATTTGCGCATTCGGTTTTCCACTCGCGCCAACAACTCTTGCGTCAGCTCTGCAGTTCCTGACAGCGTACAATAGAAACCAGTATCCAAACTGTTTTCCACTGTCACCTTCTCAAACTTATCCTTTGGAACTTCCTTGTAAAACGCCTTCAACATAACCATAGTAATTCCTCTGGTATACGCTTTCTTTCCTTCCGGATCAGAGTATGTCAAAAAACGAACATCACAATCCTCGCTTACCGTATGATATAATTCCTTTACCACACCATCCACCTTCGCAAGCAAGGCATCCTGTCCCGCCAAAGGTCTGGCATTCTCTTGCGCCAACTGATACAAGGTAATTCCCTTTTCACAAAGAATCTTTTCCCCGTTTACGATAACTTTTACCTGCTCCATTGAATCACTGCCTTTCTATCATGCTTCCAATTGCTGAAAGCATTCCTTCATCTGACTCATTTTATCTTCTACTTCACGCTTTCTGTCTTTGGATACTTGATGTTCCTCCATTGTCTCCAAAATCGATTGACAGATTTCCATTTCCCTCAACAAAAATTCTCGAAACACTGGGTCCTTTTTCTGCACCAAATATGTACCATAGCGAAATTTCCACTGTGGTTCTCCCGTTATTTCCTGAGGTTCTCTGGTATTTACCGCTCGTATTGCAAAATAGTATTTCCCCTCTTCTACGCAAGCCTTTTCTTCTTGGATTACAAATCCATGTTGCAAAAGATATAACCTCACTTCACCGAGCTCAGATTGGGGTTGCAATACTAATGTATTTACTTGTCCCAATACTTTTTTTCCCTGTTCCAGAATTCGGATCATCAATGGGCCACCCATTCCAGCTATCATAAGAGTATCCACTTCTCCCGGCACCAATTTCTCGGTGCCATTACTCAAACGGCACTCAATGACATCCTGTAATCCATATTCTTCCACATGCTCTTTGGCTCGCTCAATCGGACCTTGATTTACATCCATGGCGATCACCCGTTTCGCCTTTTCCTGTTTCACCAACCAAATCGCTGCATAGCCATGGTCACAACCAATATCCGCCACGCAACTCCCTTCTGGAACTAAGGAAACATTCATGGATAAACGCTTGGATAATTGCATTAATCCAAATAATCCTTTAACTTTCTGCTTCGGCTTGGGTGACGAAGTTTACGAAGCGCTTTCGCTTCAATCTGACGAATACGCTCACGAGTTACGTCGAACTCTTTTCCTACCTCTTCCAATGTTCTGGCACGACCATCGTCCAAACCAAAACGAAGTCGAAGTACTTTTTGCTCTCTTTCTGTCAATGTATCCAAAACTTCGGAAAGCTGCTCCTTCAACAAAGTAAATGCCGCTGCTTCCGCTGGAACCGGAACATTATCATCCTGAATAAAGTCTCCCAAATGACTATCTTCCTCTTCACCAATTGGGGTTTCCAAAGAAACCGGTTCCTGAGAAATCTTCTGAATCTCACGAACACGATCTTCCGGAAGTTGCATTTCCTTGGCGATTTCTTCCGGATATGGTTCTCTTCCAAGTTCCTGCAACAACTGTCTCTGAACACGAATCAGCTTGTTGATCGTCTCTACCATATGCACCGGAATACGAATGGTTCTTGCCTGATCCGCAATCGCACGAGTAATGGCCTGACGAATCCACCATGTTGCATAAGTACTAAACTTATACCCCTTACGATAATCAAACTTTTCAACCGCTTTAATAAGACCGAGGTTTCCTTCCTGAATCAAGTCAAGGAACAACATACCTCTTCCCACATAACGTTTCGCGATACTAACAACCAGACGAAGATTGGCTTCTGCAAGACGTTTTTTGGCCTCCGCATCTCCCTCCTCCATCTTCTTTGCCAACTCTACCTCTTCATCCGCAGACAAAAGAGGAACCTTACCGATTTCTTTCAAATACATACGAACCGGATCCTCAATGCTTACGCCATCTGGTACGGAAAGCTCGATATTTTCCAACTCTTCCTCCGTCGGCTCATCATCCACATCCAAAATAATATCATCATCGGTATCACTATCCGGAACCATGGCCACAATTCCATGTTGCTCCAAATATTCAATGATTTTCTCACTTTTCTCATCATCTAACTCAAGTTTATCTCGGAATTGTGCTTCAATCTCACTGAACTCAAGAACGCCGTCTTTCTTTTTTCCTTTTTCAACCAAAGCCGCCAGCCCCTCCAAGAAAAGTGCCTGTTCATCTACTACATTTTTGTTCTCTGCATTGTTTTCCTTCATTTTTTCCTCCATTTCATCTCTCACTGCCAAATCACTCACACATTCATCACGACGGTAACTTGATCTGCAGATTTTCCAGTTTCTTCTTTTCGGCTATCAACATTTGTAGTTGGGTAAGGTCCGTCACCTCCCGACTCTGTTTCTCAAGACTTGCCGTTTTTATTGTTTTTACCACTTCATTTAGTGCCTTTTCCCGTTCCGCATGTTCCGTTACCTCTTTCACTTGCTTGTTAAAGAGCCCGGCCACTACGGACTGTTCCTCCTTGCTGTCAAAGCAACTGATAATCTTCGCTGGCGCAATGCTTCCCTCTTCCGCTTGCGCATAGAGCATTTCCGCCACTTCCCGGTAAGGGTTGTCCAAAAAATCTTCTGGCAAAATATAGTTCTTCACGATTGAAAAAAGCGCAATATCCTCGCTAAGCCAAGTCAAAAGCACACCTTGTAACTTGCCTAGTCCATCCTCTTTTCCTCCCTTTACTTTTTTCTCCCGTTCTTGCTTCACACGTTCATAATCAATGCCTACCATAGTAGCAGCATGACGCTGAACCAATTGCCGAAAATCTTCGGAACGAACTCCATATTCTCTAGAAAAAGCCTCAATATAATTATTTCTCTCAATCTCATTTTCAAAGGTTAGACATTTCTTCGCCGCCTCATTCATGAATCGTGTTTTTTCTTCAGGGTCATTCATATTGTACTCCTGCTTAATAATATCAATTTCATAAAAGAAACTATTTTGCGCAGTATCTATCCTCTTCTGAAACTCTTCCACGGAAAGATTTTTTATAAATTCATCCGGATCCTTATACGGTCGCATATTGATCACACGCACCGTTACACCTGCCTCTTTGAGCATCGGAATTGCCCGAAGAGCGGCCTTTACACCGGCATTGTCACTATCATAACACATGTATACCGTATCCGTATATCGCTTTAGCAAACTACTTTGCTGACTCGTAAATGCGGTTCCCAAAGAAGCCACCGCATTATTGAAACCAGCCTGATGGAGCGCAATCACATCCATGTATCCTTCGCAGATGATCATACCCCGATCTTGCTTCCCATGAACAAAATTAAGTCCATACAGATTTCGACTTTTATCAAAGATAGCCGTTTCTGGGGAGTTAAGATATTTTGGCTTCCCATCTCCCATCACTCGACCACCAAACGCAATTACTTTGTTGCTCCGATCCATGATGGGGTACATAACGCGATTCCAAAACTTGTCGTATACTCCTTTGGATTCATGAAAGGTAAACAATCCTGTTTTACTTAGGATAGTATCGTCAAAACCTTTCTTTTTCATGTATTGATACAAATCATTACTATACTTGTCCGAATATCCAAGTCCAAAGTGTCGAATCGTCTCCTCTGACAATTCTCGACTTAGCAAATATTCCTTTGCCTCTGTCCCCCGCGGTGAATTTAGCTTGGCATAAAAATATTTTGCCGCCACTTTATATATTTCCAATATCTGTTCTCGTTCATTTCGACGTCTTCGGTCTTCTGCTGAATCGGATTTTTGCGGAAGTTCCATACCTGCCCGAGTAGCCAGCTGCTCCAACGCCTCTGGAAATGTCAAATTTTCATATTCCATCAAAAACGTAAATACATTTCCTCCGGCACCACATCCAAAACAATAATACATCTGTTTTCCACCGGACACGGAAAAGGACGCCGTTTTTTCGTTATGAAATGGACACAATCCGGTAAAATTGCTTCCACTCTTTTTCAAATGAACATAACTGGAGATCACATCAACAACGTCGTTTCGTTGTCGCACTTCCTCCACAAAATCTTCGCTATAATACATTCCACTCTTCCTTTTTCTAATACACTCGCCAGGTTTCCGGAATCATCAAATTCTGATAGGTAGTTACCGCATAACGATCTGTCATACCAGCGATATAATCACACACCGCCCGTTCCACCGTCTCTCCTTGTTCCCAAATCATTCTTGTATATTCTTCCGGCAACTCCTCCATATGTTTCATATAATAGGCAAATAACTGCCCAATCATACGCTCTGCTTTTCCTTCTTCTTCCTTTGCCGCTGAATTGATATACACATTATCAAACATATACTTTCTCAATTGTTGCAATGCTTCATTTTTTTCTTCCGACATAATAATATCGCTTTGGTCCATGCTATTAATTATAATATCATGAATCAATGTATTTAACCGTTCACGAACCGTTTTTCCCAGTACTTGGACACAATTTTCCGGAATATCCTCTTCACGGATAATTCTTCCACGAATGGCATCATCAATATCGGAATTTACATAAGCAATCTTATCACACAGACGCACAATCTTCCCTTCCAATGTCATAGGGTTCCCCGCCGTGGAATGATTTCGAATTCCATCTCGTACTTCCTTGGTCAGATTTAATCCCGCACCATTTTTCTCCAATTTTTCCACTACGCGGACACTTTGCAACTGATGATAAAATCCATCGCTACAGATACGATTTAACACTCGCTCCCCCGCATGTCCAAATGGTGTGTGTCCCAAGTCATGTCCCAACGCGATCGCCTCTGTCAAATCCTCATTTAGACGAAGTGCTTTCGCAATGGTCCGAGCATTTTGTGAAACCTCCAACGTGTGGGTCAAGCGGGTTCGATAATGATCCCCTTCCGGTGCCAGAAACACTTGTGTTTTTCCTTTCAATCGTCGAAACGCCTTGGAATGCAAAATTCGATCCCGGTCTCTCTGATAGGCTGGTCGCAAATCACAAGGTTCCTCATGGATATCTCTTCCCATTGACATATCACTAAATGCCGCATATGGGCTTAATATATTATGTTCTCGCTTTTCAAATTCTTCCCGTAATGTCATTTATGTACCTTTCTATTGCCATCAATGCCTTTATTCCGGTTAAAAAACGCCTACATCTTATATATTTCAACACCAAAGAGGAATTTCCTTTTTTCTTTGTTGATTATTTTTTCCCTTTGTTGTAAACTTAATTCTAGAATAGGACACATGCGTTATCTTTTAACGGATGTACTACGGAATGGAGGATTATTATGGCACGTACAGGAAAAAATACTTGGGCACTCTTTTTGCTTCTTTTGGCAGGAATTGTCCTTGGAAGTTTTATTGCACAACTAACAGAAGGAATCTCGGCGTTATCTTGGCTTTCGTTTGGAAAAACATTCGGTCTCGAATCACCAGTAGTGCTAGATCTCGGCGTCTTGATTCTTACTTTTGGGTTAAAGATACGCTTTACAATTGCAAGCATTATCGGCATCATCATCGCCGCTATTATTTATCGCTTGTTATAATCCAAACATGTGACGATAGCTGACTACAATATGTCCATTGTGGGAACACATTGTAGCCAGCTACTTTTTTTCCGAAATCTACTGTTGAATCTTTTGCACCGTTCCATCTTCAATCATTTCTATCATATATGGCACAATATTAGGATCAAATTGTTTTCCACTACACTCCTTAAATTCCTTCAATATGTAAGCTTCGTCTTGATGTTCTTTGTACACACGTTTACTAGACATCGTATCATAACAATCCGCCACACAAATAATTCGAGCAAACAATGGAATTTCTTCCCCCTGCAACCCTTCGTTATACCCTTTTCCATCGTAGCGTTCATGATGATACCGAGCACCATCACTGATTCCCTGAATTGCTGTAAAATCCTTTAAAATCTCACCACCAATGGATGGATGACTGCGGATAATGTCCATCTCTTCCTCCGTTAAACTCCCCGGCTTTTTCAAAATACTATCAGGAATACCGATTTTTCCGATATCATGTAGCATTCCCATGTAATAAATCTGTTCCTGCTCCTCTTTTCCCAAACCCATGCGCCGAGCAAGTTCTCTTGAATACATTGCCACTCGAATCGAATGTCCATTTGTATCCTGATCCTTTGCATCAATGGCATGAGCAAAGGTTTCCAAAGATTGATTTACAATTGCTTTATAGGTCAAATGTCGTTGTTCCATCTTTTTCAACTTCATGCAAACATAGAGCAACACTACAACCAATGCAATTGTCACCAACCAACATATTTGGTTCATCATACTTTTTTCTCTCCTTTATGCATCACACGTAAGCCAAAGACTTTAATTGTTCCAATACACCATTCTTCATGTAGGAACCACAAATATCTGTAGCTACTTCCTTTAGCTCTTCCCTTGCATTTTCCACGGCAAAGCTCTTTCCAGCCCTTTTTAACATTTCAATATCATTTTGATTATCTCCGAATGCCATCGTTTCATTCACATCCACTCCAAGCTGCTCCTGAATAAATGCAACTGCTGTTCCTTTTCCCGCTGTAGTAGGAACACAATCCAACCATTGAATCCCGGCAAGATTTAGTTTTACTCGTTCCTGCCACTTCGGCCGAAACCATGGATTTGTCAGTTCCTCCACCATATTTTGATGATACAGCGATATTTTTACAATATCATCTGGTACGTTTTTTGTCAAATCCCCTACCGCCTGAATATCATATCCATAGCCATTTACCATCCAACGATACATCTCAGAATCTGCACTGGTGGCATAAGCACGTTTTAATCCACACACCATGATATCGCATTGAGGAATCTTACGTGCATCCATTATTATCTCATGGCAGACATCCTTTGACAGCACCTTGGAATATACACATTCTCCTTGATGAAAAACCATGCTTCCACCATCCACAGCCATGTAAATGATGTCTTTCACCGGCTCAAACAATTTTTCTACACTTACTCTTTGTCGCCCACTGCACACTGCAAAGGTTATTCCTTTCCTATGCAATGCCTCAATTACGTCATAATACTCCGGCGAAAAAGACGCAACAGACCCACCATCTTCCACCAACGTTCCATCCACGTCGCTTACCACAAGTTTTACCATGAAATACTCCTTTTTACATAAAGAGAAGCCCGGTCAGTATGGTGGCCAACCGGACTCTCGAACATTTTACATTTTGCAGATTAGTTGTTGATCAACTTATCTTCGCCATTCCAGCTGTAAAGCTTACGGATGCTCTCACCTACGATTTCAGACTCATGCTCAGAAGCAAGTTTTCTCATCGCGCGGAAGTGAGCTTGTCCACCAGCTTCGGACATATCGAGAAGGAACTCTTTTGCGAAAGAACCATCCTGAATGTCGCTGAGCACTTTCTTCATTGCTTTCTTTGTGTCCTCTGTGATAATTTTAGGACCTGTGATATAATCACCATACTCTGCTGTATTGGAAATGGAGTAACGCATTCCTGCGAAACCACTCTGATAAATCAAGTCTACAATAAGCTTCATTTCGTGGATACACTCGAAGTAAGCATTTCTTGGGTCATAACCAGCCTCACAAAGAGTTTCGAAACCAGCCTGCATCAATGCACAAACACCACCACAAAGGACTGCCTGCTCACCGAAAAGGTCTGTCTCTGTCTCTGTTCTAAAGTCTGTCTCAAGAACACCAGCTCTTGCACCACCGATTGCTG
This sequence comes from Eubacterium sp., assembly GCA_017938215.1. Classification (GTDB taxonomy): domain Bacteria; phylum Bacillota; class Clostridia; order Lachnospirales; family Lachnospiraceae; genus Eubacterium_F. The sequence continues at coordinate 25,283 of JAGBBZ010000039.1, read as the reverse complement.
CAGCGTAAGCAAGTGCCATATCCTGAGCTTTACCTGTTGCATCCTGATGTACTGCAACAAGACAAGGAACACCTTTACCTACCTGATACTCGCTACGTACTGTGTGTCCTGGTCCCTTAGGAGCGATCATTGTAACATCTACATCTTTAGGTGCTACGATCTGTCCAAAGTGAATGTTGAAACCATGAGCGAACATAAGCATGTTTCCAGCCTCAAGGTTTGGCTCGATGGACTCTTTGTACAATTTTGCCTGCAACTCATCGTTGATGAGGATCATGATAATGTCTGCTTTTTTAGCAGCCTCTGCTGCTGTATATACCTCAAATCCCTGTGCTACTGCTTTATCCCAGGATTTGGATCCTTCATATAAACCAATAATTACATTGCAACCGCTTTCCTTTGCATTTAATGCGTGAGCATGTCCCTGACTTCCGTATCCGATAACAGCAATTGTTTTACCGTCCAAAAGTCCAAGATTACAGTCACTTTCATAAAAAATCTTTGCGTCTGCCATTTTTCTTCTTCCTCCTAAAATTTGAAATATAATATAAAGCCCCTCCGGCTAAAATACCGTCGGATGGTTTTCAATATGTAATGGGTAACGGATACCCTTGGCTAATCTTCCATTAAGCCTCTTGCCAAACCAGTAATACCGGTACGAACAAGTTCTTTAATCTCATAGCCATCAAGTAGTTTTGTAAATGCATCTAATTTTGCCTGATTTCCCGTCATCTCAATCATCATCGTATCGGACGCCACGTCCACAATCTTAGCACGGAAAATATCCACGATCGCATTAATGGAAGGTCTTTCCTCTCTCGATGCTGCCACTTTTACAAGAATCAACTCACGACATACGGAAGCCTCACTTGTAAGCTCTTTTACCTTAATTACATTTTCCAACTTGGTAATCTGTTTTTCAATCTGATCCAATATGATGCCATCACCAGTTACTGCCACTGTCATTCGGGAAACTTCTGTGTTTTCCGTCTCTCCAACGGTAAGGCTGTCAATGTTATATCCACGGCGGCTGAACAAACCAACCACACGAGACAACGCACCTGGTGTATTATCAATCAAAATGGACAATACCATCTTTCGCATAAGCCAACTCCATTCCTGTGCACGCTCCATGCACATCACTTACTTTTCAAACATTAATTTTACCAATTTCACACATTCTTGTCAACCATTCACTTATTTCTTATAAATAAAATTGTGAAGTGCTGACTTGTTTTTCGGAAGATCCGGTACCAAACATGCACCTTGTCCAGCAATCTTCTGACCGGTGTAAGCCCCTTGGATCGGAAGGCTATATTGGTGCACTTCCGTCGTTCCCATCTTGACCACTGCCATCATGTATGAATAAATTTCGTCATCTTTCATGTCTGTCTTAATGTTCGGAAGAACCACCTCTACCAATTCCATCCACTCTTTCAACGACATGGACTTCAACTTTTTCACAAGGGCATCAATAACCAGACGCTGTCTCTCTGTACGTCCATAATCATCCGCTTTTCCAGATGCTGTGTACACAGCCGGATAACCATATGCCGTTTTTTTACCATGGCGGATTCGACAATATCCAAGTGCTTGATATCCATTTAACACCTGCTTTCCGACTTCAAGATTTCGGAATTTCTTACGCTTGATGTAATTTGTACTATTCAAGTGCTCCGCTTCCGACTCTGTGATATTTGCCTCTACACCACCTACAGCATTGATTACATCTACGAACGCATCAAAGTTAACCTGAGCATAGCCATCCATCTTGATTCCAAAATTCTTGACGATGGTCTCATACAACAAGCTAATACCGCCCAGCGAATAAGCAGAATTCAACTTACGACTCCCATATCCTGGAATCTCGACATACATATCTCGCATCAAAGAAGTAACTTTTAATTTTTTATGCTTCATATCCAAAGTAGCAATCATCATAGTATCCGAACGACGATTGGCATTGGCTTTATTTTGTTCATCTACATTTTTGTCACCACCAACCAACAAAATATTGATAATCTCCGAATCACTGATGGTATCATACTTTGAAACATCTACTTTTTCCAAAGAATCATCTGAATCACGATTCATCAATCCCATTTTGCTGTCCATATTGTATTTTGCCGTGGCAGCCATGCTCCCAACCGCCATACTAAATATAATACCAATGACAAGGAATACTTTTCCAACTGCACTTTTTTTCTTTTTCTTAGTCATGTTATTCTCCCTTTCACAATTTCGACTCAAATCATAAAAAACAATGCAACATTGCGTACGATACCACTTTTCCAGAATCCATATTGCACCAGCCACAGTCTGCGACGCAAGAATCCTGCCGCATCCATCCTTGCAAACGTAGCTAAGACATCCTTCGCATCATTCTCCAATTGTCCCGAAAATGTTTGATAAAATGCTTTCCCTTGCTCAAACGTTGCTCGTATTGCCAATTTCTGTTTTTGCATATTTTTCAATCGATTTCCCACATATGTAGAAAAACCGCTTCCGCCAATCATATTACCACTATGTTGACGATATTGCAAGGTACTTTCATCAAGATAGGCAATTTTTCCAAAACAACTGCAGATCAAAGCAAGCCACCAATCATGCACACGAATGGCTGGCGATAACTCTTTCAAGTAGTCTCGAATGACACCATTCACCATCACCGTACATCCGATACACTTATTTTCCATGAGTAAATGCGCCAAATCAACCTTTTCTGTATCCAGATGACTACTTTTATGGAAAGAGCCAAGTTCCTCACCGGTATCACTATCAAAATTCATAGCATCACTATACACCAAAAGGGGAACCTGCGAAGACATTTCCTTTTCCAATTCTCTCATCCGGTTGTATGTTTTCTGAATCTTATCCACATGCCAGATATCGTCTTGATCACATAACATGATGTATGGACTTTGGCTTCGCTTAATCCCTTCCATAAAATTCATGACATATCCTAGATTCTTTTCATTTCGGTGTAATGTAACGTTGTCATACGTTTTCACATATTTTGACACAATCTCCAACGTCTCATCTGTAGAGCCGTCATCGCACACTTCAATGGTCAGATCTTTCCAACTATTGTTTAATATTGAATCCAGTTGCTCTTTTATGAACTTGGCGCCATTGTATGTCGCAAGCACAATATGAATCTCTGCCACGAAAATTCCTCCATTACTTTTCATTCCAATACCGCTTGTTCATACTTAATTTTCGCACAAGCCACATTGGTAATTTTTCATAATTCAATCCCAACTTATATCCAATGTACTTAAATCCACTCTGGAAAATCAAGTCCGGAATCAAATACCATTTTCCTTGTTTCACAAGATATTTCATCGTATCTTTCACAAGCCGAATTCCCTCTGACTCCGATTTCACACCTTCAAAGATGTGACGATACTGTCGCTGAGATACTGCCATATCAAAGTTTCTTGTCAATTGCTGACGATACGTATATTTATGAGCATGCACTACTCTCGCTTCTGCCACATAAGCAATCTTATATCCGGCACCGATCACCGCCGAGGCCATAATCATATCTTCGTTAAAAATGGTCTGTGTCACAAAACCACCTAGTTTTTCATACACCGTCTTGCGGTACATGGCACATACATTGGAACAAAAATATGTCTTAATGCCCAGACGCTCCAGATCACTTTTCTCCTTCACACTGGATACCTCCGGATAATTGAATTGTCTTGTGAAATGCTCGATCACACCTACTTTATCATCTGGTAGCTGTCTTCCATAGGCTGTGGCAATGTGCTCATCCGACTGCATCGCATCATACATAGAAGCAATGAGTTTATCGTCTTCCGGCACTGCATCCTGAGTCATGAAAAGCATATACTCTGCTTCCGAAAGAGCCGCCCCTTGGTTTCTCGTGCCGCCATGATCAAATTCATCTTTATCCACTGGAACGATACGTGCATTGTCCGCTTTTTCCAGTAACGCACGAACTCGCACATCCTCTTCCCCGCCAACCATGGTTTGCATAAAAATAACATGATCCGGTTTTCTTGACTGCCCATTTAATTTTTCAATGAGTCGTTCCAGCTTTTCATCCGGTCGATATACCGGAATAATTACATCTATCATAAGTCCTCCAAATTCGTCGCCGTCTATCAGCGCCCCAATAGACGATTTACTAACACAACGGCAGCTCTGGCATCCTCGGAATATCCATCCGCACCGATTTCTTCTGCATAACTATCCGTCACCACTGCACCACCGATGACAATCTTTGCAGTAACTCCCTGCTCTTTTGCCAGATCAATCACATGTTTCATCTCTGTCATTGTGGTAGTCATCAGCGCAGAAAGCCCGATAATAGCAGCATTCTTTTCCTTTGCTGTATCAATGATTACTTGCTCATCCACATCTTTTCCAAGGTCGATGACATCATAGCCATAATTCTTCAACATCAACACCACAAGATTTTTACCAATATCGTGGATATCACCTTTTACCGTAGCCATCACAATGGTATCTAACTTCTTATCGCCACGTTCCTTCGCCAGATATGGTTCCAAATAATCGATGGCTTTTTCCATAGTCTCTGCACTACTGATAAGCTGTGGCAGGAAATAGGTCCCTTTTTCAAAGAGTTCTCCCACATGATTAATGGCTGGGATCAAATGTGTGTCGATCATCTGCGCTGGTGAAGTTTCTTTTTCCAACTCTGCTTTCACAAGCTCTAGCACCTGACCACATTTCCCCTTTACAACAGCTGTAAAGAGTGGATGTTGATTTCCCATTTCTCCCCCTGTCACTGCTGCCGGTGTTCCTTCTGAGATTTCCGCCTTTGCCACACCATTAATATAATTTAAATCTGCTTCTGGCTTATTTAGAAGAAGATCTGTGGCAAGTGCCGCATTACTCAAAAGTGTCTGATTCGGATTCGCAATGGCCATTGTCAATCCTTCTCCGATGGCTAATGCCAGAAAGGCACTATTGATAAACTGCCGTTCCGGGAGTCCAAAGGAAATATTGGAAAGACCGCATATCGTCGCCACAGAAAGCTCATTTTTACAGTAACGAATGGTCTCCAACACTTCTTTTGCCGCATTTTTATTCGCTCCCACCGTAGCCACGAGACCATCCACCACGATATCTTTCTCCGAAAGTCCATGGCGCTTTGCCTCATCCAAAATAGTATGAATAATTTCTTTTTTCTCATCAATATTTTCTGGCAATCCCTTATCCGACAAAGGAAGCAAGATAAACATGGCTCCGTATTTCTTTGCCGCAGGAATCAATTTTTCAAACTTTTCCGGTTCTAGAGAAATGGAATTGATCAATGCACGTCCTGGATAGATACGAAGCGCTTCTTCCACCACATCCACATAACTGGAATCGATACAAAGTGGCACATCCACACATAATGTCAGCTCCTGAATGGCTTTTAACATCATTTCTTTCTCATCAATCCCATTCATACCCATATTGACGTCCAAAACTTTTGCGCCACGACTTACCTGCTCCTCTGCCATGGATGTCACAAGTTCCAGATTGCCTTCTCGCAACTGCGCCTGTAATGCTTTCTTTCCTGTAGGATTGATTCGTTCACCCACAATAGAAAAGCTTCCATCCAGGTCAATTTCAAGAAAATTGCGTTCGTTGGTCAAAGCACGAACTACCTTTTTCCCAGGAAGAACCGGCTTCTTACCTGCCACTTTTTCACGAAGACACTGAATGTGCTGTGGCGTGGTACCACAACACCCACCAAGCACCGTCGCTCCAAGTTCCGTCAAAGGCAACATCGCTTCCGCAAATTCCTCCGGTCCCATACTGTACACGGTTTCTCCGTCTTGCAACCTAGGCAATCCCGCATTGGGCTTCACTACAAGAGGGATGGTACTTACACGACGCATCCGCTCCACAAGCTCCGTCATGCGATCCGGACCGGTAGAACAGTTCACACCTACTGCCTCCACCCCCATTGCTTCCATGACAATGGCAGCAGTTTCCGGACCGGTTCCAAAAAGCGTTCTCATATCTTCCTGGAAGGTGAGAGTCACCAGTATCGGCAACTCATCTCCACAGGTTTCTTTAATGGCAAGTACTGCACCACGGCACTCCTGTAGACTCATCATGGTTTCCACCGCAAACAAATCCACACCAGCCTTTTTTAATGCTGCTACCTGCTCTTTGTATACATCAATCAATGTTTCGAAAGGAAGGGAACCGACTGGTTCCAACTGTTCCCCTGTCATGGTCATATCACCAGCAAGGAAGATATCACGTTCCACCTGACTCTCCTCAATGGCTCTACGAGAAAGTGCCACCAATTGCTCCGTCATTTCCTCTACCTTGTCCGCTAAACCATACTCCGCCAACTTGATTCGGTTACAGGTAAAAGTCGGTGCATACAGCACATCGCTTCCCGCCTGAATGTAACTTTTCTGAAGTTCCACGAACACATCCGGGTGCTCCAATATCCATCGTTCAGGACATTCTCCCGCCTTCATTCCGTGTTTTTGAAGATTCGAGCCAGTAGCTCCGTCCAACAAAACAAACCCCTGCTTTATATACTCTCTGATATCCATGACATCAAACCCTTTCCATCGGAACTGCTCTGCTCTCTCTTCCCTCTGAGCATACAATTCTTTTACGAAATTCTATATAAACTCTATCATAATGTCTTAATTTTATTACGATATAATCTCACAAACAACAAACTACTCATCGTCAATGAGCAAACCTCCGCAATCGGGAATGCCCACCATACCGTTGTATGTCCCACAAATCTTGCCAACAAAAATGCCACCGGCAGTATAACTACCAGCTGGCGCACCGCAGACACCGAAAGACTTATAAACCCCTCTCCAAATGCCTGGAACGTGGACATTAATATGATCGAACATCCCGCCAGCATAAAATGAATTGCGATAATGCGAAGCGCCGGTACACCGATTTCCAACATCTGGGACGATGCATCAAACAAGAGTAATAATTTGTCCGGAATCGCAAAGAAAATGCACATTCCTATGCACATGATAAGAACGCTGATCATCATCGCAAATTTTACTACTGCAATGATTCTGTCTTTATTTCTAGCTCCATAATTGTACGCCACGATTGGAATCAAGCCATTGTTCATACCAAACACCGGCATAAAGATAAAACTATTTAATTTGAAATACACACCAAATACCGCTACTGCCGTAAGTGAAAATGGTGCTAATATCTTATTCATACCAAAGGTCATGACCGAGCCAATGGCCTGCATGATAATGGACGGAACACCAACCCAGTAAATCGTGCGTATCGTCGCCGCCCGAGGGCGCATGTTGTTCAACGAAAAATGGATTTCTGTATTTTTCTTAAGCTTAAAATATACGGCAAGGAGCATCGCCACCACCTGACCAATGACTGTGGCCAATGCCGCTCCGGCAATTCCCATTTTCGGAGCACCGCACAATCCAAAAATCAAAATCGGATCCAAAATAATGTTAATTACCGCTCCTGTCCCCTGCGTAATCATTGTATAAATCGTCTTTCCCGTCGCCTGAAGCAATCGTTCCAGCATCATTTCAAACAAAATACCAAAGGAACCAATCAAGCAAATGGATAAATAACTCTTACCGTATTGCACAATCGCTTGCGCATTCGGAAGACTCATATCCACCTGACTCTCGAAAAACGGCTCTGCCGCAAAAATTCCAATCAAGCAAAACACAACATAACTGATCATCATCAGCAATACACCTGAATTAGCCGCCCGATCCGCTTCCTTAAACTTCTTTTCTCCAAGACTACGAGAAAGCAAGGCATTAACACCAACTCCCGTTCCTCCGGCAACCGCAATCATCAATGTCTGAATGGGGAACGCCAACGATACTGCCGTCAACGCATCCTCACCAATACGCGCTATAAAAACACTATCTACTATATTATACAATGCTTGTACCAACATGGACGCCATCATAGGAAGCGACATGCTAATCAACAATTTTTTTACTGGCATGACTCCCATTTTATTTTCTTGTCTTTGTTCTGTCTGTTCCATTTCTTTTCTCCATTTTCTCTTTACCGTATGAGTGAGGACTTCCAACCGCTCCGCAACAATTCCGGATGGTTTTCCAAATGCGCATAATCATTCACTCGTTCCACATAAAATTCCTTCGCTTCTTCCTTGAAGATAATCTCTGTTATACTTGTATTTTCCAAATCGATGGATATACGCAATTTATTTTTCAAGTCTGTCTGAAGCAAATGAGCACACAATGCTCGAATCACACCACCATGGGTTACAATAGCAATTCGCTCTCCTGGTTCCTCACATATTTTTCGAAGTTCCGGATAGACGCGACGAATCACATCTTCGCCACTTTCCCCACCAGGATACGGCAAATCACGATCCATCTTCGCCCGCTCCCTACGAAAATCCGCATACTTTTCCGCAACGGTCTCATCGTCCAGTCCTGTCAAATCTCCAAAATCAATTTCTTTAAAATCCATTACTTGCTCTGGTGACAATCCGAGTTCTTTACCAATGATATCCGCCGTCTGTACCGCACGTTTCAAACCACTACAATAAAGCCGGTGGATATCATATCCTCGCAAACGCTTGGCCAAATGCTTCGCTTGCTCTTTCCCGGCTTTATCTAAATCTACATCTACGTTACAAAGTTTTGAACTCTGTCTCCCATGACGAATCAGATATATATGTTTCATAATCATCACCTCTGAATCCATTCAATGCTTTATTATATAACGGATGATTCGTTTTGTAAAGCAATTATCGAATCAGTTGTAATGAAGTTTTTTCAGAAAACCCTCCCTGTATTTTCTTCCCATAGAAAGCTTTCCCATATAATTTTTGAGTACAATCTGATTTTTTCCCCGATCGATACGCTCGATGAAAAGACGATTCACCAAAAAGGACTTATGGCATTGGCACAAATAATCGTCTCCAAGTGCTTGTTTCACTCGGTCCAAAGAAGTATACGGAATATACGTCACACCGCAAATCGTGTGGATAAACACTGCCCTGCTGCTATGCTCCACATAAATGATTTCTTCCATCCGGAACTGACTTAGTTGTCCCTGCAGAGATACGTATACATCCGAATCCAACCGGATAATTTGCCTAATTCTTCTCCGCCTCCTTTTCTCTTTGCTGTGTCATATACACCCGCTCGCAGGACTCAAGTAATTGGTGCATATAATAAAATGCTTCCTCTGGTGTACTGTTCACCAGTTCCCGCGCCACATCTTCCTCGCGAACATGTCCCGTAATAATATAGTTGAGATCCATACCATACACCTCATGTAACACCTGTAGGCATCCTAGGCTGATCGCATGTTCCCCTCTCTCCAGTTTACGATAATGTCCTGCACTGAGATGCAGCATTTCTGACATTTCCTCCGAAGTAACCCCCAGCATTCTGCGGGCTTTTCGGAGTCTTTTTCCTAATACTTGGTTACAGTATTTTGTCATATTTCCTCCATATCCCACGCTTAGGTTGTAAGAAAGTTTACCTATATTTTACTCGATTTCTCAACAAAATTGTAGTCCGTAACACGGTACAATTTAATCGTAACACGACCTTTTCGCGTATTTTCGTCATTTGGGACATCTAATTTTTTTTAACTTTTTTTAAATTCTATATTATAGTATAGATTTTCCATTTTAAAAAAGATATTGCAGTTACTTGTGATACATTTTTTCAACGGTTACACTAGAAATAACATCATTTGGTTAAGGAGGAAATATTTTGAAACAAGAACATTACATAAAAAACTGCAAATCGATTGGTCTGCAAATCCGAAATTTTAGAGAAGCCAAAAAACTCAGTCAAGAACAACTCGCCAGCAGAACCGGACTCGCAACCGGAACCATTGGAAAGATTGAACGTGGTGAAAACATCCCAAAAGCAGATACCCTTTTTCGTATTTCTTACGAGCTTGACATTCCTTGTAAGCTCCTGTTTGAGGAAGAAACCTTAGATCAGTGGTACTATTCCCCACAAGTTCACCGTCTCTTCGATTATTTAAAAAACATGAACGATGATGAGGTAAGTGCTTTGTGCACCATCGCAAAAAAAATGTGCAATCACTAGTGTTTTTCTTTTTGCATCCTATTTATTTATGATTCACTTCTCCTTTCAGAACGTCTGCGATCACCTTTGCCAATGGTTCTGCTGCATTTTTTGCCTCCTGCACCGTATTGTTCTCATTCCCTAATTCAATCAACAGAGCTCTCTCCTTGATGTGGAGATTGTAACGATATCCCTTCAGATAAATCGGTTTCGTAAATCCATCAAACAATTCCATGGCATGACATTTCAATTGTAAACTAAACGACAGATTTGCTTCTAGATTCGGATTGTTCAAGTATTCAATTTTCCCTGACTTCGTACGACTCATACCATTAAAAAACATGACAATCGCCGTCTTTTTTCCGTCAATTAAAGAATATGTATGTTTCCCCTTCCCCACTGCATCTCTGTGGAGATCAATTGTCACTTGAATATCCGGATTTTCCTTCAATATTCGCTCCACCCCTGCTAATGACGTATTGTACGCCTGACTGCGGTCAATCTTCCCATCGATCAGATCATATTTTGTTTTATCATGATACACTTGATATCCTTGCTTTTCCAGTTCTTGCGCCAACGTTGTTCCAACCCCTATAATCGAATCCGACTCTTTATTCTTTTTGCTATCCGAGAATGTCTCAGATGCCCCATGCGTATGATAAATTAATATTTGTTTTTTTCCCGCTTGCGATGGCAACGTCAGATTTCTGGTAAGCATTTTTTCCACTGGAAATAAATTCTTTTTCACAGACGTTGTAGAATCAATGATATAAAAATGGTTCCAGAGATAATTAACATCTTTATTCTCCCATAATCGTTTCACATATTCAGCTGTTCCCACCGTTTCCGAGATGACAGGTTTCACCTCCGGCACCTGGACTAAACTTTCTCCCATTACCGCGGATGACTCCCCGGAACTTTGAATCTCTTCCTCTGCGGTCTCTTGCTGATTATTTTCCATATAAACCAAATGACTTTTCATCCTTTGATCTGAATTGATTGGTTGAAAATATAGACGTTTCCCCATTACAAGTTGTAACCACCTCTCTTCTCCTTGGAGTCCGGACACAAGAAAAGAATCTTCAAATATCACTGTGACTACTTTCTGCAACGTATTCTCCTTCCACTTTCCATCTAGCATCTCTGCCCCCATTAGGCAGAGAATGACCAGTATAACAACACCAATCCCTTTTCCTTCCTTTTTCACTGTCTTCCTCCTTATCTTCTTCCAGCAATCCCGCTCAATCCTTTACTAATATAATCCATGCTACACTTTTTTATGACTCCGCCAGAAACATAGATTCATAATTTCAGCCAAATCACGTGCAATAATCGCCACGGATTCGTCAATATTTTTAGGTGTAACAAATAAATTATCCATCTCATCTTGAAACACCTCTCGAATAAAATTCTCAATCTCATACTCATTATAGCCCTGCTTCGACAATACACGTTCCAAATGATCACTTATTATGGTTCGCGCATCTACCACTGTGGGAACTCCCACAGCAACCACCGGAACTCCAAGGCTTCGCTTCGACAGCTCCTTACGATGATTTCCAATCCCCGACCCTGGGCTAATTCCCGTGTCTGTAATCTGTACTGTGGTGCATAATCTTGACATACTTCTGGCAGCCAGCGCATCTACCACGATTACCACATCTGGTTTCGTTTCCTTTACGATTGCTTTCAATACTTCCAATGCTTCCATTCCCGTCTGTGCCATAACTCCCGTAGCGATGGCACTGACGATCCCCAGATTATGTTCTTTCAGAAATTCCATCCCGATTTCTTTTTCCAAATGTCTGGTAACCACCACATGGTCAACCATTCTTGGACCCAGAGAATCGCTGGTAACCTGTCGATTTCCCAATCCCACAACGAGCGCTGAGGTATTGTCTTGTTTCGGCATCATCCTCTCTAATTCGTGCCCAATACAATATCGCAACGCCTCTTTCCCTTCCTCATCTTTTGGCATATTTTCCGATTCAATCGTCACATAACAACCTTTCGGTTTTCCCATCGCACGACTACCTCGTTCATCATTGATTTGTACTGTGGTGATATGCGCCTTCGCTTTCTCCTCATACTTTTTTTCCAGAACCACCCCCTTGATTTCCACGTGATTCCGTGGAAAGCTTTCTCGTATTTCAAGTGCCAAATCTGTTTTTCTCTCTGCCATTGCCTTCTCTCACTTTCCAATTCTATAATTCTTTTCATAGATTTGCCAAAATATTTAAATTTATGTATTGACATCAAAGTTGTTTTGTAATATCATAAATGAGTATGTTTGAGTTAATGTCCGTGTCCGTTTAACCAGACATCACGATAAAATCAATAACTAAGAATATTAAGATGGAGGTGTTAGAATTGGCAAATATCAAATCTGCAAAGAAACGTATTCTTGTTTCCCAGAAAAGAGCTGAGAGAAACAAATCAATCCGTTCTAAGGTTAAGACTGCAATCAAAAAGGTAGACGCAGCAATCGCGGCAAGTGATAAAGCAGCAGCAAGCGAAGCTTTGAAAAAAGCTGTATCTGAGATTGATAAGGCTACCCAGAAAGGTGTTTATCATAAAAATACTGCAGCGAGAAAAGTATCTCGTCTTACACTTGCAGTAAACAAACTTGCGTAATCGCAGTTATGAGTTGATGTAGAAGGCAGTCGTACTGCTACTACAATTCTACCCGTCATAAAACATAAAATCAAGAGCTGTAGCACCTATGTTACAGCTCTTTTTGCGTTCTTAAAATCCTCTTTCGAAATCCTCTTTTTATTCCTAGAAAAGGTTTACAAATTCTAAAAAAAATGGTATTATTTTAGTAGTTATATTTTAACGGAGGATACCTATGAAAAACAAAGATTATCTTTCTTGGGATCAGTATTTTATGGGGATAGCGCTCTTATCGTCGATGCGTAGCAAAGATCCACACACACAAGTGGGAGCTTGCATCGTAGACAAAGATAACAAAATCCTCTCTGTTGGTTATAATGGTATGCCTTGCGGGTGTTCGGATGATGAGTACCCTTGGGGAAACAATGGCGAACCATTAGACACAAAGTATTTATTTGTGTGCCATGCTGAGCTCAATGCGATTCTTAATTATTCGGGTTTCAAACTTAACGGTGCCAAGATATACACTACCCTCTTTCCTTGCAATGAATGCACAAAAGCACTCATTCAATCCGGAATCAAAGAAGTGATTTATCGAGAGGACAAGTACTCCGACACCGCTAGTGTTATTGCTTCAAAGAAAATGATGAAGTCCGTGGGAATTACTTATCGCAAGTATGAAGAAATCAACAAAGAACTATCTTTGCTCATCTGAACATCCTTATGTGTCTTGAGCTTTAAGATAAAGAATGGAGGTAACTATGAACAACGAAACACCAAAAAACGAGGAAATGAAAAAGGATAAGAAACCTCTTTTCTCTACGAAACCAAAAGTTTCCAAACCAAAAGAGGAAAAAGTCAAAAAGGAAAAAGCACCTCGGGTAAAGCCTGAAAAACCGGTGAAAGAAAAGTTACCAAAGGTGAAAAAGGAAAAGCCTGTCAAGGAAAAAGTCCCAAAAGTAAAAAAAGAAAAACCAATTAAGGAAAAACCAGTAAAAGAGAAAATACCAAAGGTAAAGAAGGAAAAGGCTCCTCGGATCAAGAAAGAAAGGTCGATTAAAAGTTCCATACCAAAGTCGGATCAACCTAAGAAACGACCTTCGATTCCAAAACTTGATGCATTAAAGAAGAAAAAGCCTGCTAGTCCTGTGACCGAAACTCCTACCGGAGCATCTAAGTCTCCACAAGGATTTCCAGACAAACTCAAAGCAGTACTCCGTTTCCTTCTCCAAAAGGCAAAATGGTTAGGCAAACAAATCATCAAACTAATTAAGATCATCCCTACGCTTCTTCCTCAAAAGCGCGATGAGGATGCACCTTTGTTAGACGGTAATGTAAAGATACTTCCTCAGTTCTGTATTCAGACAAAGCTGATTGGATGTTTCATCATTCCGGTTGTTATGATTGTGGTATTGGGTGTTGTATCTTATACAAAATCTTCGAACGCTTTGAATGAAAACTACGAAAGCGCCGTTTCTCAGACGATGAACATGGCTCAAGAGTATTTCACTTTTGTATTTAGTAATATCGAGTCAGATATGAACATTTACCTTTCTGATGCAGACCTAAGTTCTTACTACACTGGCGAATTCAGTGTTAACGATGCTCAGCGTGAAACTGCAAGCGAAGCAAAAAAAGCTTACGAAGCAGCAAAGGAAAAGTTAGAAGCAACTGTTGAAGGAACAGATGAATACTATCGTGTTCATAAAGAATTTTCCGATGCAGAGAATGAACACGAAGACGCCAGTAAGATTGTAACCGATGCAGAAACAAAAGAAACCAGCGTATACAAGGGTTTAAATCAAGAGCTTAGTAATAAAGTTGCTGCCAACCAGTTTATTGGCAACATTTATATCGTGAAACAGAATCAAAATATTTTTAGTTCTGTCCCATCTCTTCGAAAAATAGCGGATTCTGACCAAGCCGAAGAAGTTTCAGACAAAACATTAAAATTATATGAAACGTTTTCGAAGACAGACCTTGGTGCTAAAGTAACTGGTGACACCATGAACTTCCATTGGAGTGGTCCAGTAGAAGAACTAGATAAATTATTGGAAGCTGATAGTAAAAATTATATGTTACGAGTTGCTCATGACTTATCTTCCACCAGTGATGCTGTTATGATTGTAGATATCAAGCGCGCTTCCATCTTGAGTATTCTGCAGAACTTGAACCTTGGCGAAGGAAGTTATGCTGGTATTATTACACCAGATAATCAGGAACTTGTTATTGAAGGCAAAGAAATGAGCGAAGCCTCCTCCGATGAAGAAGCTAGCAAAGAAGAAACCAACAACGTCGTAAAAGAAACTGTGTATTCCGAGCAAGACTTCTACAAAGATGCATTGGCATCTGAAGAAGAAAGCGGTAGTGATTATGTTCGATATAAAGGAGATACTTACCTCTTCAACTATCAAAAACTCGGAACAACAGGAATCATGCTTTGCAGTCTTGTCCCACAATCGGTTATCGTGGCACAGGCAAACAGCATTCGAATCCTTACCGTTGTTATGGTATTGATTTCCTGTATTATTGCTATGTTAGTTGGTACATGGATTGCAAAAGGATTTAGTAAGTCCATCAACCTTTCCATCAAGGAACTCGAGAAAGTATCCAAGGGTGATCTTACCGTTGAGTTCCGTACACATCGACGAGATGAGTTCGCATTGTTGTATGGAAGTTGTAACGACATGCTTGCCAATATCCGTGGTCTGATCATGGAAGTGGAATCTGTATATGATGCACTGACAGTATCGTTGAATAAGGTTAACTCCTCTTCCACTACTTTCTCAGAAACCACAAAAGACATCCAGCACTCCGTACACGAAGTGGAAATTGGTGTTGGAGAGCAGACCGAAAGTGCTGCTGCTTGTCTGACTGAGATGGATAGCTTGTTCACAAAGATTAACGTCGTAAATGATGACACGATGGAAATCGGAAACATCGCGTCCGATACTCAGGTAGCGATCAATGCGGGACTTACCAGCATGGACAACTTGAATGTTAAGACAAAATCTACAACTGAGATTACAGATAGTGTTATCCAGACAATCAAAGAACTTTCCGTTCACTCCAAGAACATTGGACAGATTGTCAACAGCATTAATGATATTGCAGAAGAAACAAACCTCTTGTCCTTGAACGCTTCGATTGAAGCAGCTCGAGCAGGAGCCGCAGGAAAAGGATTCTCTGTCGTTGCAAATCAGATTCGTAAACTTGCTGATCAGTGTCTTGTATCTGCAGGTAAAATTACAAACATTGTAAACGAAATCACGGAAGCTACAAAAGAGGCTGTGACCACAGCACAGACTGCAGAAGAAATCGTAGACGAGCAGGTAGAAGCAGTTGCCGCAACCGCTCACTCCTTCCAGACTTTGAAACTTCGTATTGAAAAACTTACGGAGTATCTGGAAAGTATCCAGAGCAGTTCCAAAGACATGGAAGCTTCCGGTTCTTCCACATTGAATTCCATGGAGAACATCTCCGCTATCTTGGAAGAAACACTTGCTTCTGTTACATCCGTAGCAAATGTTACAGATAAACAATCCGAAGCGCTTCACTCATTGGATGATGCATCCGCTCAGCTGATGGTTCGTGCTGATCGCTTAGGAGAAGCAATCTCTAAATTTAAAACAAAATAATAGACATAAAAACAACAACCTGAGTAAATGCTCAGGTTGTTGTTTTTATGTCAAACTATATTTATGATTTGTAATTTCGAATTTCCTCCCCTACTCTTCGCTTAAAATCATCCCATTTATCTTGATTTTCCACAAAATACTTTGGACAGTTTTTACCCGTTATATCAAAATGGCGTAACAAATCTTCTTCTGTAAGATCAAACTTCACACACAAGTACGTTGTTAATTTCACCAAGGATTCATACGTTTCTGTCGTAAACTTACCATTCCTATTTTTATGGCAACACTCAATCGACACGGTATCTGAATTCCGATTATTGGATGCATAGGCCATTTCCGCCGTCGGTATACATTGGACAATCTCGCCCTCTAATCCAATCACAAAATGACTGCTCACATATGTCTTTTGCGACTTCTTTTCATTGATTCTTGGCAAGTTATTAAAGTAGTTACGATTTGCCATAGCATCCGTACCCGGATTCGCCGTATAATGCACCACAATGCCCTTAACTTTCTTTAGGGGTAGTCCAGGTCGGGAATATTCATTTACATCCAATAACTGAACGTTTAACTCGATTGGTGGCAATTCAATCGGCTTCTCCACTTCTTTTTCTGCTTGATCCCGTCGCACCACACTCCAAACAACACATACCAACACAACAAAAAGGGCTACCGCACTGATGATAACACCAGCGCGCAGCCCTGTCTTTCTGTATTTGACTCTAGTTTTCTTTCTTTTATACTTACTCGACACTGTAGTTTGGAGCCTCTTTCGTAATATGAATATCATGTGGGTGACTTTCCTTCAAGGAAGCTGCGGAAATTTTCACAAAACGTCCATTCTCTTTCAACGTCTCAATGTCTTTTGCACCGCAATATCCCATACCAGAACGAATACCACCAATTAACTGGAATACCGTGTCCTCTACGGTTCCTTTGTATGCCACACGTCCTTCTACACCTTCTGGTACAAGTTTTTTCGCATCGGACTGGAAGTAACGGTCTTTACTACCATTTTCCATCGCTGCAATGGATCCCATACCACGATAAACTTTATATTTTCTTCCCTGGAACAACTCGAATGTTCCTGGACTCTCATCACAACCAGCAAAGATACTTCCCATCATACATACGTTAGCACCTGCTGCAATTGCCTTTGTCATATCACCAGAATACTTAATACCACCGTCTGCAATTACCGGAATGCCATACTCTTTTGCCACTTCATAACAATCCATAATCGCTGTAACCTGAGGAACACCAATACCTGCTACGACACGGGTTGTACAGATAGATCCCGGTCCGATACCAACCTTTACAGCGTCCACTCCAGCCTCGATAAGAGCTTTTGTAGCTTCACCTGTTGCTACATTTCCTGCAATGATGCCAAGATCCGGATAAGCATCTCTTACCATTTTCACCACTTTAAGCACGTTTGCAGAATGACCATGTGCTGTATCGATAACGATAACATCCACCTTTGCTTTTACAAGCGCATCAACACGTTCCATAATATTAGCAGTAATTCCAACTCCCGCTCCACAAAGAAGTCTTCCTTGAGAATCTTTTGCTGAATTTGGATACTTAATCTGCTTCTCAATATCCTTGATCGTAATCAATCCACTCAAATTACCATCTTTATCTACAATAGGAAGTTTCTCTTTTCTTGCTTTTGCAAGAATTTCTTTTGCTTCATCTAATGTAATTCCTTCTGGCGCCGTTACAAGACCTTCCGTCGTCATGCTTTCCTTAATCTGCTTACTGAAATCTGTCTCAAACTTAAGATCACGGTTCGTAATAATACCAACCAATTTCTTTCCTTCCGTAATCGGAACACCAGAGATACGGAATTTTGCCATTAAATTATTGGCATCTTCTAATGTATGCTCTGGAGAAAGATAAAATGGATCTGTGATAACTCCATTCTCAGAACGTTTTACCTTGTCAACCTCTTCTGCCTGCTGCTCAATCGTCATATTCTTATGGATGATACCAATACCACCCTGACGAGCCATAGCAATCGCCATGCGATGCTCTGTTACAGTATCCATACCTGCACTCATCATAGGAATGTTCAATACAATATTCTTTGTCAGGTTTGTTTTCAAACTAACCTGATTCGGAATCACCTCAGAGTAACCTGGTACCAATAAAACGTCATCAAATGTAATGCCTTCACCAATAATTTTACCCATCTTTCTCGTCCTCTCTTTTCTTTTTTGTATTCAATTTTTCTTTGTATATTAATTTAAAATTCTATCCAAGTTTCTCACAAATGTCAAGGGCAAAATCACATTCTTAATAAGAAAATTATAATTTAAAATTTTTTTGATTTTTTTCAAAAAAAGACTTGCATTATTCAAAATTATCATGTATAATAGCCTTTGTGATTAAGCAATGGGCTATCGCCAAACGGTAAGGCACTGGACTCTGACTCCAGCATTTCAAGGTTCGAATCCTTGTAGCCCAGCTCCGAAAAGCTTTGAATGACGGCCACGTTTTTCAAAGCTTTTTCTTTGTTTTATGAACATATCAATTCAGTTAAGAGAGGATCGATCATTATGAGCGACAACTTAAAAAAGGAAATAGAAAAAAGAAGAACCTTTGCCATCATCTCCCACCCCGATGCTGGTAAGACAACTTTAACAGAAAAGTTCTTATTATATGGAGGCGCAATTAATCTCGCCGGCTCCGTAAAAGGACGTAAAGCAGCAAAACACGCTGTATCAGATTGGATGGAGATTGAAAAAGAGCGTGGTATCTCCGTCACCTCTTCTGTCCTTCAGTTCAATTACGATGGCTTTTGCATCAATATTCTGGATACTCCTGGACATCAAGATTTCTCAGAGGACACATATCGAACACTTATGGCTGCCGATTCTGCAGTCATGGTTATTGATGGTTCTAAGGGTGTCGAGGCACAGACTATTAAATTGTTTAAAGTCTGTGTCATGCGCGGAATTCCAATCTTTACCTTTGTAAACAAAATGGACCGAGAAGCAAAAGATCCCTTTGAATTAATCGATGAAATCGAAAATGTCTTAGGCATTCGTACTTGTCCCGTAAACTGGCCAATTGGTTCTGGAAAGAATTTCAAAGGTGTATACGATCGAAATACTCAAACCATCTCTCGTTTTATCGCAGCAGATAACGGACATAAAATCGAGTCTGTGGAAGCAAAACTTGGCGACAGTGGATTGGATGAATTGATTACGAAAGAATATCACGACATCCTCGTAGATGAAATCGAACTTTTAGATGGTGCAAGTGATGAGTTTGATTTAGAAAAAGTTCGTGACGGGAAATTATCTCCAGTATTTTTTGGTTCCGCGCTGACAAATTTCGGTGTCGAAACTTTTTTGCAACACTTTTTAGATATGACCACCTCTCCGCTTCCTCGTTTGTCTAACGATGAACCTGTAGATCCATTTTCCGAGGATTTCTCTGCCTTTATTTTCAAAATTCAGGCAAATATGAACAAGGCACATCGCGACCGCATTGCATTTATGCGAATCTGTTCCGGAAAATTCACTGCTGGTATGGAGGTAATGCACGTACAAGCTGGAAAGAAAGTACGTCTGTCCCAGCCTCAGCAAATGATGGCTCAAGAGCGTAAGCACGTGGAAGAAGCATATGCCGGAGATATCATTGGTATCTTTGATCCAGGTATTTTTTCCATCGGCGACACTCTTTGCAAATCCAAAAAGGAGATTCGATACGCTGGAATTCCTACTTTTGCCCCTGAGCATTTTGCAAGGGTTCGTCAGGTTGATACGATGAAACGAAAGCAGTTTATGAAAGGTATTACCCAGATTGCTTTGGAGGGTGCCATTCAGATATTCCAAGAATTTAATACGGGAATGGAAGAAATCATCGTCGGTGTTGTAGGTATTCTTCAATTTGAAGTATTACAGTACCGCTTGGAAAATGAGTACAATGTAGAAATCCGCATGGAACAGCTTCCATATGAACATGTTCGCTGGATCGAAAACGAAGATATCGATGTCAATGCCCTTTCTGTCACATCGGATACAAAGAAAGTCAAAGACTTTAAGGGAAATCCACTTCTCCTCTTTACTCATCCTTGGAGTATCCAGACCGTATTGGATCGTAACGAGGGATTAAAGTTAGGCGAAGTTTCCCACAACGCAGCCATGTAGTATAACACGTTCCTATAATATATAATGAGCAGATACTTTTCTTCGCAAGTACCTGCTCATTTTCTTATTATTCATAATGATGTTTTCTTTTGCAATTTTTCAAACATCTCATAGCACTCTGGATTAATCTTTTTCAAGTTAGCCGGATTCCCTTTCGCATTCAAAAAGCAATGTGAACTTTCCCCCGTGCATCGAATTTCACCCGTTTCCTTATTTTTCACCACATAAGAAAGAGCCAGACGGACTCCATTGAACTTCTCAACCTTCGGGAACACTACTACTGTCTCTCCAAATTCCGTCATAGATACGTACTTGCAAGAAACGGATACCACTGGACATATGATTCCTTCCTTTTCCATCCGCTGGTAACTATATCCTTCCTTCTCCATCGTATCCACTCGGCATTCTTCAAACCAGCGAATATAATTCGAATGATGTACAACCCCCATCTTGTCTGTTTCATAGTACTGAACTTTATGTTCGTATTGAACCAACTCACTCACCTCTTCTTTCTCAAGTCTTGTTCCATATTATATCAGATTCGGCAAAAAAGGTAAAGAATTGCGTATATTATTCTTTTTGCCGCATACACTATGTACGAATATGATTACTCTTTTAAATGGAGGTAAAG
The DNA here is from genome assembly GCA_017938215.1 of Eubacterium sp. Taxonomy (GTDB): domain Bacteria; phylum Bacillota; class Clostridia; order Lachnospirales; family Lachnospiraceae; genus Eubacterium_F. The sequence continues at coordinate 4,186 of JAGBBZ010000039.1, read as the reverse complement.
ACAATGAACTGGTCCCTTAAAAAGAAGGAATTTGTATGCTTTTTCATTGCTAGTATATTAGGTGTACTTTCCCACTTCGTGTATGATTGGAGTAACGAAAATGCTGTGGTTGGACTATTCTTTCCTTTTAACGAATCCACCTGGGAACATCTAAAGTTGATTTTCTTTCCTATTATGTTCGTCTCTTTGGTGGAATATTTTTATATCCACTCATCCCAAAAGGACTCTTTTATCTGCATCAAACTATATTCTGCACTTTTAGCAATGGCTCTAACCATTGTTCTTTTCTACACCTATAGCGGAATACTAGGAAAAAATAGCGATGTACTAAATATCCTTATTTACTTTATTTCCATGGCATCTGCCTATGTATTTAGCTTTAAGAAACTAAATACAAAAAAGCAGTATTTCTACGCCCCTAAAACCTGCTATATCGGTTTCGCCGTATTAACACTGCTTTTTATTGTTTTTAGTATTTTTCCACCTAGTATTGGGCTATTTCAGTCTCCGCTCCAATGAAAATACACCATCTATTTGCTCAATTGTTGTAATTCCGGGAACAGGTAGTACAACAGTTGCCTTGACTCTTCTTTACGTTGGGAATTCACAATAATTCCAAGAATCGGTCGCACTACAATGCCACCACCCTCCTTGAATATTCCTTGATACGCATCACTTTGATCTAAGTACACGCCGTATGCTTTTCCCTCTGGATTATCATCATTTTCCGGGATGTATAAATGTTTTTGAATCGCTTCCATTTCCTGCTGATTCAGAATCGTAGATATATCAACAAAAAACTTATTCTCCAAGTATGTGGCAAAATCATCTTCGCTAGCGATCATTGAATCCAAATCTTTTGCATAAATCAAGGCGGAAAGTTGCGTTAAATCACTGGCTGCTGCTGCCCCCACTTGATTCGCCATCTCTGCCGTGGTATAGTACAATTGGAAAGATGCAATGGTTTTCTTTGGATCTTTCTTCATGTATGTCAGATAATTCTCAGAAAATTCGATCAACGGTGTTTCCATCATGCCTTCATTCAAAATGGCACTTCGATACACCAAATCTTTTCTCATGATTACATCCTTATATACAAAAAAACCAATCAAAGCAACTACCAAAACACCAATCAACACTTTCTGCAAATAGTAGGTCTTAAAATGGACGATTTTTTCTTGTTTTGTCATCCTACTCCATTTGCTTTTTTCAGATTCATCCTCATAACGCTTCGCATAAATCGAAGCGGACTCATCCAATGATGTCTTCTTTCCACGCAAATTCATTGCCATAATCTTCGACTCCTTTATCTTTTTTGCATGTAATATTCTATCATGTCAGAAAGAAAAAGAAAAGCGAATCATAAATCTTTCACAAAATGGTTACAAAATACTACGAAATCCGTCCATTATCGTCATCAATTTCGCCACATTGATTGGCTTATAAATCAAAGCATTGATTCCACTGGTAAGCCCAAGTCGCGTATCGTCCGTCTGTATACCATCTAGCATTTCAATGATCGGTGTTCTACGCAAAGTAACATCTTCCGTATGCTTTACTCGTCGCGCAAATTCATAACAACTCATATCACTAAGTTCCTTATCGACCATAATAAATGAAATCGCACCCACTTGTAGCTTCTCTATCATTTCCAATGCCACTTCGCCACTCTCAGCTGTGTATACCTTTGCCCCATTAATTCGCAATAAGGATGCCGTCAAAGATTGCTTCTTTTCTATATTCTCCACCAAAAGAATTCCTTCACCTCTAAAATTATCAGAGGTCTCTGCATTGGCTAATTCTTCTGTCATATGTACAATCTCTTCGTTCATTTCAGACAAATGCACCGGAATCTCAATTTCCACAACGCTGTTTTGCACAACACCTTGAGAAAATTCTACCGTTCCTCCTAAAAGACCTGTAATCTTTGCAGCCAGCGAGACTGAACTACTTGTACCACCCAAAGCAAGAATTCGCGTCTTTACATCATTTTCATCAATTTCCGCCAGTTTTCTTTGCTGAAAAACTTCATTGATCACCGGCCCCTGATCATCCAATATAATACCGATTATACACTTATCTCCCTCTTGACGTATTTCTCGTACAAATAGATGAATTTCCGACCCCTTTGGTGCATAACGAATAGAATTTCCGAGAAGATTCACCAAAATCTCTTTAAATCGAAACTCTTGCACATAATACAACCGGTTTTCTGGTAGTGATATATTATCTTGAATGGAAATATCCAGACCAAGAGAGATTTTTCGTTCTTCCTCACACACTTCGGTACATAACTGATACAAATTTACACGATTATCGGAGCGTCGCTGTGGAGCCTCCAAACGATTGTACTCCTCCATGCCATTCACAATTTCACTAAGATAATTTACATATCGCATGATATCTTTTTCATTGCCTTTATTGTATCCATCGGTTACTAATTGCTTAATTGCTTGTACGGGTGGGATAAATTCCTTCACGATATATTCCATAAAGGTTTTTCGACCATCGATGGCTTGCTTGGTTTCCACCAACGCATCCGTTAACATCTTCTGGCTCAACTGCTCCCTGTAATTTTCCTCTTCTCGTATCGAATGAACATCACGAACGGTCAATATTATCGTATTCAAATCTGCTCCCCAGAAAGAAAATCTGCATACTTTGTGTCGATATTTCTGATCCTTCCCTTTCACTTGACAGAATCGATATCCTTTCGATTCTCCTGAGTACAAAATTCGAAGCATCTGCTCCAAGCTAAGGAAATACGCTATATCCTGCTGTTGTTCCTGCGCCACCATATTTTTACACCACCAACTGATGAAAGACTCATAGTAGCGATTCCCGCGATAATCTTTCAATCCATAGTCATCTACAAAATAAGGCACAAACGATTCTGTCTTCACATCAATTTTTAAGACAAAGCTATACTCATTGATGATATGTTCGTCAAATATCTGATGCAATTCTTGTCGAACGGATACTGGTACCGTACGGTAACTAATTTTCTTTACATATCCCACCACACGTGCCACTTCATTCCCTTCATACATTTTGTACGCAAAAAACTCATAGTAATCGTAATATTTTTTTCCTGTCTCCTTGCTCTGTGTAAGCATTCGAATATTATCGTATCGCTGGATATCATTTCGAATAAAAGAGACAATTTTACTTCGATCTCCTTTGTATATCAATTCACTGCAAAAAATCAAATCTCGATAATCCATTACCGTATTGTTTTCTATACAAAGAGCCGCTTCTTCCAACATATAATCCTGACCAAACAAGCGTATATTCTTTGTGTCTACCTCATATTCATACATCAAATCTGCAGTATTCTTCATCGCCATTCGATAGTTTTCTCTCTCTCGGAGAAGTTCGAATTGGGCATTCTTTTTTTGTGTAATGTCATCGATAATACATAGATACTCCACACCATCTTCTCGTATATCATAGTAATTTCCCACCAAATGATGCCATGCTACATTCTTTCGTTTTCCTATGCGAGTACGAAATTCAAAATCGATAGGGTCCTTTTTTGCCCCTTGTGTCACCAAATGTTCCCGTAATCTTGGCAAATCCTCCGGAAAAGTATATTTTCCCGAGGAACCCAGATAGTTTTCTCTCGTATCTCCAATCATCTCAAAATAATGTTCGTTGGCATCCCGAATATAAAAATTGTCTTTGCCAATTACCAAAAACAAAACACCACCCGGAACACTCTCATACGTAACATCTCGTTGACGAATCAACTTTTCTTTCTCGTCAATATCCACAACGGTACTGCGTACCCATGGTTTTCCACCTTCTTTTACTACTTCTCCCATATCTCGTACCCAGATATAAGAGCCATCATGCACCTTCAGTCGATATTTACAATCATATTTCTCACCATTTGCAGTAAATCCATAGACCTCCCGTGTAATTCGCTCCAAATCAGCAGGATGAATCACGTCTCTCATCGTCATCCCAGACAGTACGCTCTTTTCCTCTGGTTCAAGCCCCACCAAACATGCATACTCGTCGTCCACCTCCATGATTGAAAACTCCACATCATATACGCACAGCTTACTTCCGTATCGAATCGTTTTCTGTAACGCATGTAATGTCTCTTCATAATTCTTTTGCATACTTTCCTCCATTCCGAATGACTGACTCCATATTTGTCAGCCACCACCACAAATCTCCC
>JAGBBZ010000038.1 GCA_017938215.1 Eubacterium sp. | reverse complement strand
GGTCCTGACTCGTTACTATTTCAGGAATTATTAGTAAACTGGACTAACGGAGAAGCTTTGAACGGTTTTATCTTCCGCATCAATAGCCAACTCCACGACATCTCCATTCTCTGTTTTACATATCATGGAATATCCCTCACGCTCGCTCTTCTCTCCTATGATTCTCCAAATGTATGATATCGCAAATGTTTTATCCACCTTCCCCATCTTCAATTCATCTTTAACAAAAGCTTCCGCAATCGCTCCGCACTCTTTCTTCTCTTCGGCAGGAACTTTTTTGTTTTCGCCGTCAACCATCTCCTTATAGTCACCTTTGCTAAGATCACACTGGTCATATCCGAGAATTTCTCCTGTTACACTATTTACGCAAATGTTATAAGTAAAATTAGGAACACCTTTAATATTCACTTCATAATATTTGTCCGTATAATTAAACACCTTTGCAGTAAACGAATACTCTGTCGTAAAACCATCGTACATGCATACTTCCATCTGGCATTTTTCCATATCCTGACCAGAATATTTTTTCACTGCATCCTGAAGAATTGGAAGCAATTTTGCCAAACCAAGGTCTTTTTTACTTTCTTTCGCCATCACAGAATCGCGATGATAAACAAGTATCTCTGAACCATCCCATTTGATCTTATAATTGCCCCCCTTTAACTCCTTCAATTTCGCACCTTCTGGAAGATACATGCTTTCCTTCTCTAACCAAGTTTGTTTCTGGGAGCCCTCAACTTTTTCAACCTTTTCAACCTTATCCGCCATCGTCTCCGTGCTTGCTGTCTCTACCTGTGCCACATGATCGCTTTTACGCGCCTGTGCAATACTTCCGTACAAACCGCCTACTCCAGTTACTACCATTGCTCCTGCTAATGCAAGTGTTAACATTGTTGTCTTTCTCTTTGTCATAATAATTACTTCCTTTCATGTTTAAGTCGTTTTTATTTTATTTGTTTTACCATGGTAGTTATAGGATACAGCACCTCTCTTACCATCTCTTAACCAAAAAGTAATCAACTGGTAAAACATTTCGGAAGTGAAACAAAAATTTTTGTCCCATGACCAATTTCGGATTGGATGTCCATATCTCCGTCATGGTACTTCACGATCTGAGTGCACAAAGCCAGACCCAAACCAGCGCGTCCTTGCCCACGACTTCTCGCCTTATCCACGCGGTAGAAAGGTTCTCTGACACGCTCCACCTGTTCTTTCGACATACCACATCCATCGTCTTCTACATACAATCGTATTTTCTCACCTACGTCTTCTGCGCCCCATACGACATTACCGCCATTATCACAAGCATAAATGGCATTTTGAATCAAGTTTCCAAGCAAACTGTAAAGCAACACTTCATTTGCATATACACTTGCCACACCGGTTTCACACGCAAGAGCAACGGCATTCTCTTCCGAAAGATGACTCATTCGATTTTGTACTTGCTCCTGGATTGTAGGAAAAGGAATTTCTTCTTTTACAATCTCTTCATTTCGAATTTGCGCCATATTTAATAATGTATAAGATAATTGTAACAAGCGTTGACTTTCTTCCATAATATAACTCATGCACTGAATCTTCTCATCCTCGGACACATTGGCTTTCTGCACATATTCTGCAAATCCATAAATACTAGTTAATGGACTTTTCAATTCGTGGGCAAAGTTATCGATAAACTCTTGCTTGGCATCTGCTTCCTTTTGAATCAGCTCGATATTCTCTTGAATCCGATCTGCCATCCGGTTAAAATGTCTTGCCAGGGATGCCACTTCATCGCTTCCTTTTACGTAAGCGCGGCTTTCCCATTCTCCCGCCGCCATATCGTCTACGACTTTCGAAAGATGCACCATCGGCTTCATGGTCTTTCGCAATACGATAAAAAGCAGCACTGCAAGAACAATAGAAAACACAAAACTAATCACCATATATTTTATTTCTAGCTTATTCCACCCTTCATACAAATCCACCAATTCTTTTTCATAACGGAGAAAATATGTCGCTTCATTTTGGTACAACTCGCCTTGAATTTTTATGTTCTTTTTCTTGTCGCCGGATACAACCAATTCCGTCTTTCCTTCTGCACTTCCCCAATCTTTACTGGCAGTTGCTCCCTCCGGATAGATACAGTCATCTCCACGCCATAGTGTCAATTTTAGAGCAATGTCATCGTAATAATTTTCATACACTTCGATAACACTTTGCAATTTTTCATCCGTGACATCTCCTTGCTGATCCAAGCTCCGAAAGCTTCGTACAATCCCCATGGTCAACATGCCGTACTCCGCCTCCGCCTGTTTTTGTTCCGTAGCAATATCCTTCTGATACGTCATTTCAAACACAACATACATCCCTACATTCAAAAGAACCACGAACAAAAGCATTGTCACCAAATACACCTTTTGCCATAACTTCACCTTTATCCCTCCTTAGATTTCCAATCGATATCCCAGCTTGGTGATCGTTCGAATCTCCTTATCCACACCAAGTTTTTTTCGCAATTTCTGAATATGAACATCTACGGTCTTCGTGTCTCCCACATAATCATATCCCCACGCCAGTTCCAAAAGCTTCTCACGAGAAAGAGCAATGTTCTTATTTATGACCAATACTTCTAAAAGAGAAAACTCCTGGGGCGTCAATACAATTTCTTCCCCTTCACGCATAACAACTCGTTTCTTTAAATCTACATTTACTTCTCCGATACGCACCATCTCGTCCTTTTCACTGCGTCGTAAAACTACATTTATCCGCGCGATCAATTCCAGCATTTCAAATGGTTTCACGATATAATCTTCCGCCCCAAGGCTTAATCCCTGCAATCGATCCTCCAATTCTCCCTTTGCTGTCACGAATATGATAGGCGTGTCCGGCACACGAGTGATAAACTCAAATCCATTTACTCCCGGCAGCATTACATCCAGCAAAATCAAATCCACCTTTGTATCTTGCAATGTTTCCAAACCACTTAATCCATCATAGCAACAGATACATTCATGTCCCACTAATGTTAAATTACGTTTTACCAACTCACTAATGCTTCGATCATCCTCTACCACTAATATTTTTGCCATTTTTCTTTTCCTTCCTTTCCAAAAACAATTCCTCTTATGGTAACACAAAAAAGTAATCAAACGGTAAAAAAGCGGCGACTGAGTAACGCGCCGCTTCAAGAATCGCGTTGCGATTCTTGCTCCGCAAATCGAGAACATTTTTATTCGATTAAAAAATCATTTGCATCGACGTTTCTTTTCGCCAACACAAATGATTTCCTACTTTACTCGCAATGTAATCTCACCTGTATGAAGGGTTCTTTTTTGCTTCCCTCCATCTCCCCTTGCATACTCCACCACTAAACCACCATTTTCATCAATATCGATAGCCCTTGCTTCCTGCCATGTTTCATTTTCCAAAAAACGCACTTCGTTGCCGATGACATTGGAACGTTGGCGATATTCTTCCATAAAAAGACGTTCCGTCAAATGTTCATAAATACCCCAAAATTCATCTAGGATAGCAGCCACCAATGCACTTCGAGATACTTCCTTTCCCGATTGCTGTTCTTCGATGGAAGTGGCGATTTCTCTTAGTTCATCCGGAAATTCTTGTCTGCGAAGATTCACACCAATCCCCACTACTACACCATCGATTTTCCCTGTATCCGGATTCGTCACCGCTTCCGCAAGAATTCCACACACTTTGCGGTTACTCAAGTAAATATCATTGACCCACTTGATCTTTGGATTTACATCGTACAGCTTGTCGATTCCACGACACACTGCCACCGATGTCGCTGTCGTCAAAAGCACGAGATCCGAGACATCCAGCTCCGGACGAACCAAAACGCTCATGTAGATTCCATTTTCTTTGGGCGAATAAAACTCACGTCCCAATCGTCCTCTTCCTGCCATCTGAGCTTCCGCCAGCACCACCGTCCCAGGCTTTTCTCCCTCTCTGGCTAAACGCTTTAATTCTAGATTGGTTGAATCAAGTACCTCGTGCACATACACTTCCTGCGTTTGGGAACCACGCAACCATTCACAGATTGCCTCCTTGCTCAGCACATCTTTCACTCCTGTGCTTCCCCCTCTTTTCTCAAAATATCAAAAAGACTTAATTCACACTCTGTCTTTATGGTAATACGCTGTCCCGGATGTGGACAACTTTCCACTTCATTGCCATATTCATCCTTCATGGAAAGCACCTTGGTAATCACATTTTCTCCGGATGGCTTCATAATCTCAATGGTCTCTCCCACAGAGAATTTATTCTTCTGCTCAAAGATCGCCGTGCCATCCTCGTTCACTTCGCAAATACTTCCCAGATAAATAAACCCTTTTACATAGGTGTTGCTATCATAAATCTGCGTTTCGTGAGTCGTCGGTCCAAAGAAAAATCCTGTGGTAAACTGACGATAGGTACATTTCGCAATCTCACTCTGATAATACGGAATATTTTTCTTATACAATTCCGGATCCTTCAAATAATCATCCACCGCCTGACGATACGTACGGGATACCACCGCCACATACAGCGCTGTCTTCATACGTCCTTCAATCTTGAAACTGTCGATTCCCGCTTCGATCAGCTCCGGAATATGCTCGATCATGCACAAATCCTTGGAATTAAAAATATACGTTCCTCGCTCGTTCTCCTCCACTGGCAAATACTCACCCGGACGATTTTCTTCCATGATGTAATATTTCCAACGACATGGATGAGTGCAAGCTCCAAGATTCGCATCTCGACCAGTAAAATAATTACTCAACAAACATCTTCCCGAATAAGAAATACACATGGCACCATGTACAAAAGTTTCAATCTCGAAATCCTCCGGAATATTTTTTCGAATGTCGCCGATTTCTTTTAACGAGAGTTCTCTAGCCGTTACCACACGAGTGGCACCCTGATTTTTCCAGAAGTTAAATGTCATGTAATTCACATTATTACTTTGGGTACTAATATGAACCTCAATTTCCGGGCACACTTCTCTGGCAATCGTAAACACACCCGGATCGGAAATAATCAACGCATCCGGACCGATTTCCTTTAGTTCCTGAAAATACGCACGAACACCTTCCAAATCGCGATTATGAGCAGTAATGTTTGCTGTGACATAAACCTTCTTCCCTCTCTCGTGGGCATAGGCAATTCCTTTTTTCATATCCTCAGCAGAAAAGTTCTTTGCTTTGGCACGCAAGCCATACATCTCGCCACCGATATAAACCGCATCTGCTCCAAATTCTACAGCTGTCTTCAATACTTCCAAACTGTTGGCTGGCGCCAATACTTCCGGTCTTCTTACTTTCATTGCACTCTCTCCTTCTTTGTACTTATGGTAACACCATCCCCAAGGGATAAGCATATTGTCTCCAGTTCATCATGATGCGTAATGGTATACAAATACTCGCGCATCCGGCTATGAATGGTACGATCTCGCCTGGTCACTGCATAACGAGATTCCAAAATATCACAGTCATGAAGAATATTGTCGGACACCAATTGTCCACCCTCCTTCAGCAACTTCATTATATTAGGCAAAAAGTTTAAATATTGCCCCTTTGCCGCATCCATAAAGATAAAATCATAGGTTTCTCCCGCCTGAGCTAATTGCTCCAGCACCTCTGTGGCATCCCCTTCCAAAAGTCGAATTCTCCCCTCAGAATCAAACCTTTTCAAGTTTTCTCTCGCCTTTACCAGCCGCATTTCCACTTTTTCGATGGTTGTTATACAAGAATCCACTGGCAAACATTCTTTCATGACTAATGATGAGTACCCGATAGCCGCCCCCACTTCCAGAACACGTTTTGGCGGATTGTTGCGCAACAAGTAGCGCAACAAGTCCCTTGTGGCACGACGAATAATAGGCACCTCATCATGAAGTGCCTCTTTTTCCAACTCATAAATATATTCTGGGAATTCAGGTCGAAGGGTATCAAAATACACTTCTATTCTTTCTTCTTTCATCCACTTACACCTTTGCATATCACATCAAGTATTTCCTTGTATGTCATACTTGTATTTAAGTTGTACTTTCCAGCTACTACGATATTCGTATCGCTCAATGAAAACTTCAATCGGATATAAAAGGAATATGCATTGGAAACCAATCCCGCCTCTGCAAGATTTTTTGCAATCGTCAGTGAATCATCGGCTTCCTCTATGACAAACTCCAAATCCGTACCCGGTGGTGCCTCTGCCATAACGTCTCCAAACACCTCATTCGCGAAAGAATACGTCATTTTGCAGATTTCCACCGTTCCTAAGAGGACAATGGCATAAAAAATTAGATTCAATGTAAAAATCAACAAACCACGGATTACAAACAATGCCGTAGCACTCCCATTGCGTTTTTCTGCCATGTCATCCCCTCCGTTTCCTTGTTAAACTTCCATGATAATCGGCAAAATCATTGGATTACGCTTTGTTTTCTTCCACAAGAAGTCATTTAACGAATCCTTGATTTCTGCTTTAATTCTTCCCCAATCCGTAACGCCGCGATCACTCAAACGGTCCAATGCAATATTTACAATCTCAAGACATTCATCCATCAAGTTCTCGGATTCTCGCACATAGACAAATCCGCGAGATACAATATCCGGTCCAGAAAGCACTTGATTGGAGCCACGCTCCAGTGTCAATACCACAACCATCAATCCATTTTCAGAAAGATGCTGACGATCACGCAACACGATATTTCCCACGTCTCCGACACCAAGACCATCTACCATGATTCCCTGCGCTTGTACCTGATCCACAATTTTTGCGCTATCTTCTTTCAACTCCAACACATTACCGGAATGCATGATAACTACATTATCTTTTTCCACACCCATTTCCTGTGCCAATTCACTATGACGCAACAGATGACGATACTCTCCATGAACCGGAATGGCATACTTCGGACGTACCAAGGAATAAATCAACTTCAATTCTTCCTGGCAAGCATGTCCGGATACATGAGTATCTTGGAAAATTACTTTTGCCCCCTTCATGGACAATTCGTTGATTACCTTTGACACGCTCTTCTCGTTTCCAGGAATCGGCGAAGAACTGAAAATAACCAAATCTCCTGGCTTAATGGTAATCTTACGATGAATGGACGCTGCGATTCGTGACAACGCTGCCATAGACTCACCCTGGCTTCCTGTGGTAATCAGTACAATTTGCTCGTCCGGATAATTTTTCATTTCATCAATGCTGATAATAATATTGTCCGGAGCATTGATATACCCAAGTTCCACTGCTGTATTGATGATATTTACCATACTACGCCCTTCCACAATTACTTTGCGGTTGTGCTTATGGGCAGAATTGATAATCTGCTGCACACGGTCTACGTTAGACGCAAATGTTGCAACGATGATTCTTCTCTTGTCATTTTCGTCAAAAATATTATCAAAGGTTTTTCCCACGGTACGTTCTGACATGGTAAATCCTGGTTTTAATACATTTGTACTATCCGCCATCAGCGCAAGCACGCCCTTTTTCCCAAGCTCACCAAAACGAGCCAAATCAATACTATCACCAAAAACTGGTGTATAATCTACTTTAAAGTCTCCCGTATGAACCACAACTCCCGCTGGTGTATAGATTGCCAACGCTGCTGAATCCGCGATACTATGGTTCGTACGAATAAACTCGATACGGAAATCTCCCAAATTAATATACTGACCGTAGGATACCACTTTTCTTCTAGTTACACCAAGAAGATTATGTTCTTTCAACTTGTTTTCAATAATTGCCATGGTCAAATTTGTAGCATATACTGGCACATTCAACTCTTGTAAAATGTAAGGAAGTGCACCGATATGGTCCTCATGTCCATGGGTAATTACAAAACCTTTTACTTTTTCTCGATTATCTTTCAAATATGTTACATCCGGAATTACCAAATCCACTCCCAACATATCATCTTCTGGAAATGCCAGACCACAATCCACCACAATAATACTCTCATCTGTTTCAAAGGCAGTAATATTCATACCAATCTGCTCCAGTCCGCCCAACGGTATGATACGTACTTTCTCATTTCCTGTCTTTACTTTTTTACTCAAAATTACACCTCTCTATTCTTCAATACTCACTTCGTCTTCCAATAATTCTTCAAAGTACTTTGATAAAATCACAAGCTCCTCTTCATCCTCTACTACATCATATACGAGAGTTTCGTCCTCTTCCTGATCTTTATTCACACGCAAAATAAGGGCTTCTGCCTCTTCATCCTCTGTCTCTTCTGCATCCATCGGTTCATTTGTCACAAGCAAATACTCTCTACCTGCAATCTCTGCTTTTTCCACGACAAAAAATGCCTCCTCGCTACCATCTTCAGCAGTAAGCATAATCGCACCATTTTTTTCCATTGGTTCTCTCCTTCTTTACTTTTCGTTACGCAGAAAATCTAAGTACCCCTGTAAAATTAAAGCTGCCGCCATCTTATCTACATAGGTCTTCCGGTCCTCCCGTCTTACGTTTCCTTCCTTCAGAACCTCCATCGCAGATACGGTCGTCAGTCTTTCATCCCACAGAACCACTTCTAATCCTGTTCGGTTTTCTAGTTTCTCTTTAAACTCTTCCGTTCGTTCCACGCGTTCCCCAAGCGTATTGTTCATATTCTTAGGGTATCCTAACACGACTTTTTCCACCCCGTACTCAGCAATGATTTCATCAATTCTTGCCAAAGTCCGACGTAACTTTGTTTCTTTTTCTCTTTTTATTACTTCAATGGGCTGTGCCGTCAAAAGCATGGAATCACTAACTGCCACGCCTACCGTCACAGAACCATAGTCAAGTCCTAATATTCTCATGGTTTTTTACTTTCTTTGTAAGTAATTTCAAACTTCATTCGCATTTCGCTTCGCAACCACCGCCCTTCGGGCTCTTTGACACTTAAGAAATGTAATCCTTTGTGCAAGCACAGAATTACATTTCTTAAGTGTCAAGTGCTACGCACTTGGTTGCTTGCTTTTGAACTTACATGCTTGATTGCTCGCTTTTACACAAATGCACTAGGTCGTTCTCCATTTTCGTCGAATCCGCTTCCTCCTGTGCGCGGCTCGCTTATTTCAAGTTGTTCTTGATATAATCTTCCAAAAACACTTCGATGATCTCGTCGCGTTCTGCGCGCATGATCAAGCTTCTAGCGCCTTTGTGGCTTGTTATATACGTAGGGTCTCCTGACATGAGATAACCTACGATCTGATTTACTGGATTATAGCCTTTTTCGGTAAGTGCTGTATATACAGACGCAATTACATCTCTTACGTCAAAATCTTTCTCTATATCAACTTTAAAAAGCTGTGTATTGTTCATTTCCTGCATACTAGGTCGACTCCTTTCAATTTGTCACCGAGCTAAAACAATTACCTTAATTTTAATATAACTAAACTGAATTAGCAACTACTTTTTTAAAATAAATTCTGGCTGGACGGTTAATATAGCAATATCATTCTCTCGATATCCACGTTGGTTTGCCAACTCAAGTGGAACTTGCATCATAACATATCTCTCGTTATGCCCCACAAGACATTTCCCTCCATCCACCTCCCGTATTTCCTCAAATAAAACTTTTTCTTCCTTATGAATAAAATACGTTTCGTATTGTTCTTTCAATTGTGCCGTGTCTGCCATGAGTATTTCTGTGCGCTTATGTTTTATATCTGGCGATATCTGGTTTGCCATTGTGGCCGCTTTTGTACCCGTTCGCACACTATACGGAAAAACATGTATGTCTGCCAGTGCCACATCTTTTACGAAGTTTCTGGTGGTTTCAAATTCTTCTTCTGTTTCTCCCGGAAATCCTACAATCACATCCGTTGTTATGGCCGGATGTTCAAAGGTTTGACGTAACAACTCACAGGTTTCCCGAAATTCATCTGTCGTATAATGACGATTCATTCGCTTCAATGTGTCATCGCATCCACTCTGCAATGAGAGGTGAAAATGTGGACACAATTTCCGTATTTGTTTCAACCCTTCTACAAATTCCCGACAGATAATTCGTGGTTCCAAGGACCCTAACCGAATTCGTTCAATTCCTTGTATCTGATCCACTTTCTGCAACAACCGAATCAAAGGTGCACCTTTTTGCTCCACAAATTTCGATGCTGAAATCCGTTTTCCTGGTTCCTGATCCCACTCTACTCCATAGGACGAAAGATGAATTCCTGTAACGACAATTTCTTTGTAACCCGCTTCTGCAATCTTTCGTATTTCATCCAATATTTCTTCTGGTTTACGGCTAACCAATTCACCTTTGCCCCGAACGTAAGGAATCAAACAATAACTACAAAATTGATTGCATCCATCCTGTATTTTAATATATTTACGCGTTCTTTCAGACGTGGTATTAATGTTCTGCAAACGACTATTTTTCAGTTCTTTTCCATCTAATAAAACATCTATTTCTCGCAGATAATCCAAAACTTTTTCTGCTATATTTTCTTTTTCTTTATTGGAAAACGATACATCAATTGCAGCATCTGCCTGCAACACTTCACCACCACTTTCCACATAACATCCTACCGCTACTACAATGCTGTTTGGATTCATTTTCTTCGCCCGATGCAACATTTTTCTAGACTTTCGGTCTGCGATATTGGTAACCGTACACGTATTGATGACGTACACATCCGCCTTTTCTTGAAACTCTACTATTTCAAAACCGGATTTTTGAAAATCTGCCATCATTCGCTCTGTCTCATAATAATTTACTTTACACCCCAACGTCAAAAATGCAACTTTCATTTTTTTCCTCATTTCTACATTTTGCACAAAAAAATGCAATAATTTTTTTATATGTGGTTTGTTTTTTCTATTGACATAATTCACAACACATAATAGTATAATACATGAAGGATGAAATTAATATCATCTTTACAACATATTATATAGGAGGTAGTTCGTATGAAAACGGTAAAAATTTCTTTGAACTCAATTGACAAGGTAAAGGCATTTGTAAACGAAGTAACAAAGTTCGATGCTGAATTTGATTTGGTTTCTGGAAGATACGTTATCGACGCAAAATCCATCATGGGTATTTTCAGTCTTGATTTGTCAAAACCAATCGACTTGAACATCCACAGTGAGAGCAACGTTGATGAGATTCTTTCTAAGTTAGAGCCATTCATCGTTTAATTCACATCTCAATTCTGTTACATCGTCTCGGCTTCTACAAGCCGGGACTGAATATGGGGTACAACTTGTACATGTGGGGGACTGCATCCCTTCCGTATGAAGGCAGTCCTTTTTTCATGTCCTTTTTTATGGTTCCCCGCACCTTACTCAGAAGTTGACGACGCCCCATGGACGTCGCCATATTTTTTACATTTTCACCGTAATAACTTCTCTTTCTGTAATTGCTTTCTCAAGCATTTCATCAATCTTCTCTTCCAAATTACGCTCCGACTTTTCAATCTTCGCCAAATCCGGTTTTGTTACCGGATGCTTTGCCACAAATGTGGTACAACAATCTTCATACGGAAGAATCGATGTCTCATAGGTATTGATTTTTTCTGAAATATCAATGATATCCTGCTTATCAAAAGCAATGACAGGGCGAAATACCGGCATGGTACATACCGCATTGGTGGCCACCAAACTCTGCATCGTCTGGCTCGCCACCTGCCCCACACTTTCTCCTGTAATCAACGACAAACAATCTGTCTCTCTCGCAATATGCTCCGCAATTTTCATCATGTAGCGACGCATAATAATAGTCAATTCATCATGTGGACATTTGTCATAAATATACATCTGAATATCCGTGAAATTCACCACATGAAGACGAATCTCACCGGCATAATCACTGACAAGTTCCGCCAGATCCACAACTTTCTGCTTTGCTCGTTCACTGGTATATGGTGGTGCGTGGAAATACACTGCTTCAATCTTCACACCGCGTTTTGCCATCATATATCCTGCCACCGGGCTATCGATACCACCAGACAAAAGAAGCATGGATTTACCACTGGTTCCTACCGGCATTCCACCCGGTCCTTTCACACTTGTCACATACACATAGGCACGATGACGAATCTCTACATTTACAGAAACTTGTGGCTTGTGTACATCTACACTTGCATTTGGCACATGGTCAAGAATGTACGCCCCTGCCTCGCGACAAATTTCCGGGCTGGTCATGGCATAGTTTTTATCACTTCGCTTCGCAAATACTTTGAATGTAAATGGCTTGTCTCCCAATTCCTCACGAATATGATCCACCAATTCCTTGCACACATTATCAAACTCTTTATTTTCCACCAAAACCACCGGACAAATGTGCGCAATTCCGAAACATTTGGTCAATTGATTCATCACTTCGTCGTAATCATAATCACTCTTTGCCTCCACGTAAATACGTCCATTTTCACGTTCTACGAGAAACTCACCTTCGCACTTCGCTAACTTTTCCTTCACACGATCACGAAGAGCGTCCTCAAAAATATATCGATTTTTTCCTTTAATTCCAATTTCTGAATACTTAATCAAAAAAGCTTTTACCATACTTTACCTCTTTCCTGCGTGCGCCTTTTACGCAACTCCGATGTTTGTGCTGCGCACGCAGGCACAAACTCGCTAGGTTGAAAAAACTTTTCAACCTTATCTCCTTACATATCGGCGTAACATTGGAAGAAGCTCTGCCAACGTATCCACCGCATAATCGATTTGTTCCAATGTTGTTTCTACCGAAAAACTAAAGCGAATGGTGGAATCCAAGAATTCCTTTGCCACTCCGATTGCCTGCAACGTCGAGCTGATTCCCGGATGATTGGAAGAACATGCCGAACCAGATGACACATAAATCTGCTTCTCTTCCAATGCATGCAAAAGCACTTCGCTTCGAATCCCCTCAATACTGACACTAACCACATGTGGTGCTGTTTCCTCTACAGCAGCAAGATTACATGCGTTCACATGGACCCCATCAATCTCACTCAAACGCTCCATCAAATGCGTCTTGCACCGATATAGCTCATCTCTTTTTTTCTCGTGATTCTGGTACATCATCTCCGCCGCCAAACCAAGTCCTGCAATTCCCGGCACATTTTCGGTCCCGGACCGTCTGTTTTGCTGCTGCCCTCCGCCATGAATAAACGGATGCACCTTCACACCATCTGCCATGTACAAAAATCCGGTTCCCTTCGGTCCGTGAATCTTATGACCACTGACAGACATCAGATCAATCCCCATTTTCTTTGGATTTATCTTCATTTTTCCATACGCCTGAATGGCATCCACATGGAACAAAATATTTTTGTCATATTGTTTCATTATGTTACCAATCGTCTCCACGTCCAAAATGGCTCCCACCTCATTGTTTACCATCATCGTGGAAACTAGTACCGTATCCTCTCGCAAAGCCTCTCGCAACACCTCAGGATCTACATGTCCCATGGCATCCACTGGAAGGTACGTCACTTCATAGTCAAACATTTCTTCCAAATACAAACAAGGTTGATACACTGCTGCATGTTCAAAGCATGTCGTAATGATATGCTTGCCTCGACGCCGGTTTGCCATGGCTGCTCCGATGATTGCCATATTATTGCTCTCCGTACCTCCGGACGTAAATATGATATTTTTTCGATTGCATTTCAGCGTCTCTGCAATGCGGTCACCAGCCTCACGGATATATCGTTCCGCTTCCACTCCCTTCATATGAAGCGAAGATGGATTGCCAAAATCTTCACACATCACTTTATTTACTAACTGCCCCACTTCATCGAATGTTCGGGTGGTAGCTGCATTGTCCAGATACGCAATTACTTTATCACTCATGTTATCCTCATTTCAAAACCATCACTTTTGAGACTCAATCCGAAACATCAATACGGAAAGGATTGCAAGTCCCGCTGTTTCTGTTCGCAAAATACGTTTCCCAAGAGAAATGGGTTGAATACCTGCTTCCATGGCCTTTTCCACTTCTCCGCGTTCAAAGCCGCCTTCCGGTCCGATAAAGATGCCAATGGATTCCTTATCACATATTTGTTCCAGCACCTCTGTGGTTTGTTCCATATCGTCATATAATTCATATGGAATCACGCCGACCGCCAGTTCTTTCGCCATCGAAAGTGCCTCTGAAAAAGATACCACTTCATGAATCTGTGGCACAATCCCTCGTCCACTTTGCTTCGCCGCCGCTTCCGCAATGGCTTGCCACCGTTGTTGTTTTTTGGCTGCTTTCTTTTCGTCCAACTTAACCACCGAACGTTTGGTGCGAACCGGAACCACTTCATAAGCCCCCAACTCGATTGCCTTCTGGATGATGAGTTCCATCTTGTCCGCCTTCGGCAACGCCTGAAACAAAACCAATTTCACTGGCAACTCTGTTGTCACGGGTGTCTCCTCCACAATATCCAACACCACGCATTGAGCCTGAACGTCCTTTATTATACAATAGTAATCGATGCCCTGTCCACAGGAAATCACTACTTTTTCTCCATTTTCCATTCGAAGAACATTGCGAATATGATTCACATCATCTCCGACAATCTCAGCAAAACCATCAAAAATCTGCTCTGCCGGAACAAAAAAACGATACATTTTTAACGCTCCTTTTACGCAAAGAAGCACAAGCGTTATATAGAATTCTAACGCCTGTGCTCGCCTCTCGGCTATCTTTGCTTTATCCTGTACTTATTACTGTCCTAAAATACCTGTTGACGAATAGAATGTCTTTCCTAAATTTGCAGACATCTGATTCGCTGCCAACTTCTGAATCCCCGATGCGCGCTTCGCAACTGCTGACGCAAATCCGGAACTGCCTTCGAAAAGTTCTTTCACAGACGAAAGCTCTGCTTTACTAAATGCATCCTCATTCAATGCAAGCTTTCCATCGGAACCTACAGTAATACCGATTTCTTTCAATTCTGTCGCCATTGACTTTGAATCCGCTTTCATCCACTCCACACTTTGTGAAATACTCACGATATCCGACTTATTCGCGTTCTTTACAACCGCATTGTAGCCATCCACCATCTTTTTCACTTGGCTATAAATCTCTTCTCGACTACTCTTATCATAATCCAAATCCGCCACTGCTTGCGCCACTGTATCCAAGGAACCAGCTGCACTCTTTACATCCGAAAGAATCGTATTCGTCGTGTTTCCTTGAAGACTTTCCAGCTTCGTACTAATCTCTGTCTCGTAAGCATTCGACTCTGTCTTCTTTTTGGAACTACTCTTTTCGCTGTTCTCTACACCATACTTATCATAGTAAGAACGAAGCATACGCGTATACACGCCACTTCTCATTAAATGTAAATCACCAAGGGATGATGCAGAAAAAAAGCTACCGCCCTGAATCGAATTCTTTGTACCAAATAATGTATTCGCCATGGAACTAGTTATCATTGCGCACATATTCCTCAACTCCTTTTGAAAAAAAGCAATCCGCTGTTCTATCTTATATATCGACCATTATAACATATATGAAAAGTCTTTTCCATACACTTTTTTCATTCCTTTTACGATGGCCTCCCGTTCGCTATAATGATGCTTTACTCCATTGATTTCCTGGTACTCCTCGTGGCCCTTTCCCAGAAGGACAATCATGTCACCTTTTTCCGCATGTTCCAACGCATACGCCACGGCTTCCTCGCGGTCCGGAATCACCACATAATTTCCATCACTTTTTGCCATTCCTACTTTAATATCCTCGATGATATCCATCACATCTTCCCGACGTGGATTGTCGCTGGTAATAATGGCAAGTTCGGACATCCTTCCGATGACCTCACCCATCTCATAGCGACGAACTTTACTTCGGTTTCCGCCACAGCCAAAAATGCTGACGATACGATTCGGTTTGTACTCACGCAAGGTAGAAAGCACGCTTTCCGAACTCACTCCGTTATGGGCAAAATCAATCAACACCGAAAACTCTTCCGAAACCGGCATCGCCTCCACACGGCCTCGCACCTTAACATGCTCCAAGGCATGAAGAATCACTTTCTCCGGCATCCCAAGCACCACTCCGGTGCAGGCTGCACACATAGCATTGTAAATATTAAATCGTCCCGGCAATCCCACCACGATATTTCCGCTTAACATTCCTTTTGCGGTAAACGCCATGGAAAGATCTCCGCCATTTACCACATGCTCGATATTGGTAGCCACCATGTCTGCCTCTTCCGACACACCATATGTGACAATCTCACACGTAGCATCTCGAACAATATCTTCAAAATGCTCATCATCTCGGTTAATAATTCCTTTTTTACAACGGCGAAACAACTCCGCCTTACAGCACATATATTCTTCAAAGTCTTCGTGCTCCCCCGGTCCAATATGGTCCGGAGAAAGATTGGTAAATACACCATAATCAAATTCAATTCCTGCCACGCGGTCCATCTTGATTCCCTGGGAAGAAACTTCCATAACCATGTACTCACAGCCCTCTTCCACCATGGCAGCAAAGATTTTCTGCAACTCATAGGACTCTGGTGTCGTATGACTGGTAGGAATGACTTTTCCATTCATAAACGCCCCCACAGTACCGATGATGCCACAGCTCTTTCCCGACTGTTCGATAATGTCACGAACCATATGCTCCGCGGTGGATTTTCCTTTGGTTCCGGTAATTCCTACAGTGATCATTTTCTTTGCCGGATAGTCAAAATACGCTGCCGACATCAAACTCAACGCCTTTCTCGCATTCTCTACCCGCAACACCGTAACTTCCGGATTCTCCACTGTCACATCTTTCTCGATAACGACAACTCCAGCTCCTGCTTCGATAGCTCCCGGAATAAACGTATGCCCATCCACCACCGTTCCATCGATGGCCACAAACATAACATCTTTTTTTACTTTACGTGAGTCATAGGCAATATCTGCCACCTCTTTATCCAAGGTACCCTGAACCAATTCATAGTCCAGCTCTGTAAGAAGTTTCTCTAATCTCATGGTTATCTCCTCACTCTCCAATCAACCCAAAATGTCGCAACGCATTGGCAATGCCATCCTCCATGACCGGACTCGTCACATAGTCCACCAAATCAAACAGAACGGGATTACCGCCACCCATGGCTACGGAACGATTTGTACACTGTAGCATGGACACATCATTGGCACTGTCTCCAAAGGCAATCGTTTGTGAAATATCGATTCCAAGATATTCACATACCGCCTGAATCCCTGTTGCTTTGGATATCCCCCGTGGAACCACCTCGTAAAAAGTCGGGTCTCTTCGAATAAATTCAAAACGATCCTCGTATTTTTTGCGAAAACTGTCCATGTCGGAGCTTTCATCATACCAAAGTGCCATTTTATCAAACGAAAATTCCTCATCCCAGTAGCTCTGAGTCTTCGCCGCAAAGCTGGTGAAATTACCATTCTCAGCGAAAATACTTTTCACCACCGGCATCCAATAGTCACGTCGGAAGGCAGAACAATCCTTTCCCTCCAACACACCATCAATATGATATTTCAAAAGATCTTCTATGATTTCCTGCTGTAATTGTTGCGGAAGCGTGTGATGAAGAATCTGTTCTCCCCCTATTTCTATATATGTGCCACATCCGCCCACCATGCCATCAAAACCAAGCTCCAATACTTCCTTCGGAATAATGGCACGGCATCGACCGGAACAAAGAAAAAGACGGTGTCCCTTTTCCTTCGCCTCCTTCAGCGCCTTTGCAGCACTTTCCGGAACAATATCCAATTCCTCATCGATTAGTGTACCATCGATATCAAAAAACAAAACCTGCTGTTCCACTCTTACGCTTCCTTTCTCTTACTTCTGCGCAGTTCCGCGATCCTTCGGTTCCTGATACTCTTTATGTTTTCCAACAAACTTGTATGCCGGACGAATAATCTTTCCGTCGTTCACCAGCTCTTCCAGACGATGCGCACTCCAACCGGAAATTCGTGCCACCGCAAAAATCGGTGTGTACAGTTCGCGTGGAATGTCAAGCATCGTATACACAAAACCACTGTAGAAGTCTACATTGGCACATACCGGTTTGTACAATTTACGTTTCTTCGCCAACAGCTTACCTGCTATCTTCTCGATGTTCTCATAAAGCTTAAATTCACCCTCCAAGCCCTTTGCCACGGAAAGCTTCTTCGCATATTTTTTCAAAATAACCTCACGCGGATCGGACTCCGTATACACAGCATGTCCCATACCATAGATCAATCCACTGTGGTCAAATGCTTCTTTATCCAAAATCTTGGTCAAATATTCCGTCAATGCCACCTTGTCGTTCCAATCCGGACAATGTTCCTTGATATCATCAATCATCTGCAATACTTTCAAGTTCGCACCACCATGTCGCGGTCCCTTCAAGGACGCAATGGATGCAGAAATGGCGGAATACGTATCGGTTCCCGATGAAGTAACGACATGGTTTGTGAAGGTAGAGTTATTACCACCACCATGCTCTGCGTGGAGTACCAAGGCGATATCAAGCACCTTTGCTTCCAGCTCCGTAAATTTACCGTCTGGACGAATCATCTGTAAGATATTTTCCGCGGTGGAAAGTTCTTTTTCCGGTGTACGAATTACCAAATTATCATCGAATTTGAAATGACGATAGGCATGGTAGGCATACACAGCGATAATCGGCAACTTACTGATGAGCTGCAACGACTGACGCAATACATTTGGCACAGAGATATCATCTGGATTATCATCATAGGAATACAAGGTCAATACACTTTTTTGCAATGCATTCATGATATTTTCACTTGGAGCCTTCATAATAACGTCGCGGACAAAATGAGCCGACAACTCCTGAAGACTGGAAAGAATGTCAAGGAAACTCTTAAACTGCTGCTCATCCGGCAACTGTCCAAACAAAAGCAGGTACGTCGCTTCCTCAAAAGCAAATCTCTTATTCTGATAACTCTTCACCAAATCCTGCACATCAAATCCCTGATAATATAGTTTCCCATCTGCCGGCACTTTCATACCATCATGGTACTCATACGCTACCACATCAGCAATCTCTGTCAAACCAGTCAATACGCCTTTTCCATCGGAATCACGCAAGCCTCGTTTTACATCATAATCCACGTACAAATTCGGATCGATTTTTCCTGAAATCATGCAATAATTCACCAAATCATCAAACTGGGAATCAAGCTCATCACCTAACTGCATCATTGATTTATTATCCATCATTTTATTGACCTCATTTCTCTGGTTTCTGTATCTTAAAAAGAGCACAAACTACAATTCACTCCCATCGCAATCTGTGCACAAGCGGTATTATACCACATTATGGGATTTCTTGCAAATTTTTCTTTCGGTGTGGGAAGTCCTAAATCGTCACTCGTTAAAACTTACGGATTTCCTCGGATTCGTCATCACTTTTTCGGATGTCTCGAATCTGCACATAATATCCATTTTTATCATTTACTGACACGTATACCCGGTCCCCCACTCGATGCTTCATCATGGCGCTTCCCAAAGGTGATTCAATGCTAATCATGTGGTTCAATGCATCCGTTCGAATGGTGGTAACAATCTTATACTCTTCTTCGCAGTCATCTTCCTCAAAATACACCACCACGGTATCATTGAGTCCCACTTCCCCCTCCGCGGAATCATCCTCTACAATCTGCGCCGTCTTGATCATACGCTCCAGATAACGGATGCGACTTTCATTTTCATTTTTGTATTTCTTCGCTGCTTTGTACTCAAAATTTTCACTGAGATCCCCGTGAGCTCTGGCTTCTTTTACGCTTTCCAACGCCTCTTTTCGCACCACCAGCTTACGATGTTCGATTTCCTGTTCCATTTTTTCAATATCTTTTCTTGTTAAACGATCATTCATGATTTTAGTCTCCTTTTTTTACTTTTTAATCACTACACTTCTTTTTCCCACCCATGCGGTTCCCCACTCGTCATCTTCTGGTTCTACATAAGCCACTTGCACATAATATCGTTTATTTCTTTTTAAATTGCAGATTTTTTTCTTCTTGGCATTCGTGGGTAGCTTTATCGGATTTCCATAGGTATAACTAGAAGGCAATTTACCCGATTTTTTGCCACCTAACAAATCATAGGAAATTTTAAACTTCTTTCCTTTCGATAGGGCAGTCGCTCCTGCCGCTACTTTCTTGGCTTTTTTCTTATTCACATACCAGTTTTTGTTCCCTTTACAATGATCCAATTCCAGTTCCATGGAAGATTGATTCACCACCTTCTTTAATCTTGGACACTTCTCAATCGGATTATCCCACACGGATAATTTTTCTGGAATCACTAATTCGATTAAGCTCTCACATTCCAGAAACGCATCTTTTCCAATCGTCATAACAGTATTCGGAATTGTGATTTCTTTCAAATCGCAGCAATCTTTAAAACACTCTTCTGGAATCTCGCTTATCCCTGAAGGGAGTGAAATCTGTTTTAAACGGTAGCATTCCATAAATGCACGTTTTCCAATCGACTGAATTGTGGACGGCAATTCAATGGACACCACTTTGGGATAATTCCTAGCAAAACAATTATCTCCAAGACCTGTGACTCCTTCTTTTACAACAATTTTCTTTATATCCGTAATCGCCTCTTCGTCATAGTACTCAAGATCCGGGCCCGGAATTATTCCTTCACCTGCAATCACCAATGTATCTTTTGTGGGATATGTGTATGTTATGTTACTTTTTTCTTCCGCATCGGTTGTATTGGCTAATGTAAAACATGCACTAATAAGAACCAATAACAATAAAGTTTTTACTCTCATTTTTTCCTCCACTGTTGCATTACCAATTGTCATTTATATATACTTCTATTTGCTCACATACTTCCCGTAGCACTTCATCTTCCGGCTCTGCTTCCCATGTCCCCCATTGCTTTACTTTCACACGATGGCGTTCTTTCTTCGTCCCACATATCATATAATAATACTCATCACTGGCATCCACAACAGCAACATCATTTTGCGGTTCTAAACACAACTCAGGATATCGAATACAATACTCAACCATATCCTCATCCAAAGCAATACTCTCCTCATTGAATGGTATATTTTCATCCTTCATACATTCATCTGCCGCCCGCAAATATGCTTCATTCGTATATTCATCTCCGTTCTTTACTTTTCGAAAATATTTGTACTCCACTCGCTTCCCTTTTCCGTGTTTATTAAATATCCAAACAAATGATGTATCATATACATTATGATACTCATACACAAAAACCGCTTCTTCCTCCATTACGTCTTCCAATTTGTAGTCATTCAGTTTCACTTCCTTTTTGCAACCGAATAATACACATGTCGCCAACATCACTAGAGCAAAAAATCGGATCATTTTTTTCAATTCTATTACTCTTCTCAACATACGATTCCCCTTTTCTCATATCCTTTTTTATATTTTTCGGATAATATTTACTTTTCAATGTTCATTGGCAGCTACGCTGACCATAATCACTCAGGATTCCGAGAGATTATCTATGTGTCATCTCAAATTCAAAAAGGATTGTATTTCCCCGCATAAACGCTGCACCGTTTCATCCTCTGACCATTCGCTAACAGCATTATCTCCGTCAATTTGAATCTTCATCAACGTTCTGCCATCACCTGTGCCACACACAAAATAGTAAATATCCATTACTGGTTCCGTTGAATATACACAATCCCGCCTTGCTTTTTTATCAAATTTCAATTCAACTTCTGTGAGATTCATGCAATATTCTAACGCATTCTGATCAATATTAATCTGCCCTCCATTATATGGAAACTCATGATCTTGCATATAGATATCCAATGCTTCCAAAAGTTTCATATCCATTTTCTTTATCCTGCTTTGCTCAATCCTTTTGCATTGTCCTTCTTTATTAAAAACCCAGTAATATTTGTAATGATCTTTACACACAAATAGAGTTTGTTCTAAGCTTACATCATCCAATTTGTAGTCATTCAGTTTCACTTCCTTTTTGCAACCGAATAATACACATGTCGCCAACATCACTAGAGCAAAAAATCGGATC
>JAGBBZ010000037.1 GCA_017938215.1 Eubacterium sp. | reverse complement strand
GAAGAGGAGGAAGAAGAACCTCCATTCATTACGATGCAGGTTGATTTTAGTACGAACACAAAATTACAGGTGTTGGATTGTAGTGACAATGGTTTGTATGAGTTGGATGTAACAAAGAATACGGAGTTGAGATATTTGGACTGTTCTTACAACTACTTGAGTTCTTTGGATATTACACACAATCCACTTTTGGCAACATTGGATTGTACCATCAATCCGTTTACCCAGTTAGATATTCGGAATAACCCATTGTTGTTGGAGGATGCGACAACGTTCCTTTACGACAGTGATGTGGAATTTATCTTTGAGTAAAAGATAGAACGGAGGATTGCCATGGAGCGGCAGGAATTACAAAATACCATTGTTCAATTGCATAGCGAGATTACGAAGGTAATCAAAGGAAAAGATGAAGTTGTTACGAAGGTGATCATGGCGATTATGGCAGGCGGGCACATCCTTTTGGAGGATGTGCCGGGCTTGGGGAAAACCACACTTGCCATGGCGTTTTCTAAGGCTCTCGGATTCCGACAAAAGCGAATTCAGTTTACGCCGGATACGATGCCAAGTGATATTACAGGCATGTCGGTGTATAGCGAACAAAGTAACCGATTTGAATATATGGAAGGGGCAGCAGTAAATTGTAACTTGCTGTTGGGAGATGAGATCAACCGTACGTCTTCCAAAACACAGTCGGCGTTGTTGGAAGCCATGGCGGAAGGGCGAGTGACCGTAGATGGAAACACACACCATCTCTGCAATCCATTTGTCGTTATGGCGACGCAGAATCCCATTACTAGTGGCGGTACGCAGCCGTTGCCGGATTCTCAAATGGATCGTTTCATGGTTCGGTTGTCCATGGGGTATCCGGATACGATGAATCAGCTTGCTATCTTGAAAAATATTTCTGCGCAAGACATGTTACAGACCGTAGAGCCGGTGCTATCGGCAGAGGATATGGTGGAAATTCAGAAGTATGTGAAACATTTGGATGTAAGCGATGAAGTATATTTGTATATGATTCGTTTGTGCGAGGCGACGAGAGAACACAATGAGATTGAGCTTGGAATCAGTCCACGTGGTGTTGGCGCATTGGCACAGATGGCGAAAGCATGTGCGGTGTATAGTGGTAGAGATTATGTGACACCGGAAGATGTACTGGAAGTATTTCAAGAATCTTGTGCCCATCGTTTGTTTTTGTATACGAAAGCAAAACGAGAAGGTAAGACGGTTCATACGGTGTTGGAAGAAATCGTGGCATCGGTGGAAAAACCGAAATTGCTCAGATCGTAAAGGAATTGAGATGGAGAGATGAGTCAATGAAAGCAAAGATTTTTTATGCGATATGGCTTGTTGTTGCAGCGTTGTTATATGTGTGTACCAATGCACAAACGACGCTGTTCTTTCTCGTGCCAATGATCGTGTTGGTGCCTGTTGTAGTGGTGATGAATCGGATTGCGGCAGGCAAGACATCCATTGAGGTGCGCGTGATGCCGGAAGAAGGGCATGCGTCGGAAGGGCATATTGCCTTAGAAATGTGTGCAAAAAATGACTCCATCCTGCCGATATTTCGCGTGTGCATTACTGGGGCGGTAAAGAATCTTCTTACCCGAACGGAACAAGATGTGACGTGGGAAACTTCCATTCCGCCAAAAGGGTTACGGACCAAAACCATCGATATGGAAAGTCGCTACTGCGGAAAGATGGAGGGGGAGATTTTGGAGGCGAAAGTACACGATTTTCTTGGAATATCCAGTCGAAACATTGGGTATCGAAGCATGGGAGAGTGCTATGTGTATCCCACGGATACAACCCAAGGTGAGGTACCGGTGAAACAACATTTACAAGATGAGGTCAATGTACAGAATCGATATTTGAACCGGCGGGGAAATGACATCACACAGATTTTGGATATTCGAGATTATCAGAAAGGCGACAACATTAAGTCGATTCATTGGAAGATGTCTCGGAAGCTTGGGCGGAAGGTGATTCGAGAGCTGGATATGCCTGCCAACCAGGATACCATCGTGTTTCTGGCGATTTCTCCAGAGGAATTGGATAACCCGGCGATGCGAGATCGAGTGGCAAGGGCGATGCTTGGTGTTTCGGAAGAGTTGCTTCAGGAGCAGATTAACCACGATGCCGTTCTTTTTTCCGAAGAAGGGAACGTTCGTGGTACATACAGCATTGAAGGACCCGAGACGAGGGATTGGTGTGAACATATTTTGTTGGATGGAGATATTTCGTTTGATTCCAAAAATATGCTTCACTACATACATAATCACAATGTGTTAGGAAAATATTCGGCAGTGATTGTGGTGGCAGATGCAAAGTTGGAAATTGGCGAAGAGTATCCAAATGTAATTCAAATCGTGGCGCAATAGTTTGCAGAAATGAGGATGAGATGGAGAGAACCCAGGAAATCAGTGGATTTCGAATCATTGAAACCAAATTGGAACAAAAAGGATGGCAGAAAATGCCGTTTATCTTGACGTTGCTTTCGGCGGGAAGCATGACATATGGCGTGCATGCCATGTTTTGTCCGGAAGTATCGTATCTTCCCATGTTGCTGATGGTTTTCTTGACATGTGTTTTTGTGACGGTGATTTCTCGCAGTGCACGTAGAATCTTGGCGGGGGTCAGCGGGTTTGTTCTTGTGGCGCTTGTGGTTGCTTTTGTGACAACCCCGTACTGGGAAGCGGGAGCGTTGAATGTGGCGAACCGAATTTTAATGAGATACAATTATGTCACTGGATTGGCGATTGATTATTATGAGGTACCGGAGTGTCCGAATCATATGCTGGCAGTGACTCTTTTTGTATGCTATTTTATTGCACTTCTTACTTGTTATCTGGGCTTGGTAATTGCGCGAAAACACCCATTGATACTGGCATTTGCTTGGATTCCGGTAATTGGTGGAAGTTTGTTTTTTCAGATGCCGATTCAAGGATTTGCTATCGTATGTGCGGTGGTTTCTGTAGTGGGGACCTTTGCGTATAGCCAGATGGAATTGGATCGTGATGGCATTTATGCGGTGGCTACCGTGGTGCTTGGCGTGTTGATTGCCGTGGCGGGTGGAATGTATTTTCGCTGGATTCAATATTCGCCCAGCCAGTCAGTGGCGGAATTGCAGGAATATATGATACAGAAAAGAGAAGAGGCGCAGTATGGAAAGGCGGACTCTCCTCAGGGGGATTTGGAAAAAGAGATGAATGTGTCGGAGGATGTGCGTTTGAAAGTTAGTATGTCACAGCCGGTGCGTTTGTATTTGAAGGGATATACGGGTAGTGTGTGGAAAAATGGTGTTTGGGAAGCGTTGGAAAGCACCAGTTATAGCGATGAATATGAGGGGATGATAAAGGGATACATGCAAGAGAGATTTCATCCGTTGTCTCAAATGAATAGCTATGTGGAAGCGGCGGCTTACGTGGATGGTGCTGCCACCGAAGGGGCGCAGATGCAGGCGACGGTGCAAAACGTAGGTGCGTTCCGTAAATACACCTATTTGCCATATGGTATTTCGTTTGAAAGCTTACAGGAATTACGGGAAAGCAATCAGGATATTTATGTGCCGGGAACGACGTCAGAACGTCGGGAAGAGAATGTGTATTCTGCCGTTTTGTGGCATGGGGAAGCAGATTATTTTTTGGGATATGAAGGAGCGGCGTGGTTGAATCGGAAACGAGATGTCAATGAAGCGACAGGACAATACCGTATCGCCGAGGCGGATTATCGAAATTTCGTACACAAATATTACTGTGGCGTGGAAGATTCGTATGTGGCAGAAGCGGAGAAGTTGCAGACAAGTGCCAATGTGACATTGGATATGACACAGTTGGGAGAAATGACAAATCGAATTCGAGAAAATGTGAAGAAAAGTGGAGAAGCGGCAACGGATTGGTGGGCAGAAGATTATGCGTCCAAAGCAGTTCTTTTGTATCGTGGTTTGGGCATACCGGCACGATATGTGGAAGGATATCTGGCGGATGGAACCGATGCGGAGCAAGGGGAAGACCGCTATTATCGTGTGGAAGTGCAAGCAAAAGATGCACACGCTTGGGTGGAAATTTATAAGGATGGAGTGGGGTGGATTCCGGTGGATGTTACACCTGGATTCTACGAAGAATTCAAGGGAACGGAACAACAATCGTTGGCACAACATCAGGCATTGCGACAGCAACAGAGAGAACAGGCAATGCAACAGCTGATTACACAAGAGGCAGAGGACGAAGATGTGTTGAAAAATGTGTTACGCGTATTGGCGTGGATCGGCATTGGGCTTTTCGGCTTGCTGGTGCTGGGGATACTGGTGTTGGTGGTTCGCAGACAGTGGATTTTACGACGCAAACGTGCAGGACTGGAGTCGGAAGAATTATGGGTTCGTTTGGAAATGTCGGTGTCGATTTTGCAAGAAGTATTTTCTTATATGAAATGGGAAGAGAGTCGCTTAGCGGAACCGGTGAAGGATATTTTGAATGTGTATTGGTATAGTTCCAATGCGAAGGAGCGTGTGGGGGAAGAAAACGTGCAAGAAGTACAGAAGTACATGGTGGGAGTACAAGAGGAACTGTTGGAACAGGCATCGAAGTTTGAGAGCTTACGAATGAAGTACTGGGAGGTGATTCTGTGAGGAAGAAATGGTTGGAATCCTTGGCATTTATGTCGGTGTTTTTGCTGCTTCTTGTGGGGGTGCGTTTTGCCCTTGCCAAGGTAGAGAGAACGCCACATGTATATGATTATGCGGAAACGTTGAATTTGGAAGAGCGGGACGATGTGGTTCCGGAGCAACAGGCGGAGACGCAAGAAAAGGATGAGGAAGAGGAAAGCGATACGCCACAGGAAACCCCAAATCCGGAAGAAATGGAAGAACCAGAGGAGCCGGAAAAACCGGAACAAGAGAATCCGGATGGGGATTCGGAACCTGAGCAACCAGAAGATTCTATGGAGCAACCACCAGCGGAGGATGCGCCGGTTACCAGTGCGTCTCCACAGGATTCTTCCCAGCAGGAAGGACCGGGCGCTGCGGAGGATGGAACCAATGGGGCGCAAGAGGGCGATGGTTCTGCGGGAGAAGGGGGTGGTACCGGTGAGGGCGGCCCGAGTGTGACGCCGGATCCGACTTTGCCACCGATTCTGGCTCCTTCTGCCACCCCGCAGCCGTCGGCTACCCCGATTCCGGTTTCAACACATGCACCGACGGAGCCGCCGGAAGTTACATTGGCACCGACGCCGGTACCGGATGAAATTGTTGCCATCACATGTGAATGGCCGGACAAAGATAAGCCGATTTTTGGAGAAAAGATATCGAAAAGTACGATGAAAGTATATACGGTTTATCGTTCAGGGAAAAAGGAGGAAGTGCCACTGAAGGATTGTGATTTTATCGGTTTGAACAATAAGGTCTGCGGCATTCGTCAGTTCACGGTGATTTACGGTGATTTTGATTATACGATGAATTACACGGTTAACAATTATGTGGTGGGACTTGGTTATGATTGGCCCAATAAGGAAGGAAGCAACTGTTTTCGAAAAGGAACGGAGATAAATGGAAATGTAATTGACGTTTGGAAGAATATGGCGGATGGCACGACGGAAGAACTTCTCTACGGTCAGTACTTGATGGAAGGGATAGACAATAAACTTGTGGATGTCCTGCAGACCTTTACCATTTCCTATGATGGATTTCAAGTTCGAGGTACGTGTATTTTTACGGAACAAATATGGAAGACGGAGATGAATTATTATACCGACAATACGTATACAACGTTAGAAGGAACCGTGGAAGGGGAGTTGGATCCGCGGGAAGATCGAAGTGCGCCGTCTCTGTTGGGAGATATTGTAGAGTGGTCTGGGAAAAAGTATCGTGTCATCAAACAAGTTCTACGTGTGGATGGAGTTGTTAGACCGATAGGAACGACGTTAGATGAGTATCGCACGATGAAAGTGCATGTAACCTATGAATGTGCGTGTTTGGATTAAGAATGAAAGGGGCTCCGAGGGGCCCTGGAGCCCCACGCCCCCTCATACATTCGCATTTTCGCACTCTTTATGAGTGCTCACTCGCTTTTGCAAAGCTTAAATGCTCATGTAGGGGGCGGTAACTCTATTCGAGTTACCTCATAGGGGCTCCGAATCGTTACAATTGAAAACAAAAAAGAACAGTGCTCCCACACTGTTCTTTTTTGTAAAACATACAAAAGGGATATAAAAAACAAGAAAAAAAACAAGCAAAAAGCGGGTGATGGGAATCGAACCCACGTATCCAGCTTGGAAGGCTGGTGTTCTACCATTGAACTACACCCGCATGAGGTGCTATAGAAAACTCTATAGCTTCTATAATATGAAATGAGCGTTTGCTCATGAGTCGGGGTGACAGGATTCGAACCTGCGGCCTCCTGATCCCAAATCAGGCGCTCTAGCCAAGCTGAGCCACACCCCGTTGTGAAGTGCTGTTTGTCACAACGCAAGATTTATTATATTATAGGTTTTTGAAAATGTCAACACTTTTTTTGAAAAAAATTTATTTTTTTTTTGAGAGTAAAAAAGAGACGGAAAATGGTGGGTTTTGCAAAATATTCATTGACTTGTGGACGCATTTGTTAGAAAATAAAATGGAGTGCATCTTTCGAATTGGATGCGCTTTGGAATGGAGGTATATTGTATGTTGGAACTTGGAATAAAAGGAAAAGAAACCGTTGTAGTCAGTGAAGTGAATTCGGCAAAGACCATGGGAAGTGGAACGCTGGATGTGTTTGCGACACCGGCCATGATTGCTCTTATGGAGCAGACTGCTTGGAAAAGTGTGGCGAAGGAATTGGAAGAGGGATCAGGTACTGTGGGGATTCGTCTGGAGGTTTCCCATGATGCGCCTACGCCATTTGGCATGACAGTGACTTGTGAAAGTGAGTTGGTGAAAATCGATGGTCGCAAGCTGACGTTTGAACTTCGGGCTTACGATGAGCAGGGGGATATCGGAAAAGGAATCCACGAACGGTTCATTATAAACAATGAAAAATTTCAGATAAAGGCAAATGAGAAAGGAACGAAGTAGGATGGGGAAGAATGTAAAATGGAAGGATATCGGTTGGGACCTGCTATGGTTGACCGTGATTGTTAGCGTGGTAACTTTGGTGGCATATGCAGTCAATGGAATTTATCCTTTTGGGGATGCTTCCATTGCCCGCGGCGACATGGTACAGCAAACCATACCGGCAGGGATGTACTATGTGTGGGATATTTTGCATGGGCAAGCGAGTCCATTTTTTACATGGGAATCGGCGTATGGAATGAATATTGCCGGCGCGTCTTCCTTGGGAGCATTACTCAGTCCCTTGAACTTGTTTTTGTACTTTACAACGCGCGACAATATCGTATATTTTGCCAATATTCTTATGATATTGAAAATGATTTCCATCGGCGGTGCTATGTATTTCTATCTTCGGAAGTATGATGTAAATCGTATGGTACATGTCATTGGTGGTGTGCTGTATGCCTTTGGGGCAGCTTCTTTGATTCATTTTCAGATTATCATGGTGATGGATGTTGCTTTTTTGCTTCCGCTGATCATGATTGGAGTGGATCGGATTTTTGCAGGGAAGGGCTGTAAGTTCTTTGTTCTGGTGCTGACGCTGACAATGATGGTAAATGTGTATACAGGCTCCATTACTCTTGTGTTCGTATTTATGTCTTGTGCCTTGCAAAATTTCTGGGAGGTAACGGACACGAAGGAACGAAAACGATGTGCGTTGCAACTGGGGATATCTGCGGTGATGGCATTGCTTCTCAGTGCCGCCATTACGATACCGGCATTGCAGTGCATTTCCAGCACATCACGAACCAGCCTTACGATAAAGGATACGTACAAAATCGCCATTGAGAGCCAATGGCGGGACTATGAGTGGGAGACGGTGAAGCGCATGTTGGTAAATGTGGCGCTACCATTTTCTTGCATTGTGTGTTTTGTTTTTTCGGGACTACGTTCTGTACCTGCAGATATAAAACGTCACAGACGTCATTTGTGTATGTTGGTGCTTTTGGTGCTTTCGGTGGCAGTGGCGGGAATTGAGTTGCTGTGGCACGGGGGAAGCAGAGCCAGCTGGCCGGTTCGTTTTGTGTACGTTATTTCCTTTGCGCTGGTGGACTTCGCGGTTACCTTATATCAGGAAAAGAAAGAGCGTTTCGAGAAGGCAGACTGGAACGTGAAGAAACCGCTTTTGGCGGGGATTGCAGCTGTAATAACAGTGCTTTCCGGTGTGATTTTTGTAAAAATATATGAAGCATTTTGTCAGAGCGCAAAATACGCGCCGCTGGGAGATGACTATCTGTGCATCTTGCTGGAAGTGATGTTCCTAGTGATTTATATCTGTTTATGGAAGTTCCGGGCAAAGGCGGTATTGCCGGTGGTGTTGTGCGTGGAATTGACATGTACATCGGTTATGAGTTTTGCGCCGAATAAGGATAACTGGACCGTGTTTTCAGCAGAATACCTGGAGGCGGCCAACGCGGCGGCGAAAAGCATGACCACGGAGATTCAGGATTTTGAGCGAATGAAAAATACGGATTATCGCGTGGACCACATCGAGTATTCCTTGGTGATGGGACAGGAGGCGATTTCGAACTATTGGCACGTGATTCATCCATCCTTGCAACCGAATTTTGATGCGCTGGGATATACCATTAACTGGACTCAGCTTTTGGATACCGGCGGAACGATTTTTACAGATACATTGTTCCAGACGAAGTATTTCATGGGGCAAAAGGAAATGCCGGAGGAATTGTACGAGTTTTGTGAGGATCTGAATTACAATGAGGAAGAGACGTTGCAGCTGTATAAAAATAAGTTTTCGCTTCCGTTTGCCATTGGTACCGATACAGAATCGCTCACGGCGACAGGGGAATTGTTTTCTACGCAAAATGCGCTCTTCCAGACCATTACAGGAAGTGATGCCACGCTGATTGCGGACATGTCTGCACAGTTGCCGGGAAGTCACATGATTGTTCCGGTGGGGCAAGAGAAAAAGTTGCTGTATTTTTACGGAACCAACGCCAGTACGTTGCGGATTCAGGTAAATGGTGAGACGGTGACGTTCCCATCTTCATCCACGCCACTCCACGAGGAGTATCCGGTGGATTTCTGCAATGGATTGGTGTTCCTTGGCTGCTTCCAAAATGAGCAGGTGGAGATTAAGCTGGAGGGTGATGGTACGGCCAATCTGGCGGACATTCATCTGGGTGCCTTGGACTACGATACGTTCGTGGCAGGGATCCAGCAGGTGGAAAGCCAGAATCCGGACATTGCGAAGCTGGAACAGCGAAATGCTGGTTTGAAGTTGGAACTTAAAAATGTTACGAAGTCTCACGTGTTTTTACCGGTTTCCTACGAGGAAGGCTGGAAATGCAGCGTGAATGGCGAAGAAGTGGAGCTTGGAAATATAATGGGAATGGTGTCGGTGCCAGTGGAACAAGGCGACAATACCATCGTTATGAAATATGTGGCGCCGGGACAGCGGACAGGAACGATGATTTCCCTTGTGGCGTTGGTGATCTTTGTGGCGTTCTGGTTGCTTACCAAGAAGGGAATATTGTCCACGGAGAAGGTGGAAGGATATGTAGGAATCGTGGCATATGTGGTATTTATCGCAGTATCTGTGGCATATGCCGTTATCTTGTATGTGATTCCGATTGTGTATGCGTTGAAACGTGTGTTGTTTACGGTGGAGTAGAGGAATAAGAGGAGGATGACCATGAGTCAAAAGACAAAATATTATGGGCGTTTACTGATCGTAATGCTGCTGGTTGCCTTGGTTGGCGTTACGGCATGTGGGAAAAAAGAAGAAACGTCTGAAGCGTCGGTAATCACCAAGGTGGATGACCTGGCAGGAAAAAATATAGGAGTGCAGCTGGGGACTACGGGCGATATCTATGCTTCGGATTATGAGGAGCAGGGAAGCAAAATCGAGCGTTATAATAAGGCTGCGGATGCGGTACAGGCGTTGAAGTTGGGACGTATCGATTGTATCGTGCTGGATGAGAATCCGGCGAAGAAGTTTGTGGAGAACAATCCGGAGTTGAAAATTCTGGATGAGGAATTTGCAGTGGAGGAATATGCCATTTGCATTTCCAAAGAAAATACGGAGTTGAAGGAGAAAATCAATGGCGCCATCACACAGATAAAAGAGGATGGCACATTGGATTCCATTGTGAAAAATTACATCGGCGATGATACAAAAGGAAAATATCCTTATGAGCCAAAGGCAGATGTGGAACGTACCAATGGAACGCTGATCATGGCCACCAATGCTGCCTTCGAGCCATATGAATATATGCAAAATGGTGAGATTACAGGAATCGACGTGGACATGGGCTGGGCGATTTGTGATCTTCTTGGTATGGAGTTAAAGATTGAAAATATCGAGTTTGATGCGATTATCAATGCCGTTCAGTCGGGAAAAGCCGATGTGGGAATCGCAGGTATGACCATTACGGAAGATCGCTTGAAGAGCATTGACTTTACTCAGCCATATACGACAGCTACTCAGGTTATTATTGTGAAGGACAATGATGCCGGGGATAGTGCGTCTTTTGTGGAAAAGTTGAAGAACAACTTTGTGACAGAGAATCGTTGGAAATTTATCGTCACAGGTCTTGTGACTACATTGCAGATCAGTTTCTTTGCGGTGTTGATCGGTATTGTACTTGGATTTATCATTGCGATTTTGCGAAGCAGTTGTGATAAGACGGGAAAAGCGAAGGCGTTGAACTGGGTGCTGAAAGCGTATCTGACCATTATTCGAGGAACGCCGGCGATGATTCAGTTGCTGATTATTTACTATGTAATTTTCGCGTCTACGGATATTAATAAAGTGATTGTGGCGATTATTGCATTTGGTTTGAACTCATCGGCGTATATTGCTGAGATTGTGCGTTCCGGTATTATGTCCATCGATGACGGACAGCTGGAGGCGGGGCGTAGCCTTGGGTTTACCTATGCCCAGTCGATGTGGTATTTTATCTTGCCACAGGCGTTTAAAAATGTGTTACCTGCTTTGGGTAACGAGTTTATCGTGTTGATTAAGGAGACATCGATTTCTGGTTATATCGGTATTGTGGACCTGACGCGAGGGGGCGACTACATTCGAAGCCGTACCTACGAAGCCTTTATTCCGCTGATTGCTGTGGCACTGGTGTATCTTGTTATTGTAATGGTGCTGAGCTGGTTAGTGGGACGTATGGAGAGGAGGTTGAAACGAGATGAAAGATAATTGTATCATCCAGGTGGAAAAATTGGAAAAAAGTTTTAAGGACAATCACGTGTTGCGTGGAATCGATGTGGAGATTGCTCGTGGCGAGGTTGTGGTTATTCTGGGACCTTCCGGTTGTGGAAAATCCACGTTTTTGCGCTGTTTGAATCTGCTGGAGACGCCGACGGGGGGAGCGATTTATCTCGATGAAACGGAGTTGACGGATCCTCATACCGATATGAATAAAGAGCGTCAGAAAATGATGATGGTGTTTCAGCATTTTAATTTGTTCCCTCATATGACGATTTTGGACAATATTACGGTGGGACCTTTGAAACTTTTGAAGAAGAGTAAGGAAGAGGCGGAGCAGAAAGCAAAGGAATTGCTGGAGCGCACCGGGCTTTCGGACAAGGCGGATGCGTATCCGAACCAGCTGTCTGGTGGTCAGAAGCAGCGTGTGGCGATCTGCCGTGCACTGGCCATGGATCCGGAGGTGATTCTTTTTGATGAACCTACGTCGGCATTGGATCCGGAAATGGTAGGAGAGGTTCTGGATGTTATGAAGGAACTGGCGCAAAGTGGTATTACTATGATTTGCGTTACCCATGAGATGGGATTTGCCAGAGAGGTGGCGTCCCGCGTTATGTTTATGGATGAAGGTGTGATTGCGGAGGATGGAACGCCGGAGGAAGTATTTGATCGGCCGAAAAATCCAAGACTGCAAGAGTTTCTTTCGAAGATTTTGTAAAAGGAGATTGAATGAGATATTACATTTCGGATTTGCATTTTTTTCATGAGAATTTGAATCATCGCATGGACTGTCGCGGTTTTGCGGATGGGATGGAGATGAATGAGTATATGGTAAAGCAGTGGAATGCGAAGGTGAATAAGGGGGATGATGTGGTAATCTTAGGGGATGTGTCGGCGGGGACGGCGGAGCAGACCAATGAGATTTTGGGGCGTCTTCGTGGCAACCTGTACCTGATTGAAGGAAATCACGACCATTTCTTGCGCCATCGCAAATTTGACACCACTCTTTTTAAATGGGTGAAGCCCTACGAGGAACTGCGAGATAACAAGCGAAAAGTAATTTTGAGTCATTACCCGATTTTTTGCTACAATGGTCAGTACCGGGTGGACGATGAGGGAAACGCGAAAAATTATATGCTTTATGGTCATGTACACAATTCTATGGATGAGGTGCTGGTGAATGATTTTATCTGGCGGACGAGACAGACCATGCATCAATCCAAGTATGCCAAGGAGCCGGAACCCATTCCGTGTCAGATGATTAATTGTTTTTGTATGTTTTCGGACTATACACCTCTTAGCTTGGACGAGTGGATTGAGGTGGACAAAAAACGACGAGAAACGATGTTGCGCCCGGATATGGAATTGTGATATACTGAAAGAAGGTAGAAAATTTGCGGCGATTCATTGATTTCATACATTGGTCCGGAAGCGTTGGGAAATTCTACCAAATAGCGAAGAAAGGAGGGAGAGAATGTTCGGACGAGGAAAGAGACAAGCAAATGCGGTGGCGTTTGTAGATTATGAACACTGGTTTTACGGGTATTATAACAAATTTCAGATGAAGCCAAATGTGGCAGAATGGCTGGAAGAACTTAAGGCAGAATTTAAAATGAAAGATTTATATATCTTTGGAGATTTTTCAGAACCAAGGATTGAACAGGATATGGATCGTTTGAAACAGATTACATCGGGAATCGTTCACACAGCCAGTGAGAAAAATGGTGTAGATAAAGATTTTACGGATGTGATTATGCTGGATTATATATATCGCTATGCGGCGAAGAAAAAGAGCCCGGATGTATATATCATATTTACTGGAGATGCACATTTTCTGAAGGTTGCGGAGTATTTGAAAGAGCTTGGGAAAAAAGTAATCATATATGGAGTTAAGTTTGCCTTTAGCAACACATTGAAATCGGTTGCTACAAGTTATGTAGAGATGCCGCGACAGTCGCAGGAAAAAGATTACTATAATGATTTGATATTTATTAGCCTTTATCGACTGAAAGCAAAGCCACGAACATTGGTTACATATTGGAAAACGGTTACTAGTGTGGCAGAGTACAATAAAGTGCCGAAGGAGCGCATTAAGCATGCATTGGATAACCTCCTTCGTCAAAAGTACATCACAGAAAGTGAACAGGTCGGTTACAACGGCCGGATTGTAGAAGTTCTGGTGGTGGACTGGGACAAGGTGGAACGCGACGGTATATGGAGCGCATAGGCGCGGGGTTATGCCGTATAATGACAACTTTCACGAACAATAAGCCTACAGGGAAGCTCAACGCGGATGTTTTCTCTGTGGGCTTCCTTTTTTCGGTCCAAAAGCAATGTTAGTGCCAAATGCCCCATTTCTTTTTTGGGAATGTCGATGGTGGTGAGCATTGGTGTTGTGTTTTGTGAATCAAGTATATTGTCAATGGAAATAATAGAGGGTAGGTACCCTCTTTTTTTATGCTGTTTTAGCGCTCGTAATACGCCCAGAGCGGTAGCATCATTGGCACAGAAAATAGCAGTTGGAGGCTCCGGGGAATCGATGATCTGACACATGATACGATAGCCTTCCTCTGCCGTCTGGTCGGTGGGGTGAACGTTTTTGTAGTCGGCAGGAATTTTGTGATTTACCAATGTCTGATAATAGCCAATATAGCGGGATTCGTAGGTGCAGTCGCCAATGTAGGCAATGGTTTTATGCCCCAAGGAAATCAGATATTCCACTGCTTTTTCTGCGGCGGTTGTGCCGTTACAGACCACCTCGTCATACTCGTAATCCGTAGGGTTACGGTCAATACCGGCGATATAAGAATAGCGTTTTTTTATCAGGGGTACCAGTTCGGCGGGACATTTTCCCAGAATAATCAGTCCGGTATTTGCTTTGCGAGTGACAAAGGCGTTCGAGGTAGGGGTACGCTCCGAAAGAACCTTTTCCGAGGAGCGGTAAGGGACAGGATCCGGGTGCTCATCTGGCTGATTGCTGCCTAGAGCCACAATGTCCACAGAGCTGAGGATGTCTCCCAGAAGGCAACCGCTATGAAACAATTCTTCCTTCATGTATTGGAAGAGTTCGGCGAAAAAGGGGTCTTTGTCCATGGAGTCAAAACGGGTAAGAAAGAAATCCACTGTAAAAGGCGTGTTGGTTTCTGAGGTGCCAAGACGAAGGTTCCGGGCAGATGGATTGGGGAGGTAGCCTAATTCATGAGCGGTTTCCCAAATTCGTTCAGCAAGCCCCGGTGTGTGACAAGTATGTTCTGGTGTATTGAGTACGCGAGATACGGTGGAAATAGAGGTTCCTGTAAGTTCCGCGATTTTTTTTAACGACATATGTAATCCCCCTTACTTGTGTGAAAACGTTTGCAAAATAGATGAAGATGCAAAACGCAAAAAAATGTTAATATGTATCAATATACCATAAAAATAGGGGATGTGCAAATGAAAACGTTTGCAAAAATTCCGGTTTTCTTTGGGAAAACATTTTTGTAAACTAGAGATATCAAAAAATGGTGCTTGATTTCGTAGGTGCGAAGGATGGTGCGGAAAGTGAGACGATATATGAAAAAAAGAAAGTTATTTGCCTTGGCAGGAATGCTTGTAATGATGGCATGTGGAATTTCAGGTTGTGGTGCGAAGGGAGAAACTGCCACAGAAGTTAACATAGGATATTTTAATAATGTAACGCATCCACAGGCGCTTTTGATGAAGGCGGAAGGAAGTTTGGAATCTGCCTATGGCAGTGAGATTGGTGTAAAATGGACGGCGTTTAATGCAGGACCGGCTGAGGTTGAGGCGTTGTTTGCCGGAGACATTGACATCGGATACATCGGACCTGTACCGGCAGTAAGTGCCAATGTAAAATCGATGGGTGATGTGCAGATTTTGTCTGGTGCCACAAAGGGTGGTGCGGTATTGGTGAAAAAGCAAGGCTCCACGATTAGCAGTGTGGCAGACTTGGCAGGAAAGACCGTTGCCATTCCACAGCTTGGAAACACACAGCATTTAAGCCTTCTTCATTTACTGGCGGAAAATCATTTACAACCGGTTACCGATGGTGGTGATGTGAATGTAAGCGCCGTGGCAAATGCGGACGTAGCCAATATGATGGAGCGTGGCGACATCGAGGCGGCATTGGTGCCGGAGCCATGGGGAGCTACCTTGGAGTCTCAGGGAGCGGAACTTCTTTTGGACTACAATCAGATTTATCTGGAAGGTCAGTATGACGTGGCAGTGGTGGTTGTGCGAAAGGATTTCCAAGAGGCGAATCCGGAGTTGGTGCAGAAGTTTTTAGAGCAACATGAGGCGGCAACGAAGAAAATCAATGAGGACAAGGAAAATTGTCTTAAAACGATCAATACAGAGCTGAAAAATGCGACAGGTAAATCTCTTGGCGATGACATTATTGCGAAAGCATTTGAGAGAATTGTAGTGAACACAGAATTGAACAAAGAGTCCATCCAGGGATTTGCTGAAATCAGCAAGGAGCAGAAATTCATTCAGAAGTTACCGGATGACTCACTTTATGCAAAGTAACAACGGAGGAAAGAAACGTTATGTCTTTAGTATTGCAAGGGCTTGGAAAGCATTATGATAATAGTGAAAATGCTACATTGAATGCCATTGATCTGGAAATCAAAGATGGCGAGTTTGTATGCATCGTCGGGGCATCCGGATGTGGTAAAAGTACACTTTTGAATTTGGTTGCAGGGTTGGAAGTGCCCACAGAAGGAAAGGTTCTTTTGGATGGAGAGGAAGTAAAAGGACCGGGAGCAGACCGTACGGTTATGTTTCAGGAGCATGGTTTGTATCCGTGGCTGACAGTCATGGAAAATGTAAAATTCGGAATGAAACTTTCGGGAGTGTCAAAGGAAGAGCAGGAGAAGAAAGCGCTTCATTACTTGGATATGGTTCATTTGACGGAATACAAAGAGTATCCGATTCATCAGATATCGGGAGGTATGCGTCAACGTACAGCGTTGGCGCGCGCCTTGACCATGGATTCGAAGGTTCTGCTTATGGACGAGCCGTTTTCTGCTTTGGATAAGCAGACTTCCAATCGTCTTCGTGAAGAATTGCAACGCATCTGGCAGGAGACAGGAAAGACCATTCTCTTCATTACTCATAGCGTGGAGGAGGCGGTTTACTTAGCGGATCGCGTGGTGGTTCTTTCTCCGACAGATGGAAAGGTGGCAGAAATTGTATCCATCGATATGGAACGTCCAAGACATGTGTATTCGCCTGAATTTGTGGAGCTGCGTCATCGCATTCTGGAAGAAGTTAGAGGGGAGGAAGTATAATGGGTATCATTTTGTTTTTGATCTTACTGATTGCCCTTTGGCAAGGTTGTTATTTCTTATTTGTCGAGGTACTGGAACGGGCAAAAGCCTACTCGGTACCTTCGCCGATTGGTGTGGCGCAGTGTTTTATGAATCTTTGCAGCGATGGAACGCTCTTGGAGGCAACGGGCAATTCCTTGCTTCGCGGTGTGATTGGTTACGTTATCGCTGTGGTTATCGGTATTGTGTTGGGATTGTTCATCAATCATTTTAACTATTTGCAGAAAAATTTGAAACCAATCGTGCTTGGTGTGCAGACACTTCCAAGTGTGTGCTGGGTTCCGTTTTCCATTCTGTGGTTTGGTCTTTCCACGGAGGCGATTTTGTTCGTCGTGGTTATGGGATCTGCGTTCAGTATCGCTATCTCTGTGGATAATGCGATTAAGAATGTGTTGCCGATTTATTCCAAAGCGGCGCTTACCATGGGAGCTACGAAACGTCAGCTATTAGTGCATGTAATATTGCCTGCTAGCTTACCGGAGATGATATCCGGTTTGAAACAGGGATGGTCTTTTGCGTGGCGTGCGCTGATGGCAGGAGAGGTTATGACCACTTCCATCGGTCTTGGGCAGACTCTGATTATGGGGCGCGATTTGGCGGATATTAACCAGGTTATGCTTGTTATGTTGATCATTGTTGTAGTTGGAATTATCATTGATAAATGTATTTTCTCTGTGATTGAAACTCGTATTTTGAAAAAACGTGGATTGGCATAATTGCCATTGGAAAAAATGGTAAGCTGAAAAAGTTGCATTTTTTATCAAAATATTGTATAATATTTGAGGTTGGAATCGTAGCCAACCAGTTTATTTTGATAGAGGTGTATATTTTGAAAGAGGACAGAGCGAATAGCAAAAAAGTAGTTGTGAATTGCCCGGTGTGTGGGTTCACGGATGAGGTGGATGACTTTAGCAAAGACGATGAGTTGTGTGCGCATTGTGGGAAAAGTACATACACATTTCGCACGGTAAATAGTATCCGTAAAGTATTTGTCGGTGAACTGAACAAAAAGAGTGAATAGAAACAAGCCTTCTGTTTTATAATAATAAAAAACAGGAGGCTTATTTTATGGAGCAGAGATTTCGGATTAAGTCAGTGTGGGGACGGGAGATTCTTGACTCTCGGGGAAATCCCACCGTGGAAGTGGAGGTTACGCTTTTGAGTGGTGCGGTAGGACGAAGTGCCGTTCCTTCCGGGGCGTCTACCGGTGCCTTTGAGGCAGTGGAGCTCCGGGATAAAGATTTGGCGAGATATGGCGGAAATGGTGTGAAGAAAGCAGTGGACTATGTGAATCATGACATTGCTTTTTTGCTGGATGGGAAAAATGCGCTGAACCAGATTGAGATTGATCGTTTGATGATCGGACAAGATGGAACGAAGAATAAAGGGAAATACGGTGCCAATGCAATTC
This sequence comes from Eubacterium sp., assembly GCA_017938215.1. Taxonomy (GTDB): domain Bacteria; phylum Bacillota; class Clostridia; order Lachnospirales; family Lachnospiraceae; genus Eubacterium_F. The sequence goes on along the minus strand of JAGBBZ010000037.1, from coordinate 3,098 downwards.
TAGGCGTGTCGATGGCAGTGGCGAAGGCAGCAGCCAAGGAACTACGACTTCCACTGTACCAGTATCTTGGCGGACCAGGGGCTCACGTTCTTCCTGTGCCAATGATGAACATTATAAATGGTGGAAAGCACGCGGATAGCAGCTTGAATATTCAGGAATTTATGATTATGCCGGTGGGAGCGGGTTCCTTTCACCGTTGCCTGGAGTGGTGTTGCAATGTGTACCGCGAATTGAAACATCTACTGAAAAAGGAAGGGCACATTACCAGTGTGGGAGATGAAGGTGGCTTTGCACCACAACTTCGTAATGATGAGGAAGCTTTGAAGTATATTGTACAGGCGGTGGAGAAAGCAGGGTATCGCCCGGGAGAAGATATTCAGATCGCCATCGACGGAGCGTGCACGGAGATGTATGAAGAAGCGGTGAAACAAGGGCGAAAAGGGGAGTATTTGTTTTGGAAAAATGGTGAGTACCGCTCGGCGAAGGATATGGTTTCTTTCTGGGAAGAGTTGTGTGACCAATACCCGATTTGTTCCATTGAAGATGGTTTGTCGGAGGAAGACTGGGAAGGGTGGAAATTGCTGACGAAGCGTCTGGGACATCGCGTCCAGCTGGTGGGAGACGATCTTTTTGTGACCAATACCGAGCGTATTCAGAAGGGATTTGAACAAGAAGTGGCAAATGCTGTGCTGATTAAACCGAATCAAATCGGCAGTGTGACGGAAACATTGGAGGCGATTCGAATGACGCAGCACCACGGGTGGAATGCCATCGTCAGCCATCGTTCCGGCGAGACAGAGGACACCACCATTGCGGATATCGCGGTGGGATTAAATGCGGGGCAGATTAAGACCGGGGCTCCGACCAGGACGGATCGTGTTTGTAAGTACAACCAGCTGTTGCGAATCGAGGAACAGCTGGAGGCGTGTGGTGTGTATGGAAGATAAATTGCGGTGAGTAAATATGTCATTTTACGTGTTTTGACTTCTTTTCCTTTATATGGTAGAATTTATAGTGTCTTGTTCTGAGATAATATAATAATCACTATGGAGGGAAAAAGAAGAAATGAAGAACAACAGAAATCGCCAAGATATACAATTTGGAAGCAGACGGATATTATTATTTTATGGTTTATAATCACTCAAAAAGTGACAGAGACGAGCTGTCACTTTCTGGAGCTACAGTAAAAGTGTACTCTGGAAATGAAACGACGCCAGTGTATACATGTACTGTCCCGAAGGGAGAAGGATATTGCTGGAATGCATTTGGATATGAACCATAATACTTGTGAATACGGAGGTGAAATACATGAGAAATCGAGTAAAAGTGATGTTCTTTGTATTTACCCTGTGTCTCTGTGCCAGCCTATGTGCTGGCAGGGATGCACAGGCAAAGATAAAGCGAGGGAAATGGAAGGATAATATTTCTTGGAGTTATGATACGAATAAGAAAGAGTTGGTATTAACTGGAAATGGGAAAATTCAAGAAGCGGTTAGTAGAGATGACAAATATCCAGACTTTCCCAAATGGGAATTGTTTGCACATAAAGTTAAGAGTGTGAGGATAGAGGGGAAGATAACTCATACAAGCCCATTTTTGGCTGGGGCGGGTGGATTTACTAATATGACTAGATTGAAACTTTCTGATACCCTCAAGGTGATTGAATCTCATTCTTTCTGGGATGCACGAAAGATAATAAGTGTAAAGTTGCCAGTTGGCTTAAGAAAAATAAAAGCAAGTGCTTTTGAAGGAACAGGATTACGACAGGTGACAATTCCTTCGAAAGTAAAAAAGATTGGTAATCAATCTTTTAGTAGTTGTTACAATCTGAAAACAGCAATTGTAAAAGAGGGTGTCGAAGTGGTTGGTATGGGGGCATTTTGGGATTGTAATAAGTTGACGAAAGTTGTGTTGCCAAATTCAATTACCAAGTTGATGGGAGTTTCCTTTTGTACAACTGCGTTAGAAAAGGTGATTATACCTAAAAATGTTGAGGAAATCGGAAATGCAGCATTTGCGCAGGCATCGGTAGAGGAAGCAACGCTCAAGAAGGTTACCATCAAATCCAAGAAAGTAAAAAAATGGGGAAAAGATATTTTTGCGGATGCGCATAAAGAACTTGTAATTTATGTTCCAAAATGCAAGAAAGCAGAGTATGAAAAAGCTCTGCGCTCCAAAGGACTTCCTACCTATGTGAAAGTTGTAGGGAAAAAGAGCTTGGAGTAAAGGAAACAATTTAACAAGTAGCTCTGTTAAATTGGGCTTATATGTGGCTGTTGCATACGAGGGTGATTTTGAAATGGAGGGATGTGTATGCGTAGTTTTGTAAAATCAATGTTTTTTGTATTTACTCTGTGTCTCTGTGCCAGCCTATGTGATGGTACGGAGACACAGGCAAAGATAAAGCGAGGAAAGTGGAAGGATAATGTTTCGTGGACATACGATACGAAGACAAAAGAGTTTGTGATAAGAGGAAGTGGTAAAATTGCAGAATCCTATGAAACAGAATATGGAATGGATGCTCCTGAATGGGACATGATTTCAAGTGATATTAAAAGCATGAGGATCGAGGGTAAAATAACAAGAGTAAGTGATTATTTCTCGGGAATTTCTGGTTTACCTAATATGACAAGCTTAAAGTTGTCAAAACATATTAAACAGATTGGACAGGGTGCGTTTCGAAGTTCAGCGAAACTTAAAAGTGTAAAACTGAAAAATGGGTTAAAAAGAATACAGAAAGATGCTTTTGCTAATTCAGGGTTGCGTGAAATAAGTATTCCGAAAAGTGTAAAAAAGATAGAGGATAGTGTATTTCGTGGCTGTGATAAATTAAAGAAGGTGAGTTTTGCAGAGGGGGTAGAAAAAACAGGACAACTTATGTTTTGGGGATGTAATAATCTAAAAAAAGTAGAATTACCAAAGTCGTTGAAAGTAATAGAGAGAAGTTGTTTTTTGGCAACGGGACTTGAAAGAATCACAATTCCTGAAAATGTTGAGGAAATTGGAGATTTATCCTTTGCTCAGAGTTCAACAAAAAAAGCAAAATTAAAAGAAGTTACCATCAAATCCAAGAAAATAACAAAATGGGGAAAGGATAT
>JAGBBZ010000036.1 GCA_017938215.1 Eubacterium sp. | reverse complement strand
TCCATCCTCTGCCTTATTACAGTCAATCCGCAATATATAATTCTCAAATGTAGTTACATCGATACTGTTCGTTTGAGGATTATAATCTGCATATATTAATCTCATCTTATCAGTCCTTTTCATAGAAATGTACTGTAAGCATTTCATCCAGTCCCAACTGTCATTTTTATATTTTGTTATAAGTTGTTACCTGATTTTCTTTCCCTTGTTTTTTCCCTTATGAGGATTCGTAAACAAGGGTAGAACGATATAACACGATACAAGATGTGACGGAGAGGACACCCACGAAAACTTTAGTATTTTCAAGGGTTAACGCGATTTTTATAACAAGATATAACAGTTATTAAATCCCTAAAAATACCTCAAGTGAGAATTCAAATTTGTCTAGCTTTCTCCCTCTCACTCAACAGATTCTTATAAGCAAGTACCCCTGCAATCGTTTTCGCGTCGGTAATCTCACCAGAGTAAATCATTTTCTCAATCTCCGGGATAGAATAACGCTCGATGTTCACGAACTCATCCTCATCCAGATTTTGCTTCGATGGAATCAAATTCTCGGCATAATACACCGCAATCAATTCGCTGGTATAAGCTGCTGCTGTATTGACATCGATCAAATGGTGAATGTCATCGGAACGGTACCCGGTTTCCTCTTCCAGCTCTCGTGTGGCGCATACAAGAAAATCCTCTCCCTCGCTATCTCTGCCACCTGCCGGAATTTCCAGCATAATATCGTCAATGGCGCCACGATACTGGCGAACCATAAGGATTTTCCCATCTGCATCTACTGGCACAACTGCCGCTGCACCCTTATGCTCGATGTGATCCCAGTGAGCGATGTTACCATTTGGCACTTCCAGATCCAACGTATAAAAATCAACGATGGCTCCCTTGTGCTCTAGTTTTTTTCCAATAATCTTAAACTTCTCCATCTCACATTTCCTCCCCATTTCATCCTATGCCTGTGCCAAGCGTGCCAGCACATTTACAAGAAAGTCAAAATTCTGTTTTGCTGATTCGATACTAAGGCGTTCTCTCGCCGTATGAATATCTTTAATATCCGGACCAAAGGAAACAATGTCCAGTCCCGGAATTTTCTTTGACATAATGCCACATTCCAAACCGGCATGGATACCTTCCACAATTGGTTCTCTACCAAAAAGCTTCACAAATTCATCTACCATAAGGTCGCGCAATACAGAATCTTTTTTGTAATCCCAAGCCGGATATCTTCCCCGAATGTTAAATGTGCAAGTAACGCCATCTCCTGCCACACAGCTGGAAAGACGCTGCAACTTACGAATCATAAAGGACAGATAACTTTCCTTCTGGCTACGAAGTGAAAATCCAAGCTGTACTTCATTTCCCTCTGTCTTCGTAATTCCCATATTCAAAGAACTTTCCACCATACCAGGTACATCACTACTATTTACCTGTACTGCTGTGATAGTCAAGTTCACAAAGTCAAGCATTGTTCTTGTAAAAGCATCGTCGAAAGTTTGGATGCTTTGCTCTTCTCCCATCTGAATGTCAATTTTAATATTGGGCTCTGCCGAACTTACTTCTTCCACCATGCAATCTGCATATTGGGACAAATCTGCCAATAACTGATCGGCATCCCCTACGCTTACAATCTGCGCCTCGGATACATTCGTTATGACATTGTCTTTGTCTCCACCTGTGATGGACACAAGACGGAACGCACTCTCTTCCCCTGCCATTTCCAATAAGCGCCCTAAGAAAATAGAAGCATTCAATGGATGTTTATGAATCTCTACACCAGAATGTCCCCCAACAAGCCCGCTAACACGAATGGTAATTGGTCTTCCCTTTGTCTCGACTTTTTCCTTTGAAAAACGAATATCTGCAGAGGCTCCTCCCGCGCAACTAACCAGCAAGATTCCTTCCTCTTCGTTGTCGATGTTCAGCATCATCTTTGCCTTCAAATCCGACACATCCAGTGCTGCTGCTCCGTCCATTCCCACTTCTTCATCGGTGGTAAACACTGCCTCGATTGGCGGATGTGTGTACTCGTCACTTGCAAGAATTGCCAAAGTATACGCAAGAGCGATTCCGTCATCGCCGCCTAGTGTGGTTCCCTTTGCATACAATAAGTCGCCATCAATCTGCAAATCCAATCCATCATTTTCAAAATCATGGCTACCGTCGTCACTGACACACACCATATCCATATGGCCTTGAATGATTACCGGATCTTGATTCTTGCAATCAGAGGATGCAGGTTTTTTGATAATTACATTCAATGCCTCATCCACACGGTATTCCAAATTATGTTTCTTGGCAAACTCCACCAGATACGCACTGATTTTTTCGTTATGGTAAGAACCACGTGGTACATTGGAAATCTCTTCAAAATAAGTGAATATTTTTTTGTAATCGATACTTTCTAACATGTTTTGCTCCTCTCAGATTTAGATTTTAAGACGCTCTTTTTTTTTGCGTCCGTCACTGTTTTCCCAGATGCACCAAGAAAAAAAACAATGATGCACTTGGGAAAACAGTGACTACGCGGGCAGTCGCCATATACCTTTAATAAGAACGTGGAGGGAATGTAGTGTTAGGAACAGGGCTGCTTCGCAGCGACCAGATTCCGCCATGGCATTTTTACAAGAGCAAGCTCTTGACAAACGCCACGGCAAAATCTGGCATCTTCGATTCCTGTTCCTAACACCATTCCCTTCCACGTTCCTCGGGTGCATGGCTCGTTGCCTACACGTTAATTTTTGAAGCTGTGGATCGGTGCCGGAATTCTTCCCGGACGATTCACAAAGTCGTCACATCCAAATGGATTTACTGGCATGATTGGTGCATAACCAAGCAATCCACCGAACTCTGCCTGTTCTCCCACGTCTTTTCCCTGTACCGGGATGATACGAACGGCTGTTGTTTTCTGATTCACCATACCAATTGCCATCTCATCGGCAATGATTCCGGCAATGGTGGTGTCCTTTGTATCTCCAGGGATCGCAATCATGTCAAGTCCAACGGAACATACACATGTCATTGCTTCCAATTTTTCCAATGTGAGAGCCCCTTCCAATACCGCATCGATCATTCCCTGATCTTCGCTGACCGGGATAAAGGCACCACTGAGTCCACCTACATAAGAGGATGCCATGACACCACCTTTTTTCACCTGATCGTTTAACATCGCAAGAGCAGCTGTTGTTCCCGGTGCTCCCGCACGCTCCAAGCCAAGTGCCTCAAAAATTTCCGCAATACTGTCGCCCACTGCTGGTGTTGGCGCCAAAGAAAGGTCAATGATTCCAAATGGGATTCCCAAACGCTTAGAAGCCTCATACGCCACCAGCTGACCTACTCGTGTAATTTTAAATGCTGTCTTTTTGATGGTCTCACAAACCTTACCAAAATCTTCGCCCTTTACTTTCTGCAAGGCATTTTTTACTACTCCAGGGCCGCTGACACCTACATTAATGATGGCATCGCCTTCGGTCACACCGTGGAATGCACCTGCCATAAATGGGTTATCATCCGGTGCATTACAGAAGATAACCAACTTCGCACAACCAAGGGAATCGTTATCCTTTGTAAGTTCTGCGGTCTCTTTTACGATGCTTCCCATAAGACGAATGGCATCCATATCCATTCCTGTCTTCGTGGAACCCACATTGACAGAACTACACACTCGGTCGGTACAAGCCAGCGCCTTCGGAATGGAGCAAATCAAATTCTTATCTGCTGTTGTCATTTTTTTCGACACCAATGCCGTGTAACCACCGATAAAGTTTACTCCTACGGTTTTTGCGGCACGATCCAGCGTCTTTGCAATCTCCACAAAATCATCCGGCGTTTTACATGCAGAACCGCCGATTAAAGCCACCGGTGTTATGGAAATTCTCTTATTTACAATAGGAATTCCGTACTCCATACTGATTTCTTCTCCGACAGAAACCAAATCCTTTGCCAATGTAGTTATTTTATTGTATACATTGTCACACAACTTATTCAAATCACTGTCAATACAATCCAGAAGACTGATTCCCATCGTAATCGTACGAACATCCAAGTTCTCCTTCTCGATCATATTATTGGTCTCAATTACCTCATTTATGTTAATCAAAATTTTGTACCTCGCCTTTCACAAATTAGATGCGGTGCATCTTGTTAAAAATATCTTCACGCTGAACTCGAATAATACAATTGATGGATTCTCCCAGCGCCTCCATTTCCTCTGAAATTTCCACAAATTTCTTTGTAGCCAAATCTGTATTGACTACCATCATCATGTTAAAAAAACCATCTACAATGGTTTGTGAGATATCCAAAATATTAATTCCATTGTCTGAAAGATATGTACATACCTTTGCAATGATTCCTACACTGTCTTTTCCTACTACTGTAATAATTGTCTTTTTCATAATGACCTCCAAAATTTATTTCTTATAGGATACATTTATTATCCCATGTTTACAATACAATTGGTGCCGTTGGCTCCTGTCGCCCAGCCACCTGCATAAATATCCCGTACTCGTCACCAAATTCCTGCTCCAATTCGTATTTTACAGTTTCATAAGCAAGTTCGGGATAGTTATTTTCTTTACTGAGATGCCCCAGTAATATATGTTTTAATTTGTAATGCACCAGTCGTCGTAGCATACGCCCACAAGCATCGTTGGACAAATGTCCCTCGCTTCCCAAAATCCGCATTTTCAGCGGATATGGATAATTTCCAACTTGTAACATATTAATATCATGATTGGCTTCTAGGAGTGCGCCATCGCAGTCAGACAAATGGGAAATAGTATAATCTGTGTATTCTCCCATATCTGTCGCCACAGCTACCTTTTTGCCTTCTTCGCTCACCGTATAACACACTGGATCTGCTGCATCATGGGAAATGGAAAATGGCATTACTTCCATGCCTGCCACATGAATTGACTGATCGGGACGAATGCATTGAAATAATTCTTCATCCACTTTTCCACATTTTCCTTTTTGCAAAATATAATCAATGGTTCTCTCCGTAGCATATACCGGTATGGCATTTTTTCGAAGAACCGGCCCCAAACCACAGATGTGATCTGCATGCTCATGGGTAATAAAAATCCCTTCCACTTGTTCCATGGATATTTGCTCCGCTGCCAGACCATCGACAATTCGTTTTCTGCTGATTCCGGCGTCGATCAAGATTCCTCGATTTTCCTTGTCGGAACCTACGAAAATACTATTTCCACTGCTACCACTGGCAATACTATAAAGCTTCATGCCCTTCGCACTCCTTACATCTTTGTCTCAAGCTGATCACTATCGATGGTGATCTGATTTCTACCATTTTGCTTGGAATGATACATCGCCCAATCGGCACGATTCAAAAGTTCCGCTGGATTTTTGCATGTTTCCGGATACGCTGCAAGTCCGGCACTGGCACACACATGAAGTATTTTATCCTCATAACAAACTTCCTCTTCGCGAATCTTTGTGTGCACCTCTTTTACAATTTCATGTACTTCCTCTAAGGACTTATCCTTAAACGCAATCACAAACTCTTCACCGCCATATCGTCCAGCCACACCACCGTGCACAAATGCTGCCTGATTTAACAAGGTAGCCACATGCTGAATCACTGCATCACCACAAGAATGTCCGTAAGTATCATTTACCATTTTAAATTTGTCAATATCAAACAGTGCAAGACATACTTGCGTTCTTTTTTTCATTGCATCATTTAGGTACTCATTCAAAACTTGTGTTAAATGGCGACGATTAAATATCTTTGTCAATCCATCACGAATGGCCATCTGATGCATCTGCTCATATAATCTCATGTTGGAAAGCCCGATATTGATCTGACTGGCGATGGTCTCATAAAATGCTCGATTTTCCATAAACGCATTTTGCACACGCTTCGCAACTATGAAATTACCAATTCGCTCGTCACTTTTCATCAACGGAATCATCATCAATGACTCCATCACTTCACTTTCATCGCGACCTTTTTTCCAAAAATCATTATCCTGCGTATTTTGTATATATGTGCTGGTCAATGCATATAATTCATCCACCTCATCGGAATATACAAGATTTTGCAAAAACGCTGTATAATCTTCTCCAAGCGTATGAGAACAATACAATTCTCTTGTTCTTTTTTCTTCCCCAGGCACCTGCAAGGTGACATCTGGTTCTGTAATTACAGCTACAAGATCCAAATCCAATCTTAATTTGATAATCTTGCACACTCGTTCCAACAGCTTATCTTGTTCCATGGTCGAAGTAATAACGGAACCGATTTCATTTTGCAATGACATCTCGTCATGAGATCGGTTGATTTTTTTATTTGCCGCCTGCAGTTCTATTTTTTGCAATCCTAAAAGTTCATTGGTTTTCTTAATTTCATTTTGCTGTTCTCTCAACTGATCATTTGCTTCATTAAGATTATCTACCGTGCGATTTTGCGCAAAAACCTTTTTCATGAAATAATAGTATATCCGTATAATTACTTCACTCAAAGCGATCATGGTAAGCAACAAAAGCCCTGTGGAAATAAATAAATTAATTCCTTCATAAAACGTCTCGCTTTTAAGCACAAACCACACCGTAAGCACTTCCATTGCCACCGCAAGACATACATAGGTCATCACTCGACGACCAGTATCATCTGGTTGGAAAAAAAACACCAACTCCACAAAACAGATAACAATCGTAAGCATGATAATTCCCGACCCGATCTCTACCGGCGTCATAAAATAAAAGAGACAACATATAAGAATTTGTGTTAAACGATACCAAAACTCGGACTTCGCATAATTTTGGAAACGCTTAGTCCCGACATACACCAATACTTCAAGTCCTATCATCATTAGGAAAACAAGAGAAAAAACAATGGCTTGCACACGGTATTGTTGCAACGCTTCATTTGTCACATTGGTCAAGGCAGCAATATTAATCAATGCTAAAAACAAATAAAGTACAATATGCATTCCAAACAACCACTTTGTTTTTACAATTTGTTCCATATGTTCTCTCATTTATCGTCCTCCTTAACTTTTTATCTTTTGTAACTTATTTCAACCAATACAAATCCACACTATCCCCAGCATGAATTGGTGTCGTAAAGTCAATAACCTCGATACCATTCACACGAGAAATCAATTTCTTTCCTCCTGCCTTTGTAAGATCAAATGGATACGCATCAAACACATCCACAAACATATGACTCGCCTTGGGAAGTAATGTAACTTTAGTTCCATTCACCTCAATCTGTATTCCTTGCTCGGATGTAGATTTGGTAACCTCTGTATGGCTTTCGATCGGTTCTTCAGAGTTGCTCCCCTCCGCCATCTCTGCTGATTCAGGCACATTTACATGCAATGCCGGATTATCCAATGGCAAATCTGCTGCCCAAGCCGGCAATGGCTTCACAGGTGCCAACAATGGATCCTCCTCTTGAGATGACGCACCCATATTCAAATCCGAAAGAATATTGGTCTTCTTATCTTCTTTTTTCAACCGTTCTCGAGATAACACCAAATCTGGAACAAACGGCTCTATCTCTGGTTCAGGAACTTTCTCGATAACATCTCCGTCCCGAACTTCGGTACTCCGATCCTTTTCCTCACCATTCACTAAAACAAACGTCTCTTCCGGCACTCCCATGAACTCAAATAACTGTCGAATGGTATAATGCTCATAGACAACCACCTTATCGCCAGGCTTCACTTCGTAATCCATTGGTTGCCATTCTTTATTCACTTCCACACGTTTGGGGCAAAGCACGTTTCGTCCATAGAAGCTAAATTCCAGTTCCTTACGACATTCCGTCACCTTTCCCAAGGCCAATTTCCCATCTTCGCCTTTGGATGCCGGACGGACACGAATGACATCCTCCGCTTCAATATACTCGTTGAGGTTGGTTTCCTTGTTATTTTTCCAAACCTCGGCCGGCTCACCCAAGCGTCCCTTTACCTCACGCTCTTCGCCGTTTACCTGATATGTAAATCCATTTCCACGAGATGGGAATAAACTGTTCTGTGAAAATCCCGCGTGGATACATGCATCCAATACCGTCGCTTTTCCATTATCATAAATCTTCACTCGCTCATCATTGACGCGAACATAGATAAAATTGCTTTTTTGCTCGTAATACTCCATGCAAATTCCAATCGGTGTAACCAATGTGGAGTCTTTCTTGATTCCTGTAGCAGAAAAATCAATGTGCTGCAACACTTCTGCTCCACGCAAAGCCACACGGTTTTCCGGCATTCCAAGATACTTCGCCATCTGTTCCGTAAAGCCTGGCATCTTTCCGCCACCGCCTACGACAAACACAGCACTAACCGCATTCCCGCCATTCAACTCCACAATTTTGTCTGCTACTTTTTTTACAATGTTATCCACGGCTTCTTTTGTGGTTTCCTGCACTTCTTCCCTTGTCAATTTGTAGGATTCACCCAAAATATTTTTAAAGGATACAACCTTTCGTCGCGTAGCCGCTTTCTTAATTTTCTCGGCTCCTTCAAAGTCGGTCAAATATTTTCGAGCAATGGCCTCTGTGATTTCATCGCCAGCAACCGGCATCATTCCAAAGGCGATTACACTTCCATCCTTCACAATGGATATATCCGATGTTCCTGCCCCCACATCTACCAGCGCAATGTTTAACAGCCGAAAACGCTCTGGAATCGCCACATTAATCGCCGCAATCGGCTCTAGTGTCAGGCTTGCCACACGCAATCCCGCTTCTTCCACCACGGAATATAGGCTATTTACCACTTCATCTGGTAAAAACGTCGCAATCATATCCACGCCAATGGAGGAAGCATTATGTTGCTCCAGCATCTCCATAGGATACCCATTAAGATAATATTTCACCGGGGAAAATCCCACACAATAAAAGTGCTTATCTTTATGGTCTGTTTCCAATCGGATTTCATCATACGCCTTTTCTACCGCCAGATTGTCCAATGCATGAATATGCTCCTCCGTCACCTTTGTCTCCGAAGGCATCTCGTATTCTACAAAAACATTTTTCGTCTTTAACACGCGTCCCGCTGCCGCAATACTGACTTCCCACAATGGTCGACCAGACTCTTGTTCCAATTGTTCCTTTATCTCAGAAATCATCTGCGCCACCGTTGGAATGTCATGAATCTGTCCATCGATAACTGCTCGGGTCTGATGCTCTTTCATCACCTGTGACACAACAACAAAACGATCTGTGCCTTCTCGGTACCCAACCGTTCCTACGATACTTCTCGTTCCAATGTCAAGTCCAAATATATACTCATTTTTACGATCTTTCATATGTAGCCCCCAACTTTCACATATGCATTATACTTAAGTATACCATAACCACCACTATTTTTCTAGTACCTTTTCC
>JAGBBZ010000035.1 GCA_017938215.1 Eubacterium sp. | reverse complement strand
CAAAGAGTGGGATGGTCCTACGTCTATCATGGAGATGTTGGATATACCGGAAAAGTGGCGTGATTCACTGGAATCGATGATTGACAACCATACGATACGCCTTATCGATTTGTCCAGGCAGGACGAAGAGACGAGGAAGGCATACAAAAGTGATTTCCGTCATATCGTGGACTATCTTCATTACATAAGACAACGGGATAAGGAGAAGTTGCAGGCGTTTTCGGATGATGCGAGTCGAACGGTTACGCATCCGCGAGAATTTCTCATGGCGATGAGTGCCATAACAAGCGATCGGAGATATGCAGAGATTGCTGAAAAAATGACGGAAGAGGAAGCAAAGGAGGAGAAGAAGATGTGTATGATGTTGGATATCAGAGAGGAACGTGGGGAGAAGCGGGGAATGGATCGCGGAATACAACGCGTGAACCAATTGATTCTGAGGCTTACAGAGGATGGAAGACAAGATGATATCCTTCGAATTGCTATGGATCGTGAATACGAGAAGCAACTTATGGAAAGCTATGGAATTGAATAAGGTAACGTGCTGAGCCGGCGTTCGGAAAGAGCGTCGGCTTAATTCGTCTTCCTTAAATTTATAGATACTTGTAAAAACGAAAAAAGTCAGATAAAATGTAATTATGTAAAAAATTCATTTGGAGGAGTTTTATGATAGAAAGTTATTCCTTTTATCCCATTGATTCCAGAATGTATGTGATCATTGAAAATAGCAAGGCACTTATTATAGATCCGTGCATATCCGATGAAGCAAAAGAAAGCTTACAGGAAAATCATGTAAAGGAAATTAATGTGATATTGACGCATGGGCATTATGACCATATTTCTGGCGTAAATTGGTTACGTGAACATTTTTCGGATGTAAATGTTATTTGTCAGGAAGAGGCAGCTAGGGCTTGTGGTAAGCCTAATAAAAATTTATCCTCTTTTTACGAGATTTTGTTTATGGGGAAGGATGAAGCAACCCAGGAGTATGTCCACAATATGAAATTGCCACCCTATTCTTGCGAGGTAGATCAGACTTTTGTGGGGGGATTTGAGATGAATTGGGAAGGGCACCACGTGTGCTTGAAGGAAACACCAGGGCATTCCAAGGGAAGTATATGCATTTTATTCGATGAAGAGATTCTTTTTTCCGGAGATACATTGGTTACAGGGCATGACACCATTACCAGATTGCCGGGAGGAAGCAAAAAAGACTTTATGGAAAAGACGATTCCATTCCTTAAGTCGTTAGACGGAGAGCGGATGGTGTATCCGGGGCATGGTGAGCCACAGAGATTGAGAGAATTTAAATATTTTTGATGCTTGCCGATATAGTATATGGCGAGACTAATTTGTCAGAACAGAGCTGACGTGAAGATAAATGTAGATCGATATTGGAGGCAATCTATGGTAATACAGCACCACTTAGCGGCGATGACAGCCACACGAATGAGTATTGAAAATACTAAAAAAAAATGAAGTCCATGGAACGCCTCGGTAGTGGCTATCGGATTAATCGGGCAGCGGATGACGCAGCGTCGCTTTCCATTTCAGAAAAAATGCGAGCGCAGATTCGTGGTTTGCAGCGTGCAGAGGATAATGTACAGGACGGTATCAGTTATGTGCAAGTGGCGGATGGTGCGTTGAGCAACGCGCATGATATCTTGCATCGTATGCGCGAATTGGCGATACAGTCTGCCAATGATGTAAATACCGAGCAGGATCGAATGTACATTGATGAGGAAGTACAGATATTAAAAGACGAGTTGGATCGGATTTTTGAGGAAACTGAGTTTAATAATAAAATGATCTGGGATACCACGGGAGAAGGACGCGTGCAGATAGGCACGGAGAAAAAGCAAGCAGTGGATATGAGAACGTCCTATTCAAGTTTTACTGTTACAAATACGAATAAAGGCGCCATTGCTTACAATGGTTATAAAATCGAAGTAAAAGGAACGAATCCGGATGATGCCGCGAATTACGGTTTTATTGTTAAATGGGAGGGGTGGAATACGAAGCAATATTCCACAGAGATGATATCTTGGGATGATGTAGGAGTGGGAACGAACCAATCCTATGGATTTAATATTAAGGATTATGTGGATACAGCGACGCATCCGGAATTAGAAGGAATTGGTTATCAGATTGGATTTAATTGGCATGAGTCTGCCACTGTGGATGATGTGGCAAATTCGATCAACGGGATTAATTTTTCAGTGGGAATTAGTGCGTCAGAATATCTCAAATCCAATACCTCTGTTCCGGGAGTGAGCTATGAACTTCAAATCAATTATCTGTCGGAACTTGCCAGTGATCGCGACATGGAAGCGTATGATACAGATTGGATTCAGCCGAAGTTGACCAATGGATCTAATGTTGTAAGTGCACCGTCGTATACGGATCCCACAGAGGATGCAGGATGGACGTTGGAATTTGAAATGCAAAATATAGGAACAGTTGTAGCGAAATCGGCGAATGTCAGTTTTAAGTCTCATGATCGAGATGAGGATGATGAGGGGCATTGGTGGCATTGGGTAAAGAACTCAAGGGGAGAGAACAGTTACAAGACGGCGAACTCCTATTCGCCAAGTGTGGGGAATGCAGGAACACTTCATAGCATTACAGATGTCATCACCAATCGTGGAAATAAATTGGGAAGCAATGGAAAAAAAGGTGTTTCATTGACGGATAATGCGGAAAGTGGCGGTGTCATTACATTGCGTTTTGATCTTACAGCTACGGAGGCAGATAAGGCAAAGTATGAGGGAAGACAGATAACAGGTGTTGGTTCTCTGTACATTAATATTCAAGTATATGATGATGATACAGAGGCGACCTTGATGAATCGTGTGAAAGCGACTTTAAATGAAAATACCATTCTTGATGGGTATCAAGGGTATGAAAGTTCGGGGAAAGCGCAGACGTCAACGCATAGTATACATGCTTCCAGTGCCAGAAATAACCCCATCGACGTGCCGATATACAAGGCCACAGTGGAACGTATCATTCAGGCAGGAGCCAATGGTCAGCAAATCATCACTATGTCATACGATTCCTTGCGTACCATAAATCTTGGAGTGGGAGATACCAATGTATTGACAAGGGAGGATGCGTCCAAGGCAATTACAGAAGTTGATGTGGCGACGGATATGATATCTGCCCAGCGAAGTTTGTTTGGAGCATATCAGAATCGATTTGAATATGCCATGAGAGTAAATGCCAATACAGCAGAAAATACGCAGAATTCCGAAAGTATTTTGCGAGACTTGGATATGGCAGAAGAGGCCATGAATCTTGCTCGAATCACGATACTAGAGCAGGCGTCGCAATCCATGATTGCCAATGCCAATCAACAGCCACAGAATATTTTAAAATTGATATCACAATGATAAAGTGCCACCAGTAAACGTGATTGCTGGTGGCATTTCTTTTTTAAATATGCTACAATATGGAACAGTAGTGATTGAAATGTCGGAATGGAGGAAACAACAATTATGTGGAAATTACTCACATACTTAAAAGAGTATAAAAAGGAATCGGTGTTAGGACCGCTATTTAAGCTGTTGGAGGCGTCTTTTGAATTGATGGTGCCTTTGGTAGTGGCGGCAATGATTGACACTGGTATTGAAAACAAAGATACAAAATATGTGATGCTTATGGGAGGTTTGTTGCTTCTTTTGGCGATTGTAGGATTGACAGCGTCGTTGACGGCGCAGTACTTTGCGGCAAAGGCAGCGGTTGGTTTTTCGACAAAGCTGAAGCATGCCTTGTTTGCTCATATTGAATCATTGTCCTATGCCGAATTGGATCGGTTGGGAACAACCAGCTTGATTACTCGCATGACGAGTGATGTAAATCAAGTGCAGTCTGGTGTGAATCTGGTACTTCGATTGTTTTTGCGCTCTCCTTTTGTGGTATTTGGTGCCATGATCATGGCATTTACGATTGATGTGAAAGCGGCGATGATCTTTGTGGTGACGATACCGCTTTTGTCCATTGTAGTATTTGGTGTGATGCTTATAAGTATTCCATTGTATAAAAAGGTGCAGGCAGGCTTGGATCGTGTTTTAGGGATTACTCGTGAAAACTTGACGGGAGTTCGTGTGATTCGTGCCTTCGGAAAAGAAGAGGAAGAAACGGAAAAATTTGAAGAAGCAAATCTTACGTTGAATCGAGTTCAGATGTTCGTCGGCCGGTTTTCTGCGCTGATGAATCCACTTACTTACGTTATTGTGAATGGTGCCTTGATTGTACTGATTTGGACAGGAGCCATGCAAGTGGAGGCGGGGATTTTGACCCAGGGAGCCGTAGTGGCACTTGTGAATTATATGTCTCAGATTTTGGTGGAACTTGTGAAGTTGGCAAATTTGATTATCACAGTAACAAAAGCAATTGCTTGTGGCAATCGTATTCAGGATGTGTTTGAGGTGAAATCCAGTTTGAAAGATGCCAAAACGACACGAGTAGAATGCAGAAAAGAGCAGGATTTCATTGTGTTTGACAAGGTTGGGCTTGTGTATCCGGAAGCGTCGGAGGAGTCCTTGACGAATATTAGTTTTTCGGTAAATCGTGGAGATGTGATCGGGGTTATCGGTGGTACTGGTTCGGGAAAAAGTTCTTTGGTAAATTTGATTCCAAGGTTTTATGATCTTACCTCCGGAAAGATTCGGATTGAAGGTGAGGAGATTCAGAACTATCCATTGGCACAATTGCGTGATAAATTTGGTATCGTGCCACAGAAGGCAGTACTATTTCACGGAACCATTCGCTCCAATATGCAGTGGGGCAAAAAGGATGCCACCGATGAAGAAATCTGGGAAGCATTGGAGACGGCTCAGGCAGCAGAGTTTGTTCGGAAGAAAGAGGGCGGTCTGGATGCTTTGGTAGAGCAGGGCGGAAAGAACTTTTCCGGAGGTCAGAGACAACGTCTCACCATTGCCAGAGCGTTAGTAAAAAAACCGGAGATTTTGATTATGGATGACAGTGCCTCAGCACTTGACTACGCCACAGATGCAGCATTGCGTCAAGAGATTCGTGAGAAACTTGCGGGAACGACGGTATTTATCGTGTCCCAGCGTGCGGCATCGATTTTACACGCCAGCCAAATTTTAGTGCTGGATGATGGCGAGTTGGTTGGTAAGGGAACCCATGAAACATTGTTGGGAAGCTGCGATGTGTATCGTGAAATATATGAATCTCAGTTTGGAAAGGAGAATTGACATGAATCAGAAAAAAACATTACAACGTGTTCTTCGTTACATAAGAAAATATGCGTTTTTCCTTGTCTGTTCTCTTGTGTTGGCAGCAGTGACGGTCGTGCTGAGTTTGTACGTGCCGATACTGACGGGAGATGCCATTGATTCCATTTTGGAACCGGGGAAAGTGGATTTTGCCACGATTCGAACGATTTTATGGAAAATCGGAATTGCTGTGGTCGTTACGATGGTGGCGCAGTGGATTATGAATGTGTGCAACAATAAGATTACTTACAGTGTGGTGCGAGATATCCGAGATGAGGCATTTCATAAGATACAGAAGTTGCCGTTAAAATACATTGATAGCCATTCCTATGGAGAGGTTGTCAGTCGTGTGATAGCAGATGTAGATCAATTTGCGGATGGTTTGTTGATGGGATTTACCCAACTGTTTACCGGAGTGTTGACGATTCTTGGGACTTTGCTTTTTATGCTTAGTATCAATGTCAGCATTACACTCGTAGTGGTTTTGCTTACACCGATATCGCTTTTAGTAGCCAGCTTCATCGCAAAACGGACCTATGAAATGTTCAAGCTACAATCCAGTACTCGTGGCGAGCAAACGGCATTGGTGGAGGAAATTCTGGGAAATCAAAAAGTGGTGCAGGCATTTGGATACGAGGATGATGCATTGGAAACTTTTGATGAAATCAACGAGCGTTTACAAAAATGTTCCCTTCGCGGTATTTTCTTTTCTTCCATCACAAATCCAGCGACGCGTTTTGTCAATAGCTTGGTGTACGCGGGAGTGGGAATTACCGGTGCTTATTTTGCCATCAACGGAAGTTTGTCTGTGGGACAGTTATCCTGTTTCTTAAGCTATGCGAATCAATACACCAAACCATTCAATGAGATTTCAGGTGTGGTAACGGAGCTTCAGAATGCTCTTGCTTGTGCGGGACGAATTTTTGAATTAATTGACGAGAAGCCCCAGGAGCCGGATGTCCATGATGCGAAAGTGCTTGCCGAAGCGGATGGTCGTGTGGAAATGGAAGATGTGTACTTTGCGTATGAGCCAGGGCAGAAGCTGATTGAGGAATTCAATCTGTCCGTAGAGCCGGGGCAGCGAGTGGCTATTGTGGGACCTACCGGATGTGGAAAAACAACGCTGATCAATCTTTTGATGCGTTTTTATGATGTAAACAAAGGAACGATTCGGGTAAGCGGAACGGATATACAGAAGCTGACCAGAGAGAGTCTTCGTGAAAATTATGGAATGGTACTTCAGGAAACATGGTTAAAACAGGGGACAATACGAGATAATATTATCATGGGAAAACCAGATGCCACAGAGGAAGAGATGATTCAGGCGGCGAAAGCCAGTCATGCACACAGTTTCATTAAGCGTTTGCCGAAGGGGTATGATACCGTGATTGGAGAGGACGGCGGAAGTTTTTCTCAGGGACAGAAGCAGTTGCTTTGTATTACACGAGTGATGCTTTGTCTGCCTCCGATGTTGATTTTGGACGAAGCGACCTCATCCATCGATACGCGTACGGAGCTGCGAATTCAGAAAGCATTTTCAAAAATGATGCAGGGAAGAACCAGCTTTATCGTGGCGCATCGTTTGTCTACCATACAGGAAGCGGATGTGATTCTTGTGATGAAGGATGGACATATCATCGAACAGGGAGATCATGCAGAGTTGCTGGCGAAAGGTGGATTTTATGCGAATCTGTACCAGAGCCAGTTTGCTGGGTGAAAATAATAAGTAGTAGAAAGGTGGAAATTATATGGCTAAAGTATATCAAAATATGACAGAATTAATCGGAGGAACACCTCTGGTAGAGTTTCATAATATTGAAAAAAAGTATGGTTTGGAGGCAAAGATTATTGCGAAGTTAGAATATCTTAATCCGGCAGGAAGTGCGAAGGATCGAATTGCCTTTCAGATGATTGAGGAAGCTGAAAATAGTGGGAAATTACAACCGGGTGGAACAATTATTGAGCCAACATCAGGAAATACAGGCATTGGTTTAGCAGCGATTGCTACGGCAAAAGGATACAAAGCGATTATCGTGTTGCCGGAGACCATGAGTGTGGAGCGACGCAATATTATTAAAGCATACGGGGCAGAAATCGTATTGACAGAGGGCGCCAAGGGAATGAGTGGTGCCATTGCGAAAGCGGAGGAACTTCAGAAAGAGATTGAGGGAAGCATTATTGCGGGGCAGTTTGTGAATCCGGCAAATCCAGAAGCTCATAGAAGAACTACCGGGCCTGAGATTTGGAAGGATACGGATGGTAACGTAGATATTTTCGTGGCTGGTGTGGGAACGGGCGGAACGATAACAGGAGTTGGTGAATACCTTAAGGAGAAAAAATCATCGGTGAAAGTGGTGGCAGTGGAGCCGGCATCCTCACCGGTTCTCTCAGAAGGAAAAGCAGGTGCTCATAAGATTCAGGGAATCGGCGCTGGTTTTGTGCCGGAAGTGCTGAATACGAAAATCTATGATGAGATTGTAGCAGTGGATAATGAGGATGCTTTTTCGGCAGCAAAGGAGATCGCTGCATCGGAAGGTATCCAGGTGGGCATTTCCTCAGGGGCTGCGTTGTGGGCAGCAGTGGAAGAAGCGAAGAAACCAGAGAATCAAGGGAAAAATATCGTTGTGTTGTTGCCGGATAGTGGGGATCGGTATTACTCCACACCGCTGTTTACGGAATAATTAACTAAATAAAAGAAATTGACTGTTTCCAGTGGATGTTTTATAATATTTTTGTAAAACACTGCCAGAAGCAGTTATATTTTATTGGAGGATAAAAGTATGTTAGAACAATTAAAAAAGGATGTATATGAAGCCAATATGGAGCTTCAAGAAAAAGGTCTTGTAATCTATACGTGGGGAAATGTAAGTGGCATTGATCGTGAAAACAATCGAATTGTAATCAAGCCAAGTGGTGTGGAGTATGAAGAACTTTCACCGGAAGATATGGTGGTAGTGGATTTTGACGGCAATGTAGTGGAAGGAAAATATCGTCCTTCTTCCGATACAGCTACTCATATTGAACTGTACAAAGCATTTGATAATTTAGGTGGTGTCGTACATACCCATTCCACATGGGCAGTTACATTTGCGCAGGCGGGGATGTCGATTCCAGCGTTAGGAACCACACATGCGGATTATTTTTATGGTGAGATTCCGTGCACAAGAGATTTGACGGCGGCGGAGATCCATGATGAATATGAGAAAAATACTGGTGTTGTTATCGTGGAAACCATCGGGGAAAAAGATGCATTAGAAGTGCCGGGTATTGTAGTGAAAAACCATGGTCCGTTTGCATGGGGAACTTCTCCGGCCAATGCGGTCTACAATGCAGTAGTATTAGATAAGGTGGCAGAGATGGCACACCATACCATGACATTGAATCCGAATGTAAAGCCGGCGCCACAATATTTATTAGACAAGCATTATTTTAGAAAGCATGGAGAAAATGCATACTATGGACAGGAAGGTCTTTGATCAGGCGATTGAAAAGATTGTTTATCAAGAACGGGAACGATATGGCATCGGCACGTTGTCCGAAAAGACATTGCATGCTGTGGTGAAAAATTATTTGGAACCAAACGAAGATTATCATGAAGTTCCGTTAGAAGGTTATGTGGCGGATATTTTTCGGGATGGCGCAGTGGTAGAAATTCAGACGGCAAATTTTAATGTGTTGCGCAGAAAGTTGGACAAGTTTTTGCCATTGTATCCGGTTACGATTGTGTATCCAATTCCTGCTACAAAGTGGGTGATCTGGGTGGATCCGGAGACTGGCGAGGAAGTCAGTCGTCGGAAATCTCCCAAAAAAGGAAGTCCCTATCAGGCATTTAAAGAATTGTACAAAATCAAACAGTATTTGTCACATCCCAACCTTCGCATCCGATTTTTGTTTATTGATTTGGAAGAAACAAAGATTTTGGATGGGTGGAGTTATGATAAAAAGCGGGGAGCTACAAAGTATGACCGAGTGCCCAAAGCGTTGGTGGATGAGATGTATTTCGAACGGGTGGAAGATTATCGCATGATGATTCCGGCGGAGTTGTCTGAGTTTACTACAAAGGACTATGCAAAGAGTGCTAAAATACCGTTGCCCCATGCCCAGACTGCCATGAATATTTTTCATTACTTGAAGTTGGTGGAACGCATTGGGAAAAAAGGAAATTCTTACGTGTATGAAGTGTGCGAATAATGTCAGTTTTAGTTGAAAAGACAAAGAGAATGTGATATAATTTTATCAATTAGATGTGTTCTTTGTCAGGAGAATAAGAAACAACCTTTGCTTGAATGGGCGAAGGTTGTTTTTTGTAGTACAAGCTTGGCAGGCACCATTTTGCTTGCACAAAACGGTATTTGCCGGGCGTAAGACCATGGAGCACGATCGTGCGGAATGTTCGTGTGCGAAATTGAGTAGGAATCCGGCTACTCGATGATATAACAAGGAGGTTGATTGTATGGCGAAACAGGGGTTGGTGTATACCAATGACAATTGTATTGGGTGTAACAAATGTATTTCAGTATGTCCGGTTATTACAGCGAATACAGCGGTGGAAGAGAATGGGAAAACAGTGATTCATGTAAATTCAGAGAATTGTATTGGTTGTGGTGCTTGCTTTGATGCGTGTGAACATGGAGCGAGAAGTTTTTATGATGATACCGAAGAATTTTTTCAAGACTTGGAAAAGGGTGAAAAGATTTCAATCTTGCTGGCACCGGCTTTTGCGGCAAACTATCCGGATGAGTACAAACGAATTTTGGGTGGGTTGAAGAAGTTAGGAGTAAACCGTATTATTAGTGTAAGTTTTGGAGCGGATATTACCACATGGGCATATATTAATTACATTACGAAAAACAATTTTAAGGGTGGTATTTCGCAACCATGTCCAGCAGTGGTAAATTATATTGAGCATTATATACCAGAATTGATTCCGAAGTTGGTTCCGGTTCATAGTCCGATGATGTGCTCGGCTATATATGCAAAGAAATATATGAATATTACGGACAAGCTGGCGTTTATCAGTCCGTGTATTGCGAAAAAAGCTGAAATTTCAGATCCAAATACCGAAGGATATATTTCCTACAATGTGACGTTTGAACATCTGATGGAGTATGTGCGAGAAAATGATGTAATGGGAGAAGAGATATCCGATGAAGTGGAATATGGTCTTGGCTCTATTTACCCGATGCCAGGTGGATTGAAAGAGAACGTTTACTGGTTCTGCGGTGAGGAATTGTTTATCCGTCAGATTGAGGGGGAAAAACATGTATACCATTTCTTGGAAGATTATTGCCAACGCGTGCAGGGACGAAAAGAATTGCCTTTTATGGTAGATGCCTTGAATTGTTCCCAGGGGTGTATTTATGGGACAGGTATCGAGGAAGAAAAGACACAGAATGAAGATATATTGTATGAGATTCAAAAAATCAAAGAGGCGAGTAAAAATCCAAAAGTAAGTAGTGCATGGCAGAAAAAGAGTAGTCCAAAACAACGACTTGCAGCATTGAATCGTCAGTTCAAGAAATTGGATTTGAAGGATTTTGTAAGAAAGTACACAGATAAGTCTTCTGGATGTGCGATTCAGAGTCCGGATGCGACAGAATTGAATGCGATTTTTGACCGCTTACATAAATTAACAGACGAGTCTAGAAAGATTAACTGTGGTTCCTGTGGATATGAATCTTGTAAAGATATGGCCACGGCGATTCACAATGGGAACAATTATTGTGATAACTGCATTCATTATGTGAAGGATGTTATCTTGGAAGAGAAGCTGAAAGAACGAGAAATTGCTTTGGAGATGGAAGAAAAGAGCAAGGAAATCGAACATAAAAATGTAGTAATTACAGAAATGATCGAAGCAGCAAATGAAGATTTTGAGACACTTAATACATCTCTTGCAGAAATGATGGCTGGAAACAATGGCAATGCGGAAGAGAGTAGTAGTATTAGTAGTGATATGGCGGATGTCGTACAGTTCTGCGACAATATGAAAGAAGCATTTAAAGTTATTAATGAGTTGTTGGAGAAGCTGGAAGAGAACAATAATAATATTACGAATGTGGCGAATCAGACAAATCTTCTTTCGTTGAATGCGTCCATCGAGGCGGCAAGGGCTGGAGAGGCTGGTCGTGGATTTGCTGTAGTTGCGGATGAAATCAAGAATTTGAGTGAGTCCAGTAAAGATACAGCACAAGAAAGTAATTCCAATAAAAATGAAATTGTTGTTGCCATGAGTCGCCTTTTGGAGGAGTCGGAGCAATTGATTCGAACTGTGGATGACGTTAATACTCGTATTAGTAATTTGGCGGCTAGTACAGAGGAGATTGCTGCATCGGCTACCATGGTCAGCGAGACATCCGATAAGTTGAAAGCGAAATTGGAACAATTGAATGATTTATAGGAAAAAAATCCTGTTTTCAAGAAAGGAGGAAGCGTTGTCTTCCTCTTTTTCCTTTTTGGGGTTGACAGAGTGCCTGTATAGTAGTATCCTATAAATGAACATATGAATAGTTGTTCATGTGTTGAAACAAAGGTGTACGAAAGGAGGGGCCATGATGGCAGAAGAATGTTGTCATATGCCACATGATCATGAGAAAATGGTCAGTCAGTGGAAAGAGGATATGCCCGATGAAGATTTGTTATACGAATTGGCGGATTTGTACAAAATATTTGGTGATTCCACACGAATCAAGATTATGTATTTGTTACTGAAGTCGGAAATGTGCGTGTGTGATATTGCAGATGTATTAAATATGAACCAATCCGCGATATCTCACCAGCTTCGAGTGTTGAAGCAAAACAAATTAGTGAAGAATCGAAGAGAAGGAAAGTCGATGATTTATTCTCTGGCGGATCATCATGTCATGTCGATTCTCAGTCAGGGAATGGAACATATAATGGAATAAGTGAAAGTGAGGAAAAGATAATGAAAAAGAAATTTAAAATGGTTAACTTGGATTGTGCAAATTGTGCAGCAAAAATGGAAACAGCAATTAATAAAATTGATGGTGTGGAAAGTGCTACAGTGAGTTTTATGGCACAGAAACTTACATTGGTTGCCGAGGATGATCGATTTGATGAAATTGTGGATTTGGCAGAAGCGGCTTGTAAAAAGATTGATTCAGATTGTTATCTGGAGCGATAAGGAGCCGGAAAGGAGTTTGAAATGACCAAAAAACAAAAAAATATGTTATACCGAATTATTGTTTCGGGCACTATTTTTCTTATATTGTTTGTTTTATTTCACACCGGAATGTTAGATGAAGAGGTAGTTTTTGGCACTACCGTGCAAGGGGAAATGTTGCGATTTGTCACATATTTTATTCCATATGTTATCATTGGTGGAGATATTGTAAAAAAAGCAGTGATTAACATTGGTCATGGTCAAGTGTTTGATGAAAATTTTTTGATGTGTCTGGCAACGGTAGGGGCTTTTGGAATCGGAGATTATTCGGAAGCAGTTGCTGTTATGTTGTTTTATCAAGTGGGGGAATTGTTTCAGAATTATGCGGTAAATCGTTCTCGTCAGTCCATAACCGAACTCATGGATATTTGTCCGGAGTATGCAAATCTTGAAGTGGAAGGACAAGTGCAAAAGGTGGATCCGGATGACATTGCTCCAGGAGATATTATTGTGGTAAAACCAGGAGAGAAAGTCCCGTTGGATGGTATTGTTTTGGAAGGAAATTCCTTTTTGGATACCGTTGCGCTTACTGGGGAATCCGTACCACGTAAAGTGCAGGAAGGGGACGAAATTATTAGTGGCTGTGTCAATGGAAGTGGTGTGTTGCGTGTACAAGTGACAAAGGAATTTGATGATTGTACCGTGGCTAAAATATTGGAATTGGTGGAAAATGCCAGTACTCGAAAGGCAAAGGTGGAAAATTTCATTACAAAGTTTGCAAGATATTACACACCAATTGTTGTAATTGCAGCTGCATTACTTGCTTTTGTTCCACCGATTGTGTTTGGGGGAGGATTTGGTGAATGGTTACAAAGAGGTTGTATTTTTCTTGTTATTTCCTGTCCATGTGCTTTGGTGATTTCTGTACCATTGAGCTTCTTCGGGGGAATTGGCGCCGCATCCAAACGTGGCATACTTGTGAAGGGAAGTAACTTTTTGGAAATGGTATCTAAGGTGGAAACCATCGTGTTTGACAAGACGGGAACATTGACAAAGGGTGAATTTGAGGTCGCTAAGATTTACGAGGAAAATGGGTTGAATCCCTTGGAGATTGCGGCTGGTTTAGAGAGATATTCGGAACATCCAATTGCGAAATCGATTTTGAAAGCAAGTGAAGAAAGTGTGGAAAAGTGTGATGCTACAGATGTAGAAGAAATTGCAGGTTATGGGATTTGTGGTACAATCGAAACGAAAAAAGCATATGCTGGAACAAAGCGTCTGTTAGAAGAAAACGGAATTTTGATACCGAACTTTGGAAAGGAGCAGGAAGAAGCAAATAAAAAGAGCACAGTAGTTTATGTGGGCTATGATGGTGTTTATGCCGGGTGCATCTTTATATCAGATCAGATTAAAGCTGGTGTTCCGGAAGCACTTCAGAAACTCTGTAAAGCTGGGGTGAGACAGTTTGTCATGCTGACGGGAGATAAAAAGGAGACTGGTGAGGCCATTGCCAAGGAACTTGGGATTGATGAGGCCTACACGGAGCTTTTGCCGGAAGATAAGGTGACAAAATTGGAACAGCTCATGAATCAGAAAGCAGAAGGACATTACGTGGCATTTGCGGGGGATGGTATCAATGATGCTCCTGTTATTACTCGGGCTGATATCGGAATTGCTATGGGAAGTATGGGATCCGATGCGGCCATTGAGGCGGCGGACGTGGTTTTGATGGAAGATGATATTTCGAAGTTAGCCGCTATGATGCAGATTTCCAGAAAAACGATGCTGATTGTTCGACAAAATATCGTTTTTGCACTAGTCATAAAAGCATTTGTGTTGATACTTGGTGCATTTGGCATAGCAACGATGTGGGCAGCGGTATTTGCGGATGTAGGAGTAGCTGTGTTGGCAATCCTAAATGCCATGCGAGTGAATCGATGAGAATTCTCTACGAAAGCATTTGCCTATTTATATGAAAAATGGTATACTGTATGTCGTGATTAAAAAAATAAGTGAAAAGGAGAATGATCATGGAGAGAGAAACAAAATGTATCCAAGCAGGATATGAACCGAAAAATGGTGAGTCCCGTATGATTCCGATTGTGCAGAGTACAACGTTCAAATATGACTCCAGTGAGGATATGGGGAAATTATTTGATCTGGAGGCGAGTGGATATTTTTATACAAGACTTCAGAATCCAACCAATGACTATGTGGCTGCTAAAATATGTGCATTGGAGGGAGGAACTGCTGCAATGCTTACCTCTTCCGGTCAGGCAGCATCCTTTTATTCCATATTTAATATTTGTAGTGCAGGTGATCATGTGGTGTCTTCTTCTACCATTTATGGTGGAACTTACAACTTGTTTGCGGTAACAATGAAGCGTATGGGCATCGAGTTTACGTTTGTAGAGCCAGATTGTTCGGATGAAGAATTGGAAGCAGCATTTCGTCCCAATACCAAGGCTGTATTTGGTGAGACCATTGCCAACCCGGCGTTGATTGTGTTGGATATCGAACGATTTGCAAAAGCAGCACATGATCACGGAGTACCATTGATTGTGGACAATACGTTTGCGACACCGATCAATTGTCGCCCATTTGAGTGGGGCGCGGACATTGTTATTCATTCCACGACAAAATATTTGGATGGACATGATGCCAGTGTGGGTGGATGTATTATCGATTCCGGTAAATTTGATTGGTTTGCCCATGCGGACAAGTTCCCTGGTTTAACCACACCAGATGAATCTTACCACGGAATTACGTATGCAGAGAAATTTGGCTTGGAAGGTGCATATATTACAAAAGCGACAGCTCAGCTGATGCGTGATTTGGGATCCATACAGGCGCCGATGAATGCGTACCTTTTGAATCTTGGAATTGAGACAGTACATGTAAGAATGCCACGCCACTGTGAAAATGCCCAGAAGGTAGCAGAGTATCTGGAAGCTCATGACTGTGTGGAGTGGGTGAATTATCCAGGACTTCCTGGTAACAAATATTATGAGAGAGCACAGAAATACATGCCGGACGGAACCTGTGGAGTTGTTTCCTTTGGTGTGAAGGGTGGCCGTAAAGCGGCAGAGAAATTTATGGCGAAATTGAAGGTGGCGATGATTGCAACACACGTGGCGGATGCTCATACTTGTGTGCTTCACCCAGCCTCTGCGACACATCGTCAGATGAATGATGAGGAATTGATTGCAGCAGGAGTGGGACCGGATTTGATTCGTCTTTCAGTAGGTATCGAAAGTATAAATGACATTATTGCTGATTTGGATCAGGCGTTGGAGGCTTGTCGCTAATCAGATAAGTTAGAAAGAGAGAGCAGGTAGAAAATTATTTTTCTGCCTGTTTTTTTCAATTTCTGTTCTATTTCGTCTTGTGAAAGGCAAGGGAATTCTTGGGTTACGAGAAAAGTGAGTATGGATTATTTTTCGGGTAATTCTGCTCGCTGTTTGAGAGAATGTGAAAAAAAGTTCTTGCATTTCGAGAAGAAAGAGAATATAATGACAAACAATCTCAAAGATCTTTTGAGGGAGTATCTAAAGATAGGCAGATAAAGGACAGTTCGTCCGTGATTCAAAAAATGGCATTGGCACGCCAGTATGAAAATGTATGAGGCAAAGACAAGAAGGAGGCTTTGTCTATGCAAAAAATAACAGTATGTTGGAAGCGCTTTTGGGCGTGGTGTCTTGTGATGACAGTTTTATGTGGAACTACAGAAAGAATACCAGTAGTGGTACATGCATCTACAGTGGCAAGTGGAACATGTGGAGAAAATCAATGGAAATTGGATTCGGATGGAGTATTACACATTTCGGGAAGTGGTAGTTTTGCCAGATTTTCGGAGGATGAGGTGCCATGGAAATCGCTACGTGGCGAGATTAAGAAAGTGTCATTTGGAATGACAAGCGTAACGGGGGGAGACTTGAGTTATTATTTTTCCAAATGTACCAGCTTGAAGTCTGTAAATGCAATTCCTTCAGGAGTTCAAGGTCTAAATGGGACCTTTGAAGGGTGTACCGCGTTGCTTTCTGTGGGGGCGATACCAGATTCTGTACAGTCTATGTGTGAAACTTTCAAGGGGTGTGCACGACTGGATTGTTCCGTTCGCATTCCGGAAAATGTGTCAGCTGCAAAAGGGGCTTTTGATGGATGTACCTCTTTGAGTAAGACCCCAACAGTGTTAAGTAATGTGATTTTTGATATGGAATATATGTTTCGTGGTACGGCCATCGTGACGCCACCAGTGATTCCGGGAAGTGCCAAAAATATGACAGGATGCTTTTATGAATGTGCGAAATTAACTGCGGCACCAGAGATTCCTGAAAGTGTTACAAACTTGGCGTATTGCTTCTATGGCTGTGAGAGTATGAAGAATGCACCTGTTTTGCCGACAAAGGTGGAGGATATTCGGTATGCTTTTTGGCATTGTACGAGTATGACCAATGCGCCCGATATTCCGCTATATGTAAAATACATGCAAAATTGTATGGTGGGATGTATAAGTGTATCCGGAACCATGACGATTTATGCGGTCATAACAGAAGAAGAAAATTATAATCAATTTGCAGGAGAAACTAAAGTTTATAATGTGGATAGCAATCCGAAGTTTCTTGGTGGAGGCGGGACAGGGCTTTCCGTATCCTATACGAATTTGAATCAGGAGTATATACGGGCATATTTGGCAACTGGGTGGAACAGTGGTGCGTTGTTATATTATGAGGATAATTGCGGTAAGCTTTCCTTGGGAACAATGTTGGAAGCGGATGTGGATGATTGCGAAGTGGAAAGTATTCCGGCTTATACGTATACAGGAAAGGCGAAAAGACCGACACCGAATGTATATTATGGGAATCGGTTATTGACGGTGGGGGAAGATTATGCGTATATGTATCAAAACAATACCAATGCAGGGACGGCAACTCTTACGATTGTTGGGGAAGGTATGTTCTCGGGGAGCAAGGTAATACCATTCACGATAACACCATTAAAGTTTTCTTCGGTAAAAGTGGTGGGATATTCTGGTACATATGATGGGAATCCACATTCGATTTCCTTAGTATGTGATGATGGTGCAAAAGTAGAGTATGGAACCGTTGCTGGTAAATATACGAGCGAAACTTGTCCGGGATACACGTTACCGGGAACATATACAACCTATTATCGAATTACGAAATCCAATTATGAAACCGTGACCGGAAGTGCTAAAGTTGTAATAAAAGCAGCAACACTTACGGTGGAATCAAGTGGATTTCAAGGTGAATTTGATGGAAATCCACATAGTATACAGGTGAAGTCAGAGACAGGAACCACCATTCGTTATGGAACAAAGGCGGGAGAATATACAATGACGGTGTGCCCGACCTATGTAAACGCAGGTACTTACACGGTATATTACGAAGTGTCGAAGACAGGATATAGAACACAAACGGGAAAGCAGACGGTGGAAATAAGCCGAAAGGTGATGAAAAATATAGAATTCCCTACGGCTAGTTCCATCGGATATGGAGAGCGACTGGCAACAGCATCCTTTCATGGTGGCGATATGGAATACGGAGCATTTTCTTGGGAAACGCCAGACGTAATTCCAGAGGTGATAAATGATGGTTATGTTGTAGTGTTTAAAGCCAATGACAGTAATAACTATGATTACCGACAAGTACCTGGATATGAAGAGGGAGTGATAAAACGCAAGATACCATTGATGGTAGAACCAATCAAGGGAAATACTCCTACGTTTTCTGTAAGTATGCTTGCCGATGGAGATGTATTAGGAATTTCGCAAATATCAACGGATGCCACTGTGAAGGGGAGTCTTGTGTGGGAAAATCCGCTTCAAATCGTTACCAGTAATGTGGCAAAGTACAGCATTCGCTTTACACCGGAAGATTGCGAAAATTATGATTGGAGTGGTGTGCCAGGATATGATTCTGAAGAAGGATACGCCACGTTAAAGGCGCAGGTGTTGGTTGTTCAGTACCCGATGGCAGAGACTATCGCATATGGAGAATCATTGGCGCAAAGTATGATGAAATCAAATGAGACTGGTGTAGAATATAGTTGGAAAGAGTCGGATTATATTCCACAAGAAAGTGGTTATTATGAAGCAATATTCCGTGCCGGAGATGAGGAAATTGTTCGATCTGTATGGGTCAATGTAGCAAAGGCAATCCCACAATGCGAGACACCAATATTGGAGACTACGATTTATGATCCGAGGCGTTCCCTTCAAGAGATAGAACTTCCGGCGGGCTGGCAATGGATGGAACCAGAGCAAGTACCATGTGTGGAATCGCATACTTATGAAGCGATATTTACACCAGAAGATACGAAGCATTATGAATGTGTAAAACGTGCCATTCCGCTTTGCGTGACGAAAGCGGAACCTGTGGTAGAAGTTCCTTATATAGTGGGGATTTCTTATGAGGAAGGACAAATGCTGAAAGAAATTCCTCTTCCGGTAGGTTGGCAGTGGAAGGCGAAAAGTCAGAAAACTAGGGCGGGTGTGCAATCCTATGAAGCAATGTTTGTTCCGGTAGACACATCGAATTATAAGACGATTGTTCGATGGATTCGCATGGATTTGGGAGGAATCTCGGAAGTGACTGCGACACCGAAACCAACTCGGATGCCAGAGGTGACGTTGGCCCCAAGTGTGTCACCAAAGCCAACGGTGATGCCATTGCCAAGTGTGTCACCAAAGCCAACGGTGATGCCATTACCAAGTGTGTCACCAGAGCCATTGGAGTCTCAAATACCAGAAGCAAATGTGGAAACTAGTTTGCAGGAAATCGGGCAGGAAAATAGTTTGATGATTTATCAAGGAGATGTTGAAGAAAGTGGATTCAGTGTATCTCAAGAGGATGCAGAAACAATTCAACAGAGCGAGAACTATGACAAGAAAATTGCGCAATGGATTCGGGAAATTGATAAAAATAACAAAAAAAATACACGAGTCAAGATTCGGAAGATTCGTAGAAACGGAAAAAGAATCAAGATAAAATGGAAAAAAATGAAGGAAGCGAAAGGGTATCAAATCGTATGCACACCAAATAAAAAGGTATCAGCAAAAACGAAAAAGCGTTTCAGTAAAAAATGCACCATCACGCTTTCGGTGAAGAAGAAAAGAAAACACTATGTGAGAGTGCGTTCCGTATTCAAACAAAATGGAAAAAGGACATATGGAGCATGGAGTAAGCGGAAGGCCATCTAGTCAGTATCCAGAAAGCGCATTTTACTTTTAGGCCCCTTAGCTGCTTCGCCGACATATGCCCCTTGAATGTTCTTAGAATGGACACATTCCATACAATAATTTCCATAACGAATGGCAACACCACACCCTTTACAATGTATAAATACAGGAGAGTTTTCGGGAATCTCGACTCTGCCAAGGCGCAAAAATTCTCCGATTTTGGAACGACTCACGCCGGTTTGTGCAGATAGTTCAATGGCATTGGTAGGACCGTGTTCGTCGAGGTAGCGTTTGATTTTACCGAAGTCATTCAGTTGTTCGGCACCACAAGATGTGCAGACATAAATGCCAGCATATTTATATTGCATCTGGATATCACAATTTGGACAAATGAAGTTTGAGTCGTTGTCTAGGTATTGTGGTTGATGTATGTTCATATGGATTCCTTCTTCCTAACAGTATTTGTATATGATAAGTAAATTTTACTAAAAGAAGACAGAAAAAGCAATAGTTCACCAACTTTTTCCCCAAAAATATGTTTTACTCTTGTAGAATGCAGAAAAAAGGTGTATACTGTAATCACTTTTTGAAATTGTTAAGGAAATCTTACATTTGTGTTAAAAGGAGAAAATCATTTTGAATCAGTTACTAAGTTGGGGAATAAAAAGGAGAAAACTCGTAGTAGGAGCTATGGTCTTTTCATTGGGAGTGTCGATGTACTATCCAGTAAAAAGCTCGTATGCCGAGGAAACTACTTCCGTAGAAAAGAATGTGGAGCTTGGAAATGTGCAGCCCGCAGAGGTGACAGAGGTGCCAAGTGCAACGCAAGTTCCGGTGACGCCAGAGGAAACGACAGCACCGAATACGCTTGTCATTAAGAAGAAGAAATGTTCCTATCCGAAGAAAATATATAAAGGACAAGCTTTTACTGTAAAGGGTACGATAAAGTCGAATCACAAGTTGAAATCAGTGGAAGCGAGTATTGTTTCTAGCGAAGGAAAAGAAGAGTGTGGTGTTACTAAGAAAGCGCAAAGTATGAAATTTGATCTTAGTAAAGTAGATGAAAAGATGAAATTTTCTGAATTGGATGCGGGAAAATATACCTATGAGGTGCAAGTGACAGATACATATGGAAACCATCGAACTGCGATAAAGAAGAAATTTACAGTAAAGGAAAGTAAATGGATGTGGCCGGTAGCTGGCGGCACGTTGGGGGATGGATTTCGGTGTAAGTGTTCTGCTCATGGTGGAAGACACTACGGTGTTGATATCAAAGGTGTGAGCAAAGGGACGAAAATTCGTGCCATTCGCCAAGCAGAAGTAGTTTATGCACAATACCATAGTGGGACATCAAAATCATCCTTTGGAAATCTTGTTATTTTGTATCATGGAAATGGAATTTATTCTTATTATGCTCACTGTCATTCCATGAAGGTTAAGGTGGGAGATAAGGTAGAGCAAGGAGATGTGATTGCGACAGTAGGAGCAACCGGAAGGACCTTCGGAACGCATCTTCATCTAGAACTTCGAAAAGGTCCGGAATTCAATGGGAAGTATAACAACTATAAGCTGTTGGATAAGTACCGTTACAAACAATTTAATCCCTTGAAGAAAAATTATCTGAAATATGTTAGATAAGATGTAAACCCCTGTCGGAAAACCAATGATATAAAAAGAATTGGTTTCTGGCAGGGGTTTTGTGTCAGGGTGATTGCAAAAGTGTTTTTATTGTTAAGGAATATAACTCGTCGCTATTGGTACGCCAATTATCGCATATTTTAATCGCATCTTCCTCAGAAGGGATGGAAATCTTAGTTTCCAAAAGAACATGTCCATTTTCAATCAGAGAACAAGTAACGAGATATTCGCCATTTTCAGAACGAGTATAATCGCTTACAACATTCATTCGTTTTGCAATGCTTTGTTTATTTTCGCGCAGATATTGTTCAATTTCACCACGTATTTCATGGGATAGTTGATTTTGGAAAAGCTCTAGTGTCTGACGTCCTTCCTCTGTAATGCTGTAATGTGATGTGTTGTACGTCTGGGAAGCAGAAATTAATTCTGCATCCATCAATTCTGCAAAAGCATTTTGAACATTGAAGTAATTCGTATATCCCCGATCAATGATGTAGTCTGAGATGAGTCCTAAAGTTAGCGGGGAATCTACTTTATTAAGTGTGTATAAAATGATAAGTTTGTAAATGGTAAGTGCTTCCTTCATGAATTGCTTACTCCTTTTTTTCTTTTCCTTGCCAGATGTTTTGCAACTTCAGCTGGCGATGAATTTCATTGAGAACATATCTCTTTTTGCTACTCCACGTAGGAGCAATTAAAAGCTCCTTAGGTCCATCTCCTGTCAAACGATGAATAATTATGTCTTCTGGAAGACGGGAAAGGGCACGAAGAACCAAGGAAATATATTCATCCATGGTAAGTGCCTCGAAGAGGCCTTGTTTGTAATGACTTGCCAAGTCCGTCCCTTTTAATATATGCAAAAGTTGTATCTTAATTCCATGAGATCCAACCTCCGCTACATGATCAATGGTATCTAAAAAATCTTGTTGTGTCTCTCCCGGAAGTCCGGCGATGACATGAGTGACGACTTCCAGATTCCTTTTTTTTAAGGATTCTACAGCTGTATCATACACCTCTAGTGGATAACCACGTCGGATATATTGAGCGGTGGGTTCGTGCATTGTTTGCAACCCCAATTCCACAATAACAGGTTTGATGTTATTGCATTCTTCCAAAAGAGAAAGAACTTCGGCAGGGAGGCAGTCTGGTCTGGTGGCCACAGAAAGCATAACCACATTTGGGTGTTGCAATGCTTCCATGTAGAGAGCACGAAGCGTTTCGATCGGGGCGTATGTATTGGTGAAAGATTGAAAATATGCGATAAACTGTTCACCTACATGCTTACGAGAGGAAATTCCTGCAATGCCGGTATCGATTTGCTCGGTCACGGAAGAACAAAGAGGAACGGCAAAGTCACCAGAACCATTTCCACTACAAAAGATACATCCGCCAGTTCCGATGGTTCCATCTCGGTTGGGACAAGTCATGCCGCCATCTAATGAAATCTTATAAACTTTTCCACCAAAACGCTTTTTCATTTCAAAATCCAGGGAGTGATATGGCTTCTCTCCCCATCGATGCTTAGTCATGGATGTGAGCCTTGACTGCAGCACTTACAACGTTGGCTACTTGAGGATCAAATGCTTCTGGTAAAATATTGTTTTCATTTAATTTGTCCTCTGGTACAAGAGAGGCAAGGGCTAAAGCCGCTGCCAATTTCATTTCTTCTGTAATCTGAGAAGCACGTCCTTCCAGCGCACCTTTAAAAATGCCAGGAAAAGCTACTACGTTATTGACCTGATTTGGGAAATCTGAACGTCCTGTTCCAACCACCTTTGCGCCAGCCTTTTTTGCAACATCAGGCATGATTTCTGGGACAGGATTCGCCATGGCAAAGAGGATGGAATCCTTGTTCATAGAAGAAACCATTTCCGATGTGACGATATTTGGGGCAGAAACACCGATAAAAATATCTGCACCGACTAAAGCATCTGCCAAAGTGCCGGATTTTCCTTCTAAGTTTGTAACATTCATCATCTCTTTTTGCATCCAGTTCAAGTCAGGAGTATTTTTATTCAAAATACCTACTTTATCACATAAGGTTACGTGTTGAAAACCATAGCGAAGCAAGAGTTTACTAATGGCGATTCCGGCAGAACCAGCACCATTGACAACGATACGACATTCTTCCTTAATTTTTCCGGTGACTTTCAAAGCGTTGATAATGCCAGAAAGAACTACGATGGCAGTTCCGTGTTGATCGTCGTGAAAAACTGGAATGTCGAGTAATTCTTGTAAACGAGATTCAATTTCAAAACAGCGCGGTGCGGAGATGTCTTCCAGGTTAATGCCACCAAAAGCAGGGGCAATATTCACAACAGTTCGGATGATTTCTTCGGTGTCTTGTGTATCGAGACAAATCGGGAACGCATTGACTCCGCCGAACTCTTTAAACAAAACGGCTTTTCCTTCCATCACGGGCATGGCAGCTTCTGCGCCAATGTTTCCAAGACCGAGAACAGCACTTCCGTCAGAAACGACAGCTACCGTATTGGACTTGATGGTATATGTGTATGCTTCTTCTTTATTTGCGACAATCGCCTTGCAAGGCTCCGCAACACCGGGAGTATAGGCAATTGCTAAATCTTCGCGAGAGTTAACTTGGCACTTCGAGGTTGTATTCAGTTTTCCATTCCATTCTTTATGTAAGGCAAGAGCCTTTTCGCTATTTGTCATTGATCGTTATTCCTTTCATTCATAAAATCCATGCTTATTCTACCACTTTTAATAAGTAAAAACAATACCAAGAAAAAAACACTTTTGGTACTTGTGCTTTTTTCGGAAAATGGTACAATAAGAGTTATATATGAACAAAACTTGTGAGAGGAAGGTTGAATATATGACATTTGAAGAGGCAAAAATTAAGTTAGAGGGGGAAGGACAAGAACATTTGTTGTCTTGGTATGAGGAGTTAAATGCAGAAGAAAAGGAAACTCTTTTGCGTCAGATTGATGAACTGGATCTTGGTTTGCTTAACTTACTTGGTGAGGGTACTAGCGAGACAGAAAAGGGTGTTTTGGCACCACTTGGAGCATTGACGATAGAAGAGATTCAGGCGAAAAAAGATGATTTTGCAAAAACGGGTATTGCTGCGTTGAAAAAGCATAAAGTGGGAGCTGTTCTACTGGCAGGTGGTCAAGGAACACGTCTTGGTTTCGATAAGCCCAAAGGGATGTTAAATGTTGGTGTACATAGAGAATTATACTTGTTCGAGCAGTTGATTTGCAATATCATGGATGTTGTGGAGCAGACGGGTGAGTGGGTTCCTTTGTTTATTATGACAAGCGAGAAAAATAATGAAGATACCGTAGGATTTTTTGAAGAAAAGAATTATTTTGGTTACAATAAAGAATTTGTCTTTTTCTTTGTGCAGAAGATGGCGCCGTCAGTAAGCTATGATGGAAAAATATATATGGAGGAGAAAAATCGCATTTCTACATCACCGAATGGAAATGGTGGCTGGTTTATTTCTTTGGCAAATGCTGGACTTTTAGATACCATTGAGAAGCTTGGTGTGGAATGGTTGAATGTGTTTGCGGTGGACAATGTTTTGCAGAAAATTGCGGATCCGATTTTTGTGGGTGCGGTGTTGGAAAATGATTGTGTCTGTGGAGCGAAGGTGGTAGCAAAGGCAGATCCGAACGAGCGTGTAGGAGTGCTTTGTTTGGAGGATGGCAAGCCATCCATTGTAGAATATTATGAAATGACAGATGAAATTATACATTCACGTGACAAAGACGGAAAATTGTTGTATAATTACGGAGTAATCCTCAATTATTTATTCCGTGTTGATGTTTTGAAGAAGATTATGAGTGAAAATCTTCCAACTCATATCGTAGAGAAAAAAATCCCTTACATGAATGAAAATGGTGAATATGTGAAACCACAGGAACTAAATGGCTATAAGTTTGAAACATTGGTTTTGGATATGATTCACATGATGGATAATTGTCTTTCATTTGAAGTTGTGAGAGAAAAGGAATTTGCACCGATAAAAAATGCAACTGGTGTGGATTCTTTGGAAAGTGCTAGGGAATTGATGACGAAAAACGGAATTGAGATCTAGTCTATGAAGAAAGGAAGATAGAATGAGTTTAGAAAAAAGGACCTTGAAAGAACTTCGTGAAATTGCGAAGGAGAAGGGGTTGTCTGGGGTTTCGGGATTGAAAAAGGGAGACTTGATCCATGAACTGGAAAAACTGATGATTTCCAATACACTTTCTGAGACAACGCCGAAAGTTGTGGAGACGACAGCGGAAGAAAAAAAGGTGGAGTCGGTAAAAGCAGAGGAAAAAAAGGTTTATACCTACGTGCCAAATCATAGTGACAGACCGCGTCGTAACTCGGGGCGGTATGATTCCCGGAATGACAGTCGTGGAGAAAGTCGACAAGAGACTACTTCACAACCAGGGCAGCTACAGGAACCACAGCCATATCGCTCCATTGAAGATGTGGTTAAGGCAGGTCTTGTGACAATTGCGAAGGATCGTCAGGTTTTAGATGTTCATCCAACAGAGATGAAAGAATTGGACAGTGGTATTACCAAAAAAGGAATTTTGGAAATTATGCCGGAAGGATATGGGTTCATCCGTTGTGACAACTTCCTTCCGGGAGAGAACGATGTTTATGTGTCACCGGTTTTCCTACGTCGCTTTGGACTTCGCACAGGTGATATTATTGAGGGAAATATTCGAATTAAGACACAAAATGAAAAGTTCAGTGCATTGCTTTATATGAAAAAGGTGAACGAACGTCCGATCACCTATTTGGCGCATCGTCACAAATTCGAGGAATTGACTCCGATTTTTCCGAATGAAAGATTGCATTTGGAAACACCGAATTCTGGTGTTTCGATGAGAATGTTGGATTTGATATCTCCAATTGGAAAAGGACAGCGTGGTATGATCGTATCCCAGCCTAAGACAGGTAAGACAACGTTGTTAAAACAAGTAGCCAGTGCCATAACCAGAAATTATCCGGACATACATTTATTGATTCTTTTGATTGATGAGCGTCCAGAGGAAGTGACGGATATTAAAGAGTCCATTGAGGGAGAAAAAGTAGAAGTTATCTATTCTACCTTTGATGAATTACCAGACAATCATAAACGTGTATCGGAAATGGTAATCGAGCGTGCCAAACGTCTTGTGGAAGGCGGGGATGATGTGGTGGTGCTTTTGGACAGTATTACACGACTTGCCAGAGCTTACAACCTTACTGTGACACCAAGTGGTCGTACACTTTCCGGTGGTTTGGATCCGGCAGCGCTTCATATGCCAAAGCGTTTCTTTGGTGCAGCCAGAAATATGAGAGAAGGCGGTAGTCTTACCATTCTTGCTACAGCATTGGTGGATACGGGAAGCCGTATGGACGATGTGGTGTTTGAAGAATTCAAGGGAACCGGTAACATGGAACTTGTGTTAGACCGCCATTTATCTGAGAAGCGAGTATTTCCGGCGATTGATATTCAGAAGTCTAGTACTCGTCGCGAGGATTTGCTTTTGAGTCAGGAAGAACTAGAAGCGGTTTATATTATGAGAAAAGCTCTTAGTGGAAGTTCGAATTCCGAAAGCAATCTAGAGCAGATTATTAACTTGTTCCGCAAGACCAAAAATAACAAAGAATTCATTGATACAATAAAAAAAATAAAGCTTCGTTAGAAAAGGCTTGCATTTTCTGAAAAAGCATGATAGAATGAGAAAGATGTTTTTTTATGGAATTGAAAAATTAAGTAGTGAGGTGAAAATACATGAGAGAGGGAATCCATCCAGAATATTACCAAGCAAAGGTTGTATGCAACTGTGGGAATGAATTCGTAACAGGTTCAACAAAAGAAACGATTCACGTTGAAGTATGTTCCAAATGCCATCCATTCTACACAGGACAGCAGAAGTCCATGGCAGCTCGTGGTGCGATTGACAAGTTCAACCGTAAGTATGGCTTAAAATAAGTGGATTATGAACACATTATGGCTCCGCATGTCTCTGTATCGAGGATATTGAGATTTGCGGAGTTATTCGTTATATAGAGAAATGAGGTCAGATCATGAGATATTCAGGAATTGGCGGTCAAGCAGTGATCGAAGGCGTTATGATGAAAAACGCGGACAAATATGCAGTTTCTGTGCGAAAGCCAGATGGCGAGATAGAAGTTAAGGTAGAAACTCGTAAAAGTTGGAAAGACAAATGCAAGCTGGCAGGTGTTCCTATCATCCGAGGAGTAGTTACATTTGTGGAATCCTTGGTGACAGGTATGGGAAGTTTAAATTATTCTGCAAGTTTGTGGGAAGAAGAGGAAGAGAAAAGTGAAAAGAAAGAAAATAGCAATGATCTTATTATGGGCTTGGTGGTAATGTTGGCTGTGATCATTGCCATCGGACTTTTTGTTTTACTTCCATTTTTTGTGTCTGAGTTGCTTTCGAAGGCGATACCATCGGCTCAGTTGCGTGGTTTGTTGGAGGGGGTCATTCGCGTTGCGCTATTTGTGGGTTATGTGAAAGTGATTTCCTTTATGGAAGATATTCGACGAGTGTTTATGTACCACGGTGCAGAACACAAATGCATCAATTGTTTGGAAAATGGTTGCGAATTGACAGTAGAGAATGTAAGAAAGCAGACTACCGTTCACAAACGTTGTGGAACAAGTTTTATGTTGGTGGTTATGTTTGTCAGCATCTTGTTCTTTATGTTTATTTCTGTTTCTAATATGTGGATTCGTATGGTATTACGAATTTTATTGATTCCGGTGATTGCAGGACTTTCTTATGAGTTTATTATATTGGCTGGGAAAAGTGAAAATGCAGTAATGAATGTTTTGAGTAAGCCAGGGTTATGGTTGCAGTCGTTGACAACCAAGGAACCGGATGACGATATGATTGAGGTGGCAATTTCTTCTGTAGAGGCTGTGTTTGATTGGAAAGCCTTTTTGGCAGAGAAGGAAATGGTCGGAAATGTTT
Organism: Eubacterium sp.; assembly: GCA_017938215.1. Taxonomy (GTDB): domain Bacteria; phylum Bacillota; class Clostridia; order Lachnospirales; family Lachnospiraceae; genus Eubacterium_F. The sequence continues at coordinate 26,635 of JAGBBZ010000035.1, read as the reverse complement.
CGAAAAAAGTTGCTAAGTCTGTGGCTGATGTGGCAGCGACAAAAGAAATGCAGGAAGCTGGTTTTGAGGTGGTAGAAGTGGACGACGATGACGAGGAAGACGACGAGATTCTGCAGGCATTGGATCGTTATTTTGAGGCTCCACCCCAAAAATCCGAAAATGAAGACGAGGAAGCAAAATGACGCTGGAGCAATTGTTGACCATTGGGACAGAACGATTACAGAAGTGCCAGGTGCCAGAAGCAGAATTAAATGCATGGTATCTGTTACAGGCAGTGCTGAGTGAAGGCGACGATTTGTTTCGAAGAAGTGACTATTTCCTTCAACGTGGAGAAGAGGCGAGCGAGGAAGTAAAAGAAAGATATCTTGCCTTTGTGGAGCGTCGTGAACAACGGATTCCGTTGGAATATATTACAGGAACCACCGAGTTTATGGGTCTTGTGTTTTGTGTGAATGAGCATGTGCTGATTCCGCGGCAGGATACGGAGATTTTGGTGGAACATGTATTAAGTGAATGTAGAGGAAAGCGAGTCTTGGATTTGTGTACTGGTTCGGGATGTATCGGACTAAGTATTGGCACATTGGGAAATCCATCAGCAGTTATGTTGAGTGATATTTCGGAAGGTGCGTGTCAGGTTGCAAGCTGCAATGAACTTCGCCTTCGAAAGAAAGAGGGACTTGAAGCGCCAGTAGAAATTGTCTGTGGAAATCTATGGGAACCGATTGCAGGAACCTTTGATGTGATCGTATCCAATCCGCCATATATTGAGTCAGAGGTGATTCCAACATTGATGCCGGAGGTACAACACCATGAACCGATGTCTGCATTGGATGGTGGCGAAGATGGATTGGATTTTTATCGAAAGATCGTGGAAGATGCACCAAAGTACTTGAATCCAGGTGGCATATTGTGCTTTGAAATCGGGTACAATCAAGGAAAAAGCGTTGCTATGCTTATGAAAGAAAAGAAATTTCAAAATGTTGAGATAATAAAAGACCTTGCCGGTCTTGACCGTGTGGTCTCCGGCAGATTGGAGGAGTTTGATGTTTGATAAATTAGAAGATACACTGTTGCGCTACGAGGAAGTGCTGAATGAGCTCAGTGAGCCGGATGTGCTGAATGATCAGGCGCGTTATCAGAAGTTGATGAAAGAGCAGTCTGAATTGGAGCCAATCGTAGCAAAGTATAAAGAGTACAAAGCGGCGAAAGAAGGCATTGAGGATAGTCTTGCTATTCTTGAAGAGGAAAGCGATGAGGAAATGCGCGAACTTGCCAAAGAGGAATTAAATGAGTGCAAAGCAAATGTGGAAACCTATGAGCAGGAACTTCGTATTTTATTGTTGCCAAAAGACCCGAATGATGACAAGAACGTTATCGTAGAGATTCGTGGCGGCGCCGGCGGAGATGAAGCGGCACTTTTTGCAGCAGATTTGTATCGTATGTATTGCAAATATGCCGAGAGAAATCGTTGGAAAATTGATATGATGAACTCCAATGAAAATGGAATTGGTGGCTTTAAAGAAGTTGTGTTTATGATCAATGGAGCAGGGGCATACTCGAAGTTAAAATATGAAAGTGGTGTGCATCGCGTGCAACGTATCCCAGCAACGGAATCCGGCGGACGTATTCATACCTCGACTGCTACGGTGGCAATCATGCCGGAAGTTGAGGATGTGGAAGTGGAAATCGATATGAATGACTGTAGATTTGACGTGTTCCGTGCTTCCGGTAACGGTGGTCAGTGTGTCAACACCACAGACTCTGCGGTGCGATTGACCCATATTCCGTCGGGAATCGTTGTGTCTTGTCAGGATGAAAAATCTCAGTTAAAAAACAAAGATAAGGCATTGAAAGTACTCCGTGCTCGTTTGTATGAGATGGAACTTGCTAAGGCTCATGATGAAGAGGCAGAGAAGAGAAGAAGCCAGATTGGAACGGGAGATCGTTCGGAGAAAATCCGTACCTATAATTATCCACAAGGGCGTGTGACAGATCATCGTATCAAACTGACGTTGCATCGTTTGGATGCCATTATCGATGGAGATATCGATGAGGTTATCGACAGTCTCATCGCAGCAGATCAAGCAGCAAAACTCGCAAAAATGAGCGAATAGAACGAATAAACGGCGAATGCAGAAATAGAAAGAAACACACAGTCTTGCTTGCAAGAAACTGTGTGTTTCTTTCTATTTCTATATGAGTGTAAACGATGGGGGACGAAGGCCCTGCAAGAATTTTTAACATTTCTCTAACATTTCCCAAACAATTTGGAAAAAATCCTCTTGTATAACATTTGTTAGAAACATAAAATTGAATTTTGAACAAGAAGGAGAATTAGAATATGAGTAATCGAATTTATTTGGTAACAGGAGCAGCTGGCTTTTTAGGGAGTAATGTATGTGCACAGCTATTAGAGAAGGGAGAAAAAGTTCGTGCGTTAGTTTTGCCAAATGACAAATCTGTAAAATATATTCCCAAAGAAGTGGAGATTTGCATTGGGGACCTCTGTGATGAAGAGTCATTGGAACGTTTTTTTACAATCCCAGAGGAAATGAATAGCGTAATGATTCATTGTGCAAGTATGGTGACGGTAGATCCGGCATACAGTGACAAATTAATGGAAGTTAATGTGACCGGAACAAGAAATATTATTACAAAATGTTTGGCACATCCGGAATGTGAAAAAATGGTATATGTCAGCAGTACAGGAGCGATTCCAGAACAGCCGATAGGTACTAAAATTAAAGAAGTTGATAAATTCGAACCGAATGATCCGGCGAAAGTGGTGGGGGCTTACAGTCAGTCGAAAGCAAAAGCATCTCAGATGGTGATGGATTCGGTAAAAGTAATGGGCTTGAAAGCATGCATCGTTCATCCAAGCGGGATATTAGGACCAAATGACTATGCCATTGGAGAGACGACAAGTACTTTAATTAAAATTATTAAAGGGGAAATGCCGGTTGGTATGCAAGGCTCCTTTAATCTTTGTGATGTACGTGACTTGGCGGCAGGTTGTATCGCTGCTGTGGACAAAGGACGGGTCGGGGAGGCATATATCTTAGCAAATGAAACCGTGACTCTAAAGGATATGTGTGAAATGCTTCATGAAGAATGTCAATGCCAAAAAATCAAGTTCTATTTACCATTGGATTGGGCGGAGAAGATTGCGCAAACCTTAGAGAAAAAGGCGGAAAAAAAGGGCGAGAAGCCGATGATGACAACATTTTCCGTGTATAATCTTGCTCGAAATAATGAATTTGATTATTCAAAGGCAAGAGTGGAACTTGGTTATACGACACGTTCATACAAAGAAACTATTCACGATGAGGTGGAGTGGTTAAAGGCGGAGGAATTGATATAGTGTCTGTGAAGTGGAACACATAATAATGCGAATGCAGTACTACGGATTGCTTTGTGAAGTGATCCGTAGTATTATTATATTATAGCAAAAAAGAAGGAGGAAGGGGAGGAAAAGGTATGGCAAAGTATATTATGGCATTGGACGCCGGTACCACCAGCAATCGTTGCATTTTGTTTGATCATCGTGGGAGCATTGTGTCGGTGGCGCAGAAGGAATTCACTCAAATCTATCCACAACTAGGTTGGGTAGAGCATGATGCCAAGGAAATCTGGGTGACGCAATTAGAAGTAGCAAAAGAAGCGATGAAGAAGATAGGGGCAGTGGCAGAGGATATTGCTGCCATCGGCATAACCAACCAGAGGGAAACTACGATTGTATGGGATAAATATACTGGCGAGCCTATATATCATGCCATCGTGTGGCAATGCCGTCGGACATCGGAATATTGCGACAGCTTAAAAGAAAAGGGACTGACTGAAGTGTTTCGCAAGAAAAATGGGTTGGTGATTGATGCATATTTTTCAGGGACAAAGTGCAAATGGATTTTGGATCATGTACCAAAAGCTCGGGAGAGGGCCCAGCGGGGGGAACTTCTTTTTGGTACAGTGGATACATGGCTTATCTGGAAACTGACGAAGGGAGCTGTTCATGTTACGGACTATTCCAACGCATCACGAACAATGATGTACAATATTTGTGAATTGAAGTGGGATGAAGAAATTTTGAAGGAGTTAAATGTTCCTGCGTGCATGTTGCCGGAAGTGCATCCTTCTAGTGAAATTTATGGAAGTGCAGATGCGGAATGGTTCGGTGGAGAAATTCCAATTGCAGGAATTGCCGGAGACCAGCAGGCAGCATTGTTTGGACAAAACTGTTTTCAAAAAGGCGAGGCAAAAAACACTTACGGAACCGGATGTTTTTTGTTAATGAATACAGGGGAAAAACCGGTATTCTCTGAACATGGCCTGGTTACCACCATTGCATGGGGAATGGATGGTAAGATTACGTACGCGTTGGAGGGCTCTGTATTCATTGCAGGGGCGTCAATCCAATGGCTTCGGGATGAAATGGGATTAATTACGACAGCAGTAGAATCGGAAAAAATGGCACAAAGGGTGGCAGATACCAATGGTTGTTATGTGGTACCGGCGTTTACCGGATTAGGCGCACCGTATTGGAATCAATACGCACGAGGAACCATCGTTGGTTTGACACGAGGTGTGAATCGTTACCATATCATTCGTGCCACATTAGAAGCTATCACTTATCAGGCAAATGATGTGTTGCGGGCGATGGAGCAAGATGCCGGGATTCCGTTAGCTGCCCTGAAAGTAGATGGTGGGGCAAGTGCCAATGATTTTTTGATGCAAACCCAGGCGGATGTCAGCAATGTTTTGGTACAGCGGACGAAATGCGTCGAGAGTACGGCTATGGGAGCGGGCTACCTTGCAGGACTTGCTGTGAATTATTGGAAAGATACAGACGAAATCATGGGAAATCATGAGATGGATAGAGAATTTACTCCGAATATGTCGGAGAAAGAACGGGTGGAAAAGGTGAGTGGATGGGAGAAGGCAATCTCTTGTACACTTCAATGGAAATAGCTTGAAATGTGAAATGAGAGAGGACATTGCAGAAAGTGTAGTGTCCTTTTCTTTTTTCGTTTTATTTCTGAATCATTTGTGTTATAATAATCGATATATGTTTTGATTTTGAAATGAAGAGATATATGTTATGTTGTAGAAAGGAGTCGCTCAAAATGTTTAAAAATTTAAGTTACAAAAATTTTCTTATTTTGTTTGCAGCAGGTGTAATCAACGCCATTGGTATAACGATGTTTTTGGCACCGGTAAATCTCTATGACACCGGTTTTTCAGGAACGGCGATGTTAGTGTCACAGATGGCAGGTAATGATTGGTCATTTTCGGTATGTTTGATATTGATTAATATTCCCTTTTTTCTGTATGGTTACAAAAAACTAGGGGGTGCCTTTACTCTTTATTCCATCTGTGCGGTGGTAACATACGCAGTGTCAGCATATGTGATCAGCATGTTGGTAGATGTGACAACGACCTCTCCGTTTGCTGGTTCGGATCTGCTTTTGTGTGCCATTTTTGGTGGAATTATCTCTGGTATTGGCAGTGGTCTGACGATTCGTTATGGTGGCGCGATTGACGGAGTGGAGGTAATGGCAGTTATCTTTGCCAAAAAACTTGGTCTGACAGTGGGAACCTTTGTTATGATATACAATGTAATTCTTTATGTGATTGCCGGGTGTATTTTCCAAAGTTGGATTCTTCCATTATATTCTATCATTACATATGGAGCAGCGATCAAAACCGTTGACTTTATCGTGGAAGGTCTGGATAAAGTAAAATCTGCTATGATTGTTACAACCAAGGCAGATGAAATTAGTGGTCAACTGTCGGAGATATTTGGTCATGGAGTGACACATATCGATGCCATGGGATATTATTCCGGAAAAGAGCAGAAGATTATATATTTTGTGGTGAACCGTTTTCAGGTTGTAAAGTTGAAAAATATTGTGACATCCATCGACCCAGATGCATTTGTGACGATTTCGGAAGTGTCGAGTGCTTTCGGGAAGAGCATTGGGGATTAAAAATGGGAAAGTGAGGAAAAATCATGAAATTAGAATGGAAAAGTTGTTTGAAAATAGGCGTCACAGTAGGCGTGTTATATCTCTTCATACAATACTGGTCGTTGATTGCCAGTGGCATGGGTCTCGTTTTTCATGCTGCTTCGCCTCTTATTATTGGATTTGTAATTGCGTATGCAGTAAATATACTAATGAGTTTTTATGAGAAGTACTACTTTCCGAAGGCAAAAAACAAATGGATATTAAAGAGCCGACGTGCCGTATGTTTGCTTTTTGCATATCTCAGCTTGATTGGAATTATTGCACTGATTATCGGATTAATCGTACCGGAATTGGTTAACTGTGTGAAACTGTTGCTGGAAAAGATTCCACCGGCGATGGAGCGACTGGCGGAAAAGCTTGGAACCAATACAGAATGGGGCGTTTATTTTGATAATGCGTTGTCCATGACAAAACGGGGAGATGTTGATTGGAAAGAACTTGCCAATAAGGCGGCGAATTGGGTTGTCGGTGGTGTCGGTGGAGCGATGGGAGCAGTAGGGAATGTGATTACTGCTACTTTTTCTACGACATTCAATATTATTATGAGTATTATTTTTTCAATATATCTGTTGGCGGGGAAAAAGAAAATATTGGATCAGGTAAATCGGGTAGCCAAGGCATATATGTCAGAGAAGCTGTACAATCGTACGGTATATGTGTGCTCCACGCTCAATGAAAGTTTCCACAATTTTATCGTAGGACAGTGTTTGGAAGCCGTGATTTTGGGAAGCCTTTGTGCAATCGGATTATTGATTTTGCGTATGCCATATGCGGGAATGTTAGGTGCGTTGATTGGTTTTACAGCATTGATACCAGTGGCAGGTGCCTATATCGGTGGTGCGGTTGGTTTCTTTATGATTGCTACGATATCGCCAGTACAAGCGCTGATTTTCCTTGTGTTCTTGTTGGTATTACAGCAAGTGGAAGGCCAGTTGATTTATCCGAAAGTGGTGGGGGAATCCATTGGACTACCGGGAATCTGGGTGTTGGCAGCTGTAACCATCGGAGGTAGTGTTCTGGGTGTTGGTGGAATGCTTTTGTTTGTACCACTTGCGTCTGCAGCATACAAACTTTTGAAAAATGATGTGAATCAGCGCAATGGAGTAATGGAGTTACAAGAAGAAACGATGGATAATGAGGAAGAGGAAGTAGATGAGTAAACGGATTACAGCAGGGATTGTGGCACATGTGGATTCGGGGAAAACAACTTTGTCGGAGGCAATGTTGTATACTTGTGGTGAGATTCGTAAGCTTGGAAGGGTGGATCATCAGGATGCTTTTTTGGATACCTCTCCCTTGGAACGAGAGCGTGGCATCACCATTTTTTCCAAGCAGGCGCGCATGAATTTCGGGGAGTTGGAAATTACGTTATTAGATACCCCGGGACATGTGGATTTTTCTACGGAAATGGAACGAACATTGCGTGTGCTGGATTACGCAATCCTTGTTATCAGTGGAACAGATGGGGTACAGGGACATACGGAGACTTTATGGCGATTGTTGGAAAGTTACGGCGTTCCTGTATTTTTGTTTGTCAATAAAATGGATTTGGCTGGGGCGGATCAAGAGGCGCGAATGAGAGAGATTCAGCGTCGTCTATCGGATCGATGTGTGGATTTTTCCAATCCGGACAGTGAGATTTTTTTCGAAAACGTAGCAATGTGCGATGAAGTGCTATTGGAGAAGTACTTGGAAGATGGAACATTAAATTTGCCGGAAGATTTGCGAGAGCCGATTTGGGAACGTAAATTGTTTCCGTGTTTCTTTGGCTCAGCCCTTCGTCTGGAAGGAGTGAAGGAACTTCTGGAGCATCTGGAAGCATATACGATGCAACAACCATATTCTGAGGTTTTTGGTGCAAAAGTTTACAAAATATCTCGAGATGAACAAGGAAAACGCCTGACCCATATGAAGGTGACGGGAGGAGAGATTGGAGTTCGTGCTCAAGTTAATGAGACGGAAAAGATTAATCAGATTCGCTTGTATTCGGGAGATAAGTATGAGGTGGCGGAAAAAGCTACTGCAGGTATGGTATGCGCAGTGACTGGGCTGGAAGCCTCTTTTCCGGGACAGGGATTGGGGGCAGAAAATGACTTTCTTTCTAGCGAATTGGAGCCGGTGTTGAATTACGGAATCGAATTTTCTGAGGGAACAGACGTTGTTGTTGCGCTACAAAAACTGCGAGAATTGGAGGAAGAAGATCCGCAGCTCCACATCATTTGGAATGAAAAGTTGCAACGGGTATTTATCCAACCGATGGGAGAAGTGCAATTGGAAGTACTCAAGTGCATTATTAAAGATCGATTTGGTATGGAAGTTTCTTTTGGCGAAGGAACGATAACCTATCGGGAAACCATTGGGAGTGTTGTGGAAGGAGTGGGGCATTTTGAACCATTGCGTCACTATGCAGAGGCACATCTTATTTTGGAACCATTGCCGTTAGGGAGTGGACTAGTATTGGAAACGGATTGCAGTGAAGACAAGTTGGATTTGAATTGGCAACGTCTGATTTTGACCCATCTGGCAGAACGGGAATTTCCTGGTGTCTTGACTGGCTCTGCCATAACGGATATGAAAATAACTTTGGTTGCTGGCCGGGCACATTTGAAGCATACGGAGGGCGGTGATTTTCGTCAAGCGACATATCGAGCAGTGCGCCAAGGATTGATGCAGGCAGAGAGTATACTGTTGGAGCCGGTTTATCGGTTTCGATTGGAGGTGCCGGCAGCGTTCATTGGACGAGCAATGACCGATATTAAGCGAATGAGTGGAGACTTTGAAACGTTACCGGAGGAAGGAGAGTTCGCTGTATTGACGGGAACTTGTCCGGTTCTTACGATGAAAGATTATCCGGTGGAATTTGCTGCGTATTCGAAGGGGCGTGGACATTTATCTTGTGTTTTCGGCGGATATGCGCCATGCCACAATACGGATGAAGTGGTTTTGGCGATGGGGTACGATCCGGAGGCAGATGTGGAAAATACGCCAGATTCTGTCTTTTGCTCTCACGGTTCCGGTTATGTGGTTAAATGGAATCTTGTTTTTGATCATATGCATGTACCAAGTGTCTTAGTGGAGCGAGAAAAGGCGAAGAAAATGCACGCAGAACCAGCGGTGGCGTATGAGAGAGAAAAGAAAATGTATTATGCGGAAGAAAAAGAACTACAGGCGATTTTTGAACGTACATTTGGACCTGTGAAACGTCATAAGGAACAAGGTGGTGCTAAGGTAATCAAAGGAAAGCCGGAAAAGCAACATGTGGAGATTACGTTTAAAGAGCCTATGGAAGAGTATCTTTTGGTGGATGGATACAATATTATATTTGCCTGGGAAGAACTAAAAGAGCTTACCAAGGTGAGTTTGGATGCTGCCCGTATGCGTTTACAGGATATTTTGTGCAACTATCAGGGGTATAAAAAATGCCATTTGATTGTTGTGTTTGATGCATATAAAGTGAAAGGAAATCCCGGAAGTGTGGAAGACTATCATAACATCAGTGTCGTATACACAAAAGAGGCGGAAACGGCAGATATGTACATCGAAAAGACAACAAAGAAAATAGCAAAAAGGAATCGTGTGCGAGTGGCAACTTCCGATGGAATGGAGCAAATGATTATATTGGGACATGGTGCTACGCGAGTATCTGCACGGGCATTTCAAAAAGAAGTGGAGCAGGTGGAAGCTCGAATTCGACAGGAATTGCAAGAACAGGAGGAATCAGTGTGATAGAAAGTACATCCAATGCACAGATGAAAAAAATACAAAAATTGAAAAAAAGTGCGAAATTTCGTCGACAGGAACACTGTTTTATCGTGGAAGGATTCAAAATGGTAGAAGAGGCGTTGCGATACAAAAAAGCAAGGATTGTCTACGTGTCGGAAGATGCGATGGAAGAATGGCAGGCACGAAGAATTGAAGATGGCATGAAAAGCATTCGATGTGAAGAAGTTTCCACATCGGTGTTTCGACAAATTTCCGATACGGAGACGCCACAAGGAGTTCTGGCATTGGTGGAAATGCCGGAATATGACCGAGATGCTTTGTTGGAAGCAGAACATCCTGCCTTGATTTGTCTGGAGGATGTGCAAGATCCGGGGAATTTGGGAACCATTATGAGGACGGCAGAAGGCGCGGGAATGACAGCAGTCGTTATGACGAAAGGCTGCGTAGACTTGTTCAATCCGAAAGTGGTGCGATCTACCATGGGAGCCATGTTTCGCATGCCTTTTTATATTGTGGAATCAATGACTGAGGAGATACGTCATCTTCAGGGGCAAGGGTTCACCGTGTATTCTTCGCAGTTAGACGGGAGTCGTAACTTTACAGAATGCCAATATCAGGGGAAAGTTGGGATTTTGGTGGGCAATGAGGCCAACGGAATCCGCCCGGAAACATCGGCGTGTGCCAACGAAAAGATTCATATTCCAATGGAGGGCGAAGTGGAGTCATTGAATGCAGCAGTTTCAGCGGCGCTCCTCATGTATGAAGTCCATCGGAAACGAAGGAAATAGCATTTGCAAAAGCAATGTATTTATAGTATAATAAATGGCGTATTATTTTTTACCAAAGGGAAGGAGGGATATCCATGTATATCGTATGGTTGGTTGTTCTGGCTATCATGCTGGTGATTGAAGCGCTGACTCTAGGGCTCACCACTGTATGGTTTGGAGTTGGAGCGATTGGAGCGGCGATTGTCGCATGGCTTGGATATGGAATCTGGGCTCAAATCATTGTCTTTGCGATTCTTTCTGTTGTGGCGATGGCGTTGTGTCGACCAATTGCAGTGAAGTATCTGAATAAAGACAAAGAAAAAACCAATGTGGACGATGTCATTGGAAAAACAGTTGTAGTCACAAAGGAGATTGACAACGAACAAGCGCGAGGTACAGTTATGCTAAATGGCATGGAATGGACGGCGCGAAGTGAGGACGGACGCATAATAGCTGAGAAAGAAAAGGCAACTGTGGTGTCTGTTGAAGGAGTAAAGTTAATTGTAAAATAAGAAAGGAATAGGTGAAAAAATGAGTGCATTTGGTATGGGATCCGGTCTTGTGATCGGAGTAGTGTTAATCGTAATCGTATTGGCAATTTTAGCATCCTGCATTAATATCGTTCCACAGGCACATGCGTATGTGATTGAACGATTGGGAGGATATTTGGATACATGGGGAGTGGGAATCCATTTTCGTGTGCCAATCATTGATCGTGTAGCAAGAAAAGTAAACATGAAAGAGCAGGTTATGGATTTTGCACCACAGCCGGTTATTACAAAGGATAATGTAACCATGCAGATTGATACTGTAGTATTTTTCCAGATTACGGATCCAAAATTGTTTACGTATGGCGTTGAGAATCCGATCATGGCCATTGAAAATTTGACCGCAACAACACTTCGTAATATTATCGGAGATTTGGAGTTGGATCAGACACTTACATCGAGAGAGACAATCAATACACATATGAGAGCGAATCTGGACATTGCCACTGACCCATGGGGAATCAAAGTAAACCGTGTGGAATTGAAAAATATCATTCCACCACGTGAAATCCAGGATTCCATGGAGAAGCAGATGAAGGCAGAGCGTGAAAGACGTGAGTCCATCCTTCGTGCAGAAGGTGAGAAAAAATCCACTGTCCTTGTGGCAGAAGGTAAGAAAGAATCTGCTATTTTGGAAGCACAGGCAGAAAAAGAAGCAGCGATTCTTCGAGCAGAAGCCAAGAAAGAGGCAATGATTCGTGAGGCAGAAGGTAAGGCACAGGCAATCGAGGCAGTACAGAAAGCGACAGCAGAGGGTATCCGTTTCTTAAATGAAGCCGCACCTTCCCAGAGCGTATTGACCATTAAGAGTCTGGAAGCATTCGAAAAGGCTGCCGATGGAAAAGCTACAAAGATCATTATTCCATCTGAGATTCAGAGTATTGCGGGGCTTGCAAAATCGGTTGCGGAGATTGGAAAAGAAGCATAAGCTGGATGAAAAACGACTTGAGGAAAGAGGGGATTCCTTTGTGGAAAAGAAACTTCCACAAGGGAACAACCCTCTTTCATACATCATAGAAATAGCTTGAGAGGAGAAATAAGAATGAATTTGAATGGTAGACATTTTCTGACATTAAAAGATTTTACTGCAGAGGAGATTACATGTTTTCTCGATTTGGCAGCAGAATTAAAGGACAAAAAGAAGAAAGGAATTCTTCATAAAGACTTTGAAGGAAAAAACATTGCCTTGATTTTTGAAAAAACAAGTACACGTACAAGATGTTCTTTCGAAGTGGCAGCCAATGATCTTGGTATGGGTGTTACATATTTGGATCCGAAAGGTTCTCAGATTGGAAAGAAAGAGAGCATTGCCGATACCGCACGTGTGTTAGGACGAATGTTTGATGGAATCGAGTATCGCGGGTATGGTCAGGAAATTGTGGAAGAGTTGGCAAAATACGCAGGAGTTCCTGTATGGAACGGATTGACCAATGAGTATCATCCGACACAGATGCTGGCAGATCTTTTGACCATTCGAGAAAAATTCGGAAAAGTGAAGGGACTTAAGTTGGTTTATATGGGAGATGCTCGTTATAACATGGGAAATTCATGGATGATTACGTGTGCGAAAATGGGAATGCATTTTGTGGCATGTGCGCCAAAGGAATATTTCCCGGATCCGGCATTGGTTGCGCAATGTGAAGAGTACGCAAAGGAAAGTGGTGGTACCATTACGTTGACCGAAGACGTGGAAGCAGGTACAAAAGATGCGGATGTATTGTACACGGATGTGTGGGTTTCCATGGGTGAGCCGGACGAAGTATGGGCAGAGCGTATCCAAGCGTTGAGTCCATATCAGGTGAATAAAAAAGCCATGGACAATGCGAAAGAAACAGCTATTTTTATGCATTGTCTTCCAGCATTCCATGATTTAAAAACAACCATTGGAAAAGAAATATATGAAAAGTATGGACTGACTGAAATGGAAGTCACAGACGAAGTGTTTGAAAAATATGCAGACGTTGTCTTTGATGAGGCAGAAAATCGTATGCATACGATTAAAGCAGTTATGTATGCAACACTACAGAAGTAGAATGCGTGAAACAGCATGAGAAGTGAAATAGAAAAGGAGGGCCAATATGAACAGCAACTTGGATTTGGGATATCGACACGATTGGATACAGAAGATGGCGAGCAAATGCGAAGCCAGCAGTACCATTGACTCTACTTTATTTGATAAATACGAAGTGAAGCGAGGCTTGCGAGATTTGAATGGTCAGGGAGTTTTGACTGGATTGACTGAAATTTCAGAAATTCGCTCCTATACGGTGGTTGACCGTGATATGATTCCTTGTGAAGGTAAACTTTTTTATCAGGGAATTGACATCGAAGAGATTGTAGATGGATTTTTGCAGGAAAAACGTTTTGGGTATGAGGAGGTCGTATATCTTCTTTTGTTTGGAGAACTTCCGACAGAACAGCAATTGGAGGATTTGAAAGATATTCTTGCGGAGTATCGGAAGAGCCTTCCAACCAGCTTTGTGCGAGATATTATCATGAAAGCACCAAGTGCGGATTTGATGAATACGTTAGGACGAAGTGTATTAACGTTGTATTCTTACGATAATCGCGCCGACGATACGTCGACGGAAAATGTACTCCGCCAGTGCTTGGAATTGGTGGCTCTATTGCCGATGTTTGCAGTGTATGGTTATCAGGCGGCGAATTATTTTCATGAGGGAAGTAGCTTTTTCCTTCACCCACCGAAGAAAGAATATTCCACGGCGGAAAATATTTTACACATGTTACGCGCAGATAGTCAGTTTACTCCGTTAGAAGCAAAAATCTTAGATATTGCTTTGGTGCTTCACGCAGAGCATGGTGGAGGTAATAACTCGACCTTTACTGACCATGTAGTGACATCTTCCGGGACGGATACTTATGCGGCAATTTCCGCGTCCCTCGGTTCATTAAAAGGACCACGTCATGGTGGTGCCAATAAGAAAGTCTCTTTGATGTTTGAGGATATGAAGAAAACACTGAAAAACTGGGAGGATGAAGATGAAATATGTGCATATCTTACTGCACTTCTTCATCGCCAGGCATTTGATAAATCTGGTTTGATCTATGGAATGGGGCATGCTGTATATTCCATTTCGGATCCTCGTGCGAAGACATTCCGAAAGTTCGTCAAGAAGTTATCGGAAGAAAAAAATATGATGGATGAATATGCATTGTACGAAAAGGTGGAACGATTGGCACCGGAAGTGATTGCGAAAGAGCGCCAGATTTACAAAGGTGTTAGTGCCAATATTGACTTTTACAGCGGTTTGGTATATAGTATGTTGGAGTTGCCGACGGAGTTGTACACACCATTGTTTGCGATTGGACGTATTGCGGGATGGAGTGCACATCGTCTGGAGGAACTTGTAAATGCCGGAAAGATTATTCGTCCGGCATACAAAGCAGTATGTCCACATAAACCATATGTACCAATGAGTGAAAGGAAATAAGACAATGGACGAAAGTCAAGTGTTATGTGCGTGTAGCGCATATGAGCAAAAGTTTTATCTTAACCCGAAGTATTCCTCCTTGCCTGGGGCAATTCAGGATGAATTGAAGATTATATGTGTAACCCTGACGTCAGATGTAGGTGGTGTGTTTACCATGGAGTTTGAAGAGGATGGTACGTTGTATATGTCGACGACGGCAAAGGAAAATGATTTCTTTTATGATGAGATTGGAAGTTATCTTAAAATTAAGCAGATTCGACAGCAACACGAGGAACTGCTGGAAGGATTAGAAGAGTATTATAGAGCTTTCTTTTTAGAGACGCAGGAATAAGAGGATGGATAAAACATGTTACTAGCAATTGATATTGGAAATACAAATTTAACATTTGGTGTATTTGAAAATGAAGAAATAAAAGGAACGTTTCGTTTGACGACCAATCTTCCACGAACCTCCAATGAATTTGGAGAGGCGATTGTGGAAGCATTGGCACGACAAGGGATTAAAGAAAAGCAGATTCATGATGTGATTATCGCATCTGTTGTTCCCAAAGTGATGTATTCTCTTGTAAGTGGAATTAAGAAATATTTTCATACGGAACCCTATGTAGTGGGAAATGGAACGAAAACCGGGATTCATATCGCGGCTGCCAATCCAAGCGAAATCGGTGCAGATCGAATCGTGGATGCAGTGGGGGCGTATGAATTGTATGGAGGTCCTGTCATTGTCATTGATTATGGAACGGCGACCACCTATGACTTGGTTACGGAAGATGCTGTGTTTGCTGCCCGTGTTACATGCCCGGGAATTAAAATCAGTGCAAAAGCATTGTGGTCCAATGCAGCGCAATTGCCGGAAATCGAGATAAAGAAGCCGGATTCCATTTTGGCTAAGAATACGATAACGAGTATGCAGGCTGGATTGATGTATGGAACCATTGGACAGACGGAGTACATTATCCGCAAGATGAAGGAAGAGTCGGGCATTGATAACATCAAAGTAGTGGCTACTGGTGGATTGGGAAGAAGCATTTCCAATGCTACCGATAGCATTGATATTTATGATCCGGATTTGACGCTTCACGGAACTCGTTTGATTTATGAAAAAACAAAAGCGGCGGAAGAAAAGAAAGGAACGACTGGTGAGTAAAATAGACGTGAATCAAAGTTGGCAGATTGGAAACGTGACCATACCAGGGAAACTAATACTGGCACCGATGGCAGGCGTGACTGACCTGCCCTTTCGCCTTTTATGTAAAGAAAAAGGGGCGGATCTCATATATACAGAAATGGTCAGTGCCAAAGGGATTTACTACAATAGTAAAAATACAGAAGCACTTCTGGAAGTAAATGAAGAAGAGCGCCCGGTGGCGTTGCAGTTGTTTGGTTCTGACCCGGATATTGTCAGTCGCATGGCGGCACGGATTGAAGAACGTAATTACGACATTTTGGATATTAATATGGGGTGTCCGGTCCCGAAAGTGGTAAACAATGGTGAGGGGTCGGCACTTATGAAAAATATTCCACTGGCAGAAGACATTATTCGGAAGACAGTAAACGCTACAAAAAAGCCGGTAACAGTAAAATTTCGCCGTGGATTTCAAAATGGTGAAGAGCAGGCGGTGGAACTTGCAAAGGCGGCAGAGGCAGCAGGTGCTTCGGCGGTTGCCGTTCACGGAAGAACTCGTGAACAATATTATAGTGGGGAAGCAAGTTGGGATGTGATTCGTCGTGTTAAGGAAGCGGTGTCGATTCCGGTAATTGGAAATGGCGATGTGTTTTCCGGAGAGGATGCAGAAAGGATGTTTCTGGAAACGGGTTGTGATGCCATTATGATCGGACGGGGAGCACGTGGAAATCCATGGATTTTTCAACAGATTCGCCATTATATGAAGACGGGGGAAGTACTCCCGAAACCATCTTTGCATGAAGTTTCAGAGATGATCTTACGCCATGCAAAAATGCAGACCGAATGGAAGGGCGAGTTGTATGGAATGCGTGAAATGCGCACACATTTTGCCTGGTATACGTCGGGGTATCCGAATTCCGCATCTATGCGCCGACGTGTCAATGAAATCGAGACGGTGGAAGATTTGGCGAAGATTTTTAAAGAGTATGGTGGGTGAGACACATTTTTTCTCGTGTTACGTTGCGAATGGGAAAACACTTTACAAATTTCGGAAGGCATGATACACTTGTATTGTGCCTTTCTTACTATCTTATGGTACAAAATGACATCAAATTATTTCCCCAAAAAATTAAAAAAACATTGACAGTTTCCGAACATTGGTGTAGTATATCCATATACAGAACAAATGTTCCGAAATGAGGTTCGATTCATATTATTACATTGGAGGTTAATTATAATGGAGAAAGATCAGAATAAAGTAAAAGCATTGGAGTCAGCGATTGCACAGATTGAAAAGCAGTATGGTAAGGGATCTGTGATGAAGCTTGGAGATACAGCAGCTAACATGAACATCGAGGCAGTACCGACAGGTTCACTGAGTTTGGATATTGCATTGGGAGTGGGCGGTATTCCAAAGGGAAGAATTATTGAGATTTATGGACCGGAATCCAGTGGTAAGACTACCGTTGCTCTTCATATGGTGGCAGAGATACAAAAGCGTGGTGGAATTGCTGGATTTATCGATGCTGAGCATGCGCTGGATCCTGTTTATGCAAGAAATATTGGTGTTGATGTAGACGAACTTTACATATCTCAGCCAGATTGTGGAGAGCAGGCACTTGAAATTACGGAGACGATGGTGCGCTCTGGTGCGGTAGACATTGTGATTGTGGACTCGGTCGCTGCCCTTGTGCCAAAAGCGGAGATTGAGGGAGATATGGGAGATGCACAGATGGGTGCTCAAGCACGATTGATGAGCCAAGCTCTTCGTAAATTGACAGGTGTAATTAATAAGTCCAATTGTACGGTTATTTTTATCAATCAGTTACGACAGAAAATTGGTGTTATGTTTGGAAATCCAGAAACTACAACTGGTGGTAATGCTTTGAAATTCTACGCATCTGTTCGTATGGATGTAAGACGAATTGAGACATTGAAGCAAGGTGGAGAGATGATTGGTAACCACGTTCGAGTAAAAGTAGTGAAAAATAAAGTAGCTCCACCATTCCAAGAGGCTGAGTTTGATATCATGTTTGGAAAAGGAATCTCCAAAGAAGGTGATTTGCTTGATCTGGCAGCGAAGAATGATATTATCATAAAAAGTGGTGCATGGTATTCCTATAAAGGCGAGAAGATTGGCCAGGGAAGAGAAAATGCGAAGATATATTTAGCAGATAATCCAGCTATTTTCGAAGAAGTGGATCGCCTTGTACGTGAGAAATACTTCAAAAAAGAAGAGGAAAGTGTGGAGGAAGAGAAAAAATCCTCTTCAAAGTCCAAAAAAGAAGATAAGTAGGTGACGTATGAAGTCGTCGGAGGATTTGCGAGAAAAGCGTCGAAACTTGGAAGAGCAGCTGAAAGAAATCGAGTTGAAACCCTCTTCTTCGTATGGGTTTTCGGATGAAGAAGGAAAGCGGGCGACAGAAAAGGCAATGTCGTTGTTGGCGTATAAAGATAGAACAAGGAAAGAGTTAGAGGAACGATTGTATCGGGCTGGTTTTTCAGAAAAAGCATCCGAGGAAGCAGTGTCCTATGCAGAGCATTATGGATACATTAATGATCGGCGTTATGTCGAGACGTATATAATGTTCCAGCAAGGAAAGCGAAGTCGTAAAGAAATTACGTACAAACTTGTGGAAAAAGGAATTGCTCGTGACTTGATTCGGGAAGTTTTTCTTGAAGCTGATTATGAAGGGGAAGAAGAGGCAGTAGAGCGTTTGCTTCCAAAGAAGTTAAAAGGACGTTCCGTTAGTGAGTTGAGTTACGAAGAAAGACAGAAAGTTATGGCATATTTCAGGCGCAAAGGATTTGATCTGAATTGTGTCAAGAATGTGTTTTACAAACTTGACATTTAAGCCAAAAAAGTGTAAAATTGTTATGTTGTATTTATGTGCAATGACAACTTAATAAAGGAGGTGCTCCTGTGCCCGAAGGTTTGAGTATTGGTTTTATCGTTGGTGCAATCGCAGTAATTCTGGTTCTCATCGCTATTTCAGTTTTTGTTACCTGGAAAGCAGCAATCGCCTATCGAATTAAAGTAGGTGAAGCAAAAGTGGGAAGTGCTGAGGAAAAGGCAAGAGAAATTATTGATGATGCATTGAAAACAGCAGAAACCAAGAAGAGAGAAGCTCTTTTGGAGGCGAAAGAAGAAAATCTGAAAGCCAAAAATGATCTCGAACGCGAGACAAAGGAAAGAAGAGCGGAGATCCAGCGCTACGAAAAACGTGTGCTGGGTAAAGAAGAAACTTTGGACAAAAAATTGGATGCACTCGAGAAAAGGGAATCGAAGCTTGCTACAAAAATGGCTGAGTTCGAAAAGGAAAAGGAAAAAGTGGAAGAACTTCGCGAAAGTCATTTGCGTGAATTAGAAAAGATTTCCGGTCTCACCTCCGAACAGGCGAAAGATTACTTATTGAGAACTGTGGAAGAAGATGTGAAACATGAAACTGCAGTTTTAGTAAAAGAATTGGAGCGTCAGGCAAAGGATGACGCAGATAAGAAAGCCAAAGAGTACATCGTGAATGCAATACAAAAGTGTGCGGCAGATCACGTATCTGAGGCTACGATTTCTGTTGTTCCATTGCCAAGTGATGAGATGAAAGGTAGAATTATCGGTAGAGAGGGTAGAAATATCCGAACACTTGAGAATCTTACAGGAATTGATCTGATCATTGATGACACACCAGAGGCAGTTATTCTGTCTGGTTTTGATCCGATTCGTCGTGAAATAGCCAGAATTGCTTTGGAAAAACTTATCGTTGATGGTAGAATTCATCCTGCCAGAATCGAAGAAATGGTTGAAAAAGCAAAAAAAGAAGTTGAAACAATGATTCGTGAAGAAGGAGAAGCAGCAGCCTTGGAAGTTGGTGTCCATGGCATACATCCCGAGCTGATTCGACTTTTAGGAAAGATGAGATTTCGTACAAGCTATGGCCAGAATGCATTAAAACATTCCATCGAAGTTGCTCATTTGTCAGGTTTGCTGGCGGGTGAACTTGGTGCGGATGTGCGTATGGCGAAGAGAGCAGGTTTGCTTCATGATATCGGTAAATCTGTGGACCACGATATGGAAGGATCCCATATTCAGCTTGGTGTTGATCTGTGCCGCAAATTCAAGGAGTCTGCCCTTGTTATTAATGCAGTAGAGGCGCATCATGGTGATGTGGAGCCTGAAAGTTTAATTGCTTGTATTGTTCAAGCAGCGGATGCGATTTCAGCAGCGCGTCCAGGAGCGCGTAGAGAAACCCTGGAAACATACACGAATAGATTGAAACAATTAGAGGATATTTCAAACGGCTTTAAGGGCGTTGACAAATCTTTTGCAATTCAGGCTGGTAGAGAAGTTCGAGTAATGGTGCTTCCAGATCATATTAATGATGATGAGATGGTGCTGTTGGCTAGAGACATTTCAAAACAAATTGAATCTGAGCTACAGTATCCTGGTCAGATTAAGGTTAATGTGATACGAGAGTCCAGAGTTGTGGATTATGCGAAATAGTGATGGAATTATTCCATTTGGCATAAAAGACGTTATATGTCATAATAAAACCGTTGTATTTATAGTAAATTTACTAAAATGCAACGGTTTTATCTTTTCTAAAAAGGAATAAAGGAAGAGGGGATCATGTGACCATTGCGCAATTAAGATATGTTATTATGGCAGCAAATACCACGTCTATTAATGAGGCTGCTAAAAAGTTATATATATCTCAACCGAGCCTTTCGGCTACCATAAAGGAGTTAGAGTCGGAAATTGGAATTGAACTGTTTCGAAGAAACAATCGAGGGATTTCGCTTACTCCAGAAGGAAAGGAATTTATAGGATATGCAAGACAGGTAGTGGAACAATATGAACTAATTGAGACAAGGTATATCGAGAAAGAAAAGATACGGAAAAAGTTTAGTGTTTCAATGCAACATTATTCTTTTGCGGTGAATGCCTTCGTTGAGATGGTAAAGCAGTTTGGGATGGATGAATATGAATTTGCTATTCATGAAACAAAAACCTACGAAGTAATAGAAGATGTACGGACGTTTCGAAGTGAGATCGGTATTCTTTATGTGAATGATTTTAACCGAAAAGTGCTGGAAAAGTTGTTTCAACAATCGGAATTAGAATTTCATGAATTGTTGAAGTGCGGGATTTATGTATATATGTGGAAGGGGCATCCGCTGGCAAAACGTAAACGAATTTCGTTGGAGGACTTAGCGGGCTATCCATGTCTATCCTTTGACCAAGGGAGTTATAATTCTTTCTATTTTGCGGAAGAGGTATTAAGTACCTATGATTATAAACAGTTGATTAAAGCCAATGACCGAGCTACGATGCTGAATTTAATGGTTGGATTGAATGGATACACCCTATGTTCGGGTATCTTGTGCGAGGAATTAAATGGTACGGATTACTGTGCAGTAAAATTAGAGGCAGAAGAAGTTATGTCCATCGGATATATTGCCAGAAAGGGTGTGACCATTAGCCCTTTGGGTGAAAAATATTTGGAGGAAATCATGAAATATAAGGACAAGGGATTGCGTTGATGTAGACGTACCAAGAGCGAGTTATAGTGAAAAGCTATAGCTGGCTCTTTTTTATATGAATTAGACAAAGAATAGAAGGAATGATACCATATCTTTGTAATCCGATCGGGAATAAATAATCACGTAGTACATGTTTTTGGAATGGAGGTACGTTATGAGCAAAAAGGCATATAAAGAAAGAAAATTGAAATTTGAGACACAACAGTTACATGTAGGACAAGAGCAACCAGATCCGACGACGGATGCTAGAGCGGTTCCAATCTATGCATCGTCCTCATATGTATTTCATAATAGCGAGCATGCGGCGGCTCGATTTGATCTTAGTGATGCAGGGAATATTTATGGGCGATTGACCAATCCAACACAGGATGTGTTTGAACAACGAATTGCTGCCTTGGAAGGTGGTGTGGCGGCATTGGCAGTGGCATCGGGAGCAGCGGCTATCTCCTATACGATTCAAAATCTGGCACATGCCGGAGATCATATTGTAGCAGCGAAAAACATCTATGGAGGAACATACAATTTGTTGGCGCATACCCTTACAGATTACGGAATTACAGCTACATTTGTGGATCCGTTTGATAATGACGAGGTGAGAGACGCGATTCAGAAAAATACAAAAGCAGTATTTATTGAAACCTTGGGGAATCCCAATTCGGATGTGGTAGATATCGAAACCTTAGCTGAAATTGCTCATGAAAATAAAATACCACTTGTAATCGACAATACCTTTGCAACGCCATATTTGGTGCGCCCAATTGAGTATGGTGCTGACATCGTTGTCCATTCTGCAACAAAATTCATTGGTGGACATGGAACTGCCATTGGTGGTGTGATTATTGATGGCGGAAAATTTGATTGGGAAGCGAGTGGTAAATTTGCTTCTTTGACGGAGCCAAACCCTAGTTATCACGGAGTCAGCTTTACAAAAGCGGTAGGAGCGGCAGCTTTTGTGACAAAGATTCGTGCAATACTCCTTCGGGATACGGGAGCTACCTTGTCACCATTTCATGCATTTTTGTTCTTGCAGGGCTTGGAAACGCTGTCCTTACGAGTGGAACGTCACATAGAAAATGCTTTGAAAGTGGTGAAATATTTAAACGATCATCCGCTGGTGGAAAAAGTGAATCATCCGTCGGTATCAGAGGATGAAAACCAAAAAGAATTATATGCGAAGTATTTTTCAAATGGTGGAGGATCTATCTTCACTTTTGAGATTAAGGGCGATGCTGTGAAGGCAAAGGCTTTCATTGATGAGTTGGAATTGTTCTCCTTGTTGGCAAATGTAGCAGACGTAAAATCGCTGGTCATCCATCCGGCATCTACCACGCATTCACAGTTGAGTGAAGAGGAATTGAAGGAACAAGGAATTAAGCCAAATACCATTCGTCTTTCTGTTGGGACAGAACATGTGGATGATATTATTGAAGATTTGGAAGAAGCATTCCGTGCTGTGGAATAATGTTCTTGCGCAATTGCATATACAGTGATAGAATAAACCTAATTATGAAAGCAAACGGCATCACTCACGAGTTGGGTGACGCCGTATTCTTATGAAATGGAGGGGGAATATGAATCCTTTTTCGAGAACGGAATTATTGTTGGGAAAAGAAGCAATGAAGCGACTTGCTGATGCGCGAGTTGCGGTATTTGGAATCGGAGGTGTGGGTGGCCACGCGGTGGAAGCCTTGGCGCGAAGTGGTGTGGGGGCGATTGATTTAATCGACAATGACACAGTAAGCATTACAAATCTAAATCGACAGATTATTGCGTTGCATTCTACAGTTGGAGAATTCAAGGTGGATGTGATGAAAAAACGAATTCAGGACATTAATCCAGATTGTGTGGTGAATGCATACCGATGCTTTTATTTACCGGATACGGCAGACCAATTTGATTTTTCGCAGTATGATTACGTGGTGGATGCGGTGGATACGGTGACGGCTAAAATTCAGCTTGTGATGGAAGCGAAGGATGCAGGGGTTTCAATCATAAGTAGTATGGGAGCGGGAAATAAGTTAAATCCGACGCTGTTTGAGGTGACGGATATTTATAAGACATCCGTGTGCCCGTTGGCGAAAGTGATGCGACGGGAATTGAAAAAACGAAGTGTCCGAAAGCTTAAGGTGGTTTACTCGAAGGAAGAGGCAATCGTGCCGAAGGGGGCAACGGAAGAGGATCCTGGAACCAGACGTTCGTTTCCTGGATCGACGTCATTCGTCCCGTCGGTGGCAGGATTGATTATTGCTTCGGAAGTGATTCGAGATTTAGTAAAAGACCATGAATAAAGGAAAGAGAGATTGAGAAAGACAATGGCAGAAGAGAAGAAAGAGAAATGTCGCGATGTGGAGCGCAGCATAATAAAAAAATATCGTAAGGAAATATGGAGAAAGTTTACAAAAGCCATCAATGAATACGAGTTGATTCAAGATGGAGACAAGATTGCTGTATGTATTTCCGGAGGAAAGGATTCCATGTTGATGGCAAAATTGTTTCAGGAACTGGAACGCCATGGGAAGAAAAACTTTGAGGTGGTATTTCTTGTGATGAATCCGGGATATAATGAGATAAATTCTGAGACGATTCGTAATAATGCGGAGATGTTGAGGGTTCCTATAATCGAATTTGAAAGTCCGATTTTTGATGCCGTGGTGGAAGAAACATCCCCGTGTTATCTTTGTGCCAGAATGCGTCGCGGATATTTGTATAGCAAAGCGAAAGAATTGGGGTGTAATAAAATTGCATTGGGCCATCACTTTGATGATGTGGTGGAGACGATTTTGATGGGGATGATGTATGGGTCTCAGATTCAGACCATGATGCCAAAACTCCATAGTACCAATTTCGAGGGGATGGAGTTGATTCGGCCGCTGTATCTCATTCGTGAAAAAGATATTATTCACTGGACCAATTACAATGAGCTTCGTTTCATTCGATGTGCTTGCCGTTTTACAGAGAAATGTGTAGCGGAGGAGGAAGAAGAGGACAAAAGTTCCAAGCGTGAAGAGATGAAACAACTGATAAAAAAATTGGAAGAAATCAATCCTTCTGTCGCTATGAATATTTTTCGAAGTGTGGAAAATGTTAATCTGGCCACCGTCATTGCTTACAAGCAGGATGGTGTCAAACACCATTTTTTAGATGATTATGAGCATTGATTTTTGGGTAGGTGAAAGTATTGTTTGGAAGGTTTGAAAAACTCAGTATAAATACAAATAAAACAATAGTTATTATGCATTTAGTCATAATGACTATTGTTTTTGTCGTGCTAAAGATAACTTGCTTTGAGTTAATGAATGACATTCGGGAAAACGGGAGAATCGATGTCGTTTACTTGATGGAGTTTGTCTTTAAATATAACATTGGTGTAACATGTCTTGTGTTGTTTATGGTTGGTGTTGTGATTTTGGGCTATTGTTTTTATATAAAACAAAGAAAAAAACTTATTTCTGTAATGTATGAGCAAGGGCCTTTCAAAGTTGATGCTACATATTTATCTGGTGGCTGAGTGTTGTATTATGTTTTTTTTACCATTATTAATAGGTGATGTATTGTGTTATATTTTATTGTAAAAAGATATCGGAAAAATATCGTTCAAAATCTAATTTTAATTCTGGCTTTTTTTAATTTATTGATTGGGTTGCTGTACTATACAAACGATGAATTATCCGATTTTCAATATAATAGAAATATTTTTGAACGTGTTCCAGCTGATTCGAAATATGTATCGGATCCTTTTGAGGATGAGATGAATTTGGATTTCTTTCCGCAGCGGATGGAAACATCTGATTTGGATAACCATGTAGGATATGAATGTTCTTATATGGAGCATGGAGAAGAATCTGTGAAACGATATGTCTATATTAGTGATTATTTGCGTGCGTTTCGATATCCGTTAGAGAGAGGTCGTTGGATAGAGAATAATGAAGAAATTGTTATTGGGGGGGATCATTCTTCTCAGTACGAACTTGGTGACTCGTATTACATAGGCTCTCAATATATTGGTAAAATTGTGGGGGATTTAGGAAAAGAATATAGATTTATGTTGTTAAACGTCAGTGGCGAGGATTTAAATTATGATGATATATTTACGTCGCTGTCTGAGGACATATTTGTTACGAATAACAAACAATTACTGGATTTGTGCCAGATGGAAGTTTCATCTAGAGCGATTATGGTGGATTCCTGTGGATATGAAGAACTTTTGAAACAAGGTTTTGGGGTAGAGAAGAACCAAGATTTCAGGAAAATGCAGGAAGGCAAATATGAAAACAAGACGACTCGAGAAAATAAGATAATGATTGTTTTTTTAATACTTGCAACGGTTTTTACTTCGTTTTATTTGCTGTATCTTTATTGTTGTAAAAATATAACTGAATTAGGAGTTATGAGGGAGCAAGGATATTGTGATTATGAACTGACGATTTACCTAATTGTTCCAGTGTTGATAGACATTATGGTTTCATATATAGGTGTTTGTATCTATTCTTTGAAAACGTTTGGAAATGATATTGCGAACAATAATTTGTATGTCATTTTGTTATTGATTGTGATTGTTTCGATTGTTTGCGTATTTGCGTTGATACAAAATACGATGAAAAGAAAGGGGAAAAGACAATGATTAAAGTTGTTAACTTGGAAAAAAGGGTAAGTGAAAATAGAATCATTATTCGTGATTTCAATCTCAAGATAGAAAGGGGAGAAAGGGTTCTTATTTCGGGGAAGTCTGGCAGTGGGAAAACAACTCTTCTAAAAATATTGGCAATGCTTGATTCATATGATTCGGGTGAATTTTATTATAACGGAAATCTTGTTAAAGGTACACATGACAGGCTTAATGCAAGAATACGAAAGTATGAGATTGGATATATTCCACAGAATTTGAATCTAATCGAAGATATTTCTGCTTATGAGAATATTATGTTGTCGTTAAGGATGCAAAAAAATATAATGAATGCTTCTGATAAAATATGTGAAATTTCTGGATGTCTAGGGATAAAGGATGTTTTGGGTGCTACCACAAAATTGTTGTCGAGAGGAGAGCAACAGCGTGTGGCGATTGCCAGAGCGTGTGTAAAAAAATCGAAAATCATTATTGCGGATGAGCCAACTGCTTCCTTGGATGAACAGGGAAGAGATAAGGTGATGAGAGTGTTAAAGAATCTTAATGATTTGGGAACAACAATCATTTTAAGTTCTCATGATAGACGAGATGTGTCCTTTGCAACGAAGGTGGTTGAACTTGAAAAATAATACGTCTATCCTTCACAAAGAAAAACGAGAGTGTGTTTCGGCTGTGAAGGATAGACGTATTTTAGAGACCGTTTCAAGTTTTGTGTAAACTCAAAAAAACCAGTGTAAGATTCACTATAGTTACAAGGGGCAGAGCCGAATTTCTAGGTTCTGCCCCTTACCTGTATTATACAGGGATTTTTATGCATGTCAAATAAAACCCGCT
>JAGBBZ010000034.1 GCA_017938215.1 Eubacterium sp. | reverse complement strand
CCTTTGTTCTCTAAAATCCCCAACCAGAAATCAGCATAGGATGTTCTGTCAATTAAACCCCATATTCTATGCAAATGAAACAATCCAAAAAACATAAAGAACCAAGGTTCCCAAGCATATATTTTCTTCAATTATCTATCCTCCAACTTCTTATTTATCTGTTCGACCTATGCTCATATTGTATGGAAAAGAAAAGGCATTTGCCATTTTCCGAGCATAACCTACCCCGTCGTGATGCCTTTCATCTATGGCATTTCATTACTACTTTCCTTATATGCTATAAGATTTTCTGCATTACTACAGCATCTTTAAACATCCCATTTACATAAAAATAGTTTTTATATATTCCTATATCAACAAATCCCATTTTATGGTACAAGTTAATACCTCTTACATTATCAGAGATTACTTCCAGTTCTATAATCCTAATCTCCATCTTCTTTGCTTGCTCAACAATTCTTTTTAACATTTCTGTTCCTATTCCCTGATTCCAGTACTCCTTTCTTACTGAAATCGAGAATTTAGCCCTATGACGAATTCTTGCTGCATAATATCCCTCTAATTCTGCTCTCGCAATAATCTGTTCGTTTTCAAGAGCTATCAAAACAATACTATTCTTCGATTCTTTACTCATAGCCAATTTTCGTTTTACGCCTTCAATTGGAACAATAAATTCATTTTCTCCATGTGACAAATTATCAGATTCTCCACCTACTTGATTCAGATATAAAATCATTTTCTCTGCATCATCTGAAACAGCCTCTCTAATTATATATGTATTATTCATTTAATCCCTTCCTCTCCTATAACCATCATATTTATTCTATCGCAAACTAAACACATATATTAACCTCCACAATTTCAACTTCAAATTTCCCATTCCTCCTACGCGTTCATCTCATTCACCAGAGAAGCTGGCTTTACGGTCATCTCTACCCATGCCGGACGAAAACCGCTTTTTAATGCATTTCTTGCAGATTTCAGATTCGACCATGCACAACAATAAAATGGAACCTTGCCTCTTTCTAATATTTCCATCGCCAATTGACTGGTTAATGCAGAAGCAATACCTTTTCTACGATATTCCGGAAGCACATCCACTCCTATTTGCCACATCGTTTCACAGTCTGCGGAACACGCTGCCAATCCGATAAGTTTTCCATTGTCATAAGCTCCGACACCAAGAATATCCAACTCCTTGCGCTTTTCACATAATGCATTGCTCCACTCTTCCGTATATAGTTCCTCAAAATCTTCTGCGTATAAAATTCTTCGATCATAATCGCATGGCAGTGCAACCAACTTATGTATATCCGGAAGAAAATATTCTGCCATAAAGCACACACGATATCCGAACTCTTGAAACGCATCATTCAGGACATGCATATTGGGTGTCTCAAAACAATGTTCCACCGGGTACTTGTTAATATATTGCTCCACAATATTACGATGCTCTTCCGAAATCGTGGCAACAATATTGTCGCCATATGAGATTAAGTTACATACATGCGGGAGTTTTAAATATTTTCTTGCATGTTCATTTTCTTTTGAAATGGTTATTACATTTTCACCACAACTAAAATCTTTTACACTACAATTAGCATCGTATGCCGATTGCTGCAATGCAATCTCCATAATCTTTTCATTCGTCCACTTCATCTTAATACACCTTCAAACTTCAATTTTTATTTCTTCACCCTCACCAATAAGAAATCCGGTTTATGAAACAAATCCTTGTAATCCGGATACTGCTGAAGCAATTCGTCTGTTGGTAACGGTTCAATCATTTTTTCCACCGAAAATCCTGCTTCAATCAGAGTATTTATGATAGTGGAAAATGTACGATGATATTTTTTTACATTATCTACAAACCATACCGATTCCCGCTCTCCCTCAATACCATAATCGGCAAGATTTAAATGCAATTTCTTCCCATTCTCATCTCGCGTCCATCGATCGCCTCCAGAATGGCAGGTACATAATGGATTTTCCTGGGAAAATATAAAGATTCCATCTGCATCAAGCATGTCGTATATGCTTCTAACAACTCCGGAAAAATCTTCAACATAATGAAATGCCAATGAACTTACTACAACGTCAAATCGTTCCTTTAATTGTGCGATTTCTTCCATAGGCATATTTATATACGTGATGCCAGAGTCACTATTTTCTTTTCTTGCAACCTCTAACATCTTCTCTGATATATCAATTCCTACTACTTTTTGTGCGCCGCGATGAATAAACTGCTTACAATGTTCTCCAAATCCACAGCCCAAATCCAACACTCGTTTCCCTTTTAAATCCGGCATCATAGAAAACAACGCTGGTATTTCAAACAAATTGTTGGCATTTATCTTGTTATCTCTCAGTTTCTTATATCCCTCAAAAAAAGTCTCATTGTCATATATATTTTGTTTTGCCATTTTCCCTTCCTCGTATAATTTGTCATCTCTCAGTGCAACCTAAAAATTCATGTGCTTCGTTTCGGTTTTTAAATATATAAATGTCTTTGTAAGAATATTGATCCAACAACTCCATAACCTGCGGTTTGCTTTGAGCATTGTAATTTTTAATAAACTCAATAAACTCGGCATCTTCTTCATCTTCATTCTCGATCCAAGGCATATCCGTTCGTTCTTTTCCTCTTCTTTCCCGGATACCATTAAGACAAACCTCCAACGGATAATCCAAGAAAATAACTGTATCACATGCTTGTAATCGTAACTCCATTGTAGAGCCATAATTCCCATCAATTATCCATTCATTTTTTTGAATTGTATTTGATAGTCGTTCAAGAAAAACAGACTTATCTACCGTCGTTCTGTCCGAATTCCAATACATCATATCCAAGTGAAATAGTGGAATACCTGTCCTTTTGTGTAATGTTCTGGAAAATGTACTTTTGCCACTTCCAGGACAACCAATTACTATGATTTTTTTCATATTTTTTACTCCAAAGCATTACTTTTTAATTCGTAACTATTCAGGACTTCCCCAGCCCTTAATTCTTCCAGATAATTATTTACACCAACTTTATCATCAGGCAAATCATGCCCCATAAAGTACCATTCAAAATCAAACTGGTTTATAAACTCTCGGTAGTCTGTTAATCTGCTTAACTTGACTTCGCCATTATTATATATATCTTCACAGTCTGCATCTCCAACAAAAAGAGCCTTTTCTTTCGGTATATATACCAATAACGCATCTCGGCTATGTATGGAATCTCGTGCATAAAGCTCCAATTGAATATCTCCTAAATCAAGTTTCATAATATCCTTGACCACAATATCCGCTGTCGCAATTTTTATCATTGATAAATCGGTATAAACCTTTTGTATGCATTCATTAACAAACACTACATCAGTTCCCTCTTTTGCACGTTGTTCCATATCTGCTTTATTCCATTTCCAATTCGAAACAACTTCTAATTGTTGTTTTGTTAATTCACTAGAAATCGACCTTCCTTGAATATAAGGAAGTCCAAAAGAATGATCCCAGTGCCAATGTGTTATAACTGTATATTTCGGAATTGAAAAACCTTCTTTTTGTATCGCAGCATAGAATTCTTCCACATGCTCTTTCGACTGCCCTGCATCTATCGCAACACTGTAATCACGTCCTTTGATATAATACAAAAACGGTCTATCTGTTTCTTGCTCACCCGAGAAATAGTATATCCTATCTGTTACTTTTACAAATTCACTAGCCATCCTATCACCTCGCAAATTTCTTAGTTCCCCCTACCTCTCAGCCTCTTACGAAACTGAGAGATAGAGGAATCATTCATGTTACAGTCTTGGCATCCCGAAATATCGCTCCACTTTCTTTACCGTGTCCTCCACAGTACTTTCGGATGTTCGTTCAAGCCAAAAATAGTCACTTGCCTTGATATCACTATAATGCTTCTCATTGAGACTTCTCAAGGTTTCATTGCATGTTTCTTTTGCTTTTTCAACATCAGACGCACTATTTATAAAGTCATGAAATCCTTGATGATCCGGACGATTACAGTAGTCATCAACGATATTAGATGGTTCCTTTATTAAGAAAACAATTCGCGACGGTTCCGTAATCTGTTTCGCCTGTTCCATTGTCAAATGACAATCGCATAGTACAATTTGATTTTGAGACAAGCGGATCAAATCCAATAGCACAAAGTCTAACTGTTCTCTTGTGTTGTCAAGCAACCATTTCTTATATTCCTCTACGGTACGCCCGAAAAACTCATCCGCATTTTTGAATACTTGATTCATTGCTGGTTGAAACGTTGCATTTGAAACTTTTTGATGTTCTTCAAACTTCTCATCAATATCATAAACCAATAAATTGTGTCGTTTCGCCAACTCTCGCGAGATCGTTGTCTTTCCTCCACAAGGCGTTCCAGTTACAAAGTATACATTTTGCAAAAATTCTTTAATTACATTATCTTGAAATATCATTATAATTCTCCTTTATTAAATAGTTTTTTGTGTCATGTCTGTACATAAAACTATTTAACACAGTTTCATGTACTTAGATATTTCTTAACCATAAGAATGCCACCATGTTTTTCACCTCCTAGAATTCTTCTTGTTTACCTACCACATCAAACAAATCCGTCAACTGCTCACAACATACTTTGCCATCTTCCACATTATGAACTAGAATCGGCGTCATCCCTGCTGCCAAGCCACCTTCATAATCTGCCACGGGATTGTCTCCGATCATATATTTTATCTCTGGATTCCCGACCTCACGTATGGCATATTCAAAGATTTCTTTTCGCGGCTTCTCATATCCCACACTTGCCGAAAGGAAATATCCCGATATTTCAGTATCTAATCCAAGTCTCTCAAACACCTTTCCCAGTTCTGGAAAATTGTTGGAAATTATGTAATTCTCAAAACCTTTTTCTTTGAAATATTGCAGTACCGCTTTGGCATCGGAATACATTTCATATTCATAAGCAACAACATTCTCACGAAAAGTCTCACAAATTCGCGTAACATCCGATGCGTCTACTCCCTGTTCTTCACAAAAATTACGAACTTCTTCTAGCAACTCATGCCACCATGCTTCGCCGTCTTTATCCGAATGGTCCTTTTCCGGTATGAACCATGAGCACACCGTTCTCAAGAAACTTCTCGCATCATTTTCTTCTAGTGAATACCCGTATTTTTCAAAAGCTCTTATTAAAGAAAAGAGAAATGACTCGTTTCCATACAACAACGTTCCATCACTATCCCAGAATATTGCTTTTTTCATGTCTACCTCCGTATAATCTAGTATATCCTTTAAACATACGCTTGAATTTAAACCATTTTCGTTTTCTCTTTCGTATGTATTCCTGCACTTCACCTTCTATCAGCCGTACTTCCTCATCCTCAGAAAACCATTTCTCAAATATTTCAATCTTATCCTGATTTAAACTCATATGTCGCTGAACAAATTCGTCGGACTTTCCAATCAGTAGTCCTTCGCTGTTATTCATCCAATCATACAACACATACCGCTGGCTAACACACATCAAAATGTCATGTAATTCCTTTAATCCAGTATTAATCCATGACAAGCACAAACGAAATTGTATACATTGTATCATGTCATTTTTTTCATCTATTAACATCTCAATTCCTTGATTTAATAGATAGACTCTTGATGAGATATCATCTTTTGCAAGAACTTCGATGCCTTTTGAAACAAGGCACTCCAAAAATGCCTCGATACTCAAATCAGAATCGCCTCGAACAAACCACATATCACCTTTTACTTCGATAAAACACTTCTCTGGCAATACTCTTATCAACATGCTATTCATGCCCATACCAAAATACCTCTTTCCGAAAACTCATAATGATTCTCCCTCCCTCGTGACGAGCAGCCCCTTCCGCCCGCCACGTATTTCCCTAATACACCATACCTTACTGCTTCTGCATTTCCAACTGCGCCTTCACCAGACGATAGTAAATACCACCCTGCTTAATCAATTCCTCATGGGAACCAACCTCCGCCACCTGGTGTCCATCGATAACGATGAGGCGGTCCGCATTTTGCAAGGTCGACAGACGATGAGCAATGGCAAATGTGGTACGCCCCTCGGTCAATCGATCCAATGCTCGCTGAATCATAAATTCACTTTCCGTATCCAGACTTGCTGTAGCTTCATCCAAGATCAAAAGTCGTGGTTCATTGAGAATGGCACGAGCAATGGCGATTCGCTGTCGTTCTCCACCAGAAAGATTGTGACCTTTCTCACCCACATATGTATTGTAACCATCCGGCGTCTTACAGATAAATTCATGAGCATTTGCCATCTTAGCAGCTCGGATCACTTCTTCGTAAGTCGCATCCGGTCTTGAAAAACGAATGTTATTCAAGATGGTGCCAGAAAATAGAAATGTCTCCTGCAATACGACACCAATCTGGGAATGGAACTTATCGGACTTAATTTCTTTGATATCATGTCCATCAATTAATAATGCTCCATCATCTACTTCATACAGACGCATCAACAAATTAATCAACGTAGATTTTCCGGTTCCGGATGCACCTACGATACCGATCATTTCGCCTTTCTTTATCTTCAGATTCAAATCCTCCAGCACCGGCTGGTAAGATTTGTAGCCAAAGGTAGCATGACGGAATTCGATTTCCCCTTCCACATCAAGCTCCACCGGATTTTCCACATCTTCGATAAATGGTTCCTGCGCCATAACATCGTTGATACGCTCGATACTACTGATCAAATTCATGAGGTCACGAGGCATGCTGGTCATCCAGTTCAAGTACTGATACAACAGCTGGGTATATGTGATAAACTGCAACAACTCTCCTGTAGTCATTGTTCCATTTAGTACATCCATACCTCCAAAGTAAATAACCAAAAACACACCCGCCCCCATCAAGAAACTGACACCTGGATTAAACACCGCCCAGAACACTTCATTACGGGTCTGAACTTGGCAAAATTCCTCTGCCAAATGATTGAATTTATCCTTCTCTGCTGCCTCTTTTCCGTAGGATTTCACCACGCGCATTCCCGATATTACGTCCTGCAAATTACTGTTTACATCATCGCTTTTTTTCCACTGCAAATGGAATCGACGATGAATGTTTTTACGGAACGCATAGGTAAGCCCCACCGCAATCGGGATAAAGATAAAACTCAGTAACGCAAGCTTCACGCTCAATGCCAACATAAAGATAATATCACAGGCAAAGATAAAACAAACCGTAAACATATTGCAAAATGTTCGCTCCATAAACTCACGTATTTTTCCGGTATCAAATACGATACGGTTCATCAGCTCTCCCGGCCGTCTATCATTGATAAAACTAAGGGATAATATCTGTATTTTCGCAAAGAGTTTTTCGCGCAAATCCTTTGCTATTTTCGCTCCTAAAACCGTACAATAATAACTCTTCAAAATATTGATAATTACGATTCCTACACTCAGTGCAAACATAATTCCCAGGCAGATAAAAGCTACCTTCATTCCGCCTTCCCCATTTGTCAACACATCATCTACTAAGATTTTCTGTACTTCCGGATTAAGGAGTGTTACCACAGATGCCAAAATCATCAAAATAATAATTCCCACAAAGTCCTTTTTGTAAGGAGCAGACATTTTCAAAAATGTTCTCCAAAATCCACCTTCCTTCGAACAATGTGGACAATATCTCGTTCCCGGTATTGCCCTTCCACACTCCGGACAAATCTTCTCGTATTCATTACTAATAACTTCCTCGTCACGTCCCGAAATCAAAATGTTGATTCCACGAGCGATGTATGCATATCGTGACAAATGCTTCGCAGAATATTGTACCACATAGCGCTGTACACCATTTTGCTCCAGCACCAGAAGTCCGCATCCGATTTTCGGCTCCGCCTTGGCATTGCGACACTCTGACAGCGGAATTTTTTCCCGCAATGTTCCCTTTGATATCACCCAAAGGTGCTTGGTACTTACCACCAGATACGAATCCGGCAACCAATTACTTCCCTCTGCCACATCAAATGGAACGCTATAATAAATTCGTTCTCCCTGCTCCAATTCCACGCAGGAAACTGCCTCCTTCGGCAGATTGAATTTTAATATCATCTTCTACCTCCATTCTTACAAGAACAAATCCAATTTACGCTGTTCCTTCTGAGACAATTTAAACACGTCTGGAATCTCAAAGCGGTTCTCATCCAAGTCCGTAATGATCAATCGACTATCCGTCAAGCGAACCACGGCATTTCCTCCCATATTGATGGTGAAACGACATTCCCCACGGTCTGTCATGACATGAAAATATGCGTATCCATACTCATCTTTAATATCTACGATTTTCTCAATAATTGGCGTGAAATAGTGCAAATTCAACTGCTCTTCCAACATCTTCCTTGTCTCTTTTGTCACCTGTTTCATATCTTCAATGACGCCAATCTCTTTGGAACGTTCCTCCACGGTTCGGATGGAAATAAACTGATTCGGCTCAGTAAATGGAAACAAGCGAATCACCTGTACACGTTCCCATTTCTTTCCATCAAATTCCAAACTTACAAATCCACCTTCGGTTCTTGCAAATGTTGCATTTTCCTTCGTCAGATATCGGAGGGAAGTCATCTCTTCCACTTCCGCCTCCATCTGCTCTATTTTAAATTCTTCACTCATTCTACCGATCTCCTTTTCTGCGCTGCTTTTTGCGCATCCACCGAGTTTGCATCAAGCAACGCGTGGATACAAACTCGCAATTAAAAAAGCAAAGCTTTTTTATATGTCTCCTTTTATATATCTTTCAGTGCCAATGACTTGGTTTGAAGTTCCATCAACTTAAAGTAGATGCCACCCAAGTCCTCCAACTCTTTGTGTGTTCCCTCTTCCACAATTCGCCCATTATCAATTACCACCAGACGATCCGCATCACGAAGCGTGGACAATCGATGCGCAATGGACAATGTGGTTCTTCCTTTCACAAGGTAATCCAACGACTTCTGAATCGCTTTCTCTGTCTCGGTATCCACACTGGCTGTTGCCTCATCCAAAATCAAAATCTTTGGATTTGCCAGAATGGCTCTCGCAATGGAAATTCGCTGCTTCTCACCACCAGACAAGTCCTTACCAGACGCACCAATTACTGTATCATATCCGTCCGGCATATTGGAAATAAATTCGTGAGCGCTGGCGAGCATTGCCGCCTGTATAATGTCTGCTCGTGTTGCCTCCGGATTGGCATAAGCAATGTTCTCTGCCACTGTTCCCATGAAAATGTATGTATCCTGTGACACCATTGCTACGTTTCGACGCAAATCATAAAATGCCAGATCTTTTACATTGACACCATCCAAGTAAATTTCACCTTCGTTGGTATCATACAAACGAGAGATCAAGTTCACCAATGTAGTCTTTCCTGCACCGGAACGACCGACGATACCCAGCATCTCGCCCTCCTTCACATGAAGACTGATATCTTTCAAAACCGGATTGTTCGTATCATATCCAAACGTCACATGATCTAAGCGAATCTCTCCCCGAGGATTTGGCATGTATACCGGTTCGTCAATTTCCTGAATCTCTGGAATCGCATCCATAATCTCAAACATACGCTGCGCCGCATTGATACTGTTGGACCACATGTGGAACACTCGTGAAAAGAAGTTCATCGGACCATTTAACTGTCCCACATATCCGACAAAGGTAATCAATACACCAAGTTCTACACTACCACGGTTGATCAAAAGGATAACTCCTAAGATCCAAACCCAAATATTTGAAATCTCCTGTACTAAGTTGTACAAAATCGTAAAACGGTTATTGTATTTTACAATTCGAACTTCTGCATCTCGAAGATAATCATTCGGTCCTGCAAATCGTTCATTTTCCTGTTCCTGCTGTCCAAATGCCTTTACTACCCGAGCCCCTGTTAAGTTGTCATTTACTCGACTATTCACCGTACGCTCTGCGCGATGTCTCCGTCCGAACAGACTCCAAAGTTTCGGCTTTAACTTCACACTCATTACGACAAGAAGTGGCAATAAGATACAAGCCACCAATGCCATCTGCCAATTCAATCGGAACATTACCGTAAATGACGCGATAATTGTAAAGCCATGAACAAATATGTACGGAAATCCATCTAAGAAAAAATCTGTTACACGATCGGCATCACTCAGCACTCGTGTCATCAGGCTTCCTGTCTGCTTGCTGGTAAAGAAGCTGATGGAAAGATTCCCCATGGATGAAAATACATCCTGCTTCATATCACGAATGGTGGAAGCTACAATTTGTGCCATCAATGTTCCCTGCACCAACTGCACTCCCTGTTGAACCAATTTGGAAAGAATCATGACGCCCACCAAAAGCAACAGCGCCAATGCATATTCTCCTGCAACTCCAAATTGTGCCAAGAAGCCATTGTCCTTTGCCAACACCTTATCGTACAAAATCGTACCATTGAGGTAAGGCCACACAAGATTCATCCCCGCCGCCGCAAAGTAACAAAGAAACAACGTAATGAATTTCCACTTGTACTTAAAAAAGTAACCCATTGTCCGCGCAAATATCGAACGCTTATTCATACACTTTGGACAAATTTTTCGCTTCGGATCCGGATACATGGTACCACATACCGGACAATACTCTGCCTGTTCTTCTTGAATATCCGCGGAAGCTTCCACTTCCTCTGCGGCATCCGGATATTTCTTCAATTTCTTATAACTTTTCAAAAACAGGTTCATTTGTTCCAAATACAAATTCGTCAATGCACCAATCTGCATCTGCACATCTCCACGGAATATGGTAACCAGATTGGTTGCCACTTGTCTCTCGATTCTCATATGGGATGTCTCATCCAATGGAATCAATTTGTACGCATATTCCAGTGTATCTTCCCCGTATTCCATATCCACCGTTTTGGTTCCACGGAAATATCGAACACGCTTCCCGATAGGCTCACTGGTGACAATTCCCAGTGTATCCGCTGTCAAAAACAGATACCCGCTAATGTATTCACAGGCATCCGACAAATCCATCGGACACACGTCCAAAATATCATCCTTGCCAATACCTTGCGGTTTCAATAATTCGAGTACTCGTACCGGCAATCGATTTTCCTTCATAACTAACCTCCATTCTGAGAACGCTTCCGTCCTCTGTCTTTTTACTGTGTAAATCCACACAGTAAAATCATTATATGTATATAATAATTATCATCGCCCCGAAAAGAAATGTATTTTATGACCTCTTTTTTATCATATTTTGTCCTCTTTTTCCGCACCCATTCGGTAATGCAGTTTTGGGGGATGGATTATCCTTGTGCAAGCACAAATGTACTTACCAGCTCCTACAAGTCGTGCATTCTTCGCCTGCACAGCAGGCTCATCATCGATGCGACCCTCGGTCGCTATGCTGGCGCCGTATATTAGGATATAAGTAAGCACATTTCTGTGCAAGCACAAATGTACTTACTTATATCCTAATGCACGACTTGTAGCTAACGTGAAAAAAGAGCAAGATTTCTTCGATTCATCAGAAATCTTGCTCTCATTATCCTACAATATCCAATTTATATATACCTATGTCAAGAAAATACCAAAAATTTCCCCTACACAGTATAAAAAGGAGGCTGGACAACACGATTTCTGATTGTGCTCTGGTGCGCGACGTAATCTCGACGCTGCTTAATAATAATTGTTGTAATCATATTGTCCACCTCCTTTCGTTATAGTTTATTTCATGGGTATAATCCTAACACACATGAAAACATATTGCAAGTATTTTTTCAAAATTTTTTTCTATTCTTTGGTGAATGGATTCGCACCCCCGGAGAATATATACAAAATCTCGATCCTATTTTCTCTTATTCTTGCACCGTTCTCTTACTAACCACACGTAAGTGATTCGATTTTAAAAAAACAATATTCTCAATTTAAAAAACTGATATTTTATTTCAAATCGTTTTACTTCTCTCCCTCATTCCTACAACAACTTTTCCTGACATTCCTTTACCAGTTTCCAAGCGATACTTTCCTCTCTTACGTACTGGTCCGCCTCTTCCAGCGGAAACCATTTTGCACTGTCTACTTCTGCGGACAAAGAAAAATCTTTTTTCTTAACATGTGCCAAAAAACCAAGCATCAGCATATCTTTTTTCTCGTAATAATAACTTCGAATAAACTCCACCTTCTCTGGCAGGATTCCAAGCTCTTCCTCAATTTCGCGACACGCTGTTTTCTCTGCGGTTTCGCCTGTCTTAATGTGTCCAGCCACACACACATAGGTTTCCGTCGTGACATAATTCTGGCGAAGAAGCGCCGCCTCTCCCTGCTCATTTACCGCTAACGCAATAATACAAGGCTCCGTCACATCGAAAAGTGGAATATCACAGATCTCGCAAAATGGCATCAAGCCCTCATCTCCAATTTCTCGTTGCCCTAATTTCGCTCCGCAATGCGGACAATACGTAAATCTCATAGTTTCCTCCTATTCCGAGAACGCCTGCGTTTGAGGAACGCGTCGGAAATCTCAAATTTCCGACTGCGATAAAAGATATTTGTGGCGTTCTCGACACAAATATACGTGCGAAAAATTAACGGATCAACTTGATTTTTCGCACTGTCTCCTATCCAAATCTTCGTAAAAGGTGCCGGAACTCATCCCGGCACCTGTCAATTGTCAATATTTAAAATGCTAGGAGCAACGATTCAGCCCCCCGCATTCGCATTTTCGCACTCTCCACGAGTGCTTATCGCTTTTACAAAGCTTAAATGCGCGAATCATCTGTTGAATCACAGAATGCTGAATCGTTACTCTTAAAACGCAAACTTATCTTCGAAGTACGCCTTCAAATCTGCAATCTTAATTCGCTCCTGCTCCATGGTGTCACGATCACGTACCGTTACCATACCATCTTCCTCAGACTCAAAGTCATAAGTGATACAGAATGGTGTACCGATCTCGTCCTGACGACGGTAACGCTTACCGATATTTCCGCGGTCATCGTACTCGCAGTTGTAGTATTTGCTCAATTCCTCAAATACTTTCTCTGCACCGTCATTGAGCTTCTTAGAAAGTGGAAGCACACCAATTTTTACTGGTGCCAATGCCGGGTGGAAGTGCATTACAGTACGCACATCGCCACCTTCCAACTCTTCCTCATCATATGCTGCACAAAGGAACGCCAATGTCACACGGTCTGCACCAAGAGATGGCTCGATTACATAAGGTATGTATTTTTCCTTGCGCTCATCATCAAAGTAGCTCATATCTTCACCAGACGTATTCTGATGCTGTGTCAAGTCATAGTCCGTACGGTCAGCGATTCCCCAAAGCTCGCCCCATCCAAATGGGAACAAGAACTCGATGTCGCTTGTCGCCTTACTATAGAAAGAAAGCTCTTCCTGATCGTGGTCACGAACACGCATCTCATCCTCTTTGATACCAAGATCCTGCAACCATTTAATACAGAAATCTTTCCAATACTGGAACCACTCAAGGTCTGTATCCGGTACACAGAAGAACTCAAGCTCCATCTGCTCAAACTCACGAGTGCGGAACGTAAAGTTACCAGGTGTAATCTCGTTACGGAAGGATTTACCAACCTGACCAATACCAAATGGTACTTTCTTACGAGATGTTCTCTGTACATTTTTGAAGTTTACAAAGATACCCTGTGCTGTCTCCGGACGAAGATATACCGTATTCTTTGCATCTTCAGTAACCCCCTGAAATGTCTTAAACATCAAGTTAAACTGACGAATATCGGTAAAGTTATGCTTTCCACAAGTTGGACATGGAACCGCATTGTCAGCGATAAACTGCTGCATCTTCTCATTGTCCCAACCATCGACGGAACCATCTAACTCAATTCCTTTTTCCTCAGCAAAATTCTCAATCAACTGGTCTGCACGAAATCTCTCATGACATTCTTTACAATCCATCAAAGGATCCGAAAATCCGCCCAAATGTCCGGATGCAACCCATGTCTGAGGATTCATCAAAATCGCACAGTCCACACCTACATTATATTTATTCTCCTGGATAAATTTCTGCCACCAAGCTTTTTTAACATTGTTCTTCAGCTCTACGCCAAGATTTCCGTAATCCCATGTATTCGCAAGTCCACCATAAATCTCGGAACCCGGATAAATGAAACCACGTCCTTTTGCAAGTGCCACAATTTTCTCCATTGTCTTTTCCATAATCGTCGTCCTTTCCAAAAAATATTCGTATACGTTAATCATTTTACTATTCTTTGCAAATTATTTCAATAAGATTTTTAGGGAAAAACGGAAAAATGTTCTATTTCCCTCGCATACTTTCTAAAATTATCTTTCTCGCTTCCTCTGCCACAGTTTTTTCCAATGCCGGCGTCTCCGCTAACGGATACGGGATTCCCAGTTCCTGATACTTCTTCTCTCCCATCTTATGATATGGCAATACCTCCAGCTCCCGCAATGTAGAAAATCCCCGGATAATCTTCCCGACCTCCTTCAAACTTTCCTCATCCTCAGTAATTCCCGGTACCACCACATGTCGGATACGAAGCTTTACGCCCACCTCCGACACCAACTTCCCAAATGCCAGCACTGGCGCCAACTCCTGCCCCACCAGTTCCTCATGCACTTCCGGAAACGGTGATTTGATATCCAGCATCACAAGATCTGTCACCGCCAAAAGCTTCTGATACTCTTCTTTTCGCTTCTCCGTATAGCAAATACCGGACGTATCCAGACAAGTATTCACACCCTTTTCCTTGAAAAAGGCAAATAATTCTGTTAAAAACTCCAGCTGCATCAGCGGCTCCCCACCCGTCACCGTGACGCCACCATTTTTGTAAAAGCCTTTATTTCTCTCGTATTTCTGGTAAATGTCCTCCACACTCATCTCCGTCCCACCATCCGGTTCCCATGTATCCGGGTTATGGCAAAACTTACACCGCATAGGACATCCTTGAAAGAATACCACCAGACGAACTCCCGGTCCATCTACTGTACCAAAACTTTCGATTGAATGAATTTTTCCTGTCATGTTCGATTCCTCTTTTCTTCACTTCCCACCGTACAATGTCCCATTTCCCTCATACGGAAGCTCCACAAAAGCTTTCTCTGGTTCCATAGCACACTGAATCAATTTCTTTGTTAAATCCGGCACATCTTCCCGAACAAGCGCTTCCTCTACCTCCATCCAGACTACTTCACTATTTTCATCCTGATCCGATTTCGCTTCTCCCGAAACATATTCTGCTCGAAATGCCACGTACCAATTCTTATCACTAAACCGAATACCAATTACTTCTTTCGGCTCCACCACAACATTTGTTTCTTCCAGATATTCTCGAATCACTGCATCTTGCGGTGACTCGCCATATTCCAAATATCCACCTGGGATAATCAATTTTCCCGCACCTGCACCATAGGTATGTCTCCCTAGTAGCACCTTTCCATCTCGAATTACCACAGCAGTCACTGACTGACTCCAATTTGTGTTGCCATTTTCCATGTCCATCCCTCCTACGTAAATGTTTTCCTCAAGTATACTTCAAAACTCCTCCCCCTGCAAGCAGACGAATAGCCTTTCACATTTTCAGAAAAATAATACAACAAAACAATCCCTATATAACTCACAAGAAAGACCTTTCATCGCCGCTGGTGTCTTGATTGCGTCTTGTGCAATCTGACACCACTGTGTGCGATGACGAGCGAAAGCGTGTCTTTCGATGAGTTATATTGGGATTGTTTTCATTGCATCTTTTTCAATTACATCCCTTCATGGAATGTTCTGGAAATAACCTCATCCTGCTGCTCTTTTGTCAGCTTATTGAAGTTAACTGCATATCCAGACACACGGATGGTAAGCTGTGGATACTTCTCTGGATGTGCCTGTGCGTCCAACAAAGTCTCCTTTGTAAACACATTCACATTCAAGTGATGTCCACCCTTTTCAGCATATCCATCTAACAATGCAACCATATTATCGATTTGAGCATCTGTAATTGTAGCCATATCTATTCCTCCTTTTTGGTTAAGTTTACGAAGTAAACTTGCGAGGCGAACTTGTTCGCCTTTCTATTATTTAGCACTCTGCGCAACCTGGGTCAAGCTCCACCGCAAGATCCCCCATCATAACACCTGCGGAAAGATCGCCCTTACCAAGCGCATCCGGAATGATGGAGAAGGTATTAGAAATACCATCCTGTGAATATTTGAATGGAAGTTTCGCTACGGAGCTAAGGCTTGCTACCGCTCCGGATTTATCACGATTGTGCATTGGGTTTGCACCTGGTGCAAATGGCTCTCCTGCCTTTCTACCATCTGGAGTAGAACCTGTTGCACGTCCATAAACTACGTTGGATGTGATCGTCAAAATAGATGTTGTCGC
Organism: Eubacterium sp.; assembly: GCA_017938215.1. Lineage (GTDB taxonomy): Bacteria > Bacillota > Clostridia > Lachnospirales > Lachnospiraceae > Eubacterium_F. The sequence continues at coordinate 119,450 of JAGBBZ010000034.1, read as the reverse complement.
AATACTTCCACGGTATGTGTGATTTCCACGTACATAATGCATAAAGTCTTTTACAAGATTGTATGCCAATTCATCCACTCGGTCATCATCGTTTCCATATTTAGGGAAATCACCCTCTACTTCGTAATCCACAACGATACCATCTTCGTTACGGATTGTCTTAACTTTTGCATATTTAATAGCAGAAAGGGAGTCTGCCACTACAGAAAGTCCTGCAATACCTGTAGCAAACCAACGTGTTACTTCACGATCATGAAGTGCCATTTGAAGACTTTCATAACAATATTTATCATGCATATAGTGAATGATATTCAAAGCATTTACATACACGCCAGCCAACCATTTCATCATCTGCTGGAAACGATCCATAACTTCATCGTAATCCAAGTACTCAGAAGTAATCGGACGATATTTTGGTCCTACCTGTACAAATGTTTTCTCATCCACACCACCATTGATTGCATAAAGAAGACATTTTGCAAGGTTTGCTCTCGCTCCGAAGAACTGCATTTCCTTACCAACGCGCATGGAAGATACACAACAAGCGATCGCGTAGTCATCACCATGTGTTACACGCATCAAATCATCATTCTCGTACTGAACCGAAGAAGATGCGATGGATGTCTTCGCACAGAAACGTTTGAAGTTCTCAGGAAGTCTAGTGGACCAAAGTACTGTAAGGTTTGGCTCTGGTGCTGTTCCCAAGTTCTCAAGTGTGTGCAAATAACGGAAGGATGTCTTTGTTACAAGCGTTCTTCCGTCGATACCCATACCTCCGATGGACTCTGTTACCCACGTAGGGTCTCCGGAAAAGATATCATTGTAATCTGGTGTTCTTGCAAAACGTACCAGACGAAGTTTCATGATGAAGTGATCCACAAACTCCTGAATCTGCTCCTCAGTAAATGTACCATTTTTCAAATCGCGCTCTGCATAAATATCGATAAAGGTAGACGTTCTTCCCAAGGACATCGCTGCACCATTCTGCTGTTTTACTGCAGCCAAATAACCGAAGTATGTCCACTGAATTGCTTCCTGCACGTTCTCTGCCGGACGAGAAATGTCACATCCATAGATTTCACCAAGTTTTTTCAACTCTTTCAAAGCTTTAATCTGCTCGGAATATTCTTCTCTACTACGAATAACGTCAGAGTACATGATTGTTCTCGTTGTATTCTTCTGCTCCTCTTTATCTTCAATCAAACGATCCACACCATAAAGAGCCACACGACGATAGTCACCAATGATACGTCCACGTCCATATGCATCTGGAAGTCCAGTAATGATATGGCTGGAACGGCAACGTCTCATCTCCGGGGTGTACGCATCAAATACACCAGCATTGTGAGTTTTTCTGTGTACATTGAAGAACTTTGCTACTTCTTCATCTACTTTGTAACCATTGTCCTCGCATGCCTGCTGTGCGGTACGAATACCTCCATATGGCTGGAACGCACGCTTAAATGGTTTGTCTGTCTGCATACCAACGATGGTCTCTTTGTCTTTATCAAAATATCCTGCTCCATGGGAAGTTATGGTTCCTACAACCTTCGTGTCCATATCAAGAACACCACCAGCCTCACGCTCTTTCTGCGCCAAGTCCATAAACTGCTCCCACAGCTTTGTTGTATTTTCTGTAGGCCCTACCAAGAACGAATCATCCCCTTCATATGGGGTATAGTTCTTCTGAATAAAATCTCTTACGTTAATCTCTTTCTGCCAAACGCCTTTGTTAAATGATTCCCAAGCTTTCATAATAGCTCCTTTCTTAATCTGCTTATCCTATCATGAATTTTATCTCAGCTTCACATGCTACTTTTCCATCCACTGTAGCCACTGCCTTACCGACACCCATCGGTCCCTTGCACTTAATAATCTCTGTCTCAAGACGTAATCTGTCACCAGGTACTACCTGTTTACGAAATTTTGCCTTTTCAATTCCACCAAAGAATGCAAGTTTTCCTTTGTTTTCCTCCAAACTCAAAACTGCAACTGCACCAACTTGCGCCAAAGCCTCCACAATGAGTACCCCTGGCATTACTGGCTGTTGTGGGAAGTGACCCTGGAAAAATGGTTCATTGACCGTAACATTTTTGTATCCGACAGCTTTTACTCCCGGCTCCATCTCTTCAATACAATCTACAAGCAAAAATGGATAACGGTGTGGGATAATTTCTTTAATACCATTTACATCTAATAACATGATTTGCCTCCTTCATCATTTATAACATAGTTCATTTCAAATTTCAATACCATATTTTGTAGTAATAAATAGCAAAAGGCACAAAATGTGCCCTTGCCAATATATTTGATTTTTTTTCTCTTTAACGATTACTCTGCATAACCTTTGAAAACAAGTGTTGCATTGTGACCACCAAAACCAAGGGAATTGGACATTGCCACATTGACATCCATCTCAATTCCATCGCCCATAACACAATCAAGATCACATTCCGGATCCTTGTCTGTCAAACCAGCATTGGTATGTACAAAATTATCATTGATGGATTTCAAACATGCGATGGACTCAACTCCGCCGGCAGCACCAAGAAGGTGTCCTACCATGGATTTTGTGGAGCTTACCTTACATTTGTAAGCAGCATCTCCCATCGCAAGCTTAATTGCTCTTGTTTCAAACAAATCGTTCATATGTGTACTTGTTCCGTGTGCATTGATATAGTCAATCTCTTCTGCGGATACACCGGCATCTTTTATTGCAAATTCCATTGCCTTCGCCGCTCCGCTTCCATCTTCTGCAGGAGAAGTGATGTGGTAAGCATCGTTGGTTGCGCCATATCCGATTACTTCACCATAAATTTTAGCACCACGTTTTTTTGCATGCTCCAACTCTTCCAAAACAAGAATTCCAGCACCCTCACCCATAACAAAACCACTACGATTTACATCGAATGGGATGGATGCTTTTTTCGGATCTGTTGCCAAAGAAAGTGCTGTCATGCTAGTAAATCCTGCTACACCAAGCTCAGTGATTGCAGCCTCAGCTCCACCAGCAATCATCACATCCGCTTCACCGTACTGAACAGAACGGAATGCTTCACCGATACAATGTGTACCTGTAGCACATGCGGTTACAACATTGATATTTTTACCTTTTAAACCAAGGCGAATCGCAACATTTCCTGCTGCAATGTTAGAAATCAACATTGGAATCATAAGTGGGGATACACGTCCTGGACCTTTGTCCAAAAGCTTTTTATACTCTCTCTCCATACACTGAAGACTTCCGATACCACATCCAACACTGGTTCCTACCATAAATGGATCTTCTTTGTCCATCTCAAGTCCACTGTCATCCCAAGCCTGAACAGCTGCAGCTACTGCAAACTGTGCAAAACGCTCCATACGTCTTGCGGACTTTGGCTCCATGTACTCTTTCGGATCAAAATCCTTTACTTCACCAGCGAGTTTTGCTTTGTACTCTTCGGTGTCAATCTGAGTGATAGGTCCGATACCCACTACTCCTTTTTTTACGTTGCTCCAAAATTCATCAACCGTGTTTCCAACAGGTGTAATAGCACCCATTCCGGTTACGACTACTCGTCTACTCATTGAATAAACCTCCTAAAAATTACCTCTATGTACAGTTCCATACGAACTTGATTACATTGCAATACCACCGTCTACACAGAGCACCTGACCAGTAATGTATTTTGCCTTATCCGAAGCTAAGAATACAACTGCCTCCGCGATGTCATCCACTTCTCCAAATTTGCCAAGAGGAATCGTAGACACGGCTGCCTCTTTTACAGAATCACTCAACACATCTGTCATCTCTGTTTCAATAAATCCTGGCGCAATGGCATTTACTGTAATGTTTCTTGCAGCCAACTCTTTCGCCATTGCCTTTGTAAGACCAATGACCCCTGCCTTAGATGCAGAATAGTTTGCCTGGCCCATGTTTCCGATCACACCAGAAACGGAAGCAATGTTGATGATACGACCACATCTTTGTTTCATCATCGGACGTGTCACAAACTTCACTCCATGGAAGGTTCCTGCCAAGTTTGTCTGAATGACTGCCTGGAATTCTTCCTCAGACATCTTCATAATCAAATTATCCTTTGTGATTCCTGCATTATTTACAAGAATATCAATTCTTCCATACTCTTTTACAATATTGGCATAAAATTCTTTTGCCGCCTCAAAATCACTTACATTACACTGAATGGCAACCGCTTTTCCACCATTTGCTTCGATGGTGCTTACCACTTCTGCTGCGCGGTCAGCTGAACCGTTATAGTTTACGATAACCATCGCTCCTTCTCTTGCCAATGCAAGAGCAATTCCTCTACCGATTCCGCGACCTGCACCAGTCACAACGGCAATCTTATCTTCTAATAACATACAAATTCTCCTTACTTTAACGCTTCGATTACTGCTTCCATCTCTTCAAGAGTTCCCACACTGTATGTAGTCAACTCTTTACCAATTGCTTTTCCAATTTTCTTGTTGAATCCAGCCAAAGTACGACCTGGTCCCAATTCAATAAAGGTATCTACACCATCTGCTACCATTGTCTCTACCGACTGCTGCCAGCGAACGGAGGATGAAACCTGTTTCACCAACAACGGCTCAATGTCTGCCTGCTCTGTCACATATCCTGCTGTCACATTCGCCACGTATGGAATCTCTGGTTTTCCAATCTCAATCTCATCCAATACTTTCTCAAGCTTCGCCCCTGCGCCCTTAAGAAGATCAGAATGAAATGGTCCGCTTACATTCAACATAACGGCACGTTTTGCACCAGCTTCTTTGCATTTTTCAGCACCTTCTTCAACAGCCTCTTTTTTACCAGAGATAACGATCTGACCTGGGCAGTTATAATTTGCCACCTGTACCTGATCAATTCCATCAATCGCTGCTTCGATTTCAGCAGCGTCCAATCCCATAATGGCTGCCATGCCACCAACTCCTGCCGGTACTTCTTCCTGCATAAAAATACCACGCTTACGAACTGCTTTCGCTGCATCTATGTAGTTCATGGATTTTGCTGCAACCAATGCACAATACTCACCAAGACTTAAACCTGCTGCTACATCTGGTTCGATTCCGCGGTCACGCAACACTTCCATAATCGCAACACTTGTTGTCAACAGTGCCACCTGTGTAAACTCTGTAATGTTAATATCCTCATTTTCCTCAAAGCAAAGCGCTTTCAAATCCAATCCTACCGCTTCACTTGCTTTATCAAATATCTCTTTTGCAATCGGAGAATTGTCATAAAATTCTTTTCCCATACCTACCTTTTGTGAACCCTGTCCTGGGAATACAAATGCAATCTTACCCATATCTTTACCTCTTTTCCGCGCATGCTTTTACGCTCTTCTCATTCTTTTACATAACTTCAACACCAAGAGCAAGCGTTCTCGCCTACCAATGGTGTCAGAAATGGTCCATATTTTGAAATGGTGGTTGCCGATAAAATCAACAACCACACCATTTCGTCGCTTTGTAAATCACATTTCATGTCTGGATATCGCCGATATCCTCTTGATGTAATTACTCTACTCCTTTTTCTTTCAAGAAGTTAATTACATCACCTACAGTGTTGATGCTTTCCAAATCATCTGTAGGAATCTCTACTTCGTACTCTTCCTCAAGAGCCATGATCAATTCATAGAGATCCAAAGAGTCTGCTCCCAAATCATCTTTGAAAGAAGAAGCTTCTGTGATGCTGTCTGCATCTACGCTCAACTGATCTGCGATAAGTTCCTGCATTTTTTCTAACATGATTATTTCTCCTTTTTCTGACTAGAACCCTCCTCAAACATAATACTTTATGTAGTGTGAATTCTCGTCATTATTATTTTCAATATTTCTCAACTACATGAGTCATTCAGTATTTTATCGTATCTTATGTTTTTTGTCAAGATTATGACAAGAAATCGTTACTATATTTCTTCCACACTCTTTGTAACGTCCGATTCTTCCATGCGAACGCAGTTCGCTATGCTGGCGCCGTATAGAACCTAAAGCTACAAGCCATACCGATTCTTCGCTTGCTTTGCAAGCTCATCATCGCGGCTGGCGCCGTATAGAACCAAAAGGACAGCCACTCTAGTGAGCAAGCTCACGAGTGGCTGTCCTTTTGGTTCTGCATGGCTTGTAGCTTACGCGCAAAAAGGCAGCGTAGGGAGATGAGACCTACGCTGCTTTCATTAAAAAGGAGTTTATATTTATTTTAAATAAAGAAACTAGCAACTAGAATAGCCCCCATCACCAACGCCAACACAAAATAAATAATCGCATATATTATACGTTCTGGCACAAACTTGATACCGGAAACAACAAACAAACACATCAATAAAACCAAATCAATCACATTCGTCATGTAAATTGGATATACACCTTTAATTCCAAGCATCGCGATAACCAAGACCACAATTGTTAAAATCATCTGCAATACCCACACTACACGCTCTTTTACGGTTAAATGATTATATACGTAAACCAATCGTTCTTTAAAATTTGCATTCTTTTCCATAACTATTCCCCCTTTTCAGGGCCCCTTTTCCTACTTTTCTACTTTTCTTTCTTTTTTCTACATTCATTATACAACACTTACCGTAGGAATTAAATGTATATTCACGAAAAAAAATATAAAATAATTCTAATTTTATATAAAATACAATTTTACATTTACAATTCTGTAAAAAAACACTTGCAAAAGAGGACGGAATATTGTATCATAATAGTGTTGTTTTGCTTCGATAGCTCAGTCGGTAGAGCACTTCACTCGTAATGAAGGGGTCGAGGGTTCAAGTCCCTTTCGAAGCTGAATAAAAAAGTTCCGAATCTCAATGAGATTTCGGAACTTTTTTTACTATTTAGAAGCTACCACTGGAACCACCATGAGAACGTCCGGAGGAACCAGTACTCATGCCACCTCCACCAGAACTTTGTTTCGGTTTACGTCTTCTCGTCACATTGCGGTACAAGAACAAATCGCTTTGATTTCGTATCTGCATCGATCCCTGCTTCTCATATGCAGCCGCAGCTTTTTGAAATCCCACGGATGTCAACTGTGATTTCATATGAGTCACAACCACAAACGCAATGATAAGTCCAATAGCAAGAGCCATCGCCAAACGTGTCAAAAATGGAAACGCACCTCTTGGCATATTTCCTGTATCATATGGAGTTCCTGTTGCTGCCTGCGTAATGTAATCATCACAGTGATCAGCAAAGGTATGAAACGCTTGTGCGTAATCCCCGTCCGTCAAAAGTGGACGGAACTGATCCTCCATATAAGATAACCCTGCCGCGGTAAAAGCTGGAATCGCTTTTCCGTATGTGGTTATCGCCCACTCTCGGTCATTCATACTCACAAGAAGCAAGACGCCATCGTCTCCTTCTCCCATACCATATCCATTAAAATCGTAAAAGTCATCTGCATAGAGTTTGACACCTTTCCCCTCCAATGACTCTACTGTTACAACTGCCACATCACATTGCTGACGTTCACTAATTTCGTCTAACTTGCTCAAAATTGTCGCTTCTTCTGCATCTGTCAATATCGCACCATCATCAACCAAACGTGGCAACTGTCGTTCTTCCGGAATGGTCTGTGCCTTTATGTTCAAAGGAGAAACCACTGACAGAACCATCATCAAAATAAGCATAAAAACATTTCTTTTTCGATTCATATTCTTCTCCTTTCTATATCAGCCACCAAATGAACATAATAGCAAATGCTACTACACTGCAAATGCTGGCAAGACCACCAAACCACTTCCAATACGCACCCTTATCTAATGGAAGATTTCCCACAAATTTTCCCGTCTGTCCATTCATGGCAAATATGTACTTTTCGCCATTCCAGCTGGTATTTAATAACCAAACCGGATACAACGCATACTTCGCTTTTCCATTGGACAAGCGCACATTCGTGCTTTCCGGAGTAACTGTCGTATAGCCGACAACAGTGGCCGCAAAAGCCTGTTCCGCACTGGTCTTAATACGCTGATTTGCACGCTGGATACTCTCTTCCGAAGTCACATCATAACGATCTGCCAGATATCCCGAAAGATACGCTGTCTGAAAATCCACTGCATCCGAAAAATCAAATGGTTCAATGGATTCCATCAAATCATCCGGCATCTGTGTAGAGCCATCCACGGGCACCCGTTCAAATCCGATATTACCGGCACGATGTATCGCAAAATAACTCGTCTCTGTGTAATCATAATTGCTATCACTCCATGCACGAAGCTTCGTCGCCTTATAACGAATGTTCGCATCCGCATCTGCATCAAAAAGCCAGAATGGGACATACACACCTTTGATCTCATCGATGTGGTTTTCATCCTTAAATACCTTTGGCAACAAACGTTTTCCTTGAAGGTGAGCGTTCATCGCCGCCTTGGCAGCTTTTTTATCCAACTTAAATGGAATTACATAATCCGGACGAAGATCTCCCGCAAACTGTCTCGTCATAATAACCGGATTGTCGCAATAAGGACACTTTGTAGCTCCTGTCGTGGTTTCCGCAATAATCTCACCGCCACAACTTTCGCAGACGTACACAGCCATTCCATCCGTCTCGCCTTCCTGCCACTCGCTTCCCGCTGCCGTTTCCCATGTCATTTCATCTTCTTGCTCCTGACTCAGGACATCGTCATAGCTTTTCAATGTCTCCGCATCGAATGTTGTATCACAATACGGGCATTTCATCTGCTGTGAGGCGCTATCAAATTCTATTACACCGCCACAACATGGACATTTATATTCCAATACCGTAGCCATCTTAACACCTCTCTCTATTATTTTTGATCCAATTCATTAAATGGATCTCCACATTCCGGACAGAATTTAGGTGGATTCTTTGGATCCTCTGGCTCCCAACCACACTTATCACACTGATACAATGGAGCTCCTGCTGGCTTTGCACCACCACACTCCGAACAGAATTTACCTTTATTTACTGCTCCACAACTACATGTCCAACCATTATCTGCTGGCTTTGGTGCTGCACATTCGGTACAGAACTTACCAGTATTTTGAGTTCCACATGCGCAAGTCCATGCTCCTGCCTGTGGTTGTGCCGCCGGCTGAACCGGAGCCGCTGCCTGTTGCTGCATTGCTGCTTGCTGCTGTGCCGCCTGCTGTTCTGCTCCCATTTGGAATAAATTCTGAGCATTGATACCACCTGCTTGCTGTGCCATACCCATACCCATGAATCCCATCATGGCGCCATTTTCATTGGATGCTGCCGCACGCATCGCATCCGCCTGAGCTCCTGTTAACGTAGCTGCTGCCATGGATGGATCACGCATAATCGCAGTACGCTGTGCCTGTTTGATAAGTTCTGCATCTTCCTCTGGAAGAGTAACCGGATTCATCGCAATGGATACGATCGCGAGACCACGAAGTTCTGTCCATTTTGTCGTCAGATTTTCATTCATTGCTGCACAAAGCTCATCCACATGTCCCGGAATGGCATTTGGACGAATCTCCAGCTCCGAAATTTTTGCAAATGCCGGTTGCAACGCACTTACAAACTCCGTTTTTAACTGTGTATCAATTTCACTTCTTGTGAATTCATCCTCCACGTTTGCACACACATTTGTATAGAACAACAACGGATCTACAATCTTATAAGAATAAATACCATTACAACGAATGGACACATCAATATCCAAACTAATGTTACGGTCCACTACACGGAACGGAATCGGTGTTGCTGTACCGAACTTGTTATCAATAATCTCTTTTGTATTGAAGTAGTACACACGCTGATCTTTTCCTGTGTCACCACCCATTGTAAAACGTCTTCCAATGGTAGCAAATGTCTGCTTAATGCTCTCTCCCAAATTCCCGGAAAAGATACTTGGCTCCGTTGACTTGTCATATGTAAACTCGCCTGGCTCCGCACAGACTTCCACAATTTTACCCTGCTCCACAATGATCATACACTGACCTTCATTCACCACAATACCGGATCCATTTGAAATGATGTTATCTCTTCCCTTTGTGTTGGATGAATTGTCACCCGTACGTTTTTGTCCCTTTGCCATTAACACATCTTTGTCCAATGAATCACAGTAAAAATACTCTTTCCACTGATCGGCAATTGTACCGCTTACAGCCTCTGATATTGCTTTAATTAATCCCATATTGTTTCCTTCCTTTCTGTATATATGCCCTTTTGTTCCAAATAAAAAGCGACGGGCTTTATCGCATAGCACTATTATACAATAAAAACCCGCCGTTTGCATCAAAAAATATGAAATTATGACAAAATTTATTCTGCCATCAAAAGTTCCATGATTTCGTTGCTTCTCTGGATAAACGCTGTCATATCTTCCGGACTGAGTGGCTTATTGCTGATCATCGCCAGATCATACAATTGCTTGCAGAACAACTCCGCATGCTCACCCTCTTTATTTGCCACAAGATACTGCACCAATTTATTATTGGCATTAAGCACCAATGTCTCGCCACCCATGTCACCCATCGGTCCCATGCCATTCATGGCGTACATTTTCATCATATCCTGCATACGTCTCATTTCTTCTGAAATCGTAATCATAGAAGAAAGCTTCTCATTCTTCAGTTTTTCTACTTTCACTTCCAGATTTTCTTTTCCAATCGCTTTTCGGAAGAGCTCTGTCAAAACATCTGTCTGCTCCTTCAACTCTTCTTCCGCCACATCTTCTTTGAACTCATCCGTCACTTCCGCATCGATACGCTGGAATTTCACCGCATCATCACCCATTTCCAAAGAAGAAATAAATGGCTGGTCAATGCTATGAGTCAACACAAATGCATTTTTCTCCTGCTCGCGGAACATATTGATGTACTGGCTTTGTTGCTGAAGATCTGTCACATAGTAGATGGTTGTTTTTGGTGGTTCTGTTGGTTCTCCGTTCTCTTCTTCGCCAGGCTCAACCACTTCTGCCTCTGGCGCATCCACCGTCTCCAAATACTCTTTCATGGTCATATATTTCTCATCCAGATCCTTAAAGAGCACATACTCTCTCATCTTCTCCTGGAATTTCTGATCCTTCAAGCAACCATATTTGATAAATGGACTGATATCATCCCAGTATTTCTCATAATTCTCACGGTCTGTCTTGCACATTCCACTGAGCTTATCTGCCACCTTTTTGGTAATATAATCCGAAATCTTTGTCACAAATCCATCGTTCTGCAATGCACTACGGGATACGTTCAATGGAAGATCCGGACAATCGATAACTCCCTTCAACAAAAGAAGGAACTCTGGAATTACTTCTTTGATGTTGTCCGCAATAAACACCTGATTGTTATAAAGTTTGATGATACCTTCCGCATTTTCGTACTCCAAGTTTACTTTCGGGAAGTACAAAATACCTTTCAAGTTAAATGGATAATCCATGTTCAAATGAATCCAGAACAATGGCTCCTTGTAGTCATGGAATACTGTTCGATAAAATTCTTTATAATCCTCCTCGGAACACTCATTTGGATGCTTGGTCCAAAGAGGTGTCGTATCGCTGATGGAAACCGGGCGTTTTACAATCTTTGTTTTTTTCACCGGCTCCTTCGCTTCTGCATCGTCACCCTCCGCATTTTCTTCTGCCTTTGGTTCCTCTACGATTTCTTCAATGACCGTATCTTCTTCCGTCACCTCATCACTAGGAATGGTCTCGTACTGTGTCTCCGCATTTTCATTGGTAAGGAAAATTTCAACCGGCATAAAGGAGCAATATTTATCCAATACTTCCTTCACTCGGTACTCATTGGAAAACTCGTAACTATCTTCATTCAAATGCAAAATAATCTCGGTACCAATTTCTTCTTTGGTTCCTTCCCCCATCTCAAACTCTGTTCCACTTTCGGATTCCCAGTGTACCGAAGTTTCCCCGTCTCGATAGGATTTTGTATTAATTTCTACTTTATCTGCCACCATAAATGCGCTATAAAAACCAAGACCAAAGTGACCGATGATCTGATCCTCACTGGATTTATCTTTGTATTTCTCAAGAAAATCCGTAGCACCGGAAAATGCAATCTGATTGATGTACTCTTTTACTTCATCAAAAGACATACCAAGACCTGTGTCCACAAAACGGATGGTCTTCTCTTCTGCATTCACATACACTTCTACTTTTGCCTTATAATCATCTGCCAACGTCGCCTCGCTCATCATCTCCAGCTTTTTCAGCTTTGTAATGGCATCACATCCGTTACTAACAAGCTCACGGATAAAAATATCATGGTCGGAATACAACCATTTCTTTATAATCGGGAAAATATTTTCAGAATGAATCGCCAAACTGCCTTGTTCCTTGTTCATAATATGTCACTCTCCTTATTTCTAAACATAATCGTCTAGAACTAATCTTAGTACAGAACAAAACAGTTGTCAAGAACTTTTTAGCACTCGTCAAAGGAGAGTGCTAACAATACCATTTTTTCGCAAAAACTCCGCACATTGGTCATCCCACACCTGCTCGGCACTTTTATCTAACGTGAAGGTTGCCGCAGTATACATACTAATACAAGTAAGTTTTCCCTTTTCAAACTGAATCCTGAGTCCACCACAATCTCCATTATCAAAGGAATGCACGAACTGAATTCGCATCATTTGTGGCGTCTGTTTTCCTTTAATCAGAGAAAATACCATAGGACGTAACAATTTCCATGACGCATACTCATTTCCTGCATACAACTCCCGCTCTTCCTCGCTAAGCCAATCTTCCTGCAACGTGCCTTGAATAGAAATCGGAACCAATGTTTTCAGTTCCACACTTCCCACACAAAATTTATCAAAATTTTCCTTTATCAGCAAAAGTGACATAAATTCCTTTACGTCCTCGATTTTATACATTTGCATAATCTACTCCTCATTCGCAAATACTAACTTTGTACACCATTCCACTTTGAAAGGAGAAATAATCATGAGAGCAAGTGAGTCCACGTACAAAAACGTAGCAAAACACTGTAGTGCATATTCCGCAAAGGATTGTTGCAAAAACACCGTTTCCAACAAATCTGGAGACGTTTCCGTATCTTGTACCACATGCAAACACTTTTCCGATGACGGAAAAAAACACTGCAAGTTGGATTTGTTTGACCCAATTGTCGCTGATCACAACTTTTAATCCTATCTTTTTCGAGAAGGAGCGTCAGACTTTTCTGGCGCTTTCTTCTTTTGTGGTACCGGATTGCTTTCAAACACAACGACAGAGCGTGGTGCAACCATGTACTTTTTGTACCCATGATTTTCCTTCTTTACCTCGTCACAGCTTGTGTCAAAAAGAACGTGCCAGCATTCTTTCGAATCCACCACCGGTAAATAAAATTCATGGGAATCCCAGTGAAAATTGAATGCCATATATAGAGATTTCCCCTCATAATAGCTTCCATAAAATAAAATTCCAACTTCTCTACTATAATAAGAAAAGTTCACTTCCCAAGGTTCAATTCCATGCGCTGAAACATCCGGAGCACCAACCCCTTTTGTATCCATGCCACACATCACTTCTTTTCGCATATACAACGAACATTTTTTACGAAACTCGATTATACGCTTGACAAAACCAAAAACTTCCTGATTTTTCTCAAGTAACCGCCAATCCAACCACGTAGTGACATTATCCTGACAGTAGGCATTATTATTTCCCTTCTGGGTTCTTCCAAATTCATCTCCCGCAAGAATCATCGGGGTTGCCATACCTAAAAGTAGCATACAAAACGCATTTTTCGTCTGCTGCAATCGCATGGCATTCACTGTTTTTTTACGACTCACACCCTCTTGCCCACAATTCCAGCTATAATTGTACTCCGTTCCATCGGAATTTTTCTCACCATTTGCTTCATTGTGTTTCACATCATAAGACACCAAATCACGGAGAGTAAACCCATTTTTTTGTGTCAAGTAATGAACACGTCCTACATTTTTCGCGTCGGCTTTAAAGCAGTTGTAAAAATCCCCCACCTGCCCCTCATCACTTTTCAAATATCGTCTCGCTACAGTCAGATATTCATCGTTAAAAGTAGCAAATTTTTTCTCGCCACCAACCGGACTCGCATCCTGCCAATAATTTCCCAAAAATTTGCATTGTCGCAATACCGGATCCTCGTCAATCCACTGTTTTGAAACCACCGCGGTATCCACCAAAAATCCATCGATGTGATATTGAACCGCATAATGTCGAAGACATCTCAGCATAAATTCTGGGGACTGATCCACAAAATGCACATCCATAAATACATTCATATCCCGTTGGTGAATTTCCTTTACCAGCTGTTTCATCTCGGTCACAGCTTTTTCCGGATTTTTCGCATAAGAAGCCTTTGGCGCAAAGTAACAAGCATCCTTTGTGTATCCCCAACAATTCACCTTCTTTGCCTCTTCCTCCATGACTTCATTAAAATCATACAACGGCAAAAATAAAATTGTATTCACGCCCAACTCTTGAATGTAATCCAGTTTTTCAACAAACCCTGCAAATGTACCAGGATGAGCCACTCCGGAACTACTATGCTTCGTAAATCCGCGAAGATGACATTGATACAAAATCATTTCCTGATACGACAAGGAATGTCTTTTTTCACCACTCCAATCAAACTCATCCCACACAAAACGCCCACGCAACTTACCACGTTTCCCAAAAGAATCTCTTCCTGAAGTAGCTAACATATACGGATCATTGACAACTTCCTTGTCCACTTCAAAACAATATTCACAGGATGACAATCGTTCTCCCAGACCTTCACCTTGCAAAACCACATTAAAAAGATCTGCCACCCCCTCATCTTTCATGGAAAACATCGCAATTTTATACCAAAGCTTTGTCCCTTTGTACAAGCACAACTTACAATTTTCCTTTTCCTTGCACCAGATTGTTATCTCCAGCTGGTTCTTCGCTTCCGACATCCAAACGCCCTCTCGCATCTGTCGCCCTTTTTTTATAATAATTGTTCCATTTTCAATCGTTTTCATCCATTTTCCTCATGCTTCATTATTCAAGTCAATTTGATTTGCTTTTCATTATTTTAGCATAGATAATTCCCAACCACAACCCAAAAGAATCGTAAATATTTCCAAAAACACTTGCAAATTCACAGTTTTTTAGTAAAATAGTGAGTGTTAGTGCATTTATATAGAAGGGTTATGGGTTCCCGTATCAACCTAAATATTAGATAATTAAGGAATGAAAGAGAATGATTCAGGCAAGTAACATTACCTTGCGCTTTGGTAAAAAAGCGCTTTTCGAAGAAGTAAACATAAAGTTCACCGAAGGAAACTGCTACGGTATCATCGGTGCAAATGGAGCCGGAAAGTCTACCTTTTTAAAAATTCTTTCCGGAGAATTGGAGCCAACCAAAGGTGACATCATCATCACACCAGGTCAGCGTCTCTCCGTGTTGGAGCAGGATCACTTTAAGTATGACGAATTTATGGTGCTGGATACTGTAATCATGGGAAATCAGCGTCTCTATGAAATCATGAAAGAAAAAGACGCAATATATGCAAAAGAAGATTTCACAGAAGAAGATGGAATCCGTGCCAGTGAGTTAGAGGCAGACTTCGCCACCATGAATGGATGGGAGGCGGAATCCGATGCTGCTACTCTTTTGAACGGATTGAACATCGATACGGATCTCCACTACAAAATGATGAGTGAACTCTCCGGTAGTGAAAAAGTGAAAGTTCTTTTGGCAAGAGCATTGTTTGGTAACCCAGACATTCTTCTTCTCGACGAGCCTACGAACCACTTGGATCTCGACGCTATCCGTTGGTTGGAAGAATTCCTCATCAACTTTGAAAATACCATTATCGTAGTATCCCATGACCGTTATTTCCTCAACAAAGTATGTACCCATACCGTTGACATCGACTATGCCAAAATGCAACTTTACGCTGGAAACTACGATTTCTGGTACGAATCCAGCCAGTTGATGATTAAACAAATGAAAGAGGCGAATAAAAAGAAGGAAGAAAAAATCAAAGAATTGCAGGAATTTATCCAACGATTCAGCGCCAATGCTTCCAAATCTAAGCAGGCTACTTCTCGTAAACGTGCCTTGGAAAAAATCGAATTGGATACCTTGCGTCCTTCCAGTAGAAAATATCCTTATGTAGATTTCAAGCCAAATCGTGAAATTGGAAACGAAGTACTCACCGTTACGAACCTTTCCAAAACCATCGACGGCGAAAAAGTTTTGGATAATGTTTCTTTTACCGTTGGACATGACGATAAAATTGCATTCGTTGGTTCTTATGGCATCGCCGCAACCACACTGTTCCAAATCCTCGCTGGCGAAATGGAACCGGACGAAGGCGATTACAAATGGGGAATCACTACAAGTCAAGCATATTTCCCAAAAGACAATACAAAAGACTTCGATAGCAGCGATACCATCGTAGATTGGCTCATGCCATTCTCTCCTGAAAAAGATGCCACATACGTACGTGGTTTCCTTGGACGTATGCTCTTCTCTGGTGATGATGGTTTGAAGAAAGTAAATGTCCTTTCTGGAGGTGAAAAGGTGCGTGTTATGTTATCCAAAATGATGATGCTTGGTGCCAATGCCCTCATCATGGATGAGCCAACCAACCACCTTGACATGGAGTCCATCACTTCTGTCAACAACGGTCTGATCAAATTCCCTGGCGTTGTCCTCTTTACTTCTCAGGACCACCAGTTTATCCAGACCATTGCCAACCGTATCATCGAGCTTACGCCAAATGGTATGATTGACAAGGTTACCACTTACGACGAATATCTTGACAGTGACGAGATGGCAAGAAAGCGTCAGGCTTTGAGCTAAACATATACAACATTGATTGCGGAACTGTTCCCAGTGGCAAGCCATTTGCTCTGGCGAACAGTTCTCTTTTTATGTGGCAGGTCGGTCGAATACCACCGTCTTTCGCACGGTTATCTCACTTTGAATCCGCCCCAAAAATATCGGTTTTTCACATACCTCGATGTCCAGCAAACCATTCACTGGATCTGCCGACAAAACACGAACTGTCATATCCACATCATGCTCTGAACATTGTATGAATCGTTGCAAGAAAGCCGCCACGAATTCATTTTTGTGTTCCACTCCAAAGCATTGTTCCTCCATCACTTCTTCTACGGTCTGGGTCACTGCTTTCGCCAGCGTTTTTTCCAATTCTCTTTCGCAGATTGCTCGCCCTTCCCACACCGTATGCGTCATGCACCCCACTAATACCACACCAATGCAAATCGTCGAAACCATCGCTGTTTTCATTCTGTCACCATCCCTTCCCCATATCTTTCTAGAAATATATGACATCGCTCTAATTCCGTTTTTTTCAGGCATTCTGTTACAGTACTTCGCATACTTACCATCTCTTTCGCTGACACTTCCCAGCTCATCTCACACACAGATGACGTTTTCTGAAACGTTTGTTGCAATAGCTGTTGGTACTCTGGCAATCGCCAAACAGACTGTTGCATCAATCCCACACCACTGGCATCACGAAGAATCTGAACCTGCCCGGACACTTCTTTTGTCTGTAAGATTTCCACTGTTTCCGTGTTAGGTGTCTCCTCTTTCGCCAGAACTTCTAGCATCGTTGGCACTTCTGTTCTCAATGGTGCTTCTGTTTTCGTTGGCGCCATAGACGGACGTAACGATGGTGTCCGTCTTATCAACGGTTCTCTCGTAGCCGTAGAAGAATGGGATGCTTTCTCACGATGCTTTTTTGGCTTTGTGGTAGGACATGGTGTTTCCTGTACTTCGGCACTTTTCTTCGTGTTTTTTTCTATTTCTTTCTTCAACTGAAGTGTATTTCCTAACCGTTTCAGTTCATAGCCACTCTTGTTTTTCAACACAAATTTCTCTTGCCACCCTGTTCGACATTTCGTATCAGCTCGTACAACAACACGTCCCTCTTGTTTCTCTTCACATTCCACCACGCATGCTTCAACACTGTTCCAATTCTTTGTCAACTGGATCCACTTTTCCTCGGCAAGATATAGAGAAGACACGATCACATTTCCATCCCATCGTAACATTCCATCGTTATAGATACCATCGCCTCTACCACCATATCGGCGCCCCTTCGGCTGATAACTACGAGCAAGATTTCCCGTTACACTTCCACTTTGCAAAATCACAGTTCCCGCATTGTAAATTCCTCCGCCTCTGCCATCGTATCCTGATTTTGTACTTTGCCCAACTGCTGCATTGCCTTGCACAACACCCCCCTCCATCACAAGAAAACCACCTTTTTCCACACGTACTCCTGCCCCCGCACTCATAGTAAGATTATCCTGAATCCGGCTTCCGTCTTTCAATACCACCCGACCACCATTGGCCACAAGAATTCCTCCGCCTCCATAACTTTTCGACGTCAAGTTATAATTTTCTTTTAACGTACTTCCTTCACCAAGAATCATTGTCCCCTGTCGGACCTCTACTAGCCTTCCTTGTACCGCCTGAGGTGCATCGACTTTTCGCCCACCACCCTCGACAGTAATCGCTCGTAGTTGCAACCATTGTCCTTGCGCAGACAAGATGGTTCCCGTGTAGCTCTGCTCTCCTTGAACCTTTCTTTGTATGGAATAGACTCCACCACCATCCAATACCTTTTTCCCTTTCGCCACCAAGCATTCCTCCACTAACACATTCTTCTGCAGGTAGATAATACAGTCCCCGTTTTTCCCCAATGCCTGTCGTAATTCCTTGCTAGAACCTACATAACACTTTTCGATCGCGTTCACTGGCGTACTCCTCCAGCATAGGAATATCATAACCGTGATGCTGCACATTAGCACCACCCTCCGTCGGTTCCACATTTTGTCTACCTCCTTTCCTCTCAATCTCTTTCTTCCGCTGTTCTAGCAAAGATACGGTTTCCAGCGAAGCACACATGAATTCATGATTAATATCCTTCGCGTCGCAATTATAGTGCTGTAACAAAAACGGCACTACCTTCCCTTTTGTTAATGCATCTGCAAATCTCCGGTTATAAGGAATCGTACCAACACGATTCCGATCCAGCCGGTATCTTCCGACAATATCACTCTTTGTTATGACCGATTCTGGGTCATAATTTCCAATCACATAAAATGCTTTCTTTTGTATTTCCGAAAAATTCCGAAAAAAATGAGACAACAATTGATGGTTCTGACATAAATTTACAACTATCAGGTCCACTTCTTGCAAGATTCTTCGAGAACTTTCGAAAGGCACAGAAGAAAGGTCAACGCACACGGTATGACAATGCTTCTCCAACAAACTAAGAACTTCCCCTGCATAACGATTCAATCGATATTCCAACAGTTCTCGATTCATGCCTCCTGTAGGCAGATAAAATACTCGCTGATCCAATACAGATAAACAGGTGCGGTGTATCATCATTTTTTCATTTATCATGTCTCTTCCGCTACAATAACTTAAGATTCTGCCTAAACCATTTTCTACAAAGTATGAATTTTTCTCTTGTAAAACATCATAGGAATTTGGGTTAAGAAAAGTACTACCCAGATTGCTGATACTCGAGTGATTTTCAAATAGTACCATCTCCGATGGTTGGTACAATGCCGATAAGATACTGATACAGGACAGATTTCCCGTAACGCCGGCTTTCCCCGGTGAATTGCTCCAAAAAGCAATTTTCAAATTCGATGTCCTCCTTTCGTTTTCCGGTGGAATGTCCTAATCATACCACCCTTTCTCTGGTTTGTAAATTAGCACAATTTGACAAAAAAAGAGAGAGAATTTTATAACGTATTACAAATTCTCTCTCTTTGAATTACTATTTTTTTACATATTTTCTTGTGCGAATCAAGAGGACGGAGCCTATCAATGTCGCCACAATCAGCACCCATCGATATATGTTACTTACCCCTGTATGCCCCACAAAATTTAGAAATGCCATATAGGTTCGACAAATCACCGTCAACCACCAAACAAACAAAATTCTTGTATTGGTTCCCCGATTCACGAGAGCATTGGTAATCCCCACTGTGGTATAAAGAACCAAATATTCCATGAACAGCTCCGCTGCCACCTGTGCAAAAAAACATACGATAATCCACACCACCAGCGAAGAATCTTGTTCGATAAATCCACACGTACGTAGCAATACGGAAGCAACTGCCATTACCACAGTCATCGCCATTCCGCCAAGATAGCGTTTGTTATATCGCAACATCATGGAACAACCAATAAAAATCAATACACATCCTACGATATCAGGAAGACAGTCAATACGAACATGATCCCCTAATACATTCGTCAGTGTAAACGTTCGTATCGAAGGTGCCAACTCATATTTCCCCAACATTCCCGTTACTTGAAACGCCGGATACTCAATTCCCGACACAACATGTATATCAATTCCAGTAAACAATAATCCAATTGCAATCAATATAATAGCCATTTTCTTCCCCCGTTTCTATATGCGTGACCCACGCATTTTCTTTGGTATCGCATATTTTACTACATATATACTAATACATGCCAATACAGTGCCAAGCATTATCCCCGCCAATATATCCGTGGGATAATGAACAAAAAAGTACAACCGTGAGGTAGCAATCAACACCGCCACACAAAACGCTCCGAAACCAACCGATTTCTTCCAATGAAACAATGACAATGCTGCCGCGAAAGACGAAAATGTATGTCCGGATGGAAAGGAATAGTCTGTCGGAATTCCAATTAACATTTCCACTTCTGGATGTCGCCAACAAGGACGCGGACGTGCCACAATATTTTTCAGAAGCCCATTTCCAAAAACCAGACAAAGAATCAAGGAAAATGCAACAATCACGCCATGCTTTCTGGTCTCACGAAAACATAACAGCAAAATCGCCACCGCAATCCAAACTGCTCCCCCTTCTCCAATTATTGTAAAAAAACGATAAGTCTCAGTGAGGAAATCATTGTGGATTTGCTGAAACCATTGTAAAATTCCATAATCAAATGTCTCTATCACGCTTGCACTGCCTTTCTAGGAAATAATCTTAATACGCAAAACTGCTTTTTTGGTTCCTTTTTTCGCGTATATCTTTACCGTTCCCTTTTTCTTTGCTTTTACTACACCTTTTTTGGAAACAGTAGCAATTCTTTTGTTGGAAGTGCGCCAAGTTACCGTTTGTCCCAAACGAAGTGGCCACACCGACGCTTTCAGCCGAAGCTTATCGCCCTTTGTCAAAGTATTCTTTCCTCCCGTAATCGTCACTGAGGAAATCTTCGACAACATATTTTTCACTTCTTTTCGGCAAGATTCCTTATAAAGACTTTCATAACTAAATAAAGAATAACCGGAAACCTTTGCATTTTTCCGAATCTTTCCAATTTCATTTGCAATTACTTTGGAACTTTTCTTCCAACCACGATCGTAACGATCTGACATTCCGCCACGATACAAGCCAAGCCCTACATACATTTGAACACCAGCCGTGTTCAATTTAGTCCATTGTTTCAGACGCTTATCAAAAAGCTTGGTGCGTTTTCCTTCCAGCAGATAATTATTGGACCAGTAAATCTGCGGAACAATGTAATCAATGTATCCCGGAACACTCATCCAAGTCTTCACATCCGCCCCCATAGCCTCGCAATTTTCCACGTTTCCCGCAGGACTGATACCAAATTGCAACGTCGGTGACTTTTGTTTTACCATGTTATACACTTCCTGGATCATAGTATTTACGTATGTCATCTTTTCTTCTTTTGACACAGATTTATATTTTTTATATTGCTTATGTGACGAAGATGGATAAAAATAGTCGTCAAAATGAATTCCATCCACTGCATAGGAATCAATTACTTCCTTTACCGCCAGCAAAATACGGCTTCTTGTGGATTCCTTGGAAGGATTATATATTTTCTTTTGGGTGATTCGATATGGGTTCATCCATGCATGAAATGACAATTGGTACTTATGTGCCGATTCCACAAGAATCGCCAATGGATCGTAATCTGGTTCATACTCTCCCATGTAACTACTGAATTCAAAATTATCCGATGGCCAAATGGCATCATCAAAGGCACGCACATGAAAATATACCGTATTACAACCATTATTACGAATATTTTTAAACATAATATCCGCATTGGCACGAAACTCTTCCTCTGACTTGTCCTTCAGTCCAGCCGTTTCATACTCAAAAAACGATACCCATACTGCACGTACTTCGGTATCTGCTGCTTCCAGCTCCTTTCCGATAAAGCACGAAGCCACCGCCATCAGAACCAAACTCAATATCATATACATTCTTATTTTCATTCTGTTTTCCTCATTTCTGTTGATTTTGTACCCTTTGTATTCTATCTTAAAAAGACATCAAACTTATGGCACTATCCCAACAATCCCGTACTGAAATAACGCTCCATACGGTCTGCTAATACGGTGGCAATCACTTTGTCTGTTCCGTATTTTTCCGCAATTTTCTTAGCTGCCCATACATTGGCTCCAGATGATGTTCCACACAAAAGCCCCTGCACACTTGCCAACTCCCTGGCCATCTCGATGGCATCTTCGTCTGTCACCTCAATGATATCATCAATCAAGGAGGTATCTAATACCTCTGGAACAAATCCATCCCCAATTCCTTGAATGCTATGCAACCCCGGCTCATGTCCAAGTAACGCAGACACATTCTTTGGCTCTACTGCTACAATTTTAAGATTTGGGTTCTTTTCCTTTAAGTATTTACCAATTCCCTGCAACGTACCACCACTTCCAAGACCAGATACAAAAATATCCACTTTGCCATCCAGCTGCTCATACAATTCCTTCGCCGTTGTTTCATAATGGATGTTCGGATTATCCGGATTCACAAACTGCTGTGGCATAAAGCATTGGTCACCTAATTCTGCCGCCAATTCTTCCGCCTTTTTCACAGAACCACCGATACTTTCTTCCGGCGGAGTCAATACCAATTCTGCTCCGAGGGCACGAATAATTTTCTTTCTCTCTTCGCTCATATTCTCCGGCATAACAATAATGACACGATAGCCCTTTCGCACACCGACGAACGAAAGACCAATTCCCGTATTTCCACTTGTCGGCTCCACAATGGTCATACCTGGTTTCAAAACACCCTTTTTCTCTGCCTGCTCAATCATATTTTTTGCCACACGATCTTTGATGCTTCCACCAGGATTCAAAAACTCAGCCTTTGCATATACTGGTAAACCAGTTAATTTCCTCAAACTCACCAACGGTGTATTTCCAATCAAATCAATTACATTTTCTATCATTTTTGTTTCTCCATTTCCTAATATTCTTTCAAATTGCGAATGTAGCGAAAGGTTTCTTTTTCCCCTTTCTCCTTTAACATCACAAGCAAACGTTCAAGAAGCACTGCCGTCTCTTCATGAATCACACGGCAATATTTCCCTTTTTCGTAATATTCAAGGGGCATATCTTCCCGATAATCTTTCCCATAATATATCTTACTTGCTGCCACGCGGTCGCAGAACATTTCCTTCACATAACGAAGAGGCATCTTTACCGGCTCCTTAAATCTCGTTTTCGGATTATAGTCCTGCCAATATTCAAAATGATGTTTATTTCGTCCTTGATGATGAAGCCATGCCGCCGAATAACCATTGGTTTCCCTCTCTTCTGCGTTAGGACTTCTCGTACCTTGATAATACTTGGCACCGGGAATAAATTCCGTCGGTGTATATTTGGAAAGGTCATGACGAAGACCTTGCCAGAAAATCCCCGCATGATAACAATGTCGTATCACTTGGTGACGATGTCTCGTAATCGTACAAAAATGCTTCCATGGATGCATTTCATTTTCCTCCATTTCTGTAACTTTAACACTATCTTTTATCATAACAAATATGGGCGTATTTGGCAAGCAAAAAGGACTCCGATGAGAAATCACCGAAGTCCTGTAATTTGCTTATTTTGTATTCAATCACCTTACGCAACTGGCTGTGTTTCTGTCCCTGGAGTAATGGTAGGTCCTGGAGTCACGGTAGCCTCTGGCTGAGGTGCCTCGATCAATTTAGCAGTAAGACCGATTGCTCCTGTACTAGTTACATTGAAGGAACCTGTCAATGTATACTCACCGAGATAACCGATGAATCCGGATCCTTCTCCCTGTACGTGATCTTTGTTGTATTTTGTATACGCATAAACCACATTATCATCATCGTCTGCGGCTGGAGAGAACTCATACGTTCCGGCCTTCAAATATGTGTAAAGAATACCTGTACCATACTCGCTATAAATCTCTGTACCAATACCATATACATCATATACACGAAGATCGTCCTCTGTTTCATATGCAGTTGCACCTGAAATACCAGTTGTAAATGTTACGTAATACAATGGCAATGTGAAATCTTTTGTCACAGTACCAGTTGTGTATACATTTCCGATGCTGTTGTCATAAGATGTGTCAAAGTACACATACTGATTATAATCACCAGGAATCACACGTACTTTGTATTTACCATCTGCCTCTGTTGTTGCAGAGAAAGAATAATCTCTTCCATACTCATCTGCCTTTGTATGTCCGTATACACGAATTTCTCTTGCGCCTGCACCAGAAGCATCTTTAACCGTACCGGTAACCGTTACACCTTCTACCACATTAAGTGTAAATGGAAGAATAACAGATACTGGTGTTTCTGCTGTATCCTTGATCGTTACAGATACCGAATATGTTCCAGCTGCTACTGGAAGTCGGTTCCCGTTTACATCTTTTGCGATGGACAAGTAACCATCTTCATCCATTGTTACGTTAGCTGGAAGACCTGTTGCAGAATATTTGTAAACGCCTGTTCCACCTACAATCACTCCATTTGCCATGGAACGAATGGAATCATTAAAACGATATCCGCTCTCTTTCTCTCCTGTTGCTGTATTCTCAGGAACATAGGAAAGAACCGTACGATCCAAGAAATTACCATACATTACGGATTCACTACCTACATAGAATACATATGTCTTCTTAAATGTCTTACCTGTCTCATCAACACCTGTAAGAACTGCCGTTGTACCATTCTCTACGTTTGTGAACTTTCCTTTGATACTTACGCTTGTTCCCTGCTTGTTGATGTATGCCTTCAATCCAGTTGGAAGGCCAGAAACGCTGTACTTCACTGTTCCTACCGCTCCCACATCATCCAAGTACCAGGATGCTGTGTAAGAAGAATTCTGTGTTCCTGTTACACGCTCAACCGTATCTGTCACACTGTAGTTGTAGCCAGGAATCTCACCAACATAAATTTCTTTGGACTTATCTGTTTTGAGAGCATCAATGGTAACTTTTACATATGTGTTGCTGCTGATGCGGCTTACTTCGTCAAGAACGACGTCATATGTTTTTCCATTGTCTTTTGTCTCAATTTTCTCAATGCCCTCTGTGGTTGTATACTGACCTTCTGGAGTTGATTTGTTTTGAATCACAAAGTTTGCAGCAGTAAGAGCTTTTGCGCTGGAAAGTTCTACGCGGACAATCTTTGCTGTTGGAACTGTTACATTGGCAATTCCTGCTCCAACTGTCACTTTGCATGTTGCCTTCTTTCCACTTCCATCAGCAGCCTTAGCGGTAATGGTTGCAGTACCTTCCGAAACACCCTTTACTACACCTTTTGCTGACACAGTAGCTACTTTTTTCTTAGAAGTTGTCCACTGAACTTTCGTGCATACATTTTTCTTCGGTGTTACTTTTGCTGTTAATTTTTTTGTTCCACCTACGGAAACCGTTGCTTTCTTAGCACTAATCGTAACCTTCTTTGCAGCTGCTTTCTTAACAACTACTTTGATGGTAGCTTTTTTCTTTTTGTTTTTCTTAGAAACAACAGTAATCTTAGTCGTTCCGGCTTTCACACCTTTTACCTGACCCTTGCTGTTTACCGTAGCAATTTTGCTATTTGCGGATTTATATGTTACTTTTTTGTTGGCACTCTTGTTTGGAGTAACCTTCACAGTAGCAGAAAGTTTCACTTTCTTCCCTTTAGCAACATAGGCTGTCTTACCTGATGGTGCAGTAACTGTGACCTTTTTGACATTTACTTTTTTTGCTTCTGCTGTCTCTGTCCCTACAACAGCTACAGAAGAAACTACCATAGCGAATGTCAAAGCACTGGCCAATGCCTTTCTCGCGAACCTTTTCATTTTAAAGTTCCTCCTTAGTTTGTTATTCGAGCAAAACGCTCGTTTTTCAATTATAACATCATCGTCTTAAAATTGCAACACAGGATGCCCCGTTCACAAAGAATACATAAATATAATCTGCTGACGGATTTCCTCTGCCTTCTCCTTAGAAACAAGTAACTCGATCAGTTTGAACCCAAACTCCATCGAAGTTCCCAATCCACGGCTGGTAATCACATTTCCATCCGCCACAACCGGTTGATCCGTAACCACTGTCGCCCCTGTCAATTTTTCTTCAAATCCAGGATAACTTGTAGCTCTTTTTCCTTCCAGTACACCACATGCCCCTAATACACTTGGTGCCGCACAAATGGCTGCCACGATCTTTCCTTCTGCGTTCATTTTCTTCACCATTTCACATACTGCTTCCGAATCCCCCAAATGCAACGTCCCTGGCATTCCTCCCGGAAGAATTACTGCATCCTGCTGTTCCCAGTTTACTTCATTCATATTGCCATCCATCGTTATGCCGATGCCATGGGACCCCATTACCTGTTCCATGCCATCTTCCACCGATGCCATTGTTACCTCTACCTCCGCGCGACGCAACAAATCTACCGTCATCAACGCTTCTACCTCTTCAAACCCTTCTGCAAATAACATTACAACTTTTTTCATGGTTTTATCCTCACTTTCTTAACGATTCTAAATGTTCCATCAGACGTCGGATTGCTTCTTCTCCATAAAAATCCTTTGGCACCGGTGCAATAACGCGACCGTTGCTAAGTCCTTCAAAAGGAGCTTCCAACTCTGGAAAATGTAACTCATACGCATGAAGCAATTGTCTTCGAATCGCTTTTGTTCGTTTTCCGCCATATTTCACATCTCCCACGATCGGATGAGATATGCTGGCAAGATGACTTCGAATCTGGTGAGTTTTTCCGGTAAATAACTGCACCTTTACAAGCGTATAATTACCATCGCTTGCCAAAGCCTCATACCCGGTCTTAATATAAGAACTTCCCGGCCGTTCTTTAGGTTCCACTGATACCGTATTGGTAGCTTCATCTTTGGTCAGATAACCTTCCACGATTCCCCTGCTCTTCATTTCACCATGTACAATCGCCAAATAATATTTTCGCACATTTCGATCATGAATCAACTCTGACATTTTTTGTAGTCCCAAAAGAGTCTTCCCACCAATAACCAATCCACTTGTATTCCGATCCAGTCGATTACAGATTCCCGGTGTAAATCCAATCTCTGCACTTCCTGCATATGCCACGAAATGCTCCACCAGACTCACATCACTTTCCTTTGCCTTCTGAGAAAGCATTCCGGCTGGTTTATTGATACACACCACATGTGAATCTTCATACACCACATCCAAGGACACATGGCTCGTACATTTATCCGTAATTGCAAAAGGGGGCTGCTTGCCACAAAACTTTTCCAACGTTTCTTCGGAAAAATAAAGGGTAACCACATCGCCCTCTACCAATTTTTCTTTTCCATCCGCTTTCTTCCCATTCAGCTTAATATTTTTCTTTCGAAGCATTTTGTATAGAAAACTCGTAGGCGCTTCTTTCATGTACTTATGAAGAAATTTATCTAGACGCTGTCCGCACTGATTGACACCAATCTCTATCTCTCTCATGCTTTTCCCTTCCTACACTGCCAATATTTTCAGATACGATACCACGGCATCTCTTCGCTTATTCTCTTCCTCCGAGAGTACCTGCTCTTTTTTACTGGCAGACATTCGATCGTAAAATTGTTGAAATTCTTTTTCCGAATCACAGATCTTTACTTTGTAAGAAGCTGCTGCCGTGGATACTCCTTTTTGCAAATATTCCTGCATGTAGTCCGTATTCTTTTTCTTTGGGCCGTGTATCCCAATGACATTTTCACGATCAATGACAACAAAATCCAAATGCATTACCTTTTCCGTAGACGTAAACACATAGTCTGTCAAAAGAACTGCATTCTTCGACAATTTCTCCTGTAATGCGTCATATCGTTCCTGCTCCACGGACTTATGTGGCAACATAACCACTACTGCAATCACACGCTTTGCCCCCGGCAATACCATCAAGATTCCCAACACAGTAAAGACATTGGCTCTCGTCCCCGTTATTGCCAAACCAATCAGAAAAAGTCCGACGCCGATTGCAATAAAAAGCAAAATCATCAGACTCTGAAAAACTTTTTGCTTGTGAATATACCCACATTCACATTTTGTTCCTTTCCACTTTTCCATTTGAAACCTCCATTATAAGCCCGAAGGCTACTTTTCTAAATATCGTAATATCTCATATGGATTGACGCTTACTTCCTTCCCATGGATATCCATATAAAGCCCGAAATGCAAATGCACATCAAACTGTCCTTTGGTACCTTCCGGGCCGTAGCCAGTATTCCCTACGTATCCCAGAACATCACCCGCTTTTACCTCATCACCGATTTGAAGCCCTTCTTGATACGAATCCAAATGGGCATAATACGCATACAAACCATGTTCGCTTCGAATCCCGATCCGATAGCCACCAAGCTCCAGCCAACCCATTTTCTCCACAATACCGTCGCATATACTAACAGCAGGGAAATACCCCGGCACATTGTTGGATGTCATAAGATCCACCCCTTCATGCTTCCGATCTCCCCCGTAATTTCTCGCCGTGCCCCATGAATTTTCATAAGAAATGGTCGCCGCCCCAGTTCCATCAATTGCCACTGGAAAACAAGAAACATCACTAAGTAGCGTCGCCATGGCATCGGTATATTCCTTCCGACATTCCGGCTCCAGTTGTTTTACGAAAAATAATGGCACTTTGCTTTCTCCGTATAAAAACTGCATCGTTAGTTTCTCACACTTTTTTTCGTTAAAGTTACGAAGAGATGCCAATGCTTCTGCTGGCATATCAAAGCTACGAAACTTTTCTGCATTTTCGCTGAGAGGCGTGACTGCATCCGCCTGAACTCCATTCAGTATCCAACATGTCTCCATAGGGACAATCGAAAGTGTCACGACCATTATTATGATTTTTTGAATTCCCCGCACCCTGTTCCTCCCTTTAATAGGATTCGATATCTACAATCTCCGCGTGATCTACATGACAGGACAACACATCATCCGCAAAGGAGATGAATTTATCCACACCATCACTTACAAAGTAATCATACGTTGGTTCATGCTCTTCTATGCTCATCGTATTTAACAAATTCTTCTCGCCCAACAAAAGCTTCAAAGATTTCGCCGTCTCGTAAGCCGGATTCACTAATTTTACATCTTCACCGATTTCCTGTCCGATCACACGTCGGAGCAATGGATAGTGGGTACATCCCAAAATAAGTGCATCAATCTCATATTCTTTTAATTCATGCAAATATCTTCCCACGATATCTTCTGTTACACGGTCCTCCCACAGACCTTCTTCCACTAAAGGCACAAACAGAGGACATGCTTTGCTGACCACGGTTATATCCGGATTGATTTTATGCAAAAATTTATTATAGATACCACTTTTGATCGTGCTTTCCGTACCGATGATGCCGATGTTATTGGTGCGGGTTGTATTTGCCGCCATCATAGCTCCCGGCTCCACCACACCCATTACCGGAATATCGATTTCCTCGCGGATTTCATCCAATGCCAGCGCACTCGCTGTATTACACGCAATAACAATGGCTTTTACTTGCTTGGTCTGCAAAAAACGAACAATCTGCTTGCTGTATTTGCAAACTGTATTTTTTGACTTACTTCCATATGGCACCCGGGCAGTATCCCCAAAATACACAAGATTTTCTCCCGGAAGTTGTCGCATGATTTCCTTTACAACAGTAAGTCCGCCTACGCCTGAATCAAACACTCCAATTGGTGCATTCATATGCTTTCCTTACTCCTTATTCTTCTAAAATAATAAAAGGTCACTCGGAACGCATTCTTACATTCCGATGACCCTTTTATTATATTCTTTTTACTAGTCTTCTGCAACCTTATTTTTCTTACGATTCAAAATCGCATAGATACAAGGTACGACAAACAAAGTCAACAATGTTCCGTATGTCAGTCCTCCAATGGTTACAATGGACATCGGACGTACCATATCTGCACCACTGTCACCACTAACAACCATTGGTACAAGTCCAAGGATCGTGGTCAATGCTGTCATAAGGATTGGGCGGAGTCGTGTTCGTCCCGCCTCCACGATAGCTTCGTACTTTTCCATTCCCTGCTCACGCAGCTGATTGATATAATCCACAAGCACGATACCATTGTTTACGATGATACCTGAAAGCATAACAAATCCAATCATAGCGATCACACTGATTTCGCTTCCTGACATCCAAAGTCCCATGAATCCACCAGTAAAGGCAAGTGGAATCGTAAAGAGGATGATAAATGGCGACAACAAGGACTGGAACTGCGCAACCATAATAAGATACATAAACAACACACCTACCACAAACATAAGTACAAGCTGCTCCACAGACTCCAGAATTGCTTCATCTTCACCTGTGAACTCCATTGTATATCCGGCAGGCACTTCATATCCTTCCAAGGATTCTTTTACATCTTCGCTTACATGACTGATATTATGTCCATCTTGGATGGTTGCCGACACTGTCATGTAACGTGTCTGGCTCACACGATTGATGGTAGTCGGCGAATCTGCAATACTGAAATCTGCAATCTTGGAAAGTTTCACCTTCTTTTTCTTCTGCGTCATTGTATCCGTGTATTCAATCTTCATCGTCTGAAGATCGTCCTGTGTAATCTTCTCATCCGCCTCATCACTTACATACACATCCAACTCTTCCGTATCCGTAGATATCGTTGTGGAGGAAGTAGCATCTTTGATTTTTCCATTAATCTGCTGGAAGACCTGTGCCACGGTAAGAGAATATTCCATCGCTTTCGCCTTATCCACCGTCACTCGGATTTCCTGTTCCCCATCTTCCATACCATTGGTTACTTCCTGGATTCCTTCCACATTCTGAATCTTCGCCATAATTTCTTCCGTTATGGCTTGCATCTTATCCAAGTCCTTACCTTTGATCTGGATACTGATGCCGGATCCCGTCAGCATGCTCATGTCCATAGCAGACGCACTTACTTCCAATTGGCAATTCAAATCCTGCGTTTTCTCTTCAATTTCTTTTTTAATTTCCTGATTCGTCCGTGTCATCTTTTCATCCAAAAGAATGTACATGGACACCGCATCACTGCCACCTGACATAAGAGACATCATTCCGCCACCACCGGAAACTGCTCCTACATCTGTGACACCTTCCACTTCCTGAATCCGATTCATGGCTTCTGTGGAAAGTCTGGTCAACTCTACAAATTCCATAGTATCATCGCCCTCTGGCGGTGTAATGGTTACTGTCATCTGCGTACTTTGCATCTCTGGCATAAATACTAAACCGCGAGACATGGAAAGTGCCGCAAAGAGAATCAACAAAACGAAGGAACCAAGCAAAACTAGTCCTTTTTTCTTAAGCAAAAATCTCAACAACTTGCAATATGCATTTTGCATTCTTATAACAACCTTGGACTGGTGCTCTTTTGTTCGACGAAGCATTCCCTGAGACATTGCTGGTACCAAGGTCAAACTCACAATGAGACTGGCAAGCAAGGAGTATGCTAAGGTCAATGCCAAATCCGTAAAGAGCTGACGCGTAATACCATCCGTAAAGATAATTGGCGCAAACACACACACCGTAGTAAGTGTGGAAGCAAGAATCGCACCTCCCACTTGTCTTGCACCTTCGATGGATGCCTCCTTCAAACTATATCCTTCTTCGTTACGCAAACGATAGATATTTTCAATTACAACGACAGAGTTATCCACCAGCATTCCTACTCCCAGTGCAAGACCGGACAAAGAAATAATGTTCAAAGATACTCCACTAAAGTACATCATGACAACAGCCGCCACCACACTAAGCGGAATCGAACATGCCACGATAAAGGTTGGGCGCAAATCCCAAAGGAACAAGAACAAGATAATAATGGACAACAAACCACCCGATATCAAGTTGGACACAACGGAATCCACCACCATGTCAATGTACACACCCTGGTCCATCAAAATACTAATATGAAGTCCTTCGTGTTCTTTCTCCAATTCTTCAAAGCGCTCAATCAAACTGTCACTGACATCTCCGGTAGAATATCCCGTAGCTTTTTCAATGGTAAGTGCTACCGCCTGATTTCCATTTACTACAGTATAAACCTCATCCGAGTTATCTGTCACTACCACATCTGCCACATCGGATAATTTGATCGGCTCTAAACCATCCAATCCCATATCACAGATTACAAGATCTCCCGCATCTCCATCGGATTCCAGTTTATCACCGACGCGAACGAGATAGGACGCTTTTTCTTCTGTAATATATCCTGCCGGCATATCAAAGTTTTCCGCAGTTAGGATACCTTCTACCATGGTCTTCGTAATGATTTTTTTCAAGTTTGTACTATCCTTCGTAGTTTTTTCCGTATCCTCTAAGGTTTTTGCCGCTTCATTCAGCTTCGACTCACCATTGGTTACTTCCACCTCAGCCACACTGAGTTTGATTGCTGCAAGTACCTTTTGTTTACTAATTTCACGAGTCGCTTCTTCTACTGTGATTTGACCCTTCTTCAGCTTTTTCTTCGCATCCTGTAACTTCTTCTTTCCTGCAACAAGTTTCTTTTTCCCTTTTTTCAGCTGCTTCTGACTTTTCACTAACTTGGTCTCTTGCGTATTGATTTCAGCAAGTCCTGCCTGTGCCTGAGTAAGTC
This sequence comes from Eubacterium sp., assembly GCA_017938215.1. GTDB lineage: Bacteria > Bacillota > Clostridia > Lachnospirales > Lachnospiraceae > Eubacterium_F. The sequence continues at coordinate 86,595 of JAGBBZ010000034.1, read as the reverse complement.
CGGTAGAAACTTCTGCAATTTTTGTTGCCAAATCCGCTTCCTGAATTCCCTGCTGTGCTAATTGCCCCTGCAAAACACCAATTTGAGCATTGATGGCATCCAATTGTGTTTTTAACTCTGGGGTTTCTCCCATGGAAGCAATCTGCCCCTCAATCGCCTGCTTCTGGGTATTCAAACCGGAAAGTCCCGTTTGCAACTGCTCCAATCCCGTCTTCGCATTGGTTAAAGATTTAATCGTCGCCTCAACAGTAGCCTTCTGAGCACGAAGCTGTGCCAAACCAGTTTTTAACTGTTTTTCTGACTCGATTAATTTCTTTTCATTTTCCTTGACTGTTTTAAGATTTTTATTGATGGTCTTTAATGTTTTCGTCATCTTCTCAGAAGATTTCACAAGCTTTTCTTCGCCTTTTGCCAACTGCTCAGCAGTCTCTTCCTGCTGCTGAGTCAAGGTTTCTTTTCCATCCTCGATCTTATCCAGATTTTTATCAATCTCATCACTGGCATCATCCATCTTTCCTTCTACTGCATCCTGAACCTTTTTGTTCATCGCGTCAATCTTATCTTGCTGGATGATAACCTCGATTTTCTTCTCAACCTGTCCAGCACCCGTTACCGATGCCACACCTTCCACACTTTCGATTTCTGGAATAATGTCTTTTTCTGCCTTATCCGTCACCTGAATACTATCCATGTCATCATAGTCCATGGCAGCAACCATAACCGGCATCATATCCGGATTCAGCTTCATAATCGTTGGACTTCCGATACTATCATCCCATTGGGATGCAATCATATCCAAACTTTCTCTCATATCCAACGTCGCAGCATTCATGTCTGTTCCTTCATTGAATTCCAACGCGACAATGGACATATTGCTACTCGACATGGAAGATACTTCTTTCATATTGCTAATACTTGCCATCGCCTGTTCAATCGGACGGCTCACCGCAGTCTCAACCTCTTCCGGACTTGCTCCCGGATATGTAGTCATAACAATGGCATAGGGAAGCTCCATATCCGGCAAAAGATCTGTACTCATATCACGGAAGGACAAAAATCCAAGAACTAAAACAAGTACAACTGCCACCAGCACGGTATAGGGCTTCTTTACACTTAACTTCGATAACACCTTTTCTGCCTCCTTTATTTTTCGTAAGAATCATTGTATCACATCTGCTCCCATCCCTCAAGAAATAGAATGTATCCATTTTGTGAACAACACTTTGAAAGATAATAAACACATGTTGACTTTCTCAATGGATTATATTATAATCAGAAAAATCAAAAAATACAACCACCAGAACATGACATTTCGTAAGATGGTATACAAATTTTCAATATTTGTTTATTATTTGCGATTTCACTTGTGAAAGGAGAACAACAATGGGATTGGACGCTAGAACTCGATACTCAAAAAAGATGATTAAAGATTCCTTTTTAAAGCTTTTGCTGGAGCAACCCATCAAGAAAATTACGGTAACACGAATTTGCCAACTTGCTGACATCAATCGCGCCACTTTTTACAAATACTATGATGATCCATTTGATTTGTTAGAAAAAATCGAACAAGAATTCATCGATGAAATCAAGGAAAATCTTCAGCATATTGAAGAACGTGACCTCCAAGATACGTTTGTCCTCTTACTGGAACATGTGGAGAAAAATCGCGAAAGTTTCTATGCCATCGCATTTCAAAACGGAGATTCGGGATTTGCTTCTCGCCTTCTTTCTACAGTTTACGAAGGAACCACCCACCTATTCCAAGAGCGTTTTCCGAATCTCACGGAAAGCCAGCAAAAGATGCTCTATTATTTCCTCGCTCACGGATTCGGAGGGACTCTGGGATACTGGATAATGAACGGCATGCAAGAGTCGTCGACGGAGGTCGCTGCTTTTTTAGAAAAACTCATCTTAGACTTTCATATTAACTTTGTTCATTCAATAGCCACATCGCACGATACCAACGCATAATCTGCCAAACACCAATGCCCTTCAGTCCATACTCCGTAATCAACGAATATTTTTCTGCAAGGCTTCGCACGTCCTCAAACCAAACCACATGATCTGCGCCATCTTCGTCTACATACTCAAAATAGGGGGATTGCGATTTTTCATCAAAGAAAATCTCGGCACCGTATCGAATCGCAATCTGTACAGCCTCCACATTTCCGATGGTTCTCGCCACCGTCCTCCCACGTTCATAGGGCAACGGCCAATCGTACCCATAATTCGGAATTCCCAAATTTATTTTCATCGGCGGAATCTCCGTTACTGCATAATCCAGCACTCGTCGCACACTGTTTAAAGGTGCCACTGCCATGGGTGGACCATATTTATAGCCCCATTCATAGGTCATGAGCAGCACCGCATCTGCCACTTTCCCCAGCGCTCCATAATCTTTTCCCTCGTACAACAATCCTTTTTGATCTGCTGACGTCTTCGGCGCAAGGGCAACCGATACAACAAATCCATTGTCGTGCATAATTTCCGCCGTTTGCGCCACAAAAGCGGTAAACAAATCCCGATCTTCGGCTAGAATAAATTCAAAATCGATATCAATCCCACCATAACCTTTTTCTGTCATTATCTGTACCAGTTCCGTCAACAAACGTTCTCTTGCTGTCGCGTCAGTAACAATCTGATGAATCAAATTATTGTTAAACCTACCATCTGTCCCAAAGGGCGTCAACGTCAAAATCGGCATCGTATCGAATTCCTGACACATCTCGATCATCCACATGTCATCCTGTGGGGGGAGCAACAATTCCCCTTCTTCTGTAAATCCATAGGAAAAGACAAACAATCGTTCCAAAAAGGGAAGTGTCTGACGAAGTACCCAGCGACTAATATACGTATAGGCATACCCTCCGGCATCTCGAACCCTCTCACTTCCCGGCTCTGGTTCCCCGATTAGAAGCGCCTGCCCCACTGCCAATGGATATGGTACTGTCAACTGATTGTTTTCTATAATATTTTCAGGGGACACCGCAAATGCCTGTGCTATAGCATCTACCGTGTCCCCTTCTTTTACTACATAAATCTCCATATTTATACCGCCATAAAACTTCTTACTCTCATTTTATGACGTTCGTTTCTTTTGTAGACTTCTTCATATATCGGATAAATTCCTCTGCCGGAATTGGCTTTGAAAAATAATATCCTTGCAGATATTCACACTGCATTTCCACCAATTTTCGAACATGTTCCTCTGTTTCCACACCTTCCACCACAACTTCAAGATTTAATTTCTTTGCAAGTTCAATACTACTTACCAAGGTAATCATCGCCTTTTCATTTTCAAAAGCTCCCCACAAAAGACTTTTGTCAATTTTAATGAAACGGAATGGAAATTTATACAAAAATCCAATATTGGAATATCCGGTTCCATAATCATCCAACGAGAAGTGAAATCCGTTGGCATGGAGAGCAAATACATTCTCCCGGAAAGCTTCAAAGCGAACCGCCTCCGCAGTTTCCGTGATTTCCAAATTAATCGCCTCCGGCGATAACGAGTACTCTTTCATAATACTCATCAATTGTTTACCAAGTTTCTGCTGCATACATTGTACAACCGAAAGATTCACTTCCACAAATTGAATTCCCAATTTTCCTAAATCATGATCATTAATAAATGAACACACCGAACGAAATACAAATTCACCGATGCGCATAATCAAACCATTCTGCTCTGCAATCGGGATAAACTCTTCTGGTGAAATAAATCCATGTTCTGTGTTTTTTAATCGAATCAAAGCCTCCGCCGACACAACTCGTTGTTCCTTGACCGAGTAAATCGGCTGGTAATAGATTTCAAATCCATCGTTCTCCACCGCTTCTTGTAGCAGACGTTGTACCAACAAAGATCTTGCTAGTGCCCCGATACGCATTTCCTCGATTCCCAACACCTTTTTCTCGAGTAACTTTGAATAATCATTGATATAATCCAGACATTCTTTCAACTGATTTGCCGAGTCAATCGATGCATTGTCTCCACATTCAAAACATGCGATGTGGTACGGACATCGAACCTCATTGTCTCCTATCTTCCATGTATCATCGAATCGTAGAAGAAGCTGACTCACCACTTGATCCACTTCCTCCTGCGACATACTCTTTTTTGTCTTCATAACGAATTCGCTGGTTGTATAATGAAACACATCAAACGTTGGATACGTCTCTGTGATGTATTGAATCACTTCACGCAACAAATTTTCTTGAAAATCTTTTCCCATGGCAAGGCGGTACAATTGCAGATCATGTAACTTCACTACAACAATATGAAACCGACGAATCCAATGAACGCTTCCGCGCATCACATCTTGAAACGCTCGCGCATTCAAAACCTGATATGTATCATCGTACAATTCCGTAAATTTAGCCGTCACAAAAAACATCACCAACAAAGCAAGCGCGACAGAAAACGCTTCTACAAGCAACGTCGGATTCTCGTATTGAACCCAAACGCCAGTAACTCCTAAGAACAAATAAAGATACGTGACCCCCAGCTGAAGTTTCGTAAGCCTACTCCGATACACGGTAATAACCATCAGTGACATAATCACATAAAAACCTGCCACCAGATATACGATCCACACCAATGGTCCCCTTTCGTATTGGAGGTTATTATCAATTCCATACACCCACCCCGTCCATCCATTTGTGAGCATCAAGATAAATGATACCACAATCGGCACCAAAAACAATACCTGCAACCATCTCTTTCCTTTTCCATATTGATCTACCTGAAAGCAGCAATACACAAAAAACGCAAATATTGTCATACTGTGCATAATGTAATAGATCAAATACGAAAGTATGGTAAACGGACGATTTGCCGTTGGCGGAAACTGCGGGCCGAGCACACTAACCAAATCCGCAACAACCACAACTGCATTGGTATAAATCATCACCTGCAGCATGCGGTTTTGGATGGTGTTAAGATGCTTAATCGCATGAAACGCCAACACTAATATTGCCATAAGTATCAAGGCTACCAAATCAAAATAAATAATGTAGCCGTTATTATATGGTCCCATCCACATTCCTTCTTTCTACTTTTTCCTTTACAATCCTTTTTCTACATACCATAATCCGATGTAAGCATATCTGCAATCTTGGCTGCCGAATGCCCCGACGCATCCTGGTGAAATTTCAACTTCGCACCAATGCGTTCTTTTTTCATTGAATCCTTTTCTTCTGCAACCTCCCGGACAAATCCTAAAAGTTCTTCAAATCTTTCTACATAATATCCTTTGATAGTTTCCTTATAATCCGGAAACGCCAGCGTAAAATGTTGGAAATATTCATCCATATCTTCTATCGTCAACGCCACCGGCTTATCCGTCAACAAATAGTCAAAATACACCGACGAATAATCGGTAATCAAACCATCCGTATGACCAAGCAATTCGTACAATGTGAGATCAGATTTGGCAAGATACTCATCATCCGCGATCTGTATATGCGAAAATGTGTATTCTTCCCATACCGACAAATCCTGAACCGGATGTGGTCGAAAGAGTAGGAGAATCTCCTGCTCTTGAAGCTGCTGATGGAGTCTTTGCAATTCTTCAAAATCATGTACACAAGGCATCCCATACGGATACTGTACTTCCATTGCACGGTCCATATGCCTGCGATGCTGTCGGTAAGTCGGCATCCACATCAACACTTTTTTGTAGACGCCCGTAGCTCTTCGCCACTCGGCGGCCTCCGCCTTATTCACCAACACATCATTTCTAGGGTACCCGAAAGTACATAAAATGTCATCTGGTACACATATCTGCTCGGTATAAATCTCGCGCCAAAAGTCCGATTGTATCAAGTACTTCTCACAATCGCCAAACTTCCGACTATATTCCAAGTCAATCTTAATCGGCATACCGTGTCCCAAGTGAATCCGAACTTGATTTTTTCTTCTTTTCTTCACAAAGGAATTACAATCGATGATAAATCGACTGCAATTCAACACATACGCCCGCTGAAGCGTCTCCTTCAACGTAGCTGGCTGCTGTTCAAAGGTGGCTACGTTTTCCGGAAGTGTATACACTTTCCCATCTCGGAACGTCTTCATCCAATAAATCTTATATCGTTTATTGACACCTCGCCGAAGTAACTCTTCATACAAGGCATAGGAATTGTCCGACAAATCCGGATGACTTTCAAATACAATCATCTTCCGGAGAGGACAAAGTCGAAACAGCCTGATCAGCACACGCTTTAACACTTGCGTCATGATACAACCTCTTTTCTATCTCTTCACATTCTAATTATTCTTTCGACTGGATTCATAAAAATCCGTAAACTTACCGTCTAATACTTTTTTGTCTCGCATTCGATCTTCTTCCCGAATTTTATATGTCGGTACCATCTCAGAAATAATTTCTTTCATATTTGGCACCTCGCTGTAGGCTTCCTCATACAGCTTTTCCAACTGGTCAAAGAACGCTGCCTCATCGAACTCAATGGGCTTACCAATATGAATCAACTCATTCTCCGTATCCGTAAGTCCCTCTTCATCCATAAGAATCTCTTCAAACAGTTTTTCTCCCGGTCGCAATCCGGTGTACACAATCTTAATATCCTCTCCCGGCACATAACCAGACAGCTTAATGAGGTTTCGTGCAAGGTCGTCGATTTTCACTGGCTCGCCCATATCCAGCACAAAGATTTCTCCTCCCTTGGCATAGGCACCTGCCTGAAGCACAAGAGACACAGCCTCCGGAATCGTCATAAAATAACGAATCACACGTTTGTCTGTTACCGTCACGGGACCTCCCTCTGCAATCTGACGCTTAAAGAGCGGAATAACACTTCCGTTACTTCCCAATACGTTACCAAAGCGAACCGCCACAAACTCCGTGGAAGAATGACGATTTAGCCCCTGCACGATCATTTCACAAATTCGTTTCGATGCTCCCATAATATTAGTTGGGTTCACCGCCTTATCCGTAGAAATTAAAACAAATTTTTTCGTTCCATAACGATCCGCTGCCAAAGCCGTCTTGTAGGTTCCGAATACATTATTCTTAATGGCTTCATTCGGACTATCCTCCATCAGCGGAACATGTTTATGCGCTGCCGCATGATATACTATGTCTGGGCGATACTTAGCAAATACCTGGTCCACGCGATTGGTATTTCGCACAGAACCAATCAAAACCTCCAAATGCATTGCAGGGTACTTTGCCTTTAACTCCTGCTGGATGTCATAGGCATTGTTTTCATATATATCAAATATAATCAACGTCTTTGGTCGATTTGCCGCAATCTGACGACACAACTCACTACCGATGGAACCACCACCTCCGGTTACCAAAACCACCTTATTCTTCACGTAACTTGTGATGGACTCCAGATTGGTCTGCACCGGCTCACGCCCCAACAAGTCCTCAATCTGTACCGGGCGCAATTTTTCCACCGCAGCTTCACCATTTACAAACTGATATACACCTGGAAGAATCTTCAACTCCGCTCCTGTTTGCTGACAAATTTCAAGAATCTCACGAACATCCTTTTTGGACGCACTTGGCATGGCAACCACAATTTCATTAATGGCATAATACTTCGAGGCATCAAGAATTTTATCTCGTCCGCCAATCACCTTAACTCCATTGATGAAGGTATTGTGTTTGGACTTATTGTCATCAATGATACAGCAAATGTTACTATCCAGCTTTTTGCTCATTTTCAACTCGTTGATTACCATATTGCCGGATTCACCGGCACCGATGATCATTGTGTTACGCATTCCCACACCGTGAACATTTTCATTGTATAACGTTCGTATGACACGATAAGAAAAACGCACTGCTAATGTTGTGGTAAACAAAAGTAGCAAATAGATAACAAAATACGAACGTGGCAACTTGCGATATGTTCCGAATACTGTAAGGAAATGAACCACCGCCGATATGCCGCATGCCATAACGATATTCAGCACTTCTCCCAAACTTGCATAGCGCCACAGGCTATTATACAGTCGAAACAGGGCAAATATAATCAACGTAAGAAGTGTATTGACAATAAACATCTCCTTCAATGTCGCTACATAGCCTTGTGGGTAGTCTGCCGTGATTCCACTTCGGATAAATCGCCCCCACTTCAACTCATATCGAATAAACAAGGCGGCAAAGGAACACAAGTTGATGCACGCCGCATCCCATATAACAAGAAGAACACGATACAACATCGATAATCTTCCGCTTTCTACATATTTTTTAAACCAGAGCATCGCTCCATTCCTCCATTTCTTTCATTCCAAAATCCCTAACGGACAGAATCCAACAATTATATTATACAAAAAAAAGTTGAAAAAAGCAATATAACACGATATACTTAACTTTTGTAGGATTATTTCGAAAGAGAGAGGATTATAAAAATGAAAGCAAAATGGAATCTAGTAACATGCTTATACATTGTATTCTACGCATTATACAGCTTATCTACACGAATCATCCCCACCGCTGTCCTGTGTCAGGGAATGGCAGCAGACCTTTTATACAAAGCGGTGATTTTAGGTGGGTGTGTGTTGGCAGCCGGCACGCTGTTCCTCATTCGCAAAACCATCAAAGGGAATGCATTGCTGTATCTGCTCGGTGGATTTTTGGTGATTCTAGTCATCTCCACCATTACCAATTACAAATATGGATTTGTGGACAATGCACTTGGTGTCGTAACATTTACAACGCAATTGACAGTCTTTTACTTTTTACCGTTGACTATGCCAAAGGAAATGATTCACAAATGCATCCGGATTACAGGGCTTTGTTGTTCTCTTCTTTGGACACCCGCTTGTATTGTGTCCCTATATCAATATGTACGAAATATCACGTATCGAACACTGAATCCGGCAGGCAACGAGGTACGTCAAGGAATTACAGACGGACGTCTTTTTGGCGTTTTTAGCGATCCAAACTTCGCTGCCTTTTCGTCCTTGATTCTGAGCATCCTTCTTGTGTATGTTTGGCGTCATACATCCAAGAAATGGGTGAAAACATATTGCATCATCAACATCCTATGCAATGTTCTATATCTAATCATGTCCAATTCAAGAACGATATACATTGCAGCAGTGGGAACGATTCTTTTCTTTGTTTTCTTTACTACTTATGAACGAGAAAAAGGCGACACCTTCCGCATGGGACATTTTATTTTTTCCCTTTGTAAACGCGGTCTCTTAGCAGTAATTGGTATTCTCGCCATTTACACACTTGTGTTTTTCCCACTTCAAGCAGTGGGACAACTTACTGCACCAGAGCGCGAAGTCGGAGACATGGTGCGCGAAGATGTAACTACCAGTAACATTACCAACAATCGCTCCACCATATGGAAACATTATCTAACATTATATAAAGATAAACCAATTTTCGGATTTTCTGTACGAAGCGCACTTCCGTATGCCTCGAATAAATATCCGGGGAGTTATCTTGACATTACCCAGTATGTAACCCACAATGGTTACCTTTCCCTTCTTGTGGAAACCGGTTTTACGGGCTTTGCCGTTATGGGAGCATTTCTCATATTGGTTCTGGTTCAGTCCATCCAACGGGTTCGCCAAAAAGAAAAAATCAGCGCCAGCTACATGATGTTTGCAAATCTTATCATAGCCACACTGATTTTCCTTGTTTGTTTTCATGATGTATTTTTCACAGTCAACATCGAAACCATGTTACTGTTTATTGCCATCGGCTACATTTCCTCGATCAATGCTCGCCATTGATTGAGGATTTTTTCTTTTTCAAAAAGTTCCATGCGAAGAACGGAATTGTCGGACATTTGCTTGCGCTTTTCCCCATTCTCCAACAACTGATAGATCGCTTCTGCCATTTTTTCTGTATCATAGGGAGGAATTAGTACACCATCTTGGCCATCCGTGACGATTTCTCCCGGTCCGGATACGATATCAAAACTAATGAGAGGCAAATGATTCGCTTTCGCTTCCAAAAGGACAAGAGGAAGTCCTTCCCTGTATGAGGTAAGCACGTACATGCAATGTCCTTGGTAGCACTTCTCCATTTCATTGGTAAGGCCCTTCAACTTCACATGTTCGGTTAACCCATCCTGCTGAATCCGCTCCGAAATCTCTGGGAACATGTCACCTTCGCCGTACACCTCCCACGTAAAATCTTCGGTTTTCTCCCGCAGTTTTCCTGCTACATCCACTAGAAGATCCATCCCCTTTTCTTTGGAAAATCGTCCTGCTGTTAAAATACATCTGGAATTCGTATCATACTCACCGGCATTGGCAAGAATCGTATCGTCCATCCAGTTGTATATCGTCTGGATACGCCCTTCCTTATATCCAAATTTATCATAATACGCTTTCTCACTCTGCTTCGTCAGCACCACCGTTCGCTCAGAAAAACGAGAACCAACCGTACGCATAATACGCGCAGGCGCTTCCTTCCACTGATTCAACAGGGCTCCGTGATCACAAAATACCTTTGGCATCTTTAGTGTTCTCCCCAAAAGTCCACCACAAAGTCCCGCATAAGCGCCTACATAAAACAAAAGCTCCAAGCTATTTTCTTTGCAATACTCACGAAATGGCTTGCCGCCACACTGAATCACCTGGCGAATTCGCTGTTTCCCTTCCAACACCGCATGATAGTGAATCCCTTCCCGTAGCTGGTAAGCACATTCACCCTTTTCATGAATCATACTGATCACATGAATCTCATATTCCTCACAAAGCGCATTGGCGATATTATGCAGTACCTGCTGAGCACCGCCACGTGTACTCATATCAAAATTTACAAAACCTATTTTTTTCATCTCGTCCTCATTTCTTCGCTGCCCATTCATAATAGCTTAGAAGTAGTCCCGCCATTCCACGTTTCATCAACGCTAACAGCACCTGGTCCTTTCTCCCAAAATATTTCGCTTTTCCACAAAGCTCTCGGACACTTTCCATCTGACACCATTTTTCTAGCTGTTTTTTACATTCACTTTTGGGATATCCAGATTTTCCCACCAATGCATAACATTTGTTTTTTATGGCAGTTAAGTAAAAAAGATACAAGAAAATTGGCTCCTCTGCCATTTCATTCTCCTGCCAAAACTTCCGCACTTCCCGATAAAGCCGCTCCTCAATCTCCATGGCATCCTCCCGGAATCGGAAGGAAAGAGACGTGTCGCTGATATTATGATAAAAATACAACACCTCTTTCAAAATGCTGATTTTCTCTGTACGTTTTAGCACTTGGAGATTAAAAAGCAAGTCCTCACCTTTGTTCAAGTCTCTTGGAAATGTCACATCTCCCAATGCACTTCGTCGATATAATTTATTCCATGGCACATGGATAAAAAACCGAGTAAACAAGGTCGGAAATTCTTTCATAAATCCTTTTCTTTCCCCATAGCTCTTATCCGGATACACCACTTCCCGATTTTCTTTTTCATTCCAATATCCACCGATAACAAGGTCGCTTTGATCCTGTTCCATTCGCGCCACAAGATGAGCCGTAGCCTCTGGATACAACTTATCATCGCTGTCCACAAACTGGATATAGTCTCCTGTCGCTTTGGCAAGCCCGTAGTTACGAGCTGCTGAAACCCCTTCATTTTCCTTTGTATACACATGTAAACATGGATGCTTTTCTTCGTATTCACGGCAGATTTCCAGACTACCATCGGTAGAACAATCGTCCACCACGATTACTTCCATCTGGGGATACGTCTGATTCACAACGCTTTCCAAACATTCTGCCAGCTTCTCTTTGGAATTGTACACAGGAATGATTATGGATACGGTTCTTTTGCTCTCCATCATCTCGGATTATTCCTTTCTCTCTTTGGGATAATAAACGCCTTTGTACTTGGTGTAACCGTTGTTCACATCCACACACACGCCATCGTGGGATGGCACACGGCTTTCCTCGGGCGGAAGTTCCATGTAGTCCCCAAATGCCATTTTCAAGTACGTGTCATAGCCTACCGGAATCGGCATCCTATGACCTTCAAATTCTTTATACACTGCTGACGCAAATATTTCCTTCGGATATTCGTTTACCATGTAGTTGTAGCGAACGCAAAGCTCTGTAATGTAATCACATTCTGAAATGGGATATTTGGACATCTGCTTCTCGCACAACCGCGCCATACGATAGCGATTTTTCCACCCCGGTGCCAATGCCAACATACATTTTCCGATAGCATAAAAAAGTTTTCCTTTGCTGGTAGGCGCTTCCTGATTGATATAGATCTGATAGGCAAGCCCCCACAAAAGCTGGATTTTACGCTTGATTCTGGAAGATGGACATCCATCCAAGGGAAGCACCTCCAAGCGCACGCCATGAGCCATATCCAGATCCATCTGGCGCTCCTTGATAAAGGTGGTGTCCTCATCGGTAATCGCCGTCAGCTGAGAACGCAAAAACTCCTTTTCACTGGTTCGGCTGAGACGATATTTCTTCGGATCAATTTCCTTTTCCCATAACTCGCACAGCTTCTCGTAATCCCCACGTGGCATAAATACATCGATGTCATCGTCCCATGGGATAAACCCTTTGTTTCGCAATGTACCGATGCAACATCCACCACAAAAATAAAACAATAAGTTGTGACGTTCACAAAACTCTTTAAATACCAATGTAATCTCCAGACATTTTGCCTGAAGTTCTTTTAGTTCTTGTAGTTCTTTTTCACTTAACATGATTTTCCTCTTTTCCTACACAAGGTTTGTCCAAATCCAACTCTACACAGTCATGATGCGCCTTTTGTTTCTCCTTCGGTGGCAATTCCATATAGTCTCCAAATGCCGTACGCAAATAACCATCATACCCAACAGGAATCGGCATCTTAGTTCCTTCAAAATCCACAAAGAGAGCCTCTGCAAACCATTCTGCGTTGTATTTCTTTTTCATATAGTATGGTCCGGAACAAAGCTCCGTAATATACTTGCAATCCGCAATGCTGTACTTCGTCATTTGCTTTTTCGCATAACGCCAAATTCGGGTCCGAATCTTTCTTCCCCGGAAAATCCCAAGAAGCAACCGACTTCCCCACGCCATGAGTCCACCGTGCTTTTCCGGTACCGTCTGTGCTCGAAAAAGAGAATAAATCAGCGCCCAGACAACCTGTTCCTTTCTTTGCCATTTTCCGTCCGGATACCCGTCCAATGGAATCACATCCAATGCCACTCCATGTGGCACATCCATTAAATCCTGCTGATACGGCTTCACTTGTGTCGTCATGCTATCCCGCAAGGTAGCAAAGTTATTACGGTCCACATACTCTTCCGTGGTATCCGATAGAATATAACGTTTCCCTTTCTCATACGTATTCCAGTATTCTACAAATTTTTCATAGTCATCCCGAGGCATAAAAAAGTCCAAATCGTCATCCCACGGAATAAATCCTTTGTGTCGAAGAGCGCCGATACAACCGCCACCGCAAAAATAGCAAAGAAGTCCGTATTCCTCGCAAAATTCCACAAACACCTCTGCCATTTCCAGACTAACTCGGTGCAATCCCTCTATCTCTTCCTCTGTATATTCCCTTTGTTCCATTATTTATTCTCGTTCCTTTCCTATATGTTCCTTTCGCCAAAACGGCATCTGTACAATTCCAATTAATGTTCCCACACCATAGCTGACGTGAAGCATCAAAAATAAAATAGGCAAAAGCAGTTCTCCTGCATTCCATTTTCCTTCCTGAATATCCGGTATCATCGCCATCACTGCCATGGCCACCGCCAAAAGTCCATACAAGGACCACATGAGCATGGCAAGTTGCGGAAATCCCACGAATCCAAGGACTGTCGTTATTAGAATCCCAAGAATGAACGCAAATGGGACAAAATGATACAAGGACAGGCATCCCGGACACACGCCACTGGTCAACCCAATCCAATATCCGTTTCCATACTTCTGACGACACATTTTCCCAAGACTTGGTCGTATCATTTGATAGGAACGAATCCCTGGCACCATGCAAAGCTGAAAACCGTGCTGACGGATGCGATAGTGAAATTCATTGTCCTCGGTACGCCCCAAGTCCTCTCGGAATTTCCCCACCTTTTCAAAGACTTCCCGGCGATAGGCACCATGAAAGAAAGATTTTACATATGCCTTTTTTTCTTCGCGCCGGAAGCTGGCTACACTACTACCAAACATGGAGCTTTCTGCCGTAAGAAGAATCTGCTGCCATGGAGAATCCGATTCCACAATATTCGGACGGACACCCCCCGTCACATATTCCCCCTCTTGCAAAGCCTCTACATTTCTTTGCACAAAATCCTTTGGGATACTACTATGAGCGTCAATCCGAATGAGTGCCTCTGTTGTAAAGGTGTCGATAATCCGGTTCCAACCACAGCTCTGAATCCTTCCCCGATTGTTGATTACTTGTACACGGTGAAACTTTGCACCCTCTTGCTCCGCAAAGGCAAGCATAACACGCATCGTGTCATCCTCCGACATGCTATCTGCCAAAACAAGTTCTATTTTTTCCAACGGATAGGTCTGTTTTTTTACATCCTCCAATATCCGCGGAAGATTTTTTTCTTCATTATAAGCCACGATTCCAATTGAAATCTTCATGCTTGTATCTTCCTTTCTGTCATAACCCTCATTGAAAGATATTATAAAATACAGGAAGGATTAATTCAAGTCAAAAAACTGCTTGCCCTCTACGAAAGAAACGATTATACTATAAGAAGCATTACAACACTTTCTATTTTTATAGAAAATACTTATGGAGAACATTTATGGGGAATTATAAGAAAGACATTGCCATTGTTATTCCAGCTCTGAATCCAAATGAACGAATGGTTGCACTTGTAAAGCAACTGAAAGAGAACGGATTCGAAAACATTATTTTGGTGGATGATGGCAGTGAAATTGAACGACGAAAATATTTTAAAACTTGCAAAGAAGAACACAATTGCAGAATTATACGACATGTCATTAATTTCGGAAAAGGAATAGCTCTTAAATCTGCTTTTAACCACATTCTTGAAAACCGTCCCGACTTGATTGGTACGGTAACGGTGGATTGTGATGGTCAGCATATGGTGGAAGACATTGACACCTGCGCGCGCTTAGTTGCAGAGCATCCGGACAAATTAATTCTTGGTTGCCGACAGTTCGACGACAAAGATATTCCTTTCCGTAGTCGCTTTGGGAACAAGTTCACCAAGCATTTCATTCGCTTGTTGTGTGGAATCAATGTAGCAGATACCCAAACTGGATTACGAGGCATGTCTCGTATGTTAATTCAGGATTATTTTGCCCAGACCAAGGGGGAACGTTTTGAATATGAGATGAACATGCTCTTGTGTGCCAGAGAAAATCAGATTGACATTCATGAGTTCCCAATTCAGACGATTTACTTGGAAAATAACGAAAGCTCACATTTCAATCCATTTTTGGATTCCATTCGCATTTACAAGGTATTTGTAAAATTCTTATTGAGCTCCTTTTCCAGTTTTATCATTGACATTACGCTGTTTTACGTGCTTGGCTTATTACTCCGTCCCATTATCGGAGACAAGCTGGAGGTTTCCTTCTTGTGGATGCACATGCCACTACTGACTCTGTTACGCAGTGCTTTATCCCGTCTAGGTTCCTCCCTATACAATTTTACGATCAACAAACGACAAGTATTTCATAATGAATCCCGCGACTGGGGTATCCTCATAAAATACTACGTGCTTTGCATCTGTCAGTTGATCCTTTCCACCATTTTGGTAGAACATGCATTGACCTTTATCTTCTCTCGAACCATACGAAAATGTATCATCGATACCATTTTGTTTACCATTAGCTTCCAGATTCAGAGGGAATGGGTTTTTGCCAAAAAGTAAGCATGGAGTTGAAAGCCTATGATAAAGATCATTTATGCCATGATGAACCATCGAAAAGATGAAAGTTTTGAAGATCATTTGATATTTGGTCCTGGCGAATATGAAATCATGATTTTCCAGACTCCGGTATTGATCGAAGTGGATGGTGAAATGAAACCTTATCCTGCACACACTTGTATTCTGTATAAACCAGGACAAGTTGTTCACTATCGTTCTCAAAAGGATGATTTGATTTATGACTGGATTCGTTTTGACTGCGATGAACCACTTTATACCAAAGATTTTCTTCCTTTCGGGGTTCCTGTTTACTGCAGTAACTACAATGGTTTTATCGTATATTGGCAAGCTGTGGCAAATGAGAATTACTGGAAACATCCAAGTAGCAACTACATTATGGAGCAATTGATGCACATTATTTTCCAACGCTTACATGACTATGATACATTGAATGTAAACAGCAAATATCAGGTGGCATTTACCAATCTTCGCACCAAATTACTTCAACATCCAGAGATTGACTGGACGCTGGAACGAATGGCACAAGAAGTAAATATGAGTGTTCGTTCCCTCCAAAAATATTATCAGGAATTTTTTCATGTCTCCTGCATGAACGAAGTAATTACAAGTCGTATCGATCACGCAAAACTATTGCTCCTTCGCACCAATGATAGCGTTTTAGAAATCAGTGAAAAATGTGGATATAAAAACATGGAACACTTTTGTCGTCAATTTAAAGAACGAACCGGGCTTTCGCCCTCCCAATATCGTCAAGGTGGTTTCGACGATATTCATCCCAAATAATAAAGGTGCAAATGGCATTTTCCTTTGCCATTTGCACCTTATCTTATTTATTAAATCTAGTTTTACTCACTAAACTTCCAACTATCAAGCCATACATTTTCTTTCTCAAATACGAAATATATGGTATGTTCTCCCGTCACTGTTTTCAAAAGCTCGGTTGGATATTCTTGATAATCTTCACTGTCAGTACCACTCATTTTTAACATTACCTTGCTGGCACCTTCAGAGCCAAAATCTACATTTGACACACCGATATACGATCCAATCTCTGCGTTAAATAAGGATTGATTTGCTGCATTCCAAATCGCATAAGAGCTAGTCAATGTATTTTGAATGGTTCCTACTCCACTTGCCATAGAAAACGTCTCAGCTTCCACAGTTTCAAATGGATTTAATGTTCCAATTGAACTTACACCAGCTACTGTCATTTTGGTATCCGCAACACTTCTGTCTTTATTTGTGAAGTCACCATTTTCGCCCAAATCCAACTCATTTACATACGTAGTTCTGTAATCCGCTTTCGTTCCAATGGCTGTTGTATCTTTCTTTGTGTGATAGAACGCATATACTTTGTCCTTGAATTCGATGAAGCAATGGTGGTTGTTTCCATAAGATCCAAAGTAACTACCTGGATTTTTCAATACTGTTCCCACATATTCAAATCCGCTCATCGGATCATCGCTTACCATAAGTCCGATATGTGCGGTCCCCACTTCACGTCCTTGGATAGATGTCCAGTTTGTACAATAACTATAGTAATACTTATCTCCAATTTTGTTAATTCCAGAATCCTCAAACATATATGGTGCATCAATCACCTGCGCTTCTCCCACAGTACTTACCATATCATCGCCCAATTGGATAACTCGAGCACATTTTGGATTGGCAATGAAGGAATCTTCCTTATCTGCCGTATCACCGATACCACCAAAGTACAAATAACCAGTTCCGTCATCATCTACCAATACCGCCGGGTCAAACAACCATGGAACATCTTCAATGGCACATCCTGGCGTTTCACGATCGATAAGTGCTTTTCCGATTGGATCTGTCCAAGGTCCGGTTGGGCTATCTGCCACAAGAACACCAATGCTATTTGCCGAATTTGCAAAGTACAAGAAAAACTTCTCTTTTCCATTGATGGTTTTATGTGTTGCTGCTGGTGCCCATGAATTTCCTGCCCACTTTGCCGCACCTTTAGATCCAGCCACGGCAATCTGTCCGTGATCGGTCCAGTTTACCATATCAGCGGAAGAATAACAGTTCAATGTATTAATCTTCGCATAATTGTTGTCTGCATTTGGAGTCAAGAAATACTGTTGCGAGTCGTTGGTTCCATACACATATACTCGACCATTGTATTCCATCGCATATGGATCTGCCGTCAAGCGAGACGTCACAACTGGATTTCCCACCTTTGTCTTGATAAGTCCGGCAGTGAGATCTGGTGCATCCGATTCTTCTGCGCTTTTTACAACACCTTTCATCATAAAATCATCGATATAAAAATCTTCAATGTTATTGGAATCATATGGTGTCTCCCAATACAAATAAATATCTCCCACATGCTCCGGCACTTCTTGGGTCGTAAAGGAAACCTCAGTCCATGTATCAGATTTGATATCTACCGAATTCTGTGTTTCATATTTGGCAGTTCCTTCGGAATCCGTATATTGAAATGTGGAATTGATTTTCATCGTTTCACCAGTGGTCTGTTTTACCCAAAACGAAACATCATACAAATTTCCAACCTCAACTACTTTTGAAATATCAATTTGCGTTCCGTTCCAAGAAGAAACACGTCCCGATACATGAAGCGATTTCTGTGAATCGTTCGCACCATCTGCAGCTGTTGCCACTGTTGCACTTCCTCGTCCTACAAACGGCTCCACATTATCATCCTCAAAATCCACATCAAAAATTGTCTGTGGAGTTGGAATCGGCGTAGGCTCTACTGGTTCCATCAAAGATGGATCCGGTGTCGGTGTCGGAATTGTCCCCGGACCTTTCACCTCTGCAATCAAATTCTCATCTGAAATCGAGTCCAAATACACTTTTACAGAAGTTGTGGTTGCATTCGGATTTGGTGTACTTGGAACTTCGGTTGCTGGTGCTGTTGTAACAGCTGCTCCTGGAGCTGTAGCACTGGCTTCCGGCTTTGCTGTACTTGGCGTCGTTGCCTTCGGCGCCGCTGTTGGCTGTGAAGTCAACTTTGGACTTTCATTTTGATTACTTTCCTGTTTCATTTTCTTCGCCATAACGGTAACCTTCACTTTTCCAATTGTTTTCGTCTTTTTGCCTTTCTTTTCTTTCACTACAACGGTTGTCCCACCAGCTTTTACACCTTTAACAACCCCTTTTGAAGTAACAGTAGCAATTTTCTTATTCTTAGATTTAAATGTATACTTACATTTCTTAGCTTTCTTGATGGAAATCTTCTTTTTCTTTCCAACTGTTACTTTCACACTCTTTGTTACTAATCTTGCTTTTTTTGCTGCTTCTGCATTTGGTGCTTCACCCATGGATAATACACTTGTACACACCATTGTCAACGCCACCAATACACTCGTCGCACGTTTGCCAGTTTTCCCCGACATATCCATTACCTCCTTCTTGCGATTTGATTAATCACGTTTCTTAAAGAGAGAATAGCTCTATTTTTCGTTATTTACAATGACGCATAAAGCACGATTTTTGATATATCTGGCATTTACACAACTAGAAGTTAACTCCCCCTGCACAACTATATCTTTTGGAAAAGCAAAATATAAAACAAAAAATTGACGGCATGTTTTACCAGTCAGAACCGTACAAAAACGTCGGCACTTAATAAGCAGCTTGCTGCGAATTTAGTACCGTTACGATTTTGTTCGAACGCGAGTGTGTTCTGCATGGTAAAACATACCGTCAATTTGTTTCTATATTCTACTTTTCCAAAACATCCTGTATCACATACTTCGGACGGCCTTTTGTCTCCATATACACCTTTCCGATGTACTCTCCGATCACTCCGATGGACAACAGCTGCAATCCTCCCAGCGCCCAGATGGATACGATCAAACTACTCCAACCAAGCACCGTATGTCCCATAACATGACGGACAACAGAGTAAATCAGCATGGCAATACTAATTAAAAACACCGTAAACCCAAGCCATACGATGAAGCGAATCGGCTTCACACTAAAGGATGAAATTCCATCAAAAGCAAACGCAAGCATTTTCTTTAACGGATATTTACTCTCCCCAGCAAATCTTTCATGTCTCTCATAATATACCGTATCCGAAGGGTAACCAATCAACGGAATCATACCTCGTAAGAACAAATGAACTTCCTTGTAATTTCCCAGTTGCTCCAATACCCGCCTGCTCATCAAACGATAGTCAGCATGGTTAAATACGATATCAACCCCCATCCAACTCATCATTTTATAAAAACCTTCTGCTGTAGTCTTCTTAAAAAAAGTATCCTTCTTTCGACTGCTTCGCACACCATACACCACGTCATTGCCAGCATAATATTTTTCCACCATCTCATCAATCGCATCCACATCATCCTGCAAATCCGCATCCAAAGAAATTGCTACATCCGCATGTTCCTTTGCGTACATCAAACCAGCCAATACAGCATTTTGATGTCCACGATTTCGTGACAAATTCAATCCATTCACATATGGATACTCCTCATGCAAACGTGAAATGATCATCCAAGTCTGATCCTTCGACCCATCATTCACATAGATAATACGACTTTCCGGACTAACTTTCCCCGCCGAAACCAGATCTGTTAGTTTCTGATTTAACCTTTTTGTTGTTTCATCCAAAACTTCTTCCTCATTATAACAAGGAACCACCAAATACAAAATACTGTTTTCTTTCATCGCTTCCTCCTTATAGCACTTCCGTCTTCCCATTAAACTTCATTTGCTGAATCATTTTATCAATACGCTCTCTATGCTTGCGGTCACGATATGGAAGATAGTATTCACGCAATTTTGCATACTCTTCCTTTTCGCTAAATCCACTTTTAACACACTCTTCTATTGCATCAAAAAGTCTCTCCTGTTCCGTCACCCGCACTCCAAACAATTCCTTCTCCATATCAAAATAGCTACCTTGAAGCTCCATATACTTCTCATAGTCAAACTGATAAAAGATACAAGGCTTGCCAAGATAATAAGAATCCCATGCCACACTAGAATAATCCGTTACCAGACAAGATGACCGCATAATTAGTTCATTCACTGGTGTATCTCCAAAATCAAATCGTTCAATCCGCTCACTGGCTACTGAAAATTCTCCTGCAAACTCACGGAACTTATGATGCATACAAAATACCATCCGCAAATTATACTCTTTCAACATCTGCTCCAGACGTTTTGATTCCAAAATTTCTTTGTACACATGATAATATTCTGATTTCAGAAAATCCTCTTTGGATATGTTATCCATCCAAGAACGCCACGTAGGAATAAACAAAATCTCCTTCTCTTCTTGCTCCTCAGACTTGTCAATAAGCACATCCCATCTTGCCAACCCAGTTACCGCAATACGCTCCGGTTCATAATGAAACGATTCATTTACAAATTTTTTCTCCAATTCAGAGCTTGTAATAAACAAATCTGCCGCATTGGAACGATTTCGATCATAAATCCTGCTTACCTTTTTCATGGCCAAAACACCATGCTGCAAAAAGACAATTGGTTTCATTAACAAAACATCTGCAATTCGACTACACGGTCCCTGCCAATGAAATACATGCTTCTTTGTATCCGTTGAAACAATAACTTTTGCCGCCTGTACATATATCATATGCCGAAGTGACATAAATTCCAGCACCTGATCACCGTACTCCGCCACTTTCTGATAATCCGGCATATCATAGCGAATCACGTAAAATACGTTCTTTCTGCCTTGCTCCATATAATACTTAAACATTTGAAATCCATTATCTTGAGCAGCCGTAGAGAATCTCTCACACATCAAAATAATGTTTTTGCGATCCCAAATTGGTTTTCCAAGTAAGTACAAAAGTCGTGCCTTTCTTTCCCGTTTTCGATATTCTATCTCATCATAAATCGTCTTATCGCGATATCGAATCATCAAATTTCCTATCTTGGTAGACAGTATAATCAAGATTTTATCATCTAATTCTGCCCAATTTTTCTTGGACAGTCGATAAAATTGGTTGCGAAATCTCTTACTAACATTACGAGGACGGATGTCATAGCAAACACCATCCTTCTCTTCCTCTAACACAAAATGATAGGAAACCGGTTGCCAATTGGTCTCCGTAAGGACACACTGATACGTAACAAGAATTCCGTCCCCCTTCGCGATTCGATCCAATTCCTGAAACGGATGCACTACCGCGCTATCATCTTGTAACACTGCTGAAAGTCCTTTTATTTGAAACCCCCTGTTTTTACACCAAATCTGAACCGTCAACGTTTCCTCCGTCAGTTCAACTTTCGTAATCTTCTCATGAAACGCTCTGATATACGCCTTTTTCTGCAACACGCCTTGCAAAGATAGCTGCATTTCTTCATTGTAATTTGGCGACAATACAAGTGGTTCCCCCGCCTCCATCACCTGTACCGGAATTGGTGTCAAAAAGCGTTCTGGGCAATCCGCTCCTTGCACAACCTTTCTCGGCTTATGAAACATAAGGGCATTCGCTGCGCGACGTCGCTTACAATTGCTCTTATGTTCCATTCGATAAAGGCCCAGACGATTGTCCATTTCTCGAACTCGAAGCATAACATCCCAACGAGTTCGCTCCTTCGCAAGCTCATCCTTCCAAGCAGAAAGATCTAGCACAAGTTCACCCTCAAAGCATGCTTTCGAATCTACTGGCACTGAAATCCTTCTCTGTGCCTTTTTGTTCCAAAGCATGATTTCCATATCCTTTGCCAGAAAATGCGAATCAAGCGCATGAAACGTCAACCGATCCTTGTCCACATCCACGCGCTCTAAAAAGTACCCACCTTTTTTTATTTTTCTACTCCCCGTCCGCCATATGGACAGGAAAAATTGACCTTCATTTCCTTTTTGAGCAAAATAATGTATGCCACTTTCTGCATCAAACCATGTACTTCTCAAGGTTTCATAAAGCGTATCTGTCGCCTGCAAGCATACAACAGTACCATTTTTCTTTTGGCCCCGAAGAGTTAAATTACGATTTACTAAACTCTTTGTATCCGTTACTTCTTTCTCTTCCTTCTCATCATAAAGAAAAACTCTTTCAAACTGGTCTTGGGCGCTTTCACTCAGCACCCAAGTTAATTTTCCATTCTCCTCAAAGGAAATGCTAACAATTTCTTTCATTAGGACTCCTCCGTGAATAAACGTGTCTGTATCGCCTGATCAATTCGTTTACAATGCTGACCATCACGACATGGCAGAAATTCATCACGCATATCCGCATATTTTGATTTTTCCTTAAAGCCGTTAGACATATAGTATTCCAACTGCTCCATCAATTCATCACTGGTAAGCACTCGATCACCAAAAAGATCTTTGGTCATATCGATATAGCTTCCTTGTACTTCCATATAACGATCATAGTCAAATTGGTAAAAGATCACCGGTTTGCCGAGATAATACATATCCCAGGAAACACTACTATAATCCGTAACCATCATGGACGCTTCCATAATCTGCTCATTAATCGGTTTACTGCTATAATCAAAGAGCTGAATATGTTCCCCTGCCGTCTTAAACTCGCCGATAAACTCGCGGAACTTTGGATGCATACAAAATACCATCTTTGTATTATATTGCTTTAGCATCGTCTCCAAGCGCTTCGAACCTAGAATCTCCATATATGCCTGATAGTACTCTGTCTGTAGAAACTGTTCTGTTCCCACTTCCATGATCCAATTACGCCAAGTAGGCATAAACAAAATAATATTCTCTTTCTGTTTATCCTTCAATGCATCCCAACGGGCAAGCCCTGTAATTGGAATTTCTTGCTTACGATATCGAAAATATTCTGAAATAATCTTCTGTTCAATCGGCGAAGATGCAATGAAAAGATCTGTTTTATTGCCACCAGATTTCCGATAAATATACTCCACTTTTTTCAATGCCATAACACCGTGTTGCAAAAAGACACTCTTCTTCGTTACCATTTTATTATAAATCGGTGTATTAATACCACGCCATTGATAAGCATGCTTGATGGAATCTGTAGACATAAGAAGTTTCGCCGCCTGAAGGTAAATCATATGTCGCAGACTCATAAACTTCAACACATTTTTTTCATATCCTTCCAGTTGTTTTACATCCGGCTCTCTTGGGTCAATAACATAATACGTATTTCGCTTATCTCGTCCACCTTTATTCATATAATACAAGAACATATAGTAAGCATTGTCCTGTGCACATTTACAAAACTTCTCATACAAAAGCACGATTCCTCGCATATCCCAAAACGGCTTGAACATACGATACAAAAGTACTGCCAATTTCTCTCGTCTGCGGTATTTCTCCGCATCGTATTCACTGTATGGACGATAATATAAAATAATATTATCATTTTGAGTATGATAAGAAAAGAGATAATTATCTCCCATGCGCTGCCGTATACTGCCACCAAATCCTTTTTTATAATTTCGAAGGCGGAATTTGTACTCTACTCCATCCTTCTCCACTTCCGCAAAGAAATCCCAGAAAAACGGATGCCAATCCACATCATCCAAAGAAATCTGATATACGGAATCGCTAATTTTCTCCAAATAGTACTCTCTCGTTGTTGCACCACGAAGATATAATTTCACTCGCTTTACATGAAATCCAAAAGTCTCTTTTCCAAGCACTAAGGTAATCTTACCATCCTCTAGGTACAATTTTTCGACTTTTAAAAAGTAACGATACAAATAAATATATCGTGTCGAAAGAACTTGAAACATCATCTGCCCATCTTTGGTAAAGCGTGGCAAAAGGGACAGTTCTTTCCCCTGTCCTCCAAAAGCATCCTTTACCTGACTTGACATATCATACGGATTTTTGCTTTTTTTCACTTTATATGGAATTACCTTTTTCCCATTTGGATAACGCTTACGTCCTTTATTCATCACCGTTTCAAAGCGATACATCATCTTTTCCGTTCTTAGGTATACTTCCCATCTACCCTCTTCCGAAAGCAATTGTTCTAGAACTGTCGTAATCGTCAGCTCAATCATATCTTCTGAAACTGCAATATCTGCCTGAGAAAACAGTATTTCTTTTTTTGTCTGCACGTCAACCAAGACAATCGCAAAATCTTCCACTGCGGGTATCTCCTGCGCACATTTCAGACAGAGCTTATCTCCGCTCTTCCAAAAGTCGTTGACAAAAAAACCACCGTATTTCATCTGTACCTCCAAAACTACTTTACATCCATTCCATAATTGTTTTTCCAAACTCTTTATGAATGTCAGCCTCAAATGCCCGTTTCATATCTTCTATCGTCCGGACCTTGAACACTGCACCCACCACATTTTTCAAATACTCCACGATTTCCGGGTTCTCCTCATACAATTCGATGGTCTTTTCAAAATCTTCTCGACCACTTCGGCTACTTCCGAACACGCGAAGTCCTTTTTCCAAAATCATACGTGTATTTATCGCCACAGGGTTCTCCGATACCCCCAAAATGGATATGGTGCCCTCTGGCTGGATAATATCAATAATCTGATTAATCGCCTTCGGCGCTCCTTCGCCTCCCACACACTCAAATGCATGATCCAGATACAAGCCTTCCGGAACATTGGTAACTCGAAAGGTTTCCTCCGCAAAGGAAAAATCTGACAACTTATCTCGATCCAATCCAAACACATACAAACGACTGTCCGGGAACATTGCCTTACAGAAAACCGCCGTAATATACCCAAGATTTCCATCGCCCCAAATGCCAATGGCTTCCCTCTTTTTATGTGCAATTTTATCAAATCGACGCAACGCATGCACACTTACCGATACAATCTCCGTAAATGCAGCCACATGGGGATCCATCCCTTTCGGAAGTCGAACCAGTCGATCTCGGCGCATATCCACTACATCCTGCATGAAACCATCGAAACCACTGGCACGAAACTTAGAATCCCGACGATAATTCTCCGCGATTTCTACTTCCGCATCCTCTGTGATGGAAACTGGCGTGTTTGGAATCATAACCACCATTTCACCTGGCCGGAATTCACCCTTGGGATCATACACGATTTCACCAATCCCCTCATGAATCAATGCCATTGGAAGTTTTTCCTTTAAAATATCTTCCGCCCGTTTTCCTTGATAATATCTCTGATCTGCGTTACAAATAGACAAATGCGTCGGATGAACAATCACTTTTTCACCACACAGATCAATATCGGTAAATTCAATCTCAAATCGTCTCGGTGCCACCAAGCGATACACTGCATTTAACATACGTCTTCTTCACCTTTCAACAACGCTTCCGCCACTCGTAAATCATAAGGGTACGTAATCTTAATATTGAACACTTCTCCGTCCACAATGTGAACTTTCTCGCCTTTCATGACAAAAATCTTGGCAGCGTCTGTGAGAAGCGCTTTTTCTTCTTCCGATAACGCATGATATAATGTCTTTAACTTCAATGCTTTAAATGTCTGAGGTGTCTGCCCCTGATACATTTTTCTACGCTCCGGAATATCGCTGATAATGACATTATCCTCGCTACACACAATGGTATCCGTAGCCGCCACTGCAGTATCACAAGCGCCATATTCCTTGGCATAACGAATATTTTCTTCTAATATACGCTGTGTCACAAATGGACGCACCGAATCGTGAGTCACAATAATGGTATCGTCATCCAGATGCCCCTGCTCTTCGATATAGTCAATGGCATTCATAATCGTCTCATTTCGTGTATCTCCACCTTGAAGCACCACAACACGCTCGGTGTCTTTCACATACTTCTTGATAAGATTTTTCGTATGGTTCAGCCATTCTGCCGGGCACAAAACCAACACCTTTTCAAACTCACTTTGCATATAAAACTTCTCCAGCGTGTGAATTAGAATTGGTTTCTCCCCGATGAGAAGATATTGCTTTGGCTTTCCTATGTTTCCCATCCGGCTTCCAACTCCACCTGCCAGTACAACACCATATATCATATTCTCTCTCCTATCTTGATTCCATTCGATTATTTACAAACCTCTGTAAAATATGCCTCCAGGGATGTCACGATATCAGCACCCGCTTTCTCGCTGTCTCCTTTTACCAAGTAGTACATCTTAATTTTAGGCTCTGTACCAGATGGACGTACCAGCACATTTACATCATTTTCCATATTAAACTCTAATACATTGGATTTTGGTAAATCACCTACACCCTGTGCATAATCTTTTACACCAACTACTTTGAATCCTGCAATCTCTGCTGGTGGGTTCTTGCGAAGAGAATCCATAAGCTCTGCCATTTTCTTCGCCCCGCTGGCACCTTCAAAAGTAATGGACTGCAATGCCTCTTTGAAGTAACCATACTTCTCGTACAATGCATGTAACGCATCCACGAAAGAAATTCCTTTTGCTTTATAATGAGCAAACATCTCGCAGATCAAAAGAGCTGCATTGACACCATCTTTATCACGAACATGACCACCACTAAGATATCCATAGCTCTCCTCAAATCCAAAAATGTAGCGATCCACTTCACCGTCAGCTTCCAAAAATCCAATCTGCTCTCCGATAAACTTAAATCCAGTCAACACACGTCTTACTTCTACACCATAATCGGCAGCAATCTTATCAATCATTTTCGTAGACACAATGGTGGTAACTGCCACTGGGTTCTTTGGCATGGTATCATTTGCCACATATGTCTTACAAATGTAATCAAACAACAAGATTCCCATCTGATTTCCGGAAATCAAAGTATAGTCATTGCCATCTTTCACTGCCACACCCACACGGTCGCAGTCAGGGTCAGTAGCAAGAAGAAGGTCACTTCCTACTTCTTTGGCTTTTTTCAATCCAACCTCCAAAGCTTCACGAATCTCAGGGTTTGGATATGGACATGTGGTAAAGTTACCATCTGGCATTTCCTGCTCTGTCGGAATGGTAATCTGTGTGTAACCATTTTCCCTCAGACATCTTGTGACACAGTAGCGTCCCGCGCCATTCAATGGAGTATATACAATGGAAACGTCTTTATCAATCTCCTTTGGATTCAAAGCACGCTCCGAAACGGCATTGATAAATCCACTAACTACCTCTTCACCAATCAGGTGAATCATGCCTTTGTTCTGACCTTCCTCAAAGTCGATTTTCTTTACATCATCAAAAACATCTACGCTGTCAATCTCACCCAAAATCGCCTCTGCCACTTCCAATGTAATCTGACAACCATCTGCTCCATACACTTTATAACCGTTGTATTTCGCAGGATTGTGGCTGGCCGTGACAACCACACCACCGTCACATTTCAACGCACGAACCGCATAAGAAAGCGCCGGTGTTGGCATCAATTCTTGATAAATATGAACCTGAATGCCATTTGCTGCAAATACACTGGCTGCTGTCATGGCAAAAATATCTGATTTAATACGACTATCATAAGCAATTGCCACTGAAGGCTCTTCCTTCACTTTTTTCAAATAGTTACTATATCCCTGTGTTGCTTTCGCTACGATATAGATATTCATACGGTATGTTCCTGCACCGATGACACCACGGAGTCCGCCCGTACCAAATTCCAACTCGCGATAAAAGCGTTCGTTAATTTCCTCTTCATTTCCCTCAACACTCTTTAACTCATCCAACAAGTCTGCTTCCGTTACTTGCTCCAACCATCTTTTATAATTTGCCATAATATCCATAACCATTCCTCCTTATGCTTCTATATTTTCTCTCCAATAATCCAATGTATCGATAAGTGTCTGCTCCAGACTGATTTTTCGTTCCCAATCGGTCTGCTCTGTTATCTTCGTAATATCCGCCGAAATAATCGGCACATCGATTGGTCGAAGTCGTTCCTTCTCAACTTCCACCTTTATGTCCTTGCCAGAAAGCGCAATAATCTTATCTAAAATCTCCTGAATCTCATATGCATTTCCCGCACCAACGTTGTAGGTCTCACCTGCTTTTCCCTGGCGAACCAAACACTCATAAGCAGCCACCACATCTCGAACATCGGTAAAATCTCTTTTTGCTTTCAAGTTTCCCACGTGAATGACAGGCTCACGCAATCCCTTCTCCACTTCCACTACCTGCTTACAAAAATCCGCTACAACAAACTGTGGAGATTGCCTTGGTCCCACATGATTAAAGGCGCGAACCATGATTAAATTTAGATTATACGCCTTGGCATAAATGGTAGCCAGCATATTCTGGCATCCTTTTGTCGCCGCATATATATTTCCTGGGCGAAGTACTGTATCTTCCGTAATCGGTACCTGATCTGGATCAATTCTACCATACTCTTCTCCGGAACCAATCAGCAGTACATTCCCCTTATATTCTATTTCCTTACAAACATCTAACAAATTCAGAGTACCCTTTATATTTACATCTACTGTTAATTGTGGATTTGACCACGAAACAGCAACGGAGCTTTGGGCCGCAAGATGAAAAACATAATCCGGATTGGATTCACGAAGTACCGCTTCCACTTCCTCTTTCACAAGCAAGTTCATGTCCACCACTTCATATCCATCCGCATCCAACACTTCATTTTTCATTTTTGTAGAAACAACGGTATATCCGCAATCCCCTACCAGATATTCTGCCAAATATTTTCCTACAAAACCGGCTCCACCGATAATCAATGCTTTTTTCATCATTTCCTCCAAAAATACCAATATAGACAAGTATACAGTCCCAAACAAGTCAGGACTGTAACTTATCAATATCGAATTACTCTCTTATATTGCTTTTACTTTGATTTCTTTCTCCACCAAAGCCAAGTCGTTCTTGATCATTCTCTCTACCAACTGACTAAAGGAAATGTCTCTCTGCCATCCAAGAGCTTTCTCTGCTTTGGAAGGATCTCCAAGAAGAAGATCTACCTCTGCCGGACGGAAGAACTGTGGATTAATCTTAACAACGGTTTTTCCTGTTGCCTTGTCGATACCAATTTCATCTACACCTTCGCCCTTCCACTCGATCTCGATGTCTACATGACCGAATGCGATTTCAACAAACTCACGTACCGTACGTGTTTCATTCGTAGCGATTACGTAATCATCTGCCTCATCCTGCTGAAGCATGAGCCACATTGCACGAACATAATCTTTGGAATGGCCCCAGTCACGCTTAGAGTCCATGTTACCAAGCTCCAAATGATCCTGTACACCAAGTTTGATACGTGCTACTGCATCTGTAATCTTACGTGTAACGAACTCTTTACCACGTCTCTCAGACTCGTGGTTAAACAAAATACCAGAGCAAGCATACATATCATAGCTCTCACGATAGTTCTTTGTGATCCAGTGACCATATAATTTTGCTACTCCGTATGGGGAACGTGGGTAGAATGGAGTTGTTTCCTTCTGTGGAATCTCCTGAACCAAACCGAACATCTCACTGGTAGATGCCTGATAGAATCTAGCCTCAGGTTTTACCGTACGAATTGCTTCAAGCATGTTTGTAACACCGATGGCATCGATATCCGCTGTAGCAAGTGGCTGCTCCCAACTTGTACCTACGAAAGACTGTGCAGCAAGGTTATACACCTCATCTGCCTGGCTGATGCGCATTGCGCGAATCAAAGACACAACGTCTGTCATATCTGCATAGATGAAATTCAATTTGTCTTTAATATGCTCTACGTTTCCGTAGTCTACAACGCTCTTACGGCGCATAATTCCATAAACTTCGTAACCTTTTTCCAGCAACAACTCAGCAAGGTAAGAACCATCCTGACCTGTAATACCTGTAATTAATGCTCTTTTCATGATTTCTCCTTTCAAAATTACATGATTTATATGATAATCTTAGATGTACTCATTTCTATTACAAATTCTAAGATTCTCAAGTACCTTTTTAATATCTCCCGCATGATTCTTGTCACAAATCAAAAGGGCGTCCTCTGTATCTACAACAATCATATCTTCCAAACCAACTGCTGCAATCAACTTGTCGGATCCTTCGATGATGGAGTTCTTGGTCTCTACGGTGATAACATTTCCTTGAACCGTATTTCCAAACTCATTGGTAGAACGAATTCGTCCTACTGCCAACCACGATCCAACGTCATCCCATCCAAAGGTTCCCGGAAGAACGTAAATGTTATCTGCTTTCTCCATGATACCGTAGTCAATGGACTCGGAATCCATCTTCTCAAATTCTGCCTCTAATACCGTTTCCTGCTCATCGGTACCGATTGCCTCTTTGATGGTCAGTAGTCTCTCGTACGTGTCTGGCATAAATTTCTCCATATTTTTCAAAATAGTAGAAATCTTCCATACAAACATACCACTATTCCAGAGATAAGACTCATCTGCCAAATACTGCTTTGCTGTGTTTAAATCTGGTTTTTCTACAAAACACTCTACTCCATAAGCACGACTTTCGCTCTGATCCGGATCAAACTTAATATAACCATATCCCGTCTCCGGATAATTTGGTGTAATACCGATAGTAGTCAGATTATCACCTTTCTCCGCCACTTCGCAAGCATCCTTCAATACGTTTACAAACATCGAATTATACTTGATCAAGTGATCGGAAGGAAGTACGATCATCAATGCATCATCGTATTTCTTATTGATATGCATTGCTGCCAATCCCACACAAGGTGCCGTATTTCTTCCCACTGGTTCACAGAGAATATTCTCCTCTGGAAGCTCTGGAAGCTGCTCCATCGCAAGCTTTTTATAATCACGATTGGTAACGATGTAGATATCTTCCATATCCACCAATGGAAGAATTCTGCGTACCGTATGCTGAATCATCGTCACTCCATCGTCGGTCAAACTCAAAAACTGTTTTGGTAAGTTCTTACGGCTTTTCGGCCAGAATCTTTCTCCACGGCCACCTGCCATAATCATTGCTGTTACTTTCATTTTTCCCTCATTTCTGTGCGTCTTTCACGCACACTGTTATAACTTTGACATTAGTATTTCATTGTTACCATGTATATAATACTCGCCGAATCCTGCCGGAATAAAGATACTGTCTCCGGCACGGAATTCATAACGATTTCCTTTACACTCCAAATACCCATCCCCCTTCACAACAAGAAGAGAGTGGAACGTTTCCTTGGCGCACATGAATTTCACACGTCCGCCCATGGTCTGTACACGCATTACATTAAAGTACTGACACTCAAACAAGCTTCGAAGTCGAGCTCCCTTCAATGTCACCTCATTATTGTCAAACACTTGGGAAGGAACAATTGGTGTACGGTCAATCACATCTATGGCACGCTCCACATGCAATTCCCGGTAATTTCCATCCTTGTCTTTCCGCAAATAATCATACACACGAAAGGTTGTATTGGAATTTTGCTGAATCTCAGCAATCACCGTACCTTTCCCAATGGCATGTATCGTTCCCGGATGGATAAAAAACACATCTCCTGCGTGAACCTGCACTTTGTTTAACACATCACAGATTGTACCATCTTCCATTTTTGCACGAAGCTCCTCTTTGGAAATCTCCTGACTCAATCCATAATACAAAAATGCTCGGGGTGTGGCAGATATCACATACCACATCTCTGCTTTCCCTTCCTCTCCCAACTCAGGAAGAGCTGTATCATCCGAAGGGTGCACCTGAATCGAAAGATTCTGCTTTGCATCTATGAATTTAATCAGAATCGGAAACTTGTCCTCCGGCTTGTGCCGAGGTGATACAAACTCTGGATGCTGGCGCAATATATCGCGCAACTGCTGCCCTTTAAATCTGCCATTTTTCACGACGCTTTCGCCATCTGGATGACAACACAATTCCCAACTCTCAGCGGTACAATTTCCATCACCGATTTTTCCATAAAGTCTCTCCAGTTCATGACCACCCCAAAGATAGTCCTTATACACCGAAGATAATTTCATTGGATACATATCTCAGATACCTTCCTAGCGTTTTCCTTTGATACGTGTAATCGTAAGCTTACACAATGTCTTAATATAACTCATAATAAACGGAATCAACTGTCTCTTAGACTCTCCATAAATTCGTTTATCAAACTCGATTGGCACCTCGCCAATCTTCAACTTCTTGTCCGATTTATTCAAACGAAGCATCAAAAGTACTTCCTGAAGTACATCATAGTTGTGACAAGTCAATGTCACTTGCTTCAACTGTACCGTCTCATACATACGATAATCTGTAGAAATATCCTTCGCCTTAATGCCAAGGAAGAAACGGAACATACCATTCAAAATGTGAGACATAACAATGGAGCTTTTTGCATCGTTCGTCTTACCGCCCTCTACATAACGAGAACCGATTACTACGTCACATTTTTCCT
The DNA here is from genome assembly GCA_017938215.1 of Eubacterium sp. GTDB lineage: Bacteria > Bacillota > Clostridia > Lachnospirales > Lachnospiraceae > Eubacterium_F. The sequence continues at coordinate 53,569 of JAGBBZ010000034.1, read as the reverse complement.
TTGTGAATTTCTCATAAATCGAAGGAATATACTTTGGATTATGAGAACCATCACTATCCAAAATCAAGAACTTGTCCTTCTCAGCATACTTGATACCAGTCTTAAATGCACCTGCAAACGCCGGCTCCTCCTGATTGATATAACGTGCGCCATATTCTTCACAAACACCTTTTGTATTATCCAAAGGCTCTGCTGTATCAATAACAAGAATCTCGTACTCTTCTCCTGTTTTCTTCACATTATCGATGATTTGAGGCAACAAAACCCTCAAATTTTCTTCTTCTTTATATGCTAACAACACTACGCTAATTCCCATGATGTTTCCTCCAAAATTAGTTATAATTCTCTACCTCAACTATACATTCTACCATATGTTACCGTGTTTGAAAAGTATTTTTTAGTTCTTCTCCGTCTTGAAGGCCCACAACTTGTTCATAAAGAAGTTGATTGGTATTGCGACCACTAAACTAATCAACGGCGCAATCTTCTCTGGGACTCCCAAAACACCTACCCAAAGCATCGCCAAAACGTTGTTGAGAAAAAGTCCTGTAAATCCATACGACACATAACATTTCAATAAAGACTTCCAAAAACTTCTCTTTTGTTCTTCTTCTACCTTGAACACAAAGTGATCATTCAACAAGAAGGAAACAAAGACACTGATTATCCATGCAATGACATTTGCCACAAACACGCGAGCCGGTGTACCAAGCAATTCCTGGCTGAGAATACCCATGCGCAAACACAGCTCCAAGCATCCCAATGTAATCAAATAAGAAAACACCGTATTCCACACACCAACCAAACCAAATTTCACAAACTGCAACAAACCATCCCACTGTTCTTCTGTGAAGTCAATCTTGAAAATCTTAAACGCTACACCAAAAATGCCACGCACGATGGTCTCAATGATCCCCCACAGCTGTGCTCCTAATCCGTTCATCCTCTGCCTCCAAATCTAATTACTGTTCTTCCTTATCATCCGGCATATAAGTCACAGTGACTTTCTTGATCCGAAGTCCTTTCCCTGCACTCTCGCCAGCCTTTTTCGGCTCTTTTACCGCATTACACTCAAAGGATAACCAGTTGATATATCTTGCCTTTTTGATATCTTCACATATTCTCATATCCGACTCAAATGTTACGGTACCGGATGTGTCATTCTGAATTCTACCGATTTCGATATTGTTCATCTTCACCACAGTGAGTCCCTTCTTGTTCTTTCGCGCATCATACTCAATGGTAATCTTCGCTCTCTTCGCATCTTCCGAATAAATTCGAAGCTGACTCTTACTTGTGGTCCACGCACCAATATCTTTATACTGCTGGTTGTGCCAACCGGTATGCAAGAATGACTTTCCAAGATCCTTATATGCAAGTCCGATTTCTACAACTTGATTTTCGGATCCCACCATGAAATCCACATACGGATCCAATCCTTTAATCGGATTCTTTACTGCAATAATCTTATTGTCTACAAAATACATGTGACACTTATCTTTGTACACATGTGCTTTCGCATAATCCAAAAGATACAATGTGTTCTCATCCAAATTTCCGGTTTCAAACAACTCTTTTGTCTTTTTATCTCGTTCCTTCTTCGCCTCTTTGGTCATATAACGGGACAAATAGAAATTACTCATCTTAATATGATCAAACTCAGCCACTTTTGCTCCGATTTGAAGCATCTGTGTCGCATCGTAACTGTCCGAAGGATAATACACAATCTTATCAAAATCTCCCAGCTTCGTTGTCCAGAAGTCGCTTTCTACCAAAGCTTCCTCCTTAACCGCTGGCTGCTTTTTATACAACGCCTGCAATCGATTGATCGGCACATGGAAATCTGCCAACTGAAGGCACATACACAAACCAATGATAATAAACTGCCAACGTCTCTTAAAGCTTTTCGTCACAATAAAGATTGCGCCCAACATGATCATGTACATCACACACCAGATAAATCGTCCGGAAGAACGAATGATCGCCAACAAGTCCTCCAAAAACTCCGGCCAATGCACCTCGATAAATATATTTTCATTAATATAAATCAAGTTTGACCATGCCAATATAGTAAACACATAAACGACAATTCCCAAAGAAATAACAATTGGGCGTTTTGCCATTACTTTATTTCGAATCGCCAACCACAAATGTTTTTGTTTTTTCAGGCGAACCATTTTCACAATAATACACGTAAGGGCAATGGCACACATAACCAGCATTCCAAGTCCCAGATACGCAAAACCTTCATACTGAAGTTCCTGGGTTTTCATCTTTCCAAAAAATGTAGAATATCTCCATGGATTGATGAAGGTGTTAACATTTGCCGAGAAAAATCCAAATCCCGAACCACCGGAAGAAAGGATGGATGTCACTCCTCCTACTGTTAAGAAGAAGAAACCAAAGCTTCCTACAAAGCTTGCAAAATCAACGATAACTCTCTTCCAATCGCGTTTTTCTAATACATGCTGGAGCAAGTATCCACACATGATACCGCCCACCATGAAAATAATATACATCTGGATCAGCACACAAAGCGCTGCTAAAATCGCCCACGCAAGGGCATCTTTCTTATAACTTTTAAAATGATCCCGATACATCCAGATTCCCAATGCTCCCAAGATCAAGAAGTGCGCAGCCAATGAAGTATGTCTGGAGTTTTCGGAAAGTACACCGAAAAGTCTCTGAAGAACAGGCGTTGAAATAATAAAGAACACACTGCTCATTCCACATATCAACTTACTCTTATTGAAACGTGCCACTAACATAGAAGCAAATCCGCCATTCAAGATATAGCACATAAGTCCAAATAATCCAAAATACTGGAAGGTCTCCGGCAAAATCGGAGAAATCAATTTAAAAAACAATGCAAATAACGGAATGGAGTCCGTGTACAACACACTAATGGAATCCGGACTAGTAAAGGAATCATGCATTCCCACTGGAAAACTCCACGGTGAACGGCGAAAGAATTTCCATCCCAAGTAATGCTGCTGCAAATCTTTTCCGGTCAATAACCACTCATCATAGGTCACATTCAAGACACGAAAACCATAAATAACAACAAACAACACCACACCTACTGCCGCTCCGATTAAAAAATACCATCGCAATCTTGTATCGGCAATTTTCTTTTCCATTAGTCATTCTCCTTATCTTCAAAATTCAGTCTTTCCTGCTCGATAACAAGCGGACGACGTGTGACACGAGAGTTAATGTTCATAATATATTCTCCCAAAAGTCCGATAAAGAACAACTGGATGGAACCAAACACAAAAATACCTAACAAAATCGGTGTCATACCTGCCACAAAACGATCCCAAAAAACCAATTTCATGATTAAGTATACCAACGCCACAACAATACTTAACCCAGACAACACAAATCCCATAATTGTCGCGATTCGCATTCCTACTTTCGTATACGAAGTAAAGCTAAGCATCGCCGCATCGTACAAACTGTACCAATTGTTATGCGTTTTTCCGGCACGACGTTTCTCCTGCTGATACTCAATATCTTTTCTTTTGTATCCAAGCTCCGCCACGATACCACGCAAAAACGGAGTCGGGTCATCCAGTTCGCGAAGCACATCAATAAACTCACTATCATAGAGACCGAATCCCGTAAAGTGCTCAATCTGCTCCACGCTGGACATTTTCTTAATCAATTTATAATAACAACTACGCAAGAAGTACATCAGCTTATTTTCTTTGCTTTTTGACTTGATGCCAATTACAATCTTATGCCCCTGCTCCCATTCATGCACAAATTTCGGAATCATATTGATTGGATCCTGAAAATCTGCGCACATAAGGATAGTACAATCTCCATTGGTCTGAAGGAGACCATAGTATGGAGAATTGAACTGACCAAAGTTCTTCGCGTTAAACACCGCACGAATCTTCGGATTATTCTTACACAACTCACGAAGCAACGGTCTTGTATTGTCACTAGAATCGTTGTCGATAAACACGATTTCGTAGTCATACTGTGGTAAACTTGTGGTCATCTCCTGGATAATCGCCTCACTCAAAGGCACTACATTTTCTTCTTCATTGTACGTTGGTACAAGTATACTGATTAACTTCTTCATTTTATCTCTCCATTTTCGGCCAGCGGCTTACTGCTGCTTCAAACCTTCTTTAATTACTTTCGCCATATAATCAATCTTCTCGTCCGTCATACCTGGATATACACCAAGCCAGAATGTATCGTTCATGATACGATCGGTTACAGCCAAATCTCCCACAACACGATATCCTTTTCCTGCTGCACGGAACTCGTCAAAACATGGCTGTTTTACAATATTTCCAGCAAAGAGCATACGAGTCTGCACACCATGATCCTCGATATACTGAACCAATTTGTTTTTATCTACACCTTCGCGACATGTAAGCAAGAACCCAAACCAGCTAGGCTTAGAGTTTGGACATGCTTCTGGAAGAATAAGCTTATCTTCTACTTCCTCCAAAGCTGCGCGAAGACGATCAAAGTTGTATCTTCTCTTCTCTACAAATGTTGGGAACTTCGCCAACTGTGCACAACCTACAGCAGCCTGCATATCTGTGGCTTTCAAGTTGTATCCGAAGTGTGAATATACATATTTGTGGTCATATCCAAGTGGAAGTTCACCATACTGCTTGTCGAAACGATGTCCGCACAAGTTGTCGCATCCAGATGGACATACGCAGTCTCTTCCCCAATCTCTCAAAGAACGAACCGCTTTGTGAATCAATGCGTTGTCTGTGTACACAGCTCCACCCTCTCCCATTGTCATGTGGTGTGGTGGATAGAAACTGGATGTTCCAACATCACCGATGGTACCTGTGAATTTCTCCTCGCCATTGATGGTATATTTACTTCCCAATGCGTCACAGTTATCCTCGATCAACCAAAGATTATGCTTGTCACAGAACTCTTTGATGGCACCAAGATCCCAAGGGTTACCAAGAGTATGAGCAATCATAATTGCCTTTGTCTTATCGGAAAGAGCGTCCTCCAACTGAGAAGCATCCATATTGTACTGTGGAATTGTCATATCTACAAATACAGGAACTGCACCATACTGAATAATTGGCGCAATGGTTGTAGGGAATCCTGCTGCTACTGTGATCACCTCATCACCAGGCATGATTCTTCTGTCACCCATAAGTGGAGAAGTCAGTGCCATAAACGCAAGAAGGTTCGCAGAAGAACCAGAGTTTACAAGAGAACAATGTTTTGTTCCCAAATACTCTGCAAATTCTTTCTCGAACTGATCGGTATAACGTCCGGAAGTCAGCCAGAACTCCAAAGAACTATCAACCAAGTTCACCATTTCCTCGGAACCATAATAACGGGATGCGTAAGGAATGCGGTCTCCCTCTTTAAATGGTTTCTCCTGGTTGTGATATTTATCATGATATTCCTTTACCATCTCAAGGATATTTTCTCTAGCCTGCTGCTCATTACAATTTTCAAACATAATTTTGATTTCCTTTCTTGTGAATTATTTATTCATAAACTCCTGAATCTGACGATCCATCACCTGTGCTACATTTTCTCCGGCAAAATATGCCTTTGTCCACTCAACAGTCTTATCCAGCGCATCGGATACGGACCATGTTGGTTTCCATCCAAAGGTTGTTTTCAACTTTGAACAATCCAATTTCAAGAAATTTGCCTCATGAGGACCACCATCGTACTGGTTGATCCACTTCATTCCTTCGCCAAATTTCTCCACAAACATATCTACCAAATCTCCAGTCGTTACGCAATCCGTCTCATCCGGGCCTACGTTATAGTATCCCTGAAGATCCGGATTCTCATACTGCTCTTTTACGATCATAAGGTACGCAATCACCGGCTCCAACACGTGCTGATATGGTCTTGTGGAAAATGGATTACGAATAATGATATCCTTCTTGGCTTCCGCTGCTCGAACACAATCCGGAATAATACGGTCGTTGGCAAAATCCCCACCACCGATTACGTTTCCGGCACGCGCGGTAGACACTGCTACGCGTCCATCGTTGAAGAAAGAATTTTTGTAACTGTGGGTTACCAACTCGGAACAGGATTTACTATTAGAATATGGATCATAGCCATCCAACGGCTCATTCTCGCGGTATCCCCATTCCCATTCTTTATTCTCATATACTTTATCTGTCGTTACATTCAAAAAGCTCTTTACACACTCGTTTTGACGCACGCACTCACAAATATTTACGGTACCCATTACATTTGTCTCATAGGTATACACTGGATCCTTGTAAGAATCCCGTACAATCGGCTGCGCAGCCAAATGAATCACGATTTCCGGCTGCGTCTCCGCAAAAACCTTTGCCAGCTTGTCCATATCGCGAATGTCTCCAATCACGGAGTTCATTTTATCTTCCACTTCCGCCATGCCAAACAAATTCGGATTTGTCGGTGCCTCTAAAGAATATCCGGTCACTTCTGCCCCCGCATTTACAAGAGCACGACACATCCATGTACCTTTAAAACCGGTATGTCCGGTTATCAAAACCTTTTTCCCATTAAAAAATGTCAAATCCATCATGCGTTATCCTCCCATACTTTCCAAGGAGCATTTCCCGCAGCCAACATTTCTTCCAGTTTCATCTTATCACGCTGGGTATCCATACATTTCCAGAAACCGTCATGCTTATAAGACACCAACTGCCCCTCTGCTGCCAGACGCTCCAATGGTTTTTTCTCAAATACAGTATCATCGCCATCAATGTAGTCAAAAATCTCTGGCTGCAACACCATATAACCGATGTTGATCAAGCCACCATCCACATTGGATTTTTCGCGGAATGCGGTAACTAGCCCATTTTCTTCTACATCTAATACACCAAACTGCTGCCCTACATTATACGAGCTCATTGTGGCAATTTTTTGGTGATTTTGATGAAATTTAATCAATTCTGTAATATTAATATCACTAACTCCGTCACCATAAGTAAGCAAAAATGGCTCATCGCCAATGTATTTCTTAATTCTCTTCACACGTCCACCGGTCATGGTATTTAATCCAGTATCTACAATTGTCACCTTCCATGGCTCGGCAATGTTATTGTGAACGGTCATCTCACCGCCCTCTGTATAGTCAAAAGTGATGTCGCTATTATGGAGATAATAATCCGCAAACCATTCTTTGATCACGTGCTGCTTGTAGCCGGCACAAATCACAAACTCACGGATTCCATAGTGAGAATACAATTTCATAATATGCCACAAAATTGGTTTTTCTCCAATCTCTACCATTGGTTTTGGCTTCAAATAACTTTCTTCACTGATTCTCGTTCCGAATCCTCCTGCCAGTAAAACTGCTTTCATTTTTCTTCCTCCTGTTCTCATCACCTTAAAAATCTTGCAATATAATTTTACCCACTTACACATTCAATCAGTATAAGCTAGTTTTGTTTTGTTGTCAACCCATCAACAAGGCATCTCTTTGCTTGCACCACGCCGCGAACAAGCAAAAAGGCACAAATCAACAAAATTGCTGTGTGGTAATTCGCAACCAAAGTTCCGACACCACTTTGCACCGTCATCATAATAAACAAGAGTGCTACCAAAACAATCAAGTCCGTTTTTTTGTGTTTTTCATCGTTCAAAAAAGCAATCATCGCCGGAATCAAATACAAAATACAATAATAACCAGAATGAGATGGCAGTATAATTAACACCATGGAAACTGCCATAATCTGCTCCCAACGTTTTTCAAACATCGGTGCCAACACCAAAAACGCAACACTTACTACATAAGTCAATACTTTCACCACCATGCGAAGTCCTTCGCCTGCAGTTTTTGTAAAACTCAAAACGCTTGCCATCAATGTACAACCGTCATCACTGGTGTAGCTTGCCAGGTTGGCCTGCATATTGGAAAACATCTGCGGGATATTTTCCAATCCACCTTCAAAGAAAAGAAATGGTCCGATTCCAATAACAATTCCATAAAGCACGGCCCGGGCTGCCTCTTTCCATTGTTTCTTATATAGAAGAAGAATTCCAAGTACTGCCGGCGTCATCTTCAGCGCCACGGCCACCGCCAGCGAGATCAACGCGATTTCTTTCATGATTTTGTTTTCGCTATCATAGTAGAACAGAAACAGCATTGTAAAAAACATAGTCAGGATAATGGTATTTCCTCGTTCGAAAGAATACAACATCGGCGCCGACACAAGAACTGCTGCAGCCGTACAAATCTTAACCGCTTTACTTCCAGTCTTGCAACTACGAATCACTTCATATACCATAACGGCTGTTACCGCCATAAAGATCATAAGAATGATCATGAGCTTCGGTTCCATATACATCAATCGAAAGTCATTCATTGCCCAGTACTTATCCATTCCCACCAAGCGGGACAATAAATACGTGCCCACGTAAGTCAATGGTGGGTAAGCCTTTTCCCCCAAACCGGTATACATCATATTATGGTACACATCTCGCTGTGAAGAGTAGCCCATAACATTGAAGGTGTCCGCAAAAAAATCTCCACAACTCAAGAAAAATACATTGAACTGCTGACTTATTGAGCCATCCTTAAAAATCCCCACCAACCACATCAGAAACGATGCTCCGATTATCGCAATAAATGCCCATTCATAAAACTGCTTTTTTGAAATCATTGTTCCAATTTCCTCTCTGCTTTCCATTTCTTATCATTTGCGAACTGTCACAATCTTTTTCACCTTAACTCCAGACTCAGGTATCGTTTCCACTTCATAATGCGTCAATCCAGAGTCTGCCTGAAGGGAAAATGCAATGGCATTGGTTTCTTTTTCATCAGCTACAATCGGCTGACTTCCAATGACATTTCCATTTTGATCCATCACGCGGAAAGTACCAAGAACTGCACCCGGCATAGCCTCTTTTGGCGTACGATACTGCAATGTCATTTCATAACTACCTTCCACTGGTGGGATATGTGTTCCTTTCAACACAACGCCCCCCTTGTCATCTGCCTTCAGCAAACCATTTGACGTAATCACTCCCGTCATCTCATTTCCAGTGGAATATGGGAAATCAACGGATTTTTTACCAAGACCATTCAGTGCCGTGAGACAGTCAATGATATTTTCTTGCGCCACATACAATTTATAATTTGCAATATGCCCTACTTCCTGTAATCTCGGCATATACACGGCATCCAATCTCGCCGTCTCAGATTCATGAATCATAACCATAATTTTGCCTTTATAATTGGCATTTTCAAAATGTCTAAGACTTCCCCCCCAGCCGATCCCGGTCCATTCAGAACCTACCGTAGCCACGGAAATCTCCGGATCACATACACGTAAAATACGTCCTTCCGCCAAGGACCAATCGTCGTGACAAATCACATAAATCAAACCTGCATCGTGTTCTTTCGCTGTCTGTGCAATCTGTGAAAACTGATCCACCTTGCTCATTTTCATCTGCTTGTGATATGCATCAAACTGGAATGCACTGACCACCACGACTCCAACCATTACCGCCAAGAGCAATGTTCGATAACAAAGTACATTCAAGCGGAACTGCATATCGTGGAAAAATGCTCCCATCAACAAAATGGAGGGCACCATAGACACGATATGGTAACGACACTCAAAGCTTTCCGATGCATACGTGGTATCTGTCAAAAGAAGTACACACATATTCACAAGCTGAATGCACAATACGATGCAAATCATAGTGCGGTTTTCTTTTCCTTTTATGACAGCCACTGCATAATATCCAATGACAAATAGAAATAACGCAGTGATCATAATGCAAAACAAACATGCAATTCCTTCCAACGACATGATCGTCGGTGGAAACTGACTACGAATTCCTCCGAAGAGCTCCCAAATCCCCGCAAAACATCCCAACGCGTTACTGGCAAATTCACCAGCTGTTAAGAGCATCATACCAGAAGTCGTGTTTGTAACTTTTATCACTCCCGCCACAACAATTCCCACTCCAAAAGTAGCGATGCCAATCCCAACTAATACCGCATATTTTGACAAGAACACTTTGAGATTGTTTCGATATTCTGCCTTAATAAACAGATATAACGCCGCAGGAAAAATACCACAAATCAACATGTAAACTCCGGAGGACACAGCCGAAATAAAGGAAAATCCAAGGAAGCACACAAAAGGAAACCAATTACTTTTCCATGTTTTCCCTGCATCAAATCGAACAAACAAATCAATCAACAATAATGGAATCATTACTTTCATTGCATAGGAAGCTGTGGAAGTAAATAACATCGGAACATACCCCAGCTGTCCCAAGGTGTACGGTGTAAAAAACAACATAAGCGTAAGAAAAATATTTTTCGTCTTAATTCCGCTCTTTTTCAAAATGTCATAAATCACTGCCACAAAACCAAGGACAAACAAATTATCTACGATACCGATGGACAAAAACACATTTTTCGTTAACCCATACAATGGCACTGCAAAAATCAAAGGGATGTCCCAGCCCACCGTGGTCTGATATTCCCAGCCTTCGATGAGCAATGTTTTCTGTCTCCATATTTCCGCAATCTGCACCATACCGGAACTAGCATCAAAATCCGCCATGTATTTTAATTGCGTCAGATTGAATATAAATATCGTAAGTATTTGAAGAAATAGAATTCCTCCAAACACAATTTCTTTTTTACGAGTTAACAGTCTACGACTCATTCTTTCCCTCTTTTCTACCATAACGTTTCTTCTTTTTACCTTCATACATAATCTTGTACATTGCTTCATAGCCCTTCTCGTAGAACTCTTTCTCAAGATTTACCATAGAAGCACCCGTTACGTACAGATCATCGGCATGATATCTTTTGGCATAATCAATCACATAACAATCCAATTGTTTTTCAAAATAATTCTGCCATTTGTTCAAAAATTTACGTTTCGTAAGAAGCGTAGATTCTTTTTGTCCACGAATCGGTTTCAAATTACGTCGGAAGTTCAAATACTCCGTTTTTACATGCGCACGGATAAAGATAATGTTCTTTCCGTATCGTTTCTTGATGTACTCAACAAACGTACCGATTCTTTGCTTCATCTCGTCGTCCGAAAGCAGATCACTGATGGCATACGGCGTACATTCCTTTTCGATTTCCTTAAAGAACTTGAAACGCTGGGTGTGAACATCCGCCGTAAAGGTTCCACCTTTATACTGCATAACACCGCATACCAAATCAAAAAAGTCGATAAGAAGCCATTCGGAACCGGTCTTATCCAACTGTTCCGGCAAATCTTTTTTCAATGCATCACGTACATACTCCATATTCCATTGCTTCTTCCGGAACAATGTCAAATCCTCAAACTTCTCCTCTGGATATGGAATTGGCTCATCAAAAGCAAAAAGGAAACAATTTCGGTATACATATTTGCCAATCACAAATCTTCCCTTGTCTTCCGTAAGCATCTCTTTTGTAATACCAGACCCCCATATATCTACACGAATCGGTTTGTAATACGTATTCATAGCAATGGCACATCTTTCGTAAACACTCGCGCTTTGCTTTTTACTTTGTCTCCAAAGATTTTTCATCTCCTCATCAATGGCGAAAAGCTGCTTCTTTGCCACCGAAGCAGCACCAGCTCTCTCCGCCATCAAAAGATTGTAATATTCCATACAATTAAAACGATTGACATAAACTTCTCCAGAAATCCAATTCTTTGCTTCCACTTCTTCCCGAACCAGCTCTGCAAAACTTTCTACAATCTTCATTTTGTACGTTTTAATAAAAGAATAATCTACATCCTCTGCGAACAACACACCAGCTTCCACTGCTTGTACCACTTTCAAACAAGCTTTCAAAGATTCCGCGAATTTGAAATTATACTTCTCCAAGATCTCTTCAATACTTCCATAACCACGCTTTTGAATCTCCACAAGATCCGTCTCAAATTCCGCCAAAACCGGACGTCCCATTTGTAAAACCAAATGATCCAAAAACTCTGCATCATTCATGAGCAAATGCGTTCTCTCTCGAGCAAATAAATTATTATAATAATTAATAAATCTTCCCAGACGCATGAAATATTCCGCATCAGAGAATACTCTCTGCTCTGGCTTTGTGCGAATAATCGTAGAAATCAAGCGCTTTGCATGATGATAAAAAGGCTTCTCATAAAATGACATCTGGAACCCTTTTTTCTCTTTATATTTTGCAAAATAATGGGAATAAATATCCACCACATAAGGATCCACTTTTTCCACAAAGTAATCTTCCATCACTTTGATGCGCTTATTGTAAATCACTCGATCCTTTTTTAATAAAGGTCTTACATGTGTATGTGTCACAAACCACTTTGGGCAACGGGATTTCACAAGAATTATATGATCCTTGTCGTAATACTTGGAAATCAGCTGAATATAAGCATCCATATATGGCTTCCAGTCTACACTAGCATCGTGCAGCACATCCAGTAATTCCATCTCACTCTCATGTTCCTGATAAAATTTACTCGCCACAAACCTTGGATTTTTGGTAAACACCTGATCCTTCCATTTTAGCAATGCATGAGAAGCCGTATAGCACAAATCAAGAACAAGATACTGCGTCGGTTTCTCTTCCAACTGCTTTTCATAGTTCTTTCCAAGATTCAACGCTAACGCCGGTGGCATGTCTTCCTGTGGCGTTACTGTTACCCCATCTGGGTTTCCCACAAGAGAAAGAACAGAAATCCAAAGTCCATCATTGGTCACTTTATATCGTTCATCTAACTCCATATCATTGATGTAAGCAGATCCATTTAATCGTATTGTCGCTTTTTTCATAATCTGATTCCTCACATTGGTTAATTCGCATAGTTATTTGTAGTATAACACATATGATACCCATCTCGCAAGTTTTCGTTCCAAAAACAGATTTTTTGCATATGATAAGGGTAAATGTCGCTCTGGAGGTTTCTATGAATCACGTTCGTTCCATCGTCCATTGCCCCCCTGTTCATCAGCTAGGCATTCTCGGAAAACACATTGGCATCGCTATTTTAGACAGCGGAATTTGCAAGCACCCGGACTTCGGAGATCGTATTATCGGTTGGCACGATACGGTCCTACATAAACCCGAACCGTATGATGACAACGGTCACGGAACTCATGTAGCCGGCATCGCTGCCGGTAGCGGAACAGTAAGTCATGGCACCTTTTGTGGTATCGCTCCGGAAGCAAATATTATATCCGTAAAAATTTTGGATCGATATGGTGAAGGAATGGTATCCCATATTACTTCCGGCATCGACTGGGTCATCGAAAATCGGTTTCGTTATAACATCCGCATTGTAAATATATCCGTAGGCGCGTTGGACGGAAAACGCTTTTCCGAAACTTCCAAATTCGTACAAAAAGTAAATTCTCTCTGGGACTTAGGACTTGTGGTGGTGGCATCTGCCGGCAACAAAGGGCCAAAATCCTATAGCATCAGCGCCCCGGGAAATAGCCGAAAAATCATTACGGTTGGTTATGTCAGCAAACAATCCACCTCCAGCATTGGCCCCACCACTCAATGCATCAAAAAACCAGATGTGGTAACCCCCGGTCACCAGATTAATAGCTGCTGTCACTTATACCCAACTGGAAAAGTTTACACCAAAAAGAGCGGCACCTCCATGGCAACACCTGTTGTCAGTGGAAGCATCGCTCTCCTTCTATCAACGGCCCCGTCTCTCACACCAAAAGACGTAAAAATCCGCCTCAAAAAAAGCTGCATCGATCTTCATCAACCTCACAGCATCCAAGGCTGGGGACTTTTGGATGTCCAACGTCTCGTACTATAAATGCCAAATATCATCATTGTACTGAGCAATGGTACGATCGGATGAAAAGAATCCTGCTTTCGCAATATTTACAAGCATTTTCTTCGCCCATGCCTGCCGATCCTTGTAGTCGCTATAGGCTTTTTCCTTTGTGGCAACATAAGCTTCGTAGTCCGGGAATGTCATAAACCAATCCTTGTTCAGAAGCTCCTCGTAAAGTCTGGTCAAGGATTTTTTCTTCCCGACTTTCATCATTTTCTTGCTCACAATAAAATCAACCGCGCGCTTCAAATCCGGATTTTTCTCATAATAATCTCTGGAACAATAATCCCCTCTCTCATAACGGGCAATTACCGTGTCACTATCCTCGCCGAAAATGTAAATATTATCATCGCCTACCAGCTCGTGAATCTCTACATTGGCTCCGTCCTCGGTTCCCAACGTCACCGCACCATTTAACATAAACTTCATATTTCCCGTTCCACTAGCTTCCTTGGATGCAAGCGAAATCTGCTCCGATATATCACATGCCGGAATGAGCTTTTCTGCCAAAGTCACATTGTAATTTTCCACCATAACGATATTTAAATATGGCTTCACATCCTTGTCCTTATTCACTATCTTCTGTAAACACAAAATCAAGTGAATAATATCCTTGGCAATGGTATACGCCGGTGCCGCTTTTGCTCCAAAAATCATCGTAATCGGCGTATCCGGTTTCTTTCCAGCCTTAATCTCCAAATATTTGTGAATGGCATACAGGGCATTCAGCTGCTGGCGCTTGTACTCATGCAATCGCTTGATCTGAATGTCAAAAATCGAATTTTCATTTAGTTTAATATCCTGCGTCCGCTTCAAATATTTGACCAATTTATGTTTATTATCCGCCTTGATGGCCAATAGTTTCTTGGCCACTTCTTCATCCTGCTGAAATTCAAGCAGTCTTTCCAACTGCATCGCATCCTTCTTAAATCCATCCCCGATGGTTTCTTCCAAAAAGGCTGCCAATGGCTTGTTACAGTGCAACAACCAGCGACGGAACGTAATACCATTTGTTTTGTTATTGAACTTCTCTGGATAAATTTTGTAAAAAGCATTCAACTCATTGTTTTTCAAAATTTCTGTGTGAAGATATGCCACACCATTTACACTGTGTCCATAATGCATATCCATATGCGCCATATGCACTCGATCTTCTTCATCGATAATGTGCACCGTCTCGTCATCGTACTTATCCTTTACGCACAAATCCAATTCGCGAATAATCGGTACAATCTGTGGCGCCACCTTCTCGATAAATGCCAATGGCCACTTTTCCAGTGCCTCGGAAAGAATCGTGTGATTCGTATATGCACAAGTTTTCGTAGCGATATCCATGGCTTCATCCATATTGATTCCCTCTTCCAAAAGCAGACGAATCAGCTCTGGAATCACCATAGATGGATGGGTGTCATTAATCTGAATCGCCACATACTCTGGAAGGTCATGAAGGTTACTTCCGCGTTCCTTCGCCTCATCCAGTATGAGTTGCGCCGCATTGCTCACCATAAAATACTGCTGATATACGCGGAGCAAACGACCTGCATCATCGCTGTCGTCCGGATACAAAAATAAGGTAAGATTCTTCCGGATATCTTCTTTGTCAAAGTCAATCCCCTTCTTCACCATTCCTTCATCCACAGAATCCACGTCAAACAAATGAAGGGTATTGGTGCGGTTATCATACCCTGTCACCAACACCTCATATAAAGTAGAAGTAACTTTGCATTTCCCGAAAGAAACCTTATATTTGCGTTCACTCTTAATAAGCCAACTGTCATCCTCGATCCATGGATTTGGCACTTCTTTTTGCAAGCGCTTCTTAAATACCTGACGAAACAATCCGAAATGATAGTTCAAACCAATTCCATCTCCTGGCAATCCAAGTGTCGCCATAGAATCCAAAAAGCAAGCTGCCAAACGTCCCAAACCACCATTTCCTAAGGATGGTTCTGGTTCCAACTCTTCAATGCTAGCAAGCTTCTTTCCCGCTTCCTTTAACTCTGCCTTGATTTCCTCATAAATCCCCAGATTGATCAGGTTATTGCTCAAAAGCTTTCCGATTAAAAATTCTGCGGAAATATAGTACAATTTTTTCTTTCCTGTATCCGTCTTCTTTTCTACTGCCATTTGATTGGTCATGGCAAGGAGCGCATGGTACACTTCCATATCGGTGCATTTTTCCAGCCCTTTTCCATATCTTTTTTTCACAAATTCAGTGATCATAACAATCCTCTTTTCTACGTAATCTCCCTTTTATCATATCACACAATGATTTCAGTGTCAAAAACACAAAAATAACTATATCTTCCACATATTTTGTGGTATAATTATTCTAAGAAAATTCATTTGAGAAAGGACGATATATTATGGAATACAACAAAGAATTTTTTGACCGAAGCGCAAACCGAAAAGCAGCGGCTGTATGGGCACTGATCAACACTGTGATGACCCTGGCTTACACCATCGAAGTATTTCGTGGGTTGCGAACAGTCCCCTATTACCTAGTCTTTATGACGTTAGCTTGGGGACCTTTTATCGCAGGACAAATCCTTTTGAAAGTCAAAGGTGGTGGAAGCCCGTATTTTCGTGAATTGATTGCGATCAGCTATACGATTTTTTATACCTTTGTATTGATGACAACCAATACGACACTTACCGTTATGTACATACTGCCACTTTCCAGTATGATGGTGCTGTACAAAAACCGGACTTACTTTGTCCGCTATGGTATTCTTGCCATATTGGCAATCATCGCCTCCATTATCAAACGCTATTTAAGTGGCTTCAATGCTCCTACGGACATTACCGATTTTGAAATCCAGATACTTGCCACCTTGCTTTGTTATGTTGGATTTATTTTATCCATCAATCACTTAAAATTCTCCGATGGTGCAATGCTTTCCTCCGTAGAAGAAAACTTAAAGCGTGTGGTAAATACCATCGATACCGTAAAAGTAGCAAGTTCTTCCATCGTAGATGGCATGACGGTTGTTCGCGAATTGTCCGACGAAAATCGCGACGGTGCCAATACCGTAGTACAAAGCATGGAAGAATTATCCGGAAACAATGAAACATTGAACGAAAAAGTAGATTCCTCCCTAGAAATGTCAGAAGATATTAACCATCAAGTGGAGCACGTAGCAGAACTCACCAACCACATCGTTGAAATCACCCAAAAATCTGCCGTTCACGCTACTACAAGTTCCACTGAATTATCTCATGTAGTAGAAACCACAAACATAATGCAGGGACTCTCTCAAGACGTAGAAAATCTTTTATGCGAGTTCCAGCAACAGTTTGAAATGGTAAAAGAAGAAACCGGTACCATTGAGAACATCTCTTCTCAGACCAATCTCCTAGCCCTTAATGCTTCCATCGAAGCAGCCAGAGCCGGAGATGCCGGTAAAGGCTTTGCGGTAGT
The DNA here is from genome assembly GCA_017938215.1 of Eubacterium sp. Classification (GTDB taxonomy): domain Bacteria; phylum Bacillota; class Clostridia; order Lachnospirales; family Lachnospiraceae; genus Eubacterium_F. The sequence goes on along the minus strand of JAGBBZ010000034.1, from coordinate 36,379 downwards.
GGCTGATGAAATTCGTAATTTAAGTATGGGAACTCAGAACTCTTCCACCAGCATTATGGATGCATTGTCGCATTTGGAAGCAACTTCCAGCCAAATGACCAATTCCATTACCACCATCCTTCAGTCCATGAATGAAATCATTGAAAAAATGAAAGTAGTTAATACAAGCGTAGAAACCATTGCGGAAGACTCCAAGCAATTGGAATCAGAAATCCAAACAGTGGATAGTGCCATTCAGAGCGTGGACGACTCCAACAAAATCATGGTAGACAATATGAAACAAGTAAAAAATATCATGAGTACTATGACAACATGTGTGGACAACTCTGAAACTACTACTAAAACTATGTTAAGCAAATATGTGGAAACTTCCAGAAATGTTAACAACATCGAATCCATCGTCGGAAAACTGGTGGAAGAGCTTGGTCAAGGTGGTTTTATGGGATTAAAAGACATCGAAATTGGCATGTCTCTTCGCCTCACCACACCAAATCAACTCGATGACGACAATGCCGGATATAAAACAGAGGTTGCTGAGACACTAGACGATGGTATCCTTATCCATGCTACCGAACAAGCTCAGGATCTAGTGAATCAGAACGGCCACAATCAGTTGTATCGCGTTCGCATTATCGTTAACAACTCCTTATATATTTGGGATAATATTTCTATTATAAAACCAAAGCATAACGGAGATGAGTATTACAAACTTCTCATCACAACCAATCCTAAAGTAATGAATCGTCGAAAATATCCGCGATTACCACTGAGCAATCGTTGTGAAATCACGATACAAGATACCCATACCTCTTATGTGGGAACTATGGTAAATCTATCTGCTGGAGGCTATGCTTTTGCTTGCGATGCTGACGAGTTCGCCAACCCAATCGGACGCCAAATCGAACTTTCCATTCATGGTTCTGATTTTACTGCGATCAATCCTCTGCCCGCAACCATCATTCGCTCCACCAATGATCACGGAACTTATATCGTGGGTTGCCGTATGCCGATAGACAACTTAATGATTCGGGATTATGTAGCAGAACGGATGTAATGAAAAATGACCGAATACAAAACAGGAGAATGGGAAACCACTCTCCTGTTTTTTCCATTCGAAATCACCTCGTCACTCTTCATACATCGTTATGCATAGACCGAATTCCCCCATAAGCTCATGTCCTGTTTTTACAACAACGTTTCTCTCTGGAAACAATTCTTTCACACGCTGTTTCCAAAAGAAGACCAACACGTTCCCAAACTCCTGGAGAATCTTGTCATTGTCCATAAGCGGACTATCGCTACCAACGAAAAAGTCTCCTAAACTCCATGAATTTACAGCCATCTCGATTTTCTTTTTATCGTAGTTATACTGCTTCTCTAATGTTTCTAAGGCCTGTAATGAATCTTCCTCATCATGATTCCAAAACTCTTTGACAAAAATGTAATCCTTAATCTGTATGATACTTGGACAAAACAAACCTGCGCTGGAAATCAAACCATCGATTCCACACTTACTCGTTGCATGCTGAACGACCCCATAGTATGGTCTTGTCACTTTTTGAAATCAACTCTGTTAGCAACATCATTCCTACCTCCTAACTGCATAAAATAGGATTAAGTATATCCGTTATCGTGTAGTTGCAGACATTCCTCATCGCAACCGCGAGGAAGTCCTCACCTTCAATCATAGTCCCCTGCGGATAAAAGCATTTGCACATACCATGAATTATTTTTCCAACATAATATTTTTCCTTTGTTTGACTCCATTTTTCTTGGTATGGATTCGTGCATTTCTTCCACATCTCTGAAAATTTTTCTTCCGTAATGTATTCGAAATCCCCCTCCAAATCGTCTTCGCAAAATTCCCCTTCCTAACATCCCATACATAAAAATTCTAATATACCTCCCTTCAAAAAGCAATAATTTTTCATACTTTGCCAAGCACGATTTCCCCCTTTCCGTCATACACTATCATTAACGTATATTTTTGAGGTGTCATCTGTGCAATCTTTTCCCCAGCCTTTAACCGCGAAAGAAGAAGAAGAATACATCCGTCGCCATGAAAATGGAGACAAAGAAGCACGGAAGATCTTGATTGAGCGAAATCTCAGACTGGTGGCCTACCTCGTCAAAAAATACAGCAATCTGGATCACAGTCAGGAGGACCTTATCTCCATCGGAACCATCGGACTCATCAAAGCGGTGGATAGCTACAATCATACCAAGGGCGTCCGCCTCGCCACCTATGCCTCCCGTTGTATCGACAACGAACTTCTCATGACCTTTCGAAGTTCCAAGAAGCAGGCAAAGGAAGTCTACCTCTATGAGCCCATCAGTGGCGGGGATGGCGACGGAAATACCATCAATCTTTTAGATCTTTTGGAAACGGTAGATGAAGACATTGCAGAGCGAATGGAAACCGAGGAAAATGTCAAAAAATTGTATCGATATGTAGAAACTGCCTTGACGGACCGTGAAAAGGAAATCATTCGTCTTCGCTATGGCTTGCCCCGCACCCAAAATCTCAAAGAAAAGAAAGAGGTTACTCAGCGGGAAATCGCAGCTAAGTACGGCATCAGCCGAAGCTATGTTAGTCGTATCGAAAAAAAAGCCCTGGAAAAGCTTCGCAATGCTTACGAACGGGAGGTACATAACCAATGACTGACCAGAAATTAGATCCCGAACTTTCGCTCTCTCTTGACAGTAGGGAAGCTGGACGCGAAGGAAGTCTCAACTTAAATACGGGGTTCGATGCCACCACCAGGCGTTGGGAACTCATCATCCGTTACTCCGGGGAGCTTACGCTTCCCGATGACATTCAAATGATTCCCTTATACGGCGGATATGCCATTATCTCCATTCCCGAAAATCAGATTGAGGCTTTTTCCAGACTTTCTCAAGTAGAATACATCGAAAAACCAAAAAATCTCATTCTCTCCCTTTACGAAGCCCGAGCCGCCTCATGTATCACCATCGTTCAAAATCCACCCTTTTCTCTCACGGGAAAAGGGGTGTTGGTGGGCATCATCGATAGTGGCATTGACATCTTTCATCCCGACTTCCAAAACGACGATGGCACCACACGCATTCTGGAGTTGTGGGATCAGACCATCCCGGAGGAAAATGAATCCTTTTATAATCGCGGACGAGTCTTCACTAGAGACGATATTAATCAGGCACTGTCAGAAGGAAACCGCAATTTCCCCAGTCGCGATGTGTCCGGTCACGGAACACATGTCGCTGGCATCGCTGCCGGAAACGGACGAGCAAGTGGTGGTAGACAGCGAGGAGTAGCAATCGAATCCGAACTTCTTATCGTAAAGCTTGGAAATGTATTTCCCGATGCCTTTCCTCGTACCACCGAACTCATGTTGGCAATTCAGTATTGCATTCAGAAAGCCATTGATCTGGGACGTCCACTGGCTCTGAATCTCAGCTTTGGCAACAGCTATGGAAGTCATGACGGCTCATCCCTTGTAGAAACCTTTATCGATAACATCTCTTCTCTGGGGCGAACCACCATTGCCATCGGCAGTGGCAATGAAGGAAACAAAGGCCGCCATGCTTCGGGACGTCTCACAGAAGAAACCACCACCCAAATCGAGTTTGCCGTATCCGAAAACGAAACCTCTTTAAATCTGCAACTTTGGAAAAACTATGTGGATTCCTTTGATGTCCGTCTCCTGTCTCCCTCGGGAGAATCCACGATGCTCACCAAACAAGCGGTTGGTGTCTACCGCGATACCTTGGATAACACACGCATTCTCTGGTATTTTGGCGAACCATCTCCCTATCATATTTCCCAAGAAGTCTATGTGGAACTTCTTCCCATCGCCGGTAGTTCCTACATCCAATCCGGCATATGGAAATTACAGCTCATCCCTTCCCGAATTATCGATGGCACATACAACCTTTGGCTCCCTTCTGCCAACACCATCAACCCCGCCACCCGCTTTCTTGTCCCTTCGGAAGAAACCACTCTCACCATTCCCTCCACCGCTTCCCAACCAATCACAGTTGCCGCCTACAACAGTGCCACCGACGCTTTGGCTCCCTTTTCCGGGCAAGGATACACAGAACTTTCCTTGCCAAAACCGGATCTCGCTGCCCCCGGCGTAAACATCATCAGCACCGCTCCCGGCGGGGGATATACTGCCAATACCGGAACTTCCATGGCAACTCCCTTCGTCACCGGAAGTGCTGCGCTTCTGATGCAATACGGTATCATAAATGGCGCCGACCCATACCTTTACGGACAAAAAGTAAAGGCGTACCTCCAACGTGGAGCACGCCCTCTTCCCTTTGAAACAAATTACCCCAGCCAAAGCATCGGCTGGGGTGCATTATGCTTGCGGGATAGTCTCCCGTAAAGCCTTTCATTATGAATCATTCTGTGCTTTTCGCCACTCCACCGTTCGGCGAACGCCTTCGAGAAATGGCATCTTGGGCTCAAATCCTGTATCACGTGTCAGATCTGAAATGTCGGCGCACAGATACATAACCTGCTTGTCATAATACGGCACATCTCCAAAGCGAATCTCTTCTCCCGGGCAGATCACTTCACCGATGTCTTGAATGTACTCTTTGAGCATGCGTTCCTTTCCGCTTCCCACGCAGTACACCGCGCCATCCTGTCCCTTTTCTGCTGCCAGATAAAATGCCTCTGCCGCATCGTCGCAGTACAGATAGTCCCAGATCTGCTCGCCCTTGGTGTACTTCGGCACCTCGCCGCGAAGCATGGAACAGATACCGGACATTACCATGGTGCGGTCTTTATCCCCGGGACCATAGACACTAAGAATTCGCGTCCAGATATGTCGGATACCGTATTCTTTGCACAGCGCCCGACTCATCTGTCCCGCACTGAGCTTCGCGATACCATATCCCGTCTCCGGCTCCGCCTTCAAACCACCATGCAGCTTCACACCGTCGGGAACTCGCCCGAACTCTGCCTGAGAACCCGCTCCAAGGAACACGTCACATCCCAGCTCCTTCGCCGCTTCCACCGCGTCAATGGTATAGCGCACATTATCTAACTGACCATAAAAATTATTTCGTGTCTGACCATAGGTTCCCGTCCATCCAAAATGGAAGAAGGCATCACATCCTTCCGGCACAAGACCCGGAAGCTTGTCCAACTCCGTCAGATCACATTCCACCAAGTGAACCCGGTCATGGCGAAACATCTTTGCATTTTGCTCCGACCCTGCCCGAACCACCGCATATACTTCCACGTCCTTCTCCACCAGGAGGCGAATCAACGCCTGTCCAAGCATTCCCGAAGAACCGGTAATGATTGCTCGTTTCATACGAATCTCCATTCATTCTTTACTATCCATGTGATTTTTCACATTTATACCTCTGGAATCGGATCAATGATCATCTCTGCCAAGAATGTCTCACGATCCAAAAATGGTGCCAGATCCTCCAAAGGAGGAGATACCAAAGTTCCGTCTTCCAGACGCTTTGTCGCTGACTTTGGTTCGAAATTCTGATCCATATTAACCATAATCTCGCAGATTACAGCGCCTTCTGTGGCAAATACCTGCTCAATGGTCTCCGCCAATGTATCATTGCTCTCGCAACGGAAAAATGGATAATCATAGGCATAGGCAATCTTTTTCATATCCGGGAACTCAAGGTCATTACTCTGGGGTCCAATTCCCACGTATGGCTCACCGAAGAAATTCGTCTGTGTCTGACGGATGGAATGATAACCATTGTTGTTGATTACAAATATTTTAATCGGCAATCGATTCGTCTTAATGGTCTGGAGCTCCTGCAGGTTCATCTGGATACTTCCGTCTCCACTGAGGCAGACAATCTCTTTTCCACCTTCTGCCACACACGCACCGATGGCTGCCGGCAAATCGTATCCCATGGAAGCGATGGCAGAGTTAATGATAAAACGCTGTCCCTTCTTTATCTCATAGCCGTGGCTTCCCACCACGCAGGCAGAACCATTTCCAACTACCGTCACATAATCTTCCGGAAGAACCTTGCTCACCTCTTTGATAAAGGCATATACGTTTGCAAGCCCCTTTTGCTCATAATGCTTTGGCAACACCACAGGAAATGCCTCTTTCCAATGCGCACATTTCTCCAACCAGAAGGAATCCGTATCCAACTTCGTGTCACCCAGCTTCTCATTCATCATCTGCATAACATCTTTTACATCGGCGCAAACCGGCATATCTACATGAAGCGTCGGTTTCTTCAATTCCTCACCATCCACATCCACAACGATGGTATACGCTTCTCTCGCCCATGTTTTAAAATTGTATCCCACCTGACGAATGCTGAGACGGCTTCCCAAAGAAAGTACCAAGTCACTATTTTGAATGGCAAAGTTACCGGCACGATCTCCCATGATACCGCCACGTCCCACATAAAGAGGATGCTCGTCAGCGATAAGATCGATGCTGTTCCATCCGGTTACAACCGGGATATTTAACTTCTCTACCAATTCGCAAAACTCCGGATACGCCTTACCAAGACGAATTCCATTTCCGGCATTGATCACCGGACGCTTTGCTGCTTTGATTTTCTCAATAATGGTTTCAATGGTCTCTTCCGATGGTTTCACTGGTACCTCATCCGCACATTCTGCCGGATCAAAGGAACGAAGATCATCGGTTTCGATAAATGCACCCTGCACATTTAATGGGATATCCAACCAGCAAGGTCCCGGTCTTCCTGTCTGCGCCAAGTACAATGCCTTCTCCAGACAATATTTGATATCCAATGGATCAATGATCATCTGGCAGTATTTCGTCATACTGTCAACCGCTTTACATATGTCAAACTCCTGATCCCCCATGGCACGAAGGTTCAACCCGGTACTTCTTGCTGTGGTATCATAACGAACCTGTCCCGAAAGAACCAACATTGGGATGGAATCCAACCAACCGCCAACCACTCCGGTAATGGCATTGGTTCCGCCCGGTCCAGTAGTTACACATACCGCACCGATTTTATTGTGCATACGAGCATACGCCTCACCTGCAATGGCACATGCCTGCTCGTGATGCTGGTACACACAATGAAGTCCTTCTTGATGTCCCAAACCATCATTCAAGTGCATCGCACCACCACCGGTTACCGTAAACACGGTATCGATGTCATGCTCTACCAAAAACTGCGCTACATAATTCGATAATTTTATCTTCATGGTCGCTCTCCTATTCTCTGTATAATTTCCCTACTAAAAAAGGTACTATAAGGAGGTTGAAAAGTCAAGTTTCCTTCGTCATTTTTTCTCAAATACCATGAAAGAAAAGATAACCTCTCCCTCCTGTTTCCTCTCCCCTTCATGCACCAGCACCCACTCTTTATCCTCCTCCACATTTGGAAAATAGGCATCCGCTCTCTTCCTGTCATACACTTTTGTCATGTAAATCCGCTCAGCATATGACAGAAACGTCTTATAAATCTGTTCGCCACCAATGACATAAACATCCTTATTCACGTCTTTCACCAACTGCCGCACGTCCTCCAAGTCAGTCGCTACTAGAACATCCTCCATTTGGCGCAACTCATCTGCGTAATTTTTTGTCAAAACGATATTTATCCGTCCTGGCAATGGTCGTCCGCCCGGCAGACTTTCCAATGTCTTCCGCCCCATCACCACCACGTTTCCCATGGTCTTTTCTTTAAACTGCCTCATATCTTCTTTGATATGAAACAAAAGTTGATTTTCATATCCGATTCCCCACGCCTCATCCACCGCTACAATCATATTTATCTGCATTGATTTCTCCATTTTTCTCACACGTTACATGACTTGATTCACATATTCCGCCGGAATCGCTGCTTCCACATAGATTCCGTCCTCGCGATACTCCTCTGTCTCCAGATTTCCATACTTACGGATAAGCTGAATCTTACCCGCCTCCTGATAGGAAAATGTCTTCTCGATACGGACAAATCCCGCATTGAGTATCTTCTCCATCTTTTCCAGTAATTCTTCCAGTCCGACACGTTTCTTCGCGGAAATCTTCACCACGTCTTCGCTATAAGCATCCCGCAAAATCTCACCTGCATTCTCCTCTGTCAATCGGTCGATCTTGTTAAACACTGTCAGCACAGGTTTGTCCTGAACCTCCAGTTCTTTCAACGTATCGTACACGACTTTCATGTGCATTTCATAATTCTCATCGGAACAATCCACCACATGAAGAATCATATCCGCGTATTTGGCTTCCTCCAACGTACTTCGGAACGCCCGAATCAAATGGTGCGGGAGCTTATTGATAAATCCAACGGTATCCGTAAATAACACCTTCTGCCCATTTTCCAATTCATAACTTCTGGTAGTAGGATCCAGCGTTGCAAATAGCATGTCTTCCTCCAGCACTTCCGCCTGGGTCAATGTATTAAGAAGGGTGGATTTTCCTGCATTGGTATACCCCACGATTGCCACTACCTTCACTGCACTATTGCGACGTTGCTTGCGCATGGTCTCTCGGGTTGCCACCATATTTTTTAACTGCCGATTCAGCATAGAGATTCGATCTCGTATCAATCGGCGATCCATCTCCAACTTTTTCTCTCCGGGACCTCTCGTACCGATTCCACCCGTACTTCCTGCTGCACCTCCACCGATTCGGGAAAGAGATTTTCCAAGTCCCGTCAGTCTCGATGCACGGTAACGAAGCTGCGCCAGCTCCACCTGTAATTTACCTTCGCTTGTGCTGGCATGAGCCGCAAATATATCCAGAATCATTACCGTTCGGTCAATCACCTTGCACTGCAATTCTTCTTGAAGGTTATTAAACTGCGCTGGGGAAAGCTCATCGTCACACACCACGGTATCCGCTCCCGTCTCCCAGATCAAATCCCGCAACTCATCGATCTTTCCCTTTCCGATGTAAGTCCCCGGGTGAATCCCCTCACGCTTCTGCACCATGCGTCCCACAGGCTCTGCCCCCGCCGTCCGCGCAAGCTCTGCCAACTCATCCAAAGACGCCTCCACATCTGCGGAGGTTCCATCTTTCTCTATCCCAAGGTCCACTGCTACCAATAGCACCTTTTCTTTTTGCTCTTTTGTCTCAAAAATTTCTGCCATCGTGTTACTCCTTTTCTGAAAGACCAATCAATACTTCCCATCTTCCGTATCGTTTGCCGCCTACTCTTCGTATATAATTCTTTTCTTGTAAAGTCTTCATTATTCGCTTAATCGTAATTGTCGATTTTCCCATTCGTTCTGACAACTCCTTTTGCTTTATGGCATTATCCTCCACCAGAAATTTTAGAATTGCTAATTCTTCTAAAGTACATCCCAAAGTATCAAATTGATACTTTGGTTTTTCTAAAATGACACTTTGGCAATCATCATAATCCACATGCATATACCTATTCTTCAACTCATACTTTGTCCCCATAAGCAAATTGCTGAAAAACTGCTCCAAAAATTTAGTTGTGGCATACACATCATTCTTCATATCATTATAGTTTGCACGAACCAACGCATTTCTAAAGTACCAAGAATGATTTTCAAAGGTGTCATTTTCTACCTCAAAACCAAAAGACCTCAGATACTTAATCATAAAAACCGCCGTTGCTCTCGTATTTCCTTCGCAAAACGGATGTATCTGCCATATATCAGAAGCAAATTTTGCCAAATGCTTTACAGACTCTGCCATCGACATTCCTTCATAAGAAAAATGTTTTTCTGTGTTAAAATCGTAATCCAACGTCTCCTTTATACTGTTCCAAGATGCGTACATAACTGTGTCACCTTTCAAAACCCATTCCTTTTTCGTAATATTATAGGTTCTGATCTGTCCAGCATAGTCAAATACTCCCTCAAACAAACGACGATGTATGGATATCCATTCGGCTGGCGAAAACTGAAACGTCTTTTCTCCAAGAAGCTGCGCAATCCTTGCTGAAACAATATCCGCTTCCTTTGTATCCTCTTCCCCTTCGATACGTTCACTACGTTTCTCGTAATAACTCTCTATCCTCTTCCTGGCTTCTGCAATATCTATTTTTCCTTCAATATGTTCTTTTGCCGTATCCAACAAATACGCAGATGTTTTCAACCCATCTACGTCCTGTAAGCCGATGGCAGTCTGCCACGCCTTACTTTTTTCCATCCGCTCAGGTTCACCTTGCCGTATATATTCATCTAGTTCAAACTGCCATGCCATCCTATCCTTCATAGCCACCTTCCCATAATCTTTTCTCATTGTTACCATCATTCCCCTCACTTGCTTATCATATCACTTTCTGATATAATAAGCAAATCAAGCATCACGCCCTCTGTTTCTTGTCATAGTGATACGAATAAAGAATCGTGATTGCTACCATAACAATCGTGACACCAAGACATATATACACAAATGCTTCCATTGGGAAGAATATTGTCAGCAGAAGAAAAACACCTCCCAGCACCCAGACTTTTCCTGCAAATCGATGTGTCTTATTCCAATTTTCTTTGTTCTTCAATGTCCATGGAATCCGAATTCCGATGGTATGATTCTGCTTACATTTTGGTAAATAATTCCCCAAAATAATAAAAATCCCTCCGACAAGAATGCGCACAGCAAATATCATACTATCCGCATAGCCCAATGCCACGGCATATGTGGCGCCATTCATGCTCAAAGATATAAGTGGAATCAACCACATAATCATTCCAAAAACCTTACTGCTTTGCTCCTTATTCTTTGGATCCAACATTGTTCCCGCAATACAAATCCAGTGAAGCCCCAAAAGAATCAACGGCAATCCAAATACCGCAAATGCCTTGCTGCTCCACCCATCCACTGTTCCGTCCACTCCCCAATGTGTAGCGATACGGTCTGGCAATGCATTCCACATCACAATTCCAATCAAAATCGGAAGCAAAATCGAAATCGAAGAAAGAATCACTTGTTTTTTATTGTTTTTAATCATTGTTATCGTCCCCTTTCAAATCCGTAATCCATAACATAATCTCCTCCAGCACAGAGGTGTTTAATTCATAAAAGATAAATTTTCCTTCCCGGGTATCCCGAATCAAATCCGCATCCTTTAACACGGATAAATGTCTGGATATGCTCGCTCCTGTCACATCAAAGTGATCTCCAATCTCCCCTGCCGACAACTTGCCGTCTCGCAAGAGATTGAGTATCTCACGTCGAATGGGATCCGCCAGTGCCTTTAACGTATTTTGCAGTGCCAATTCTTCCCCTCCTTGCTTTTTATTTAACATTTAACCTAATTGTTAAATGTATGATAACAATAAATCAGGGATTTGTCAACCCCTGATTTATTATTTTGTACCTATTCTTTTACTTTTTAACCTTCGCTTTCCTACTTATGCCACGTTTCACGAGCATCTTCTTATACACCTTCATTTTCTTCTTTGGCACCTTCACTGTCATCTTCTTTGCATTCTTACCAAATGCTTTGCTTCCCACTTTCTTCGTGGTCAACTTCTTCGACTTGATGATGACGTTCTTCAGTTTCTTGCATCCGTAAAACGCTTTCTTGCCGATTTTACTTACGTTCTTTCCTATGGTTACCGATTTCAATTTCTTGCATCCCTTGAAGGCATTTTTTGCAATGGATGTCACTTTGTAGGTAACACCATTGGCTTTGATCGTAGCCGGGATCGTTATCTTGGTAACCTTCTTACTTATCGGAGCCATGTACTCCACTTTTCCGTTCCCAATTACTTTATACGTAGCTTTGTTACTTCCTTTGCCAGCCACAAACTTGGTACCAATCTTAACGGAATTTGCTGTATCATCTGGCTCTGTCATATTCGGCATCGCGCTTGGCTCACTCACTACCGGCGTTGCAATTGGCTGACTTACCACTGGTGTTGCACTCGGCTGACTTACCACCGGCGTCGCACTTGGCTGGACAACAGATGGTGTCGCTGTTGGTGTTACCGTTGGTGCCGGTGTTGAAAGCATCGGTATATCTTCCGTCTTCGTTGCTGCACACGTCGTACATGTATAGGTTGTTTCACCTGCTTCCGTAGTTGTTGCTTCCTTGGTCACAACACCATTATCCCATGTATGGGTACAAGCCTGACGGGTAATGGTAATCATAACACTTTCTGTTACATAATTTCCCTTGTCAGCACCATTATAGAGAGCGGTTACCGTTACTGCTTTTTCTACTTCCAGCGCCTTTGTCTTGTCAGCATCCTGCCATACCCAATCCGTCGGCAATTCCACTGCTGCTACCGTCTTTTGACCGTATACAACACTCATGGTACTTTCCGGCTTATTTGGTGCAACCTCTGCCTTGTTCACAGTCAAAGTAATCTTCGTATTTACTATGTTGTAGTTATCTGCATCCGTTGGTGTAAATACCATGGCATATTCTGTCTTACCACTATCTGCTACCGTTGGCTTTATAGTCGCTTCTTTCCACTTCCATGCACCAGTAACAGTAGAATTCTCCGTTTCACTATGCTGCACCGCACCACCACTTATTGTAGACATGCTCAATGTATCTCCATAAGTAATTGCCTTTGCTACCGGAGCAGCGACGATGTATGGTGTTGCTTTTTCCACTGCAAACTCCTGATACGCAGTCACTTCTCCTAGTGTAATGCTTGCCTTGTACGTTCCCACATGCACTGGCTTTCCATCCACGAGCTCCACACCGTCTGTCAGTGACGTGTAGGTAATCTCTGGTGTTTCAATGGCAACTTCAGCACTTGTTGTTTCCACAGTAACCGTCGCCTCGTGTGCTACACTACTATACTTCACATTAATCGGTGCCGTAACCGTTACGGTTCCACCTTCCGTACATCCTTCCGTAGCACAAGAGATTGTTATTTTATTTGAATTTATTTCATCCAATTCGTATTTCCAATCGTGCTCTGGTATATCCGCGAAAAGCTCTGTATTTGCGTATGTTTTTTCCTTACTATAACAATGCCTATAACCAAAATGAACGGTATTGGTATCCGTTTTAAATACCGGATAAGCATCTGCTTTCAGATTTTGTCCCCACAAAAGAGTGCCTTCGGATGTAGAACCATTCAAAAGATAAGCAACTTCACCGCTGGCAAAAGCATCTGCCGTCTTATATGTAGTTCCCTCATGGTTATCTGTCTCGTTTTCTCCAAGATAGTAGCAGTTTTGAAGACTTCCTTGATTATTTCCACAGATACCACCGATTTCTTCAGTACCACAAACCATACTCATCGTATAGCAATCTTGGATTGTACCACTAAGGTTACTTCCACAAATACCACCGACATAATTCTGTCCATTCATATATGAATTTACAATACCAACATTGTTTATCGTACCACTTTCTAACCCTCCGAAAAGTCCGACATAATCCTGACTGGAATCATTAAAATAAAGTCCACTGATTGTTCTTCCATTTCCGTCAAATGTACCTGTGTAATTATTTGACTCACCATCACCGATTGGCGTCCAGTCAATCCAGCCATCCACTTTTGTTCCATTACAGTTCAAAACATCACCACTGTTTACAACGATATTCTCTGTCAAAACGGCATTGAGCGAAGTATTTCCTTCATTCACCTGCTTCGCAAACCACATAAGATTGCTGGCATTGGAAATGGCATAATAGCCAATATAATGACTACTTAGTCCCATTTCTTCACAATCATCTTCCGTGATCGCTGTTGCAGCAAAATATCCTCCACACACATCACATATAATATCCGAGTTTTCATTCACATGACGAATGGTAAATGTGTATTCCTTATCTGCTGTTGTACCATCACTCCATACAGTATTCTCTTTATCATTCAAAGTCGTTGTTACCGTATAAGTTCCTGCATCAGTCTGTGTTGTATTATCAGAGATAGTATAATACTCACTTTGCGCAAGTGTATAGGTCTGTGCAGTGCCGTTACATACAAACACTTCATCATCCGCTTTCGGAATAGCCGCCACTTCCAACCACTTCAAATTTGTCGTATCATAGCAATACTTCGTAGTATCGGAACCTACTTTTACCACATTGGGCTCCGCCCCTGTTTTTGCCGGAAGATATGCGTATACATTGCTATCCTCCTCGCTGTGCTTAACCGGGTACTCCTTCTCGTTAATCGTAATCTCCGTTGCCCCCGCAGTATTATCAATTTCCATAAGATACACAGCATTCCCCTCATCATCCGTCGGGATTACTGCTTCTTTTCTTTGACCACCACCAATCATATTTGCATTCGTACCGGCAACAGCTTTTACGGACCCCCCACTTATGGTGATTTCAGAAGCCGTTCCTGAGGAGCCACCGCCGATTCCTGCTCCTGAAGAACCGCCGGTCGCTGTTATGGTTCCTCCGCTTATAGTGATTTCGGAACCTTCTCCATTACAACTGTCCTCTCCGCTCTCACCAGAGCCGCCTCCGATTCCCGCTCCTTCAGAACCGCCTTTCGCTGTTATGGTTCCTCCGCTTATGGTGATTTTGGAACCCGTTCCTTTATCACCGCCTCCGATTCCCGCTCCATAACTACCGCCTGTCGCTATTACAATTCCTCCGCTTCTGGTGATTTTAGAACCCGCTCCATAAGAACTGTCCTCTCCTCCCACTTGATTAGCACCGCCTCCGATTCCCGCTCCAGAATAACCGCCGGTCGCTGTTATAGTTCCTTCGTTTATGGTGATTTCCGAACCCTCTCCATTGCAACCGCCTCCGATTCCCGCTCCTGAACTACCGCCGGTCGCTGTTATGGTTCCTCCGCTTATGGTGATTTTGGAACCTGCTCCTTCATTACCGCCTCCGATTCCCGCTCCCCAAGAACCGCCGGTCGCCGTTATACTTCCTCCACTTATGGTAATTTCAGAACTTGCTCCACGAGAACCGCCTCCGATTCCCGCTCCAGAAGAACCGCCTTTCGCTGTTATGGTTCCTCCGCTTATGGTGATTTTAGAACCTGCTCCTTCGGAACCGCCTCCGATTCCCGCTCCTGAACTACCGCCTGTCGCCGTGAGACTTCCTGTGCCCTTTTCCTCACCTCGAATTGTAAGTGTTCCTATCATGTCTCCCGTACCATTCTTCTGCAATCCTGCGCGATACATACCACTCTTTAATATATTGGTTTTACCATCTGCAAGAGTAATCGTTACATTGCCTGCGCTGTTATCTGCAATCTTAAATGCACAAGCACCTGATGTAGTCGATACATCGATATTCACTCCTGCAAGAGTAATATTTGCAGAAACATTCTTAGCTACAGCAATTTTGTCCGTTGTTGTTTCCACCCCTAACTTATTTGCGATTGTAAGAGGCTTATTATTAACTATGTAGAGCGTTTCGTCATCTTTATTATACGCACAATCCGTACCAAGACTACCACCTGTCACAGTAAAATCCATATTTTCATCGCTTAATAAAGTGAACACTCCTGCCGCTTCAACAAACTTATACATAACAGCTTCATCCGTACCTACCTGTACGGTACAATCCATGCCCTTAAGATAAGCATATACCTTTTTTTCCCCATTATGCTTTGTCATTGTAAGCTCTGTATTATTAATTTTTATTGCATCACCATTCTCATTATGAATTATCATTGGATACACAGGATTGCCAATACCATCCGTCGGAATTACTGCTTCTTTTTTATATCCACCACCAATATGGTTCGCTTTAGTACCTGCAACAGCCTTGACAGACCCTCCGCTTATGATGATTTCGGAACCCGCTCCTTCATAACCACCTCCGATTCCCGCTCCATAATAATCACCGGTCGCTGTTACAGTTCCTCCGCTTATGGTGATTTTAGAACCTGCTCCATTCTGACCGCCTCCGATTCCCGCTCCAGAAGAACCGCCGGTCGCTGTTATAGTTCCTCCACTTATGGTGATTTTGGAACCTGCTCCTTCATAACCGCCTCCGATTCCCGCTCCATAACTACCGCCGGTCGCTGTAAGACTTCCTGTGCTGTTTTCTCCACCTTGGATGGTAAGGGTTCCTATTGTGTCCCCTGTGCCATTCTTCTGCAATCCTGCGCATTTACTACCACTTTTTAAAGTGTTTGCTTTCCCATCTGCAAGGGTGATGGTTACATTCCCTGTGCTGTTATCTGCAATCTTGAATGCACAAGCACCTAACGTACCCGATACATCTATATTGACTCCTGCAAGGGTGATATTTGCAGAAACATCCTTTGCTACTACGATTTGGTTGGTTGCTTTTTGCATACCTGACTTATTTGCAATTGTAAGAGGTTTATTATTAAGTATAAAGAGTGTTTTGTCAAGTTCAATATATGCGTAATCCGTACCATGACTACCGCCTGTTACGATAAAATCCATATTTTCATCGCTTAATAACGAGAACCCTCCTGCTGCTTCAATAAACTTATACATAACAGCTTGATTCATACCCACCTGTACCGTATAGTCCATGCCTTTTACATAAGCATATACCTTTTTTTCGTCATTATGCTCGATCGGTGTAAGCTCTGTATTATTAATTTTTATTGCATCACCATTCTCATTATCAATTTTGAGAAGATATACATTATTCCCCATACCATCCGTCGGGATTACTGCTTCTTTATTTTGACCACCACCAATATTATTCGCCGCCCGACCTGCAACAGCCTTCACAGAACCTCCGCTTATAGTGATTTCAGAACCTGCTCCATTCTGACCGCCTCCGATTCCTGCTCCACTATTACCGCCGGTCGCTGTTATGGTTCCTCCGCTTATGGTGATTTTAGAACCTACTCCTTCATAACCACCTCCGATTCCCGCTCCTAAAGAACCGCCGGTCGCTGTTATGGTTCCTCCACTTATGGTGATTTCAGAACCTGCTCCCTTCTGACCGCCTCCGATTCCCGCTCCTGAACTACCGCCGGTCGCTGTAAGACTTCCTCCACTTATGGTGATTTCGGAACCTGCTCCTTTAGTACCGCCTCCGATTCCCGCTCCTAAACTACCGCCGGTCGCTGTTATGCTTCCTCCACTTATAGTGATTTCGGAACCTGCTCCATTCTGACCGCCTCCGATTCCCGCTCCATAACTACCGCCGGTCGCTGTTATGCTTCCTCCGCTTATGGTGATTTTAGAACTCGCTCCTTGAGAACCGCCTCCGATTCCCGCTCCATAAGTGCCGCCGGTCGCTGTAAGACATCCTGTGCTGTTTTCTCCCCCTTGGATGGTAAGGGTTCCTATTGTATCCCCCGTACCATTCTTCTGCAATCCCGCACACTTACTACCACTTTTTAAAGTGTTTGCTTTCCCGTCTGCAAGGGTGATGGTTACATTTCCTGTGCTATTATCTGCAATCTTGAATGCACAAGCACCTGATGTACTCGATACATCGATATTCACTCCTGCAAGGTTAATATTAGCAGAAACATCCTTTGCTACAACAATTTTGTTCGTCGTAGCCGTGTTCGGATCTGTGTTTGCAATTGTAATTGGGGTTTCTGACAAGACAGTCAGCACGCCATCCACATATGCATAGTCTGTGTTTTCTACCCCGTCAGTTGTGATGGTAAAATCACTTACTGCTTCGGCCGTTGCCGCCTGTGCTTGATTTCCCGGAACCATAAGTCCGGACATTACAAGTGCCATACTTAGGATGTAACTCAGTATGCGTTTTACCCGTTTCTTTTGTTTGTTCATTTTCTCTTCTCCTTCCAAATTTTCTCTTACGATTCATTTGAGTTGGTTCTTGTGAGCATTCACCCGTTCTCGCTCAATCCATAGATACTTTTAGTTTATCTGATTTCCCTATAAATTACAATAACAAAAAACAGCGGAGCAACCTTGCGTCACTCCGCTGTATCAAAGTCATTATTCTCGATTTTTCAGCACATTCGCAGGTAACATTTGTTTCACATGACGAACCAGCAGTGGCGTAATGATAAAATACAACAAAATCACACCCGCATACACACTGGCATACATTTTCCATGAAAATGCCAAATTCATCCCACAGGCAACATTGGACACAAGCATCGGGTACAACATATCCATCCCTTTCTTCGCCAATGGAATGCATACTGCTGCTCCCACCGCTATGGTACAGAAATTCCCATCCAGGTAAAGCTTACGAATTTCCTTGGCGCGGTATCCAAAGATCTTCACCAAAGCAATTCCAAATGCGGACCGGTCAATCATCACCTTCAACATCAGATACATAACCACACAGAAAATCAATGTCGATGCCACCGTAGTCATGGTAATCAATGGCACCATTTGCTCTACAAATACATCGGAACTTTTACTGATTTCTTCCTTGCTCGTAGTGGCATAGAGTCGTCCCGCCTCGATGTCAAGCGCCTCATCTGCAAAGACAACATTATAATAGTCTTCTGCTTCGCCGAACATTTCTCGCATCTCATCAATGTCCATAAACACATAAAATGCCGTCGAATACTGGGTAATTCCATCCACTGTAAATGCGTAATTCTGCTCCAATTCCTCGTCTCGTAATACGACTGTGTCACCTTCCTTCAAGCCGTATTTTTGCGCCATTGCCGAGGATATAATTACCTTGTCTCGTCCCTCTCTTGGCTCCACATCAAAGTACGGATTGTATTCCTCCACTCCCATCAATGTCACATCCAGATTATATCCTAGAATTTCCTTCTTCAGCGACTTAGCAAAACACGCCTCACCACCATCCGGCACTTCCTTGTCTGGATATTTGTACGTATACATGTATTCATATTTCGTATCCGCTTTATTTTCCACGCTGATGTGCTGACACAATGTATAGCAATTTAACCCCAGCATAAAGATAAGCATGGATACAAACATACCAAACACCACCGTAAAGCCCGTTCGCATTTCCCGCAACATTTGACGCACACGAAAACGTCCCACAAATCCCATATTTCCTAACGTGACATTTCGTCGCATCGGTTTCTTTTTCTGCTCATTTCGAAGCAATCGAAGTGCCGGCTGGGACAACCGTTTCCATATCACCAACGTATTCACGAGTATGGCTGCCACCGGTGGCATAACGATGCCATACACAAGCAAGTATCCGGAGCAAACGGTAGGCATCTGCGGAATCGAGAAATATCCATAACAATCCACACACTGTGAGGCAACACCCCACTTACTAAAACCAATAACCGTTCCTACCACACCGCCCCAAAAAGTAATCACCACAGGAAGCATGACATAATGCATCAGCAAATCCTTTCGTGTCACACCAAGGGAGTACAAAGCACCAATTACCGTGCTTTCTTTATCAATCCCATGAATGACAAATACTGAGATTACATAGGTAATAAGAATCATCACGATAACTCCCGCAATCAAGCCGCCCATTTTGTTGATAACCTGATCCTCTGCCGAGGCGCCAATTCTTGTATTATCCTCTGCCGGTAAAAACAGCGTCAGATTCTTCATCATCTCTCCCACTCCATTTTCTTCCCAATACTCTTGGAAATATGGATCCTCTATGTCTTCCGCTCTCACAGTGAATTCTTTCAGCACATCCTTGACTTCCTTATTGGTTACATCCTCTCCCAGCTGATATGCATACACATACTCCTCAGACTCTGTACGGTTCCCTTCTTTTTTCATCTTTGCATAGTCCTCTTCGCTAACAAAGATCAACCCAAACTGTTCGCTATCCACACACGCATCGGAAAGGTTTTTCATCGGAGCATCATAATCCGGCACGGAACCAATCCCTTTCACCGTAAGTGTGTTGCCACCAACTTCCAACGGATCGCCCACTTGGATGGCATGCTCCTCCGCATATCGTTTTTCCAACAACGCTTCCCCATCTTTCAGCTTATCGCTTCCATCATCCACAGCAAACCGATTTAACTTTTCCCGCTCCTGCAACACGCGAAGCGTTCTTTTTTTCTCCACTTCATAATCCATATAAAACTGCTTTTCCAGCACAATTCCCAGTTCTCTCAACTGTTCTTCTTCCTTCTCCGTCAATGGTACAAATACCTGAAACTCTCCGTCCTCTCGACACAATTTCTCAGCATTTCTTTCCCCACCAATGATAATCGTATCCGCAGCTCCCACCATGCTAACGATGAGATACATCCCCATGACGATTAAAAGCCACAATGCCAAATACCGTGGACCATTTGCCTTCAAATCTCTCCAAATTCGCTTTTTTAATATCTTCTGCATGGTTTACAAATCCTCCAATTCTGCTGCCGGTATCCGTGTCTCATTTTCATATTCTTTATGAATCAATCCATCCCGGATATGAATGACCTTATGCACCATATTTTTTATGGCATTGTTGTGAGTGACAATCAGCATCGTGGTGCCATACTTCTCATTGATTTTTTCCAACAAAATCAATATATCCTGAGACGTCTTAGAATCCAATGCTCCCGTCGGCTCATCGCAAAGCAGAAGCTTCGGATTCTTGATCAATGCTCTTGCGATGGCACATCGTTGTTGCTGCCCTCCCGAAAGCTGTGCCGGAAATTTGTTCTGGTGTTCCGTAAGTCCCAACGTCTCCAGTAGTTCATCCATCGGTAGCGGATCATCCGACAGATACTCGCACACTTGTATATTTTCCCTTACCGTTAAGTTCGGCACCAGATTATAAAACTGGAAGATAAATCCCAGATTGTCTCGCCGATAATCCGACAATGCCTCCTGCTTCAATCCGGATATCTCCTTCCCATCCACTAGGATGGAACCACTATCGATGACATCCAAACCGCCGATACAATTCAACAGTGTAGATTTTCCCGAACCACTGCTTCCCTGTATGACACACATCTGCCCTTTCTCTACCCCTCCGGTAATTCCTTTTAATACCTGAAGGTAACTTTCACCTTCTCCATAACTTTTTTTTACATCTCGTATTTCCAAATACATCTCTATTTCCTCGCTTTCAATTAATTCCCATTTGCATAACACTGTTATGTAAATGTTATGTAAAAAGGAAAGTTCCTTTTTTCGAGCTTTCCTTACTACTTTCCATTGTTTTCATCCAATATTCCAAGGATCGCAAGCCATCCACTGATCAGAAATTTCACAACGGTTTTCATATAAACCATGGCCTTTTCTTCTGACGTTTCATGAGTTAATACATGCACAAATGCGTTAATCTGCGTATGAGACACCCAATGAACGATGTCATCCTCCAACCTCGGCTTCTGCATCATCTGAGAAAGGCGGTCCGCAATCATCCGATAATGTTTTTCTGTTATGTCCACAGACTGATCCACAAAGTTTTCAAATCGTGACCCCTGCGCCTTCGTCAATACCATGAGAAATTCATCATAATATTGGTACATATAATGTACGATCTGCGCCATCTCAGAAAAATCCTCTTCAAAATCCATACTACACACTTTTTGAAGTTCCCGCTCATCACTTTCCTCTTCGTAGTGAGACATCATCAGCTCCATCAGCTGACGAACCGGTTGCTCCACCAGCGATGCAAACAAATCCTCTTTGTCTTGAAAGAAAAAATATAACGCTCCGGTAGTCACTCCTGCCTGCCGGCATATGCTACGAAGTGATGCCTTGGTATACCCTTTCTCCATAAACTCACTTTTTGCAGCCATAAGAAGCTTTTGCTTCGTTGCTTTTTCGTCTTTCATATCGATTTATCACCTCCATGAAACACCACCAGATAACACCGTTATGTTATCATAATATTTTTCTGCTGTCAAGAAAAGAATGTATCATTATACTGTTCACTGCCAACGTCAAGATTTGAAAAAGAAAATGCTATATGCTATAATATGCTATATTTATTACATATAAAGGAGACCATCATGAAAAAAATACTTAACCAACGAAATCTGTGGATTCTATCCCTGATTGTACTTTTTTCACTATTTTTTCTTATGAACTATTTTACCCCTGTGGTTGCCGATGATTACGGCACTCTCATGCATTTCAAATTTGGAACCAGCAAAAAAATCACTTCTTTTTCTGATGTTTTAGATTCTGTCATACTCTTTTACCAAACTTGGGGAGGTCGCCTGAGTTGTCACTTGATTACCATCGCCGTTTCATTTTTACCAGCTACCGCATTTGATATGTTAAATACGCTGGTTTATTTATGCGTGACATTTTTACTTTATCGCTTGTGCAATCCCGGTAAACGACATAGTCTTTCCATCTTCTTAGGTGTACATATTCTTCTTTGGATTTGTGTACCCGACTACGGACAAGTTATGTTTTGGCTTTGTGGTTCTACGAATTACCTTTGGCCTGCTTTATTTGTCTTATCACTCCTACTCGTATATCGCTCCTATGCTTGTTCGGATGGGACTCGTTTCACTTCCTTTTCATGGGCAATTCCATTCTTTATCCTTGGATTTCTCGCTGGCAATGCTATGGATAATATGAGTGCAGGAATGATGGTAATTCTTACTCTATATTTATTGTATTTTAGAAAACAAAAAATTGTAATTCGCGCCTGCATCTGGTCTAGCTACATCGGAAGTCTGCTTGGTTTCGGCGTCTTACTTCTCGCTCCCGGCAACTTCAATCGTTCCAATGCAGAAACTGATATTTCAAAGCTATTTACATTTGCGATTATCACCTATTATTGGATTGTTTTTGTCGGAGTTCTTTGTATCGTATGGCTTGTTTTACACATGACAGCAAAACGGTATGTCGCCGAAAAACAAACCGAGCTGCAGATGCAATCCGTCATTTTTATTATCGGTTCCATTGCCTCCGCATATTGTATGATAGTCGCAGGTACATCCCCTGAACGTACCTGGTTTATCGTATGCGCATATTTCATCATTGCAATTGGAATTTATTATCGTGAATTTGAATTTGGTTCTTCGATTTCTACGAAAAAGATTATTTGCATCGTAACAACCGGATTCTCACTTCTTTGTGTGACTGGCATGTTGGACACTGTTTTATATAGTCGCGAAATCAAAGTCCAGACCCTCCAGCGTGAAGCATATATTTTGCAGGAGAAGGAAAAGGGAAATATGGATATTCGTGTCCCTATTATTTCTCACAAATATCCACTTCGAGCAAAGCACGATGCCCTTACCGGATTGTCCGACATCCAAGAAGATCCAAATTATTGGATTAATCAATCCTTAGCAAAATACTATGGTGTAAATTCCATTATTGGTTACAAAAATTCCAAAGGAGCACTTCAATGAAATCGAATCTTACTACGCTATGCTACATCGAAAAGGACGACGCCTGGCTGATGATGCATCGCACCAAAAAAGAAAATGACATCAATAAAGATAAATGGATCGGAGTGGGCGGACATTTTGAACCAGATGAATCTCCCGATGAATGTCTTCTCCGAGAGGTTCGGGAAGAAACCGGGCTAACACTTTCTTCCTACCAGCTTCGTGGAATCATCACGTTTTCCACCAACACCTGGCCCACAGAGTACATGTTTCTCTACACCGCCACCACAGAGTCCGAGGATTTTATCTCTTGCGATGAAGGGGAACTGGTGTGGGTTTCCAAATCCAAGGTGAATTCCCTCAATCTGTGGGAAGGAGACAAAATCTTTTTCCGATTGTTAGAGGAACGGGAAGACATGTTCTCCTTAAAGCTGACCTATCACGACGACACGTTGATTTCAGCCATTCTGGATGGCATACCAATGGAACTTTTTGAAATACTAAATCCCGATGGCACATTTTCCGGTCGAACCAGTGAGCGAAATATCGTCCACGCAACCGGTGCTTTACATGCCACTTCTCACGTATGGCTCATACGTCCGAACGAAGCATCCGGCTATGACATATTGCTTCAAGAACGATGCGCCACCAAAGAGTCGTATCCCGGTTGTTATGACATCTCTTCTGCCGGGCACATCCCATATAGCGAGGACTATGTGACGTCTGCCCTTCGAGAATTGGAAGAAGAACTTGGCATCGTGGCAACCGCCGAAGAACTTCACTTCATCGGCACTCACCAAAATGAATCCAAGGAAATCTTTCATGGGAAATTATTCTGGAATCATGAATATAGTCACGTATATTTATATCTGTGCAACGAAGAGCCCATATTTCACTTGCAGGAAGAAGAAGTGGCTTCCGTTCGCTGGATGGATTTGGAAGACTGTATCCAAGCCGTGACAAAGGGAAGCATTCCCAACTGTATCTTCTTGAAAGAGCTAAATCTCATTAAGGAAAGCCTTGACA
Organism: Eubacterium sp.; assembly: GCA_017938215.1. GTDB lineage: Bacteria > Bacillota > Clostridia > Lachnospirales > Lachnospiraceae > Eubacterium_F. The sequence goes on along the minus strand of JAGBBZ010000034.1, from coordinate 12,342 downwards.
TGAGAGATTCGGGTAACTATAATTAGAATGAGGATAGATTCGGGTTAAATTAGGTCGATTTCATTCGACATCAACAATAATATTTATTTAAAGTATGGAGGAATCTAAAATGTCAAAAAGAATTGTAACATTTGGTGAAATCATGTTGCGTCTCGCACCAGAAGGATATTATCGCTTCGTGCAGGCAGAATCTTACGGAGCTACTTATGGTGGCGGCGAGGCAAACGTAGCTGTTTCCCTTGCAAATTATGGAATGGATGCAAGTTTTGTTACAAAATTGCCAGCTCACGAAATCGGACAGGCAGGTATCAATGCTCTTCGTCGTTATGGCGTAGACACAAAGGATATTACAAGAGGTGGCGACCGTGTGGGTATCTACTATCTTGAGAAGGGTGCAAGCCAGAGACCATCTAAGGTAATCTACGACCGCGCTGGTTCTTCAATCGCAACTGCTACAACTGAGGATTTCGATTGGGATAAAATTTTTGAAGGTGCTGATTGGTTCCACTTCACAGGAATCACACCAGCTCTCGGTGACAACGTTGCGGACATCTGCTTAGAGGCTTGTAAAGCAGCAAAAGAAAGAAACATCACAGTAAGCTGTGACTTGAACTATCGTAACAAGTTGTGGTCAAAAGAAAAAGCCGGACAGGTGATGGGCGAACTTTGCAAATACGTTGACGTATGTATTTCCAACGAAGAGGATGCCAATGACGTATTCGGCGTCAAGGCAGCTGGTACAGACGTAACTGCCGGACAGGTAAATCACGAAGGTTACAAAGATGTTGCAAAACAGTTGGCAGATCGTTTTGGATTTAGCAAAGTAGCAATCACACTTCGTACTTCCATCTCTGCAAACGACAACAAATGGGCTGCTATGCTCTACGATGGCAACGACTACTACTTCTCCAAGCAGTACTTGATGCACATCGTTGACCGTGTTGGTGGCGGTGACTCCTTCGGTGGCGGATTGATTTACTCCTGTCTTCAGAACATGGCTCCACAGGATATCATCGAATTCGCAGTAGCAGCAAGCTGTCTCAAACACAGCATCGAAGGTGACTTCAACCAGGTATCTGTAGACGAAGTTATGAAACTGGCAGGCGGAGACGCTTCCGGACGTGTACAGAGATAAGCTTTTGTTGTGACATATAATGACAAATAGAAATGAAACCATATCTTCTAAGTGCTCCTGTGCTAGAAGATATGGTTTCATTTTTGTGCATTATCGCCAAGCCACCGGAAACACATACCCCTCTCTCTCATCCAGCGTCCCAAATTCATACCCCTTTTCCCGTATCATATCGATGATTTCCGGCAACACCTGTGCCGTATTTTGCATGGTGTTGGAATCATGAAGAAGAATAATGGGCTTCTCATACTTTTCCAGATCTTTGGCGACATTTTGGTAAATCGTCGCCTTTGCTACATTTCTTGCCACAGAATCCTCCCCAGACACATTCCAATCAAAGCTTTTTATCCCCTGCTCCTTTAACTGCGCTAGAAGATCATCCACCATCGGACACACATAACCATTATTGCTCCCCCACGGAAAGCGATGTAGCGTCACCTTTTCCTCCGTCACCTCTTCGATCCGGTTTTTACATTGTTCAAAATCATTAAAGAAATAATTTTCATTACAGTATACCTCTTCCTTTTCATGAGAGTATGTATGGACCCCTACCTGATGTCCTTCTGCCAACTCCCTTTTCACGATTTCCTCGCGCTGCTCTGTTATTTCATTTCCCACAAGAAAAAATGTCGCCTTCACATTCTTTCGATTTAACACATCCAAAATCTCGTTTGTCACCTCACTGGGGCCATCATCAAAAGTTAGGTAGGCAATCTTCTGCGTAGGCAACATAACATCCTGCTCTATTTGATTCATAACTGCTTTACTATCCGTGTCCATTTTCTGAACACGACGAATCTCAAAAATCATCACACTGCACAAAAATACTAATCCAAAAGCATAAATAAGCTTTTTCATCAAATCACTCCACCGATTTCCTTACTATAAATTCTATGCAGCATCTTTCGAAATCTTACACCCAAAAAGAGAATTGCTGCCTCCTACATAGGAAACAGCAACTCTCTCTCATTCACAAAGAATTCAAAAATATCCTTTTTCATCAACCTTTTACAGAGCCTAGCGCAACGCCTCGAATAATAAACTTCGACAAACACAAATAGATAATAATTACTGGGATAATTGCGATACCCAAGGACATGTAACTCTGTCCCAAATCCATTGCGTAAGCCTCAGATTCCAAACTAGCGATCAACAAAGGCAACGTCTGATTTTCACTACTATTATCCATAATCAACTGTGGCAAGAAGTAGTTATTCCAAGATGCAACGAACTGGAATATCATCTGTACTGCCATCGCCGGCTTCAAAATTGGCATAACTACGAAGTTGAAAATGTAAAACTCATGTCCACCATCGATACGTCCTGCCTCTACAATTTCCATCGGAAGCGAACTTTCCATGTATTGCTTAATAAAGAAGAATACGCCTGGTGCCGCCAACGACTGGAATATAAGTGGAATGTATGTATTATACAATCCCATCTTGGTTACCATATCCACGTATCCAAGTGCGGAAACCTGGGTTGGTACCATCAAAATCACCATAATAAATACAAATGCTGCTTTTTTCAAACGGAAATCATATGCATACAATCCATATGCTGTCAAAGTAGCAATATACACACTTGTCAAACAAGTAACGGATGCCACCATAAAACTGTTCAGCATTGCACGGAAAATCGGCTTAGATGCTGTCTGACCAACGGCATTGTCGATTACCTTCTGAAAGTTTGCCAAGAAATGATCACCTGGAAGCAAGCTAAATGTACTTCGGAGTGTTGCACTATCCTTTGTTAAATTCACAAGCAACATAAGGAATGGAAGGATTGCTATCGCACAAACAAGAATCAATACTGTGTACGCAAGAATTCGACGGGCAATCAATATTTTATGTCCACGCTTTTCTTGAGCAGTCAATCCTGTACCGCCAACAACTTTCATATCATCTATTACTGCCATTTAGCGCACCTCCTTCTTTCCAAGTTTCTCTGCTTTTTTCTGTGCCTTTTTGTATGCTTTTGCTTCTTTTTCATCATCGCTTTGCATCAAGCGGAACAAGAACATACCTACAATACCAGCCACAAAGAAAAGAAGAACAGATGCTGCCGCCGGTGCTCCTGTATCCTTGGAAGGTCCGATACCTGCACTGATACTCATAACAACGGTCTTTGCAACTTCATTTGGTCCTCCATTCTTAACCAAGAGGTTTGGAATATCGAACATCTGCAAACCTCCGATCATGGAAGTAACCATTACATATAACATAATCGGCTTCAACATAGGAAGCGTTATTTTCCTAAATTGTTGTCCGGCACTCGCTCCATCGATAGACGATGCTTCATACAATGCCGGGTCAATTCCCATAATACCAGCCATCAACAAAATTGTTGTATTACCAGTCCACATAAGGAAATTGATAAATGCAATAATCAAACGGATTCCCCACTCGGTTTCCAAAAAACGAATATCTGTTCCAAATAACAGATTGATTGGTCCTGTTCCTGCAAACAGCTCTGCAAAGAGAACAGCCACCGAAGATGCCATTAACATGTTTGGCAAATATAAAATAACTTTCGCTGCCCCGGTTCCTTTCAACTTCAATCGAAGATCAGTAAACCATGAAGCAAATAATAACGATACGAGGATCTGTGGTACAAATCCTAATAACCAAAGTATCAGCGTATTTCCAAAATATTTTACAATATGTCCTGTTTGAAATGCATCGATATAGTTCTTGAATCCAACAAAGTTAAGATTTTCAACATAACCTTCTAATGTCAACTCTCTAAACTTCGTAAAGAAGCTATAATAAAATGTCATGATCAACGGATATAACTGGAACACACCATATGCAATAAAGAATGGTAAAATAAAGATTAATCCCCATTTTCCATATTTCAATTTGTGTGGACGTTGGTACTTCGCCTGTGCTTTTGCCACGACCATAACCCCCCTTTTCCAATCTTATTTCTGTCAAAAAGGTATAAAAAAGTGGGACAGGACAATTCCTGTCCCACTCGAAATACAGTTACGTATTACGTAGTTGATAATTATTCAGCTGTAACTACTGGATACTGTTTTGTAACGAGCTCTTTCCACTTAGCAATTGCATCTTCTTTGGAAGCTTTACCATTGTAGTAGTCTTTCATTGCTGTCATAAGGTTCTCGATACAACCCTGATCGTAAGGTGTTACGTTGCTACAATCAATTTTATCTGCTGCTGCAGAAAGTGCTTTAACAAGAGACTGTCCGCCAAGGAACTCAGAAACAATACCATCTGCTTCCAATTTGCTGTTAGCAGCTTTGTTGTTTACGAAGTCCTGAGTATCTTTACTGATGTTGTACATGATTGTTTCATCACAGCAAAGTTTCAACATAATGTCTTTTACAAGTGCAGCGTTATCTGTTCCAGCAGCTCCACAGATGAAGGATCCACCCCAGTTAAAGGACTGTGGTCCAGTTACAACTGCCCAGTCGCCGTAGCTTCCGCCACCAAGATAATTTCCGTCATCATCTTTCTTAGAACCAGATCCATCTGCCATAGAGAAGTTAATTCCCCAAGCTGGCATGAAGTAACCGAATACGTTACCATCTTTACCCATACCTGCAGTCCACTCTTCAGCCCAAAGAGATGTCTTCTGGTTGTAACCATTGTCTGTGTACTCTTTTGTCTGATCAATCCAAGCTTCTACACTAGGATCCAATGTGAGTTTCTTGTCAGCGCTTACAAATCCTGCCTTTACGTTGTTAGAATATACACGAAGTGCATCATCAAATCCGGAAAGCATTGTGATTTTTCCATCGGATTTCTCTTTTACAGTAGCTGCTGCTGCTGTGAATTTCTCCCAGTCGCTTACCTGCTCCTGGATCTTTTCAGGATCATCTGTTCCGAAGATATCTTTTGCATAAGAACGTCTGTAGATAAATCCACCAGGACATCCCTGCCAAGATACACCACGAACAACACCGTTGTCATCGGAACAAGCATCCTTTGTGTACTGATACATGTTAGCCATATCCGCATCTGTCAAGCCAAGTGCTTTAACATCCACAGCCAATGGTGAGTTTGTGTATTTGTTTACATAGTCCATCTCGCAAAGGAAGATATCTACTTTCTTATCAGCTTCAGCAGACTCCTGCTCAGCCAATGCGTTATCAAGTTTATCCTGATAGTTGCTTCCCTCGTTTGCATTCATGATGAACTTAACTTCTACGTCACCAATCTTACCATCTTTGTAGTCTGGATAGTAGTCTTCAAAACGGCTCTTGAACTCTTCGTTCCAAACATAGATGTTAAGAACTTTTCCGCCGCCATCCTCGAGAGTTTCAACTGCTGCTGTTTTCTCTCCTGTGGAACTACTGCTTCCAGAATCTGTTGCTGTGTCGCTGCCGCCACATCCTGTCATGCAACCAACAGCCATTGTCAATGAAAGAGCTAATGCTAACCATTTTTTTCTCATAAAGATTATTCCTCCTAGTTCATAATTTTTTGTGAATGGTTTCTATAATTACTAAAGCCTTCTCACAGATTTTCCTTGAATCAAATCGCCCTGTGCAACAATTCGCTCAATCAGTGTGTGTTTTGGTTGCTCAATCAACTGAATCAGCTTTCTCGCTGCCATCCTCCCAAGTTCCTCCGTATTCTGCTTGTAGGTGGTTAACTTTGGTTCAATAACCTGTGCAATGTTCTGTCCATCATATCCGACGACAGAAATGTCATCAGGTACTGACAAGCCTTTGCTGGCAATCATGTTCAACCCACCAAAACAAGAAAAATCGTCTGGATAAATGATACAAGTTGGTCTGTTACTCAGCGTTAATAATTCATCTGTTATTTGGGCTGCCGAAACCGGATCATGGTATATCCCCTGCCGAATATACTCTTCCTTAACTTCGACGCCATTTCTTTTCAAAGTACTGTAGAAGCCGTCTAAGCGGTTATCTGTAACCATGGAGCTTTCTCCATATATGTAAGCAATATCCCGATGTCCCATATCAATCACATGCTGTACAACCTTCTGCATCCCCAATACATTATCGGATAGAATACTTGTACGGTTATTAAACGCATAATCAATTGTGACAACCGGAATCTCGCCTTCTACCAATTCCAGAATCGCCTCATCCTCAAAATCCACACAGGCGATAACAACTCCATCAACGCCCCGGTACTTACTATGTTCATAATAAGATAAAATACTTTTTCCGGCATGCTGACTGATAAATGTAATGTCATACCCTTCTGCTTCTGCTCCACGCCGGAAACTATCCAGCACATGGGAGAAGTAGGAATGTGTTAAACCACAATTCGCTTTATCCACAAAAAGCACTCCGATATTGTAAGTACGATTCGTCTTAAGCGCTCTTGCGGAGGAATTCGGCAAATATCCAAGTTCTTTTGCTACTCGACAAATGCGCTCCTTGGTCTCTTCACTGATGTCTCCCCGATTATTCAAAGCCTTGCTGACTGTCGCAACGGAGACTTGGCATCGGGCTGAGATATCTTTCATTGATACCATTGCCATCCCTCTCTCGTTTCTTAATCGTTTTCGTAATTAAACTTTACCACACTTTTCACATATAGTCAACACATATTTTTATTTTTTTGTTCAAATCGCACAAAAATTGTTCTTGCTTTTATCGGAAACATCCGATATAATGTAGATATTACGAAATCGTTTTCGTAGATTTTTTCGAAATTGTACCGTAAATTGCTACATTTTTATATCAAATGTAGCTGCACAGAAAGATTGGAGGATTAAAATGAAATTCGGTTACTTTGATGACAAAAACAAAGAGTATGTGATCACAACACCAAAAACACCATTACCTTGGATCAACTATTTGGGAAGCAATGAGTTCTTCTCTCTCATGTCCAATACATGTGGTGGATATAGTTTCTATAAAGATGCCAAACTGCTGCGTCTAACAAGATATCGTTACAACAACATCCCAAATGATGAAGGTGGACGTTATTTCTATATAAAGGAAGGCGACTGCGTCTGGAATCCAGGATGGCAGCCAATGAAGACAGACCTTGATGGCTACGAATGTCGCCATGGTATGGGATACACAAAGATTTCTTCAAAGAAAAATGATCTAAAAGCTTCTCTTCTTGCATTTGTTCCAGTAAATGACAACTGTGAGATTAACAAGCTGACCCTTACCAATGATTCTTCCGAGACCAAAGAGTTCAAACTCTTTTCTTATATTGAATTCTGTCTTTGGAATGCCATGGACGATATGACCAACTTCCAGAGAAACTTAAACATCGGTGAAGTGGAAGTAATCGGCTCCACCATTTATCACAAAACAGAATATCGCGAGCGTCGTAATCACTACGCCGTTTATTCTGTAAATGCAGATATCGCTGGTTTTGATACAAGCCGCGACGAATTCCTCGGCGCTTATCGCGGTGTCATCAACCCTCAGGTTGTAGAAGACGGAAAAGCAAAAAATTCCATCACAAGTGGCTGGTTCCCGATCGGCTCTCATCAGCTGAACATTACATTGAAGCCAGGGGAAAGCAAATCCTTTATCTTTGTTTTGGGATATTGCGAAAATCCGGTAGACGAAAAGTTTGAAGCACAAGATGTTATCAATAAGAAACCCGCCAATGAACTCTTAGCGAAATACCAGACAGACGAGCAAGTAGATGAAGCGCTTGCCGAATTAAATAAAGTATGGGAAAATCTTCTTTCCAAATACACCGTTCAGTCCAATGACGATAAGTTGAATCGTATGGTAAACATTTGGAACCAGTATCAGTGTATGGTGACATTTAATATGTCCCGTTCTGCTTCGTACTACGAATCCGGTATCGGACGTGGTATGGGATTCCGTGATTCTTGCCAAGACCTTTTGGGATTTGTACATTTGATTCCGGATCGTGCCAGAGAGCGAATCATTGATATTGCTTCGACACAGTTTGAAGACGGAAGTGCATACCATCAGTATCAGCCATTGACAAAGAAAGGAAACAGTGACATCGGAAGCGGATTCAACGATGATCCATTGTGGCTCATCGCCGGAACCTCTGCTTACATCCGCGAGACGGGAGATTTCTCCATCTTAGATGAAATGGTTCCTTATGACAATGACATGTCAGTCGCTACTACTTTGTTCGAGCACTTGACTCGTTCCTTTGATTACATTGTAAATCACAAAGGACCTCACGACCTTCCTTTGATCGGTCGTGCCGACTGGAATGACTGTTTGAATTTGAACTGCTTCTCCAAGGAGCCAGGCGAATCCTTCCAGACTTTCGGACCAAGTGACGGGCCTGTAGCAGAATCTGTATTTATTGCAGGAATGTTCGTAAAATATGGAAACGAATATGCAGATCTCTGTGACGCTCTCGGCAAAGCAGACGAAGCTGCTCGCGCTCGTGAAGAAGTTGCGAAGATGGTAGTAGCTATCGAAAAAGACGGTTGGGACGGCGAATGGTTTATCCGTGCTTATGATGCCGCAGGCGAAAAGATCGGTTCCAAAGAATGCGAAGAAGGTCAGATTTACATTGAGCCACAAGGATTCTGTGTCCTTGCCGGTGTTGGTGTTGAAAACGGACTCGCGGAAAAAGCATTGGATTCCGTAAAAGAAAGATTGGATACAAAATACGGCATCGTGCTCTTACAGCCAGCCTATACAAAATATTATTTGAACTTGGGAGAGATTTCTTCCTATCCACCAGGATACAAAGAAAATGCAGGTATCTTCTGCCACAATAACCCATGGATTTCCGCAGCAGAAACTCAGATTGGACGTGGTGACAGAGCATTTGAGATTTATCAGAAAACATGTCCTGCTTACCTGGAAGACATCAGCGAGATTCACTGCACAGAGCCTTATGTATACTCTCAGATGATCGCCGGAAAAGATGCCAAATTCTTCGGTCAGGCAAAGAACAGCTGGCTTACCGGTACCGCTGCTTGGACCTTTATGAATGTATCCCAGTACATCCTCGGCGTACAGCCTACTTTGAAGGGACTTAGCATCAACCCATGTGTTCCTTCTGACTTTGGCGGATTTAACATCACAAGAAAATTCCGTAATGTGACATACAAGATTAAAGTTGAAAACCCTTCTGGGGTACAGAAAGGAGTAAAAGAGTTGATCGTAGATGGCACAAGCTATCGCGATACAACTGTCATCCCATATGACGACGCGAAGAAAACGGTAGATGTAACCGTTGTTATGGGATAATTCAATCGCTTTTCAATCATTTATTTTATACCTTCTTAAAAGAGGGCGTCTGGGATTTCCAGATGCCCTCTTACTTTCGCTGTATGGGGATACAAAATCCCCCACTCTTACCTTACTTCTTACATCTACTTGCCGTATTTTCCCGGAGAAACCCCCACTTTTCGAGTAAATGTACGAATAAAGTTAGCATAGTCTCCAAACCCGGAGCCGTAGCAAGCTTCCGATACACTTTGCTTTTCCATCAACAACTTTTTTGCATGCTCGATACGACAGTCCAATATATACTCTCGCAAAGTCAACCCTGTTTGAGCCTTGAAGAGTCGGCTTATATATGTACCACTTCGATATAATTTCTCCCCCAAAATTTCCAACGTCAACTTTTCTGTCAAATGCTGTTGAATATATAACATAACCTCCTTAACCAACGGCGGCATTAGATTATCTGGCAAAATTACGCTTCTCCGACAGCAGCGATTCAACAACAACAATAGCTGCCCAACCAAAATATTTGCTTCCACATCGGCCCCAAACTCAACCGAATCCAATGTGGCATTTAATTGTTGGCAAATGCGGACAAAATCCTCTTTCTCTGTTTCTGACAATGAAATAGGTACGGGGATGGTAGGCGAGAAACAAGCTCCTAAATCCGTTTTTGACGTAGACATTTTTTCCAACACCGATTGCTTGATATTAATGGTAACACGTTCGTAGTTTCCATTATCTTGACTCACAATACGATGCATGCAGGAAGGCGGAATCAACAAAAACTGTCCTGGGGTCGGTTCATAACAGTTACTTTCCACGTAAACTCGGATATTCCCGGAAAGAAAAAGATAAATCTCAAAACCATTATGGCGATGATACGGAAAGGTTTGATATCCCTTCGTTTTTTTATATTGGCACAAAACTTCTGTTGAGTAAGGTTCATAATAATATTGTTTCTCCATACTTACCCCTCCATTAACTGTTATCAATATGAGAAAATACGTCATAAAATCAGTGTACCAGATAATGTTTGTTCGCGCAATATTTTTCACGATAATTGCAAAGAAATAGCGCGAAGAAATGGTATACTGATGTTATAAAGAACGAAAACATTTCATACTCAGAAAGGAAAAGGGCAGAAAAATGAATCATTCATCATTACATTGTTATGAGAAACGGGACAAAGACATGGCACTTCGTTCCAATATTACTTACTTATTACACGAAAAATACACAACGCCTTTGCGAATTGCTGGCGAGGGCACCTGTGTACAAAAGAAAATAGAAAAGACACACGGTCGTTTGGTAATTTCTTTATGGGTAAAAATGGACATTCATAATACCGGTGTCAATGTACTTACTTTGCTTGGAGAGCATGAAGGACAGATACACAAAGTACTGCAGCTGGATACGGAAGGGGCATATTTTTACGCCTATGACGGTCAGAAAAAGCAAAAACTTGGACATTTCCAGAGTGACGACTGGTATAGTATTTATGTGGCTGTTAATTTGGAGGACGGCGTGTACTCTCTTTTCATTGATGGAGAGCGTATGCTTCATAGAGCCGAATTATTTGTTCCTGCAAAACAAGCATTGGAACTATGGATGGGAAGTCACGGGGGCGTCATGTACGTGGGACAACTCAGCGTGTATCACAACACCATATCCGGAATCAAAGAACTGGCTCAGTCCCAGAACGTTTATCACGCGAAAGAAATGGGAGTAACAGCTGACGGTCAGACCTTAGTAACGGACCAATTGCAAGAAATCATCAACACTTGTAGCACCACTGGTGGCGTCGTTTATCTAGAAGGAGGAACCTTCCTATCCGGCACTTTGGAACTAAAAAGCAATGTAACCTTGTTCATAGAGGAAAATGCTACCCTTAAGGGCACCTTGGATTTGGCTTGCTATCCTGTTCGCCTCAGCGCCACTCATCCAAACTGGAACACGATTGTACAAGGGCCTCAGAAAGCATTGATCTATGGTGACAATCAAGAAAACATACGTATCTGTGGTGGTGGAACCATCGACGGAAGTGGCGATTTCCCAGGGGCATATGGTTCTGAAAGCTTGCGAGTTAGTGCAATTTTGCTGGTGGGCTGCCCAAATGTGGAAATCTGTGATTTGTATGTAAAAGATGCAGGTATGTGGACCATTCCCGTCGTAGAATGTGATGATTTGTACATCCACGATCTTAATATCGATTCTACGTGGTATCCAAATCGTGACGGTATCGATATTTGTGATTGCTATGATGTTCTCGTAGAAAATTGCAACATCAAAGCGGATGATGATGCCATGTGTTTTAAAAGCGGAAATGAAAGTGGCTGCGATAATGTGCTTGTGCGAAATTGCTTTATCATCAGTACCATGGCGAATGGCATCAAATTCGGTACCTACAGCTACGGTGGCTTTACGAACTGTATCTGCGAGGATTGTATTGTAAAGGATACACGTACCTGTGCGATTTCCATCCAGAGTGTAGATGGTGGACTCATAAAAAATCTGCAGTTTAGAAGAATTTTTATTCAAAATGTGGAAAGCGCCTTCTTCATTCTCATTGGTGATAAGGGACGTACACCAGACTGGGGAGAACACCGCATTGGTCGTGTAGAAGATATTTTGTTTGAGGATATTCATGCCGAAGGTATCCGCCGTAGTTACGGAAGCTACTTAGGTGGCTATGAAGCAGACGGAAAGACGTATCTCATGAAGGATATCATCTTCCGCAGAGTAAACGCAATTTACAAGGGTGGTGTTTCTGAAATCCCAAGCACCCCGGCAGAATTTGGCAACCAGTATCCGGAATCCAATTGCTTTGGCATTTTACCGGGAGCTGGCTACTATATGCGCCACGGAGAAAATATCTCCTTTGAAGAATGTAACACGTTAGTAGCTCTTCCTGACAGTCGTGAGACTTACGTCATCGAGGACGTAAGCGGTTGCTCTGTCAACGGAAAAGATATTTCCTAATTTTAAATAATCACAACACAAAAAGAACATCCTCAGAAGAAACAATCATCTCTTGATGTTGTCCCTTTCTGAGGATGTTCTTTTTATT
>JAGBBZ010000033.1 GCA_017938215.1 Eubacterium sp. | reverse complement strand
GGGTCGGAGAAAAACAGATAACAGATAAAAATGCTACTGACGTATTTGGTGATGGTAAGGCATCTTATAATGCTACAACCCAAACATTGACACTCAATGGTTTTGATTTAGAGTTAGAGCCTCATTTTTACGAGTCGCGCATCAGAATGGCACATCCGTCTGCATTTATTTACAGTGAGAGTGATCTGACAATTCATCTCGTAGGTGACAATAAGATTGTAAATAGCAAAGGTACAAACGGAAGCGGAATTTTTGTGTTTGATGGAAATCTTACAATCACAGGAAACGGTTCTCTGAGAGTTGAAGCAAGTAGTGTAGGTATTAATGTGAACGGAACATTTACCTTAGAGAATGGAAATGTAACCGTAGATACCGAAACGTTATTTGACAGTGATTTTTCTTCCGGAATCGGATTTGACAGTATGCTTATGAACGCAGGAAGTCTTAAGGTAATTACTGATATGGGCGGTCTTGCTAAGTTGGATTCGGAAGGAAGCATCGTAGTTGACGCTGGTAAGCTGGTAGTATCGGTTAATGTTGAGGGTACTACTTGTATCGGGCAAGATGAAGAAGGCGACCTTGTGCCAATCGTTCCTGACTTTAGTGGTTATGAAAATTGCAAGGCAACTGCAAGTGAGCAATTGGATGGAAGTAATGCGGTGGAATTCAATTCGGATGATATAGGTTCATATAAATACATCTATATTGAACAGGAGGCTACACCAGAACCAACACCAACGATAACACCGATCGTTACGGCACCACCAATTACGCCGACTCCGACAACGACTACTACACCGGCGCCAACGACCACTCCGGAAACTACAGCGGTTCCGACAGTGGCACCAACGGCAAAACCGACGGTAGCGCCAACGGCAAATCCGACGGTGGCACCGACCGTAGTTCCAACAGCTACGCCGATAGCAACACCTACGGTAGAACCAACTGCAATTCCAACAATTGTGCCGACGGTAGTACCAACCATGGAGCCACCGGCAATCGGTTCATCACAGCCAGTGGATAAGTCAGCAAATACACCGATGCCGACAACTCCTGTAGTGACACCGAATAAGTCCGTAGTTGCCGGAATGAAGGTAACCGATGACAGTGGTAAGGCAGTGTATAAGATTACAACCGTTACGGCATCTGGTGGCACCGTAAGTTTTGCGTCGCCAGTTAAGAAAAATACGGCTACGTTGAATATACCGGCAACCGTAGTGATTCAAGGCGTAACGTACCAAGTCACCGCCATCGAGAAAAATGCATGTAAGAATTGCAAGAAACTCACGAAGGTTACCATCGGAGAAAATGTGACCAAAATCGGTGCAAATGCATTCAATAAGTGTAAAAAGCTTAAAAATATTATTTTTAAGACCACAAAGTTAAAGAAAAATAATATTGGCAAGAATGCATTTAAGGGGATTCATCGTAAGGCAATCTTTAAGTGCCCGAAAAAAGTTAAAAAGTCTTACAAGAAACTATTACTTAAAGCGGGAGCTTCGAAAAAGGCTAAGTTTAAGTAATACGTTTCACAAGTAGAGAAAAAGGGGCTGTTGTGTGGAGGGTGAAAATCGTCGACGCGACGGCTCCTTTTGTAGGATTAGTAAGAAAGGAGATTCGAAAAATGACATTATTGGATTCAATGAAAAAACAAGTGACACCCCAGACTATGACGACGAACAGAAATCGTGTGGAACACGTTACCTTTGCTTCTTTGCCGACAAGCGTGGAAGAATTGGAGGCATTGCCGGAGGCAAGCTTGGACTCCGCATTCAAGACAGCGGCTCTCTGTATTGCGGTTTTGTGCAATTGGGAAAAGGATGCAAATGCCACATGGGAAATGCTGGATTACTTGAAGGGACCGGAAAATGTGAATGAAAGAGAGAAGGCGTTTATTAAGGATCGCTTGGCGGGAAAATCGTATAAGACATTATCGTTCTTCCAGGGGGCGACACCGGAGAATGGATATACACCCGACACCCCATATACAATCGCCGTAAGTGAAAATCCGTATTCTTTTGAGGAAGAGAATTGGGCCTTTCTTTATGTGACAAGCGGTGGAGCAGATTCTCCTCGACCAATTAAGTTACGCAGGAAACCTTCTACCAATCAATGGTTTGTGAACGAGATTCAATGCCTTGCGGATATCCGGATTCCGACGGAGCAGGATCCGTGGGCATAGAAAAATAGCGAAAAAAGAAGGAAGTCCTCTTGTGCGGGTTTCGCTTTTCCGTTATAATATACGAAACGTAACGATTCAGGACCAATGTGTGGAAATCCTGAATCGTTAAACGTAGCACATATTACAACGAAAGCGAGAAAAACAAATGAAATGGATTCTTCTTTACTTACTAATCATCAACCTCTTTGCCTTTTTCCAAATGGCATATGACAAAAATCGTGCGAAAAAGCACAAGTGGCGTGTGCCGGAGGCGCAATTGTTTTTGGTGGCGGTTATCGGAGGAAGCATCGGCAGCATTTTGGGCATGCAATTGTTCCGTCACAAAACGAAGCATTGGTACTTCGTGTGGGGAATGCCGGCGATCCTTGTGGTGCAGATTGCCCTTGTGATATTCTTTACGTTTCTTCGATAAATTACAAAAAAGTCCCGAAAAACCTTGACTTTCCCCTTAGGGGAAGGTGTATTTTGAGTGTGGAAATGCCCCTTTGGGCAATGAAAACATGAGGGAAATGAGGTTGAAAGATGAAAATTAAAGATGTGGAAAAATTGACCGGGCTGACAGCCAAGAGCATTCGGTTTTATGAAGCGAAGGGCTTGCTTGAAGTCGGTCGCAATGAAGAAAATTCATATCGGGAATACACCGAGGAAAATGTGAAGCAGCTGAGACGAATTAAGTTGTTTCGATATTTGGATTTTTCCATCGAAGAGTTGCAGCAGATGAAGGACTGGGACGTGGAGACGGTAAAGAAATCGTTGTCTGCCAAGGCAGCAGAATATTCGGTGCAGATGGCAGATGTGGAGCAAAAGCGAGACTTGTGTCTGAGTTTGTATAAGGATTATGGAAAAAATACGGAGGAAGTGGTAGAGGAGTACCACGAAGCCATTGACTTTATCGAAGGGGAGGAATTTCAGGAGTTACGAACAGAACTGGAACGATTTGCCTGTCCTTCCATCAGTGAGATGGTGGTGTGGACGCTTGTGTTTTTGGGACCAATCCTAAGCTTGTTTTTAAATCTGGAGATTCAGCAGTACAAGGCGCTTTGGCTTAATATTCCATTGGCACTGGGAGCCACGGTGTGGCTTACCTTGAAATGGCGTGACTTTTTCCGTCAAAGAAAATACAACAAAAATGCAGTCAAAGACAAGAATCAGCAGACAAAATTTGTGATTCCGATTATGATTCTCGGGATTGTTCTGTCGATGATGGCTCTTGGTGGGGTGGTGTATTTGCAGCAAGAGTGGATGGCGCCGGAAGGGTGGCTCTTTTTCGAGACGGATCCACGATTGATGTGGTTGATGATAGTGACGATCATGGTACCAATCTTGATGGTGCTTGCCTGGGCAGCGGATTTTCTCGATCGCAGTGGCAAATGGGAAGGTGGCAAATACGCCTTTGACTGGGCGGTGGAACTTCGCAAGCGGACGCCCATTGTGACAGTTGTGTGGGTGGTCTGTGCCTACATTTGCTTTACCAGCGTGACCTTTGTGACGGCGGACCAGATTATCCGTCATTCGCCGATTCATCCATTGGGAATCCGTTATGAGTACAGCGCAGTGGAAAAAGTGGATGCGAGATTTGGAACAAAGTTGTTTTCTATTTTTGATCATGAGCGGAAGGGAAGTTTTTCCTATACCATTTGGCTGGATGGGAAAAAGACGATTTTTACCGGTGGCTCAGGAAATGAGGAAATTACACGGTACGAGGATACCTATTTGGAACTGGAAGAATTCGATCAAGCGCTGATGAAACTAGGGATTCCGAAGACCGGAGATGCCAGCACCAGCGACCGTTGTGATATGGACAAGCGGTATGTGGATCGGCTTGTGCGGATTACGGAAAATGGGAAATAAGGATAGAGAAGAGAAATGCTACAATGGTGACGCAAGATTGTTATCGTTGTAGCATTTTTTTGACAAAAATTTTCGGTAGTATGGAGATGCAGTTATAACAGATGAATGGAAGGGGATGTTTCATCATGAGCCAAATTGTAAAAATAAGGTACATACTAGCAGGAATGGGAGTTGTAACTGCCTTGCTACTGGGAAGTATGGATGCATCTGCAAAGGCAAAAACCATAAACTACAAGAAGCAGTTTCAAGAACGAATCTTGATCGAGTGTGTCAAAGAGCAGGGAATTGATAAAAACAAAGATGGGAAACTCTCGCAGAAAGAGATAGACGCGGTGACAAGCTTTGAAGTGAACTCCGAAGAAGCGATCGAGCATAGTAGTAACATAATCGTTGCATTGGACGATTTGAAGATATTTCGTAATCTGAAGACCTTAAAGATACACATAAGAGTGTCGAGTCTGAAACCATTGTATTCGTTAAAGAAAATTCGAAACCTCTACATCGGGGATAAGGTGACGTATCGAAAGAGTCTGAAGTTTCATAAATTCCCGCAGTTAAGGGAATTGACGGTTTACAGGAATCGTTTGGATGGTATCCTGGATTTGTCAAAGAACAAGAAGTTAGAGAAATTGACTTGTATCGGTTGTAAGTTGACTTCTCTGAATCTAAAGAAGAATGTTCGGTTGAAAGAGTTGAACTGTAGTCAGAATGAATTGGAGAAGTTGAATATATCTGAGAATGTTCAGTTGCTAAAAATGGATTGTAGTCAAAATAAGATTAAGAAATTGAACTTGTCAAACAATTTAAAGTTAAAAACGTTGGATTGTTCAATGAATAATATTACAGAGCTTCGTTTTAATAAGAAAGGTAGAATAAAAGAGATAATCTGTAATTTTAATGAGATAAAAGAACTTGATTTGAGTAGTGCTACAAGTTTGAAATCGGTATCCTTTTTGAGGGATAATAATGCTTTGTACAAACTTATTTTACCTTCAAGATTTATTGCATACAAAGTGGATGATTTGTGCAAAGTAGAAATAAGAAATTAGTTGACGTAAATAAGGTGTAAAGGTCTCCTCATCGATAGGAGAACTTTGCACCTGTTTTTTTGCAAATATTTCATAAATTTTTCTATTCGCCTAAGACAAAATATGCTACACTAGAAACTAGGAGAAAGAACGAAACAAGGGGGTTCTATCAATGACTTTAGATTGGGAAAAATACACGGAGACGGCAAGGCAGGTTGTGGCAGAAGGCTGTGTCCTTTTGAAAAACGATGCGGACACATTGCCGATGAAAAAGGACAGCAAAGTTGCGGTGTTTGGTCGTATTCAGCGACATTATTACAAAAGTGGAACCGGTTCCGGTGGCATGGTAAATGTATCCAAAGTGGTGGGGATTCTGGATGCACTTTTGGAGGCACCGGAGGTGCAGGTGGATCAAGAGCTGCTCCAAGTATATGATACATGGGAAGAGGAAAATCCTTTTGACGAAGGCGTGGGTTGGGCAAATGAGCCATGGTCCCAGACAGAGATGCCATTGTCTGAGGAGTTGGCAAAGGACGCTGCCTCTCGCAACGATGTGGCGTTAGTTATCATCGGAAGAACGGCGGGAGAGGACAAGGACAACGTGGATGAAAAGGGGGCGTACCGTTTATCGGACACCGAAAGTGATATGATAAAAAAGGTGACAGCCCACTTTGTAAAAACCATCGTTGTATTTAATATAGGAAGCATTATGGATATGTCCCACCCATGTCTTACGAAATGTCAGGCGATTTTGTATGGCTGGCAAGGGGGCATGGTAGGTGGCGACGGCGTGGTGGATGTGCTTTTGGGACGGGTGTGTCCATCCGGGCGTATGGTGGATACCATTGCGGAGCGCATCGAGGATTATCCTGCCACAGAGAACTTCGGAGATGAAGTTCGCAACTTCTACAAAGAGGATATTTACGTGGGTTACCGCTACTTTGAAACGGTGGCGAAGGACAAGGTGCTGTATCCCTTTGGCTTTGGTCTGTCCTATACGGAATTCGAGGAAGGGGCGGAGAATCTCAGCCAGAAGGATGGAAATATTTCCTTGGATGTGCGGGTAAAAAATACAGGGAAAATGTCTGGCAAGCAGGTGATGCAGGTGTATGTGGAAGCGCCTCAGGGTGTCCTTGGAAAAGCCGCTCGTGTGCTGGTTGGTTTTGGCAAGACGGCAGAGCTTGCACCACAGGAAGAGGAATGTTTACATTTTGACATTGCTCCGTATGCGTATGCTTCTTACGATGATGCCGGAGTGACGGGACAGGCGTATGCCTATGTACTGGAAGCTGGGGAATACGGCGTGTATGTGGGAGAAAATGTGCGGGATGCGGAGTGTGTCGGAACCTTTAATATAGAAGAGTTGCAGGTAGTGGAACAATTGTCGCAAAACTTGGCACCGACCATTGCCTTTGACCGAATGAAACCACAACAGAGTCAGGACGGTGGGCGGATCATGGCCTGGGAAGCGGTGCCAAAGGGGGATGAAGTAGACATGGCGAAACGCCAGACACATCTTCCGAAAGAAATCCCATACACAGGGGATCAAGGATATCGTCTGACGGATGTGGAGTCGGGGAAAGTGACCATGGAGCAGTTTGTGGCACAGTTTAGCGACGGGGATCTGGCTTGTATTATCCGCGGTGAGGGCATGGGGAGTCCGAAGGTGACGCCGGGAACAGCAGCGGCATACGGTGGCGTGTCGAAGAGATTGCAGGACTTTGGCATTCCGTGTGCGTGTTGTTCCGATGGTCCCTCCGGCATGCGTATCGATTGTGGTAAGAAGGCATTTAGCTTGCCAAATGGAACCTTGATGGCATGTACCTTTAACTCCGCGCTGATTGAAAAACTTTACACGTATCTTGGAAAGGAAATGATCCGCAATCAGATTGACAATATCCTGGGACCGGGAATGAACATTCATCGTCATCCGTTGAACGGACGTAACTTTGAATACTTTTCTGAGGATCCGTATGTGACGGGGAAAATGGCGGCAGCGCAGGTTCGCGGGCTAAAGAGCCAGGGCGTGACGGGAACCTTAAAGCACTTTGCGGGAAACAATCAGGAGACGAAACGTACCGAGTCGGACTCGGTGATGTCCGAACGGGCGTTGCGAGAAATCTATCTGAAAGGATTTGAAATCGCTGTAAAAGAAGGTGGTGCGGATTCGGTGATGACCACTTATGGTCCGCTCAATGGTGTGTGGACCGCGGGGCGCTACGAGCTGAATACGTCCATTCTTCGTCAGGAATGGGGATTCGATGGTATCGTCATGACCGACTGGTGGGCGAAGATCAGCCGTCAGGGCAAGCCGGAAGAGGCAAGGGGCAATGACTTTGCTACGATGGCAATGGCGCAAAACGACCTTTATATGGTATGTCCGGAGGGGGATAAGAACTGCACGGAAGACAATACGTTGGAGTCATTGGCAAAGGAGGATCTGACGCGAGGAGAGTTGCAGCGCAATGCAATAAATATTTGCCGCCAGCTTATGACTCTTCCTACTTATCGTCGAAGCAAGGGTGAGAATGTTTCTGTGGAAGTTGTCAACAAGCCTGTGGATAACGATGATTTTTCCGTGGAAGACATCGTGTACTACGATGTGACGTCGGAAACCGTGATTCCGATGAATGAGGTGGACACCACCAAGGATGCCAATTATGTCTTTGCCATGTCCATGGAGAAGCAGGGCATCTACGAGATGGAGATTACGTTCCGCTCTGATCTGGAAGCTATGGCGCAGATTCCGGTGACTATATTTACCCAGAGTGTGCCGGTGGGAGTTATAACTTTTAATGGAACCGGGGGTCAGTGGAAATCGGTAACAAAGCGGGTGTGCATGGCGACAAAATACGTGGTGGCGAGGTTGTATTTTGTCCAGAGTGGAGTGGAACTTTCTGAGATGAAATTGCGTCTGGTGGAGCAAGTGAAGGATGAGGGTTCGCCGATGGATGTAGAAGGCGAGTACGATATGGCGTTTCGATAGAAGTCCGAGGCGCCTAGGACAAGGAGGAAGATGGTGGACATATTATTTGGCGTGATTATTGTTGTTCTGGTGATTGCCAATGTTGTCCTTTTGGTGGCAATGATGAGAAACCAGAAGGGAGTCCGTGCAAATGGTGAGCAACAGGCGGAGCAGCGGATGATGCAACAGGATATCCGGGAGCTAAAGCGTGCCTTGACGGGAGTGAAAACCCGAGGAATCTGGGGCGAATGGCAGTTGGGGAGTATCCTTTCGGAATTGCTGACAAAAGAGCAGTACGAGCAAGAATGCATGGTCATTCCCGGAAGTGCCAATCGGGTGGAGTATGCGGTAAAGCTGCCAGGACGTTTTGAGCAGGCGGTGTATCTGCCCATTGATTCCAAATTTCCGATGGATGCGTTTCTCCAATTGGAAGAGGCGAGAGCTGGTGGGAACCGAGAAGTGGCAGAAGATGCGGAGATCATTTTCAAAAATCGTGTCAAAACATTTGCCAAGGACATTTATGACAAATATATCTTGCCACCCTACACCACGGATTTTGGCATATTGTTTTTTCCGGTGGAGGCGATTTACGTGGAGGCGGTAAAATGCGGTCTGGCGCCGGAACTGATGAGTAAATATAAAATAACGCTGGCGTCGCCGGCTAGTCTGGCGATGCTTCTGAATGCTTTGCAGATGGGATTTCGCACGTTGGAGATTGAAGAAAAAAGCAATGATGCGTGGCGTGTGCTGACGGAAGTGCGTTCGGAGGTGGAGCGTTATGAAGAGGTGCTTGTAAATTTACAAAAGCGCATGGAGCAGACGGAGAAGGAGCTGGAACTTCTGGTGGGGCGTCGTACCCGTATGCTAAAAAAGAAGTTGGAAATGATTGACCTTGCGAATATGGAGAATGAAGATGAAGATTTATGATATTACGAAGGAAGTCTTTGGGGCGGAGGTTTATCCCGGGGATCCGGAGCCGTACTGGCGACAGGTGATGACGCTGGAGGGGGAGGAGCCGGACAATTGTCAGCTCAGCGAGATGGTTTTGGGGAGCCATACGGGAACTCACTTGGATGCGCCGCGGCATTACCGAAAGGATGGCGCAGACGTGGCGGATATGGATCTGGCACGGTGCATGGGACCTTGTTATGTGGTGGCGGTGTCAGGGAAAATCGGTGCGAAGGAGATGAAGGAAATGCTGGCGCAAATGTCCTCAACACAGCGAATCCTCTTTAAGGGGAAGGCGGTAATCACAGAGGAAGCGGCGGAGGAATTAGTTCAGGCTGGGATTGTCCTTGTGGGAGTGGAGGAACTGACAGTGGGACCAATCTCGTCCCCAGACCGGGTACATAAAATTCTCCTTGGACAAGACGTGGTGATTGTGGAGTCACTGGATCTGTCAAAGGTGTCCGAGGGTGAGTATGAGTTCGTGGCGTTGCCGCTAAAAATGAAGGGCTTGGATGGTTCGCCGGTGCGAGCGGTGCTGGTGGAAAAATGATGACATATAAAATATGTTACAAGGATGAAGCGATTGTTGTAGCATATTTTTTTGTCGTTTTTGTAAAAAAGTTGGTCGTTTGTCGATATTTTTGGTCGTTTGTAAAAAATCAATTTACAATACAGGTGAGATATGGTCAAATGAAGTTGTGAAAACATACGAGGCATATGGAGCGATGGAAGGTTTACAAAATGTTAACAATTTTAGGTGAACTTTTTTGCGGTTTCAAACGTCTAATATGTAGAAGTATTTTTGGGGCGAGTGTGAAAGTTTAAAAAACCAGATAATAGGAGGAACTACTGACATGAAAGTAAAAAGAACAAGTTGGAAAAAAGTAATAAGCTTATCTTTGGTTTTAAGCGTATTACTTACATCACAAGGGAAGTGGCAAACACCACAAAGCCTAGAGGCAAAGGAGAGTGAAGTAACAAGGGACGAAATCGAAAATCAAGAAGAGTCCCAAGGGGTTATCGCAGAAAAAACAGAATCTGCTACGATATATGACTTAGGCAATGGGACAAAGCGTGCTGAAATTTATGCAGGGGATGTACGTTACAAGGAGAAAAATGGGGAAATCGTGGATTATGATACATCACTGATTGAAAATCAGGAGACGGTGAGTGAACAGGGAAATGATGTAGATAACTACGCGTATAAGACAAAACAGAGCGAGAAGGTTTCCTATTTTCCAGAGAAGGTAAATGAGAAAACACCTATCATGACCGAGTATGACGAGTATCTGATCAAGATTACTCCTGCTGAGAAAGTGAAGAAAACTTCAGTAAATCGGGAGATGGTAGAGGATTTGTACAAAAATAAGGAAAAGAAAATTACTTCTGTAGATTATGAAAGTAAGACAGAGGATACAAATTATCGGTATGAGTCAACCAACGATGGTGTGAAGGAGACTATTATTTTAGAGGGACCAACAAAGAATAATCAGTTTGATTTTTCGATTACACTGAAGAACTGTGGTTTTGTAACACAGGAAGATTTAAAAAAGGATTCTATCGATAAGTTGCCGAAAAAACTGGAAACAAGCGCCGGGGAGGATTTGTATCTGTATGATATACAAGAGAAAAAACTAGTCGGTGCTATGCCTGCAGCATTTATGTTGGATGGAGAGGGAAATTACAATGAGGATTGCTCTTATCAAGTGAAGCAAGAGAAAAAATCAAAGAAATCATATGAGTATACATTGACACTGACGGTTTCCAAAGAATATCTTGAGGATGAAAAGCGTGTGTATCCGATTTCCATTGACCCGTCCTTTGTGTGGAACGGTGATAGCTTGAGTGGGTTCACATCTGCATATGTATGCTCTACAGCACCGGCGAAAACGTATAATGATAGCGGGACTAATATTCTCTGTGTCGGTGGAAGAGATTCCAGCAAAGATATTTGTCGAGCGTATATGAATTTTAAGGGGATTAGTACGATTTTGGAAGGATACTATGTGGACAGTGCTACGCTAGACTTGAATCTTTGTCAAGCAAATGTGGGGATGAAGATGTATGTCCGCCAGGTGGATTCTTCATGGAGTGCATCAACTATTACATATAACAGGCAACCTAAGCGGAAAGAGTTAGAATTAGCTGAATTTACTACAACTAACGGAAGCGGAAAAGTAAGTATACCGTTATATCCAGAAACTATAGATGATTGTGTTCGTGAAGGAACAAAAGTATATGGTTTTGAAATAACAGACTCCATTGATGATTCTAACCTAAAATCATCGAAAACCGCATGGATTTACAATGGGAGTTCTGTGAATGGGACAAAGGTTCCAAAATTGACAGTTGTGTATGAGGATAAATCAAAACTTACTGATATGCCACATGTTTCATACCAAGTTTGTGGAAATGCGAAAGGTGCTTGGTCTACAACTGCACAAGATGGGGAGATAGCAGGGGCAACAACGAAGACAAATAGTGCTCGTGCCTTTAAGTTGACTCTAGATGCCAATGGATATTCTGTGGGCAATGTGAAATGCCGTGCATATTATGAAGGTGCTACAAAGGGGTGGACATCGTGGATTGGAAGCGGAGAGGATGTTGGAGATGAAACAAAAGCGTGTAAGATAAAAGCAATCCAAATGAAGGCATATAATGATGAAGAAGGGACCATAGAATCTACTAGGTATAATATATATTATCGTGTGTATGTTCCGGGACGAGGATGGCTCGGATGGGCGAAGAATGGAGGAGATTCAGGGGATTATACCTCTAGTGGGTGCATATCTGCGATGCAAGCAATATTGGTGCCAAAGGTTGTGTATGGAATTAGCTATACCATGCCAAATGGAGAAACAAAAACAGAGGAGGATATACTAGAATCAACCTTTCATCTTGTTACAGGGGAAGGAAAAAGAGTTTACGCTTGTGGAATTAATTTTTTGGATTCTGAAATGCGAAAAAAACATTGGATGAATGTTCATGTAACACAGGAAAATGGAAGTGCTAGTGTAGGAATCAGTGGAACGAGCGCAGATATATCCATGTTTGGTCAGAGTGTAACAAATAAGGTTGTAGGGTATAGTTTTAGTTTTTACGACAAAACGATGCGTTCCCGTTATGATATTGAGCATATGGCCAGTGTTTCGACTGCAAAGGAAGAAGAAAAATGGGTACTTAATAGAAGGTACTCTGGTTCGAAGCAATCAGGAGAAGCATTAGAGACAATGTCCGTTCGAATTGTTCCGAAGGATTATCGGGAAGGTCAGAAGGCGTGTTATTCGGATGAGTTTTTAGTGACAGAGGATGGGTATTCTTTTGTGAACTCGGGGGGAGATTTTAATTACCAGAAAGGTTACGTGATTCCTTTAGAGAAATATGTGGCTTTGTATGGGGAAGTAGGGGGGAAATATTGGTATGATTATCAGGTCGGAAAAGGTGGCTGGGGTGGAAGTTGCTTTGGGATGTCTTTATCTAGTTTGTTTTACAAAACGAAACAATGGGATATAAGCCAAGTTTCAGGAAGTATAGATAAAGATGCCGAAAGTGTATTTGGACTCTGTACTCAAAGAGGAAAAAAGGATAAGAAGATGCGTGATGTGATAGAATATATGCAGATTACGCAACAAACCCATGATGTAGGAACCGTATATAAAGAAACTGAAGATAATTTTTCTCAAATTATTTCATATTTGCAAAAGTATCCCCAAAGCCCCTATCTTATGTTGATTCATTATTCGTATAAGAACGAAAACGGGGATACAGTAATAGTGGGACATGCAGTAGTTCCTTTGGGGATTAGTCAAGATGAAAGTGGGAAATATAAAATAGCGTTGTACGATGTAAATTGTCCGGGTGGAATACAATATGCGACAATAAGTGCAGATCAGACTACATTTACATATGGACCATTTACAACAGCTGCATTAATTGACGCAAATGAAATGTATGCTCTAAATAAAAGTTTGTATGATGTGATTTGGAACAATTCTCTAACAGGGATTGCAAATTCCTATAAATTAGCCGAGATGAAAAATACTAATAGTATTATTGTATTGGATAATACAAATGTATGTATTACAAATGCAGAGGGTGATGATATAGGTGAAGGTGGAAAAGTCAAGATGTCAAGCTCTATTGACAATCCAGAAGTGGTAACATATACTGTTCCGGAAGGAGAGTATCAGATTAGTGTGACAAATCCGCAAAAAAGTACAAGAGTCGCTGTGTTGAATTATGATGTTAGTATGAAATATGATATGGAAACGAATGGGAAGATTGTTGTAAAGTTTAATAAAGATAAAACCATCAATTCTACTGTGGAATTCACAGAAAACAAGTCCGAGAATGTAATAATTACAACATATGACAGACATAGAAACACAAATGTTAAGAGTTATTGCGGAAAAAAAATAGTAGCATATGGAAAAGACAAGAATTCAGAAATAAGGAAGTTAAAATAAGGAGAGTGAACAACATGAAAAATAGAAAGCAAATTGCAACATTATTAGCAACCGCTATTATAGTCAGCCTGTGTCAACCAACCATTGACACTTCGGCTGCAAGTATAAAATTAAATAAGTCCAAAATCCAAATCACTCAAGGTAAAACCACCACGCTAAAAGTGAAAGACACAAAGAAGAAAGCGAAGTGGAGTATCAAGAGTGGAAAGAAATACATAAAACTGCAGAAGAAACGTAAGGCATGCGTGAAGATTAAGGCATTGAAAGTAGGAACGGCAAAGGTTCAGTGTAAAATCGGGAAAAAGAAACTTGTTTGTAAGGTGATAGTAAAAGCGAAAACAATAAAGACAAAAGTAACACCACGGACAACGATGCGACCAACAGAAGTGCCAACAAGCACAGCTAATCCGATGCAAACACCTGTAGTAACGAATGGTGTAGCGGAAAAAAGTGAAGAAGATATTCAAGCGCTCCATGCATTGATTCGTCAGCAGAAAGAGCAAGGGGCAACAGTTAGTGAGGATCTTTCGGATAGATCATATAAGTGGAACGAAGAAGGAAGATTGGTTGGGATTAATTGGGAGAATTGTGGATTAAAAGGTGAGATATCCTTTAGTGGATTACCTGAGTTAAAAGAATTGAATTGTGGCGTCAATGAATTAACAGTATTAAATGTAAGTGGTAACAGAGGTCTTACTTACCTTGTGTTTTTGAAAAACAAGATAACACAGATTGATCTTTCTAGTAACGAAAACTTACAGACGATATTTTGTCTTGAAAATCCACTTCAAGACTTGGATTTGAGTCAGAAGAAAAAACTTGAGTCACTTTACTGTAGTGATTGTCAGTTGAGAAGTATTAAGCTGGAGCAATGCGAGAAGTTGCAGATGATTTCATGTGACAATAATAACCTTACGGAAATTGATGTAAAAGAATGTATTGATTTGAGAACGTTAATTGTTGATAAAAATAACTTGTTACAACTTGATGTGTCACAAAATTTGTTTTTAGAATCCCTTATATGTAGCAATAATGTATTGAGCGAACTTGATGTGTCGCAAAACCATCGTCTAGAAGTTTTGGACTGTGGAAATAATCAATTGAGCCACATAGACGTCAGTAATAATATTGATTTGAGAAATTTCTATTGTTACGAGAATGAGTTGACCTCGTTAGATGTAAGTAAAAACGCAAAGCTGTCTCTGTTTAGTTGCTCGGATAATCAATTAACAGAATTAGACGTGAGTTGTTGTACGGAGTTGTATCGTTTTTCATGCGAGAATAATGATATTTCGATGTTGGATTTGAGTAATTGTGAATTTATTTATGAGGTGAATTGCAGAGGAAATGATATGGAGACATTAATTGTAAAAGAAGATCAGTATCTGGGAGCCTTTTATACCGATTATTCTGTTTCAATAATTTATAAAGCTGCCACATTGTCATGATATGATTATCGATGAGGATTGTTTCGTACTTGTGGAAGGAGCGTGAACCATACGAAACACACAAAACAAATCACAACACTACTAGTAGCAGCAATCGTAGCAAGCCTGTGTCAACCAACCATTGACACTTCGGCTGCAAGTATAAAACTAAATAAAACAAAAATCCAACTTACCCAAGGTAAAACCACTACGCTAAAAGTGAAAGGTACAAAGAAAAAAGCAAAGTGGAGTATCAAGAGTGGTAAGAAATGCCTAAAACTACAGAAGAAACGTAAGGCAAGCGTGAAGATAAAAGCATTGAAAGTAGGAACGGCAAAGGTTCAGTGCAAAATTGGATTTTGGCGCCAGAAAACATGTGTGAATTTAGACCTGACAAGGAGCGATTTATTGTTGAGGAATAAGTGAATCGATGAAGTAAAGCAGATATGAGATAGTGATAAAACACCAATCTGACACATATCTGCTTTATTTTTGTTCCATTTTTGACATTTTTTTATTCCATTTCTGACAAATTTTACATGTATGATATAGACATACTTCTGAAAAATGGGAAAAGAAATGAGGAGGTTACATATGAAAAAGAAGATTGTTATGATTGTGGGATTGCTATTGATGTTATTGGTCGTTCAAGTACCCGAAGCAAACGCGGCCACAGAATGGAATGAGCAGGCTGATGCGATTGTGGTGACAGAGGGACCCTATACCTATCATGCCTATACATCGGTGGATAACCAATCCTGTTGGATTTACCTGATTGATATCGACTACAATAAAGTGGACGAGGCAAATGAGTTATTGATTCCCAGCGAACTAATGGGAAGAACCGTGACACGGCTTGGTTATGATTTTCCAGAGGATGACTGGGACGCTGAATTTTACAGCAACATCTTTGGTGTGGTAGTGGAGCAAGCACACAATCTTGATGGATATTCCCCTAGATTAAAAAATCTTACCAAGCTTACCATTCCGGATACGGTGGAACAGATCGAGCCAACATGTTTCAGTGGTGTGGCGTTTGTGGAAACCATTGAGCTTCCACCAAACGTAAAGAAAATATATCGGGAGACATTTTATGGGTGTACAAAATTGAAAAAAATTGTCCTTCCAAAAAATCTGAAAAGTCTTGACGTAGCGGCATTTGAAGATTGCCCAAATCTCAAAAAAATAGAAATATCAAATACCAACAAAAATTATTATGTGAAAAATGGACTTCTTATCGAAAAGAAAAAACAGAGAGCCATCATGGCGGTTCAGGCGAAGAAAAAGGTCATCATTCCCAAGGGAGTGAAAGTGTTGGGAACCCGCTTGCTTTCATATGGGAAGATAAAAAAGGTTGTCATTCCGGCATCGGTACGGGATGTGGAAGTGCTGGCACTGAACAATAAACACATTAAGAAAATTTCCATTGCCAAATCCAGCAAGTATCTGGCATGGGATGGACAGTGTATCTATGACAAGGTGGATTTATCTCTTGTGGTGGCAAAACCAAAGGCAAATGGATATCTACGAATTTCCAATAAGGTAATATATCTTAAGGATGAGGCGAGTCTGATCGGGGGCAATAAAGTGAAAGTGATGGTTATCCCTAGTAGCGTGACTATGGCGGGGCTTACAGGATTGCATGTGGACCGCAGCCGAGCAGAGAAGGTGTATTTTCTAGGGAAAACACCACCGGAATTGCTGGAAACAGAGGATTATTACTCGTCTCTTCCGATCTTTACAAATGTGTATGTGCGTCAAAAAGCATTTACTGCATATCAGAATTGGTATGATGAATATGATTTATTAGATGCAGTGTATTCATGGAATATATTTAAGCCAAGTGACTTGAAGGTGTATACGAAAAAGAAAAAATAGTTGGACATACAGCCCAGGGAGGAGAATCGTTATGAAAAAAGGATACCTATTAACGGCTGCACTAGTACTGGTGCTTATGGTATTTCAGGTACCGGAGGCAAAAGCAGCGACAGAATGGAACAAGAAGGAAGACGCCATCGAAGTAGAGACGGGGCCTTATATATTTCACGGCTATACCTCGGTGGACGATAAATTTTGCTGGATTTATTGGATCGAGATAAATCCATATAAGGCGGACCAGGCAACGGAGTTGACGATTCCCAGTGAGCTAATGGGGCGAACCGTGACAAGAATCGGGTATGACATACCGGATGATCGGAAGGTTTCCTGTTATAATAACCTTTTTGGCATCAAGGTAGAGATGCTAGGGGAAGAGGACAAAGGTTCCGATGGATATTTACCCAAATTAGAAAATCTCACCAAGATTGAGATTCCGGATACGGTGGAACAGATTGAAGCAACCTGTTTTGCTGGAGTGAAATATTTGAAATCCATTGAACTTCCTCCAAATGTCAAGAATATCAAAATAGAGACGTTTTATGGATGTGAGAATTTGGAGAAGATTGTGTTGCCAAAGAGCCTGGAGAGTATCAATGTAGAGACATTTGAAAAATGTTCCAAGTTAAATGACATCCAAATTTCAAGCGAGAGTGAGAACTTTGAGGTGAAGTATGGAATTTTGATTGAGAAGAAAACAAATCGCGCCATTATGACGAGTCAAGCAGCGGAAACAGTAACCATTCCGAAGGGGGTTAAAGTGCTGGGACGTCGTTTCCTTGCGTATGGTATTGTGAAAAAAGTTGTCATTCCGGCGTCGGTAAAGAAGATGGAAATGATGGCATTGGATGGTAAGTATATTCAAAATATATCCATTGCCAAATCCAATAAGTATTATGGATGGGATGGACAGTGTATGTATCA
Organism: Eubacterium sp.; assembly: GCA_017938215.1. Classification (GTDB taxonomy): domain Bacteria; phylum Bacillota; class Clostridia; order Lachnospirales; family Lachnospiraceae; genus Eubacterium_F. Next base: position 9,616 of record JAGBBZ010000033.1, on the reverse strand, counting down.
TAAGAAGAAACGCACGCTTCTTATGACAAAGGTCACAAAAAAGGGGTACTTGAGAATTTCAAAAAAAGTAAAGTACATAAAAGATATGCCGAGAGTGTTGGGACCGGAAGTTAAAGCACTGGTCATACCTGCCAGTGTGAAAAAGATAAGTGCGAGTATGCTTGTGATAAATCAAGAGGAAATGCCCAAGGTGTATTTCTTAGGAAAAAAACCACCAAAAATCTTAGATCCAAAGGAATCGTATGCATTCTCTCCGATTTTATATGAGGTCTATGTCCGAAAGAAAGCGCTTTCGGCTTACAAAAATAAGTACGATAAGACTTGTGACATTTGGCTTGCGAATTCCTGGCATACGTTCAAACCAAAGGAATTGAAAAAATACACAAAATAATAAAGGGATTTTTATATATAAGTGAGGAGAATCGTTATGAAAAAAGGATACCTATTGATTGCTGCACTGGCACTTGTGCTTATGGTGTTTCAGGTGCCAGAGGCAAAAGCAGCGACAGAATGGAACAAGAAGGAAGACGCCATCGAAGTAGAGACGGGGCCTTATACATTTCACGGCTATACCTCGGTGGACGATAAATTTTGCTGGATTTATTGGATCGAGATAAATCCATATAAGGCGGACCAGGCAACAGAGTTGACGATTCCCAGTGAGCTAATGGGGCGAACCGTGACAAGAATCGGGTATGACATACCGGATGATCGAAAGGTTTCCTGTTATAATAACCTTTTTGGTATCAAGGTAGAGAAGCTAGGGGAAGAGGAAGATAGTTGCGATGGGTATTTACCAAAATTAGAAAATCTCACCAAGATTGAGATTCCGGATACGGTGGAACAGATTGAAGCAACCTGTTTTGCTGGAGTAAAATATTTGAAATTCATTGAACTACCTCCAAATGTAAAGAACATCAAAGAGGACACATTTTATGGATGTGAGAATTTGGAGAAGATTGTGTTGCCGAAGAATTTAGAGAGTATAATCCTAGAGGCGTTCCAGGAGTGTCCCAAGTTAAATGACCTCGAAATCTCAAGCGAGAGTGAGAACTTTGAGGTGAAGAATGGAATTTTGATTGAGAAGAAAACGAAGCGTGCCCTTATGACGGGGCGAGTTGTGGAAAACATAACGATTCCGAAAGGCGTGAAAGTGCTTGGGAAGCGTTTCCTTGCGGATAGTGTTGTGAAAAAACTTTCCATTCCAGCGTCGGTAGAGAAAATTGAAATAGGAGCATTGGATGGCGATTGTATTCAAAACATATCCATCGCCAAATCCAATAAGTATTATGGATGGGATGGACAGTGCATGTATCATAAGAAAAAGCGCACGCTTCTAGCAGTAAAGGCTACGAAAAAGGGATACGTGAGAATTTCTAACAAAGTAAAGTATATCAAAGATGCGCCAATCGCGTTGGGAGTTAAAGTTAAAGTGCTGGTCATACCTGCCAGTGTAAAACGGATAAATAAGGATGGGCTTGTAATAGCACGGAGTGTAATGTATGAATTTTATAAGGTGTATTTCTTAGGAAAAAAACCACCCAAAATCTTTTCTACAAAGGCATGGGCAACAGCGGCCTATTCTTCGATTCTTAATGAGGTTTATGTCCGAAAGAAAGCACTTCCGGCATTTAAAAATAAGTATAATGAGTATGGTAATGTTTGGCTTGCCAACTCCTGGCATACGTTCAAACCAAAGGAATTAAAAAAGCTCAAGTAGAAGGAGGATGCTTATGAAAAAAGGATACCTACTGATTGCAGCGTTGGCATTGGTGCTTATGATGTTTCAGGTGCCAGAGGCAAAAGCAGCTACGTTATGGAACTGGGATGAGGATGACGTTGTGGTAACACAAGGACCCTATACATACCATGCCTACACATCCGCCAATGACAAAAAGTGTTGGATTTACTGGATCGAGATTGATCCATCCAAGGTACATAAGGCAACAAAGTTGTCCATTCCAAGTAAATTGAAAGGACGAACGGTAACAAGAATCGGCTACGATTTTCCAGAGGAAGAGGAAGATGCCGAGTTCTATAGTAACATTTTCGGTGTGGTGGTAGAGGAAGCACATGATTGTGATGGGTACTCTGGTTTGTTGAAAAATCTGAAGGAAATCACAATTCCAAAAACCGTTAATCGAATTGAACCTACCTGTTTCAGCGGTGTGGATTATGTCAAGACCATTAAGATTCCTGCAAAAGTGAAAAAGATATTTGGAGAGACGTTTTATGGGTGTGACAATTTGGAAAAAATAGTCCTTCCGAAGAAGTTAGAAAGTCTGGTGCCAGCAGCTTTTCAGGATTGTCCGAAGCTGAAAAAAATGGAGTTGTCTTCAAAGAATAAGACGTATCGTGTAAAAAATGGTGTTTTAATTGAGAAAGAGACAGACAAAGCAATCTGGGTGTTGTCGAGTAAGAAAAAGGTATCGCTTCCAAAGGGTGTAAAAATTCTTGGGGACCAAGTATTGGCATATGGAAATGCGAGAAAAGTAGTGATTCCCGCATCGGTGCAGGAGGTAGGGGCTCAGGCATTGGAAAATCAAGGAATCAAGAAGATATCCATTGATCCGTCCAGCAAATATTTGGCAAGGGATGGACAATGCATATATTCCAAGGCGGATCAGTCTCTTGTGGTGGCGATGCCAGATGCAAAAGGGTATTTCCGCATTTCGGACAAGGTAGCATTGTTGCCGGAAAATTCCAGTGTGGCAGGGGGAAAAGTGAAAGTGATGGTTGTCTCTGCCAGTGTGAAGGGAGTGGGGCTTGGTGGCTTTCATCTAAATCGCCTAGGTGTTATGGAAAAGGTTTACTTTTTGGGCACAGAACCACCGAAAATACTAGAGAGTTTGGATTATTATGCGGCGTTGCCAATCTTTACAGACGTGTACGTGCCAGAAGAAGCCGATGCTGCATATAAAGCATGGTACGAGCAATATGATTGTTTTAACTATGTGGATTCATGGAATATATTCAAGCCAAATGACTTGAATAAGTATACAAAAAAATAAAGGGATTTTAATATATAGTGTCGAAGCCGTTCCTCCGTTTTGACATAGATTCTGATTTCTTGTATAATAAAAAATAGTTTAGAGAAATGATTATGCCAAAGTAGAGGAGGCTACACAAATGAAAAAATCAAATGGATTTCAATACATTCTAACAGCAGCGGCACTTGTGGCTGCTGTTTTGCTGGCTGGCGAGCATGCGTCGGCACAGGAGAAAATGTTAAAGATAGAGAGCAAAGCATTTCCTGATGTGAGTTTGTATGAATATGCAGAGGAAAAAGCAGATCTTAATGAGGACGGATATTTGTCTGCCGAGGAAATGGATAAGGTGACCGAATTATACTTGGAGGATGTCACGGAACTTACCGGAATTGAGCATTTTGAAAATCTGAAACTTCTGTATTGGACAGGGCAACTACAAAAAGAACCGGATCTTCGGAAAAATAAGAAGCTAAAGACATTGGTATGTTATTCGTATAATCTAAGTCGCATTGATTTGTCGGAAAATACGGAGTTGACGGAAATTACCATGCGAGATGCAAAGATTACCAGCCTTGATTTGTCCAAGCAGACGAAGCTGAAACGACTGAATCTGGCAGGTTCCAAAAGTTTCAAAAAACTGGATGTCAGTATGTGTCCGAATTTGGAGAAATTGTTTGTTCGACATTGCGGATTGAAAGTACTTAAATTAGGAAAGAAAGAAAAATTAGACAGTTTGGATTGTGCATACAATCAGTTGCGACCAATTAACACAAAGAAACTTCCAGCCCTTTGCTACTTGGATATGGCCAAGACGTTAGATAAAGAGGAGCCGAGGTTTGCAAAGATTTTGAAGAAAAAAGTTCCGCTTACCAAGAAGTATTTTCCAGATTCTGTGCTACGAAGTGAATTGAAAGAAGGAGATACGAATAAGGATGGAAAGCTTTCGAAAAAGGAAATTAAAAAAATTCGGAAGTTGCGTCTGGACTATTTTGGCAAGAAATCCAGCCATCGTTGGCGAGTGGACTTGGCGGGGTTGCAGTACCTGACCTCTCTGGATTCTTTGACACTTTCGGAGGTCACACCAGAAAATCAGGTGGCACTGAAGATGATGAACGTGAAGAAAATATGCATCGAAGGTGGTATTTGGAACGACCTACGTCTTGGTAACAAGCATACATTGGAGTCCATGGAAGTTGTGGATTGTGAAGGGCTAAACACGGTGGCGTTGAATTATATGCCAAAGCTAACGCGAATTTATATGGAAGGTTGTGACATTCAGCGATTGTTGTTAGGAAGAATGGTTGCATTGCAGGATTTGGAAGTGGATTGTCCGCAGTTGCGTGAGTTCGAAGCGAAGAAGCTATGGGTGATTCGTTCCCTAATCTTACCCAATAATGCGTTGACGGAATTGGATTTATCCGGTTGTAAGAATAGCTCCAAGAAGAAAATCGAAGTGGTTTGTGACAAGGATGTGGAGATTGTGAAGAAAAAGAAGTTGAAGATTGCGTATGAATCCACGGAGGATTATCTTGGGGAGGAAAAGTAAAAAAATAAGTAGTGTGTTAGTTTTTGGTAAGAATTGTATGATATGATATAGAAAAACTTACAAAGTGAGGGAACGATCATGTCAATTCTAACAACGGAAAATTTAACTAAAATATATGGCACGGGGGCGGCGGAAGTAAAGGCGCTGACGGGTGTCAATCTAGAAGTGAAGAAGGGCGAATTTGTGGCTGTTGTGGGGACATCCGGCAGTGGCAAATCCACCCTTCTTCATATGCTTGGTGGGTTGGATTATCCCACAACAGGGAAAGTAATCGTAGACGGAAAAGACATTTTTCAATTGAAGAAAGATGAACTTACGATTTTCCGTCGGAGAAAAATCGGATTTGTGTTCCAGAATTACAATCTGGTTCCGGTATTAAATGCTTATGAAAATATCGTGCTTCCCATCGAGCTGGATGGGAGTTCGGTGGACCAAAGCTACATACAGGAAGTGATTCGGTTGCTTGGCTTGGAAGATAAATTGGAAAATCTTCCGTCGCAACTTTCCGGTGGTCAGCAACAGCGTGTGGCAATTGCCCGTGCCTTGGCGGCAAAACCAGCCATTATTCTTGCGGACGAGCCAACGGGAAATCTGGACAGCAAGACCAGCCAAGATGTTATGTCACTCATTAAAGTTACCAGCGAAAAATTCGGGCAGACAATCGTTATGATTACACACAATGAGGAAATCGCTTCTCTTGCTCATCGTATTATCCGCATCGAGGATGGTCAGATTGTAGGAGGTGCCGGATGTTAAAGGTGAAAAATAAGAAGATAATTAAGAAATTAACTTTGGAGAATTTTAAAGCAAATCGTGGAAGGAATCGAATCACGGTTCTTGCGATCGTGCTAACTACGGTGCTTTTTTCCAGTATCTTTTCCGCGGTGGCTTCATTGAATCGCTCCTTTCAACAAGAAAGCTTTCGTCAGGTGGGTGGAGAATTTCATGTAGGAATCAAAGACTGTACTCCGGAACTGATAGAGGAAATCAAAGATGATCCAATGATACAAAGATACGGTACCAAATTGTTTCTTGGAAACTTAAGTGAACCACCGTTTCACAAGGCGCACATCGAAATGGTTTATATGGATGAGACGGAAGCAAAAGGGTGCTTCTGTGAACCAGAGACAGGACGGCTTCCTCAGAGTGGAAAAGAGGTAGCCATGGACACCCGGGTGTTGAAATTGATGGGGATTGAACAGCCACAGGAAGGGATGAGTGTTACATTTTCATACACATTGGATGATGGAAGTACAAAAGAGGATACCTTTACCTTGACCGGGTGGTGGCAGTATGACGATGCGACGATTGCTAGTATGGTGATTGTGCCTCAGGACTATTGTGAAACGGCGTTGAAAGATTGTGTGGTTTCAGAAGAATCCATGACAGGAAAATGGAGTATGGATATTTCCTTTTCAAACTCGTGGAATCTTAGTGGAAAGTTGGACAAATTACTTGCTAATCATGGGTATCAGAGAAACGATGAAGCGTCGGACAATTATCTTTCCTGCGGTGTGAATTGGGCTTACACCAGTACCAGTTTGATGGAGAAATTTGATGTGGCAACCATGGTTATGTTGGTGGCGCTGGTTCTTCTTGTATTCTTTGCAGGATATTTGATTATTTACAATATCTTTCGCATTGCGGTGGGGACGGATATTCGTTTTTATGGCATGCTGAAAACCATTGGAACCACAGAAAAGCAAATCACACAGATGGTAAATATTCAGGCAGAGCGCCTCATGCTCATTGGTATACCAATTGGGCTGGTGCTTGGGTATGGTGTAGGAAATGCGCTGGTACCAATCATCATGGGAAATCTTCATGCAGAGGACAGCGGATATCAGATTTCCTTTAGCGCTGTATTTATGCTGGTTGCGGCATTGTTTTCCATGTTTACGGTGGCGGTTTCTTGTCGGAAACCGGCGCGAATTGCGGCGAAGGTATCACCCATGGAAGCGTTGCGTTATACAGAGGTGTCGGGAGTTCGTGGAAAGCGAAAGGGAAGTCATACCAGTTTGTTTGCCATGGCTCGCGCCAATGTAGGGCGAAGCCGTTCCAAAATGATTACGGTTACCATTTCTTTGACGTTGTCGGTGGTGCTTCTTGTATTTACGGTTGCTTTTGTTAACGGATTTGACATGGACAAATTTACAGGTAAGTTTACATCGTCGGATTTTGCCATAGCGCCGGCTTCGTATTTTAATTATGAGGGAACACAGGATGAAAATGCGTGGGATGCTATGGAGGATGTGGCTGCATTTCAGGCGCTACAAGGTGTAACGGAGTGCGGCATGATTTATCATAACAATGATTCGTCATTTGCCCATTTGCCCGTGGAGAAAATTACTGAGTTGATGCAGAGTGTTATCCCGGATGAACTGGAATATGTGGAAGGATATGTCAATCGAATCAAAGAAAAACAGACACCGGACGAAAACGGATGTTATGAGCATTTTGTGGATTTGTACGGAATGGATGCCTTGGCCATGGAAAAGCTGGTGACTGTGGAAGGGGATGTCAGCAAAGCGATGGACCCTTCCGGAAAGTACATCATCCAAGTGGCGCAGTCCGATGATTATGAGAAGCCGATTGAAGGGACGGCGCCGTGCCAGGTGGGAGACACGTTGACGATTACCTATGGGGAGGAATATCGTTACTTGGATGGTAGGACGGGGGAAGAGGTGACATTATCTACTCCGGAAGCGTATTGGGAGAAGGTAAAAGGAGAACGTCACAGCAAAACCTATACGGTGTGCGCCGTGGTGACGATTCCCTATGGTATTTCCTATCGTCAGTTTGGTTCCACAGAGTATATTTTGGCGGCAGATATTTATAAGCAACACGCGGGAAATGAAGACGCCATGCTCTATATGCTGAATGTGGAGGATTCGAAACAGGGTGCGGTGAAGGAATTTCTCACGCAATATACGGAACGAGTAAATCCGAACTTGAACTTCGAATCCAAGGAGCAATATCAGGAAAACTTCTCGTCCCTAAAGCAGATGTTTATCATGATTGGTGGTACCTTGAGCATCATCATCGGCCTCATCGGTATATTGAATTTCTTTAACGCCATGTTTACAAGTATTTATGCCAGACGACGCGAACTGGCGGTGATGGAGTCAGTGGGAATGACGGAGAGCCAAGTGAAAAAAATGCTGATTTACGAAGGATTGATTTATACGGGCCTTTCCATTGTTCTAACCTTCTTTATAAGTGGTGTGTGCCAGACATTTATCCTAGAAGGTGTGGCGAAGGTGTTCTGGTTAATTACACCTCAGTTTACCATTTGGCCACTGGCAATTATTCTTCCGTTATATGCTCTTTTGGGAAGCGTGATTCCTCTGGTAATTTGCAAAAAAATGCAAAAAAGTTCTGTTGTGGAACGCTTGCATGTAGTAGAATAATAATAGGTAACGCGCCGAGGTGGCAGAACTACCTCGGCGATTCTTTATATGAATACGGAGGGGAAAATGATTCGCATATTGATGATTGAGGATGACAAAGTTCTGGCAGAGGGGGTTGCTCTGACGCTGGGAAAAGAAGGATATGAAGTGGAGTGGGCGGGGACGCTTAGGGAAGGAGCAGAACGCCTGGAAGAAAGCACCTTTCATCTATTGATATTAGATATCAATCTTCCAGACGGAAATGGAAGAGATTTTTGTCGTCGCATAAAGAAAGAAATGGATGTGCCGGTTCTTATGTTGACGGCGGATGACACGGAGGAAGACGAGATCGAAGGGCTGGAGGCAGGAGCGGACGAATATGTTACCAAACCATTTAGCATCGGTATTCTTCGAGCGAGGGTTCGGTCGTTGTTGCGGAGAAAACAAGGAGTGAAGGAGTATCATTTTGGCGAACTTGTATTGAATTTTGAAACGCGTCAGTTTATTCGCGGAGACAAGCTACTTTCTCTTAGTCGGGCAGAAACAGAGCTTTTGTTTCTTTTGGTATCTCACGCCGGCCAAACGTTGACACGAGACCAGCTAATCAGTGGAATCTGGGATGATTATCTTTCGGTGGACGAAAATACGCTGACGGTTACCATGGGACGGTTAAAGAGGAAGCTTGGTACAAATGCCATTCACACGGTGTATGGTGTGGGGTATGTGTGGCAATATGAGGAAGGAAGGGAGTAGTCAATGACAGGATTTGAAATGGTGTGTATGATGCTTCTGGTACTTGCGATTTTGGTCGTGATGGGCATATTCATATATGTAAACCAGATATTGAATCGGCTGGATGATATGTTGGAATCCGCCATATCAGGAGAATTGGAAGAAAGCACTTTTGATGAAAGCAAATTGTCTCGCCTCGAATCGAAACTGGCAAAATTTCTTTCCATGAGTCAGATTGCCAAGGAGCGGGTGCAGGAAGAGCGCGACGGTATGACCCAGACGGTGTCGGACATTAGTCATCAGACCAAGACGCCTATTGCCAATATAAAAATGTACACAGAACTTCTCCAGGAAATGAATCTGGGGGAAGAGGAGAGAGTCATGGCCGATCGTATCGCCAGTCAGACAGAGCGATTGAATTTTATTACTCAATCATTGGTAAAATTGTCCCGATTGGAAAATGGAATCATCCAGATGAAGCCATGCGCTCAAGAGATGTGTGATTTGGTGAAGGATTTGGTGGAAGCTTACCAAGGGAAAATCAAGGAAAAGAATTTGTCACTAATGGTGGAGGATGTGGACGAGATGGTCTGCGCTACATATGATTATAAGTGGACGCGAGAAGCGGTGGCAAATATCCTAGACAATGCAGTAAAATATACACCATCAGGAGGAACGATCACCATACGTGTGAAAGCCTACGAGATGTTTCATGCCATTGAGATCGAAGACACGGGAATCGGTATCTTAGAAGAAGAGCAGGCAAAGATATTTCAGCGATTTTATCGTGGGCAGGAAGTGAATCAGCAGGAAGGTGTGGGAATCGGTCTGTATCTGGCGCGGAAAATCGTGTCTCTGGAAGGTGGATACATCCGAGTGAGGTCGGAGAAAGGGAAGGGGACCTTGTTTGGGGTGTATTTGAAGGGGAGATAATGTTTAATAAAATTGACAAAACCTCC
>JAGBBZ010000032.1 GCA_017938215.1 Eubacterium sp. | reverse complement strand
GGAAGGGTGGTAAAGACAGAGATTCCGCAAGAAAAAGTAGATGGTAGGATTCGCTATCAGATTACAACAGCAGAGTATGACACGGCGGGACGAGTATCTGCTTTGGTTGAAAAAATTGATAGTGACAGAACTACAAGAACCGAGTATACTTATGATAAACGCGGTAACCTTACCATGGTCAAAAGCTGTCTGGAAGATGGCAAAGAATCTGGCGATTCTTCGGCACAGTATGTTCAGTATGTGTATGATAATGAAGGAAACAAGGTGCGCCAGTATACAGGAATGACCAGCCCGCTTACACTTACTGTGTCTGAGATTACGAATGTGGAAGATGGTAAGAATACTTTTAGTTATGCCGGAAAGAATTATCAGATTGAAATTAGTGATAAAAAGAAATCGGATACAATCTGTGAAACAAAATATGAATACAGTAGCAATAATGAACTTGTTTCTTGTACGGATCCAGAGGGTAGAACAGAAATTTATGTATATGATGTCAACGGTAATCTTATCAAGACGGTGGATAAGAACGGGAATACATTAAAGAACACTTATGATTATCAAAACCGTTTGATAAAAGCAGTGGCAAAAGAGAAGAAAACTGGAAAAGAAACTACTCATACATACAGTTACAATGCCTACGGAGAGGTGGCAACACAGGACGAGACTACTTTTTCTTATGGAGACGTGTCCGGGCAGATAACAAAAGAAACGACAAAGCTTACAAAAAGTAAAGATATAGTAAAGAATTATGCTTATGACAGTGCTGGAAATAAGTCTTCTTTTGGTGTCCAGATAGGAGAAGATACCAAACTTTCGTTAACCTATGATTATGATGGAGAATCTAAGCTCACCAGCGTTACGGATGGAAATGGAAATGAAGTCGTTAACTATGACTATGATTTAGAAGGAAATCTGGCTTCCAGAACGGTAGCAGGTGCAAATCTTACCTCAACGAATACGTATAATTATCAGAATCAGTTAACTACTATGGTGAATGTAACAGAAAAAGCTGGAGTAATTTCGGAATACAATTCTCAGTATTTGCTAAATGGACAGAAGGAAAAAGAGAATTCCACCATTCAAGATGTGGAGGGAAAGAACAGCACAAAGATTGCAACCTATACATATGATTTGCTTGGGCGTGTGACAAAAGAAACAAAAACAGGTGCTGAGGATATTTCATATACCTATGATAATCACAATAATCGAAAAGAGATGAAGATAGGAAACAAAGTGATTGCTTATAGATACAACAAAAATGATGAGTTGCTTCGCACGGATACATTAAATACAGATACGGAGGAAAACGATGTAGTCATTTATAAAAATGACAACAACGGAAATCAATTGGCTACAGTAAACCGATACAATATTCCAAATGTCTCCAAAGCGGATAGTTACATCGATGTGGATGTGACATTGGGAGATAATCGCTTGAATGAGAATGTAGTCAATCATTATGATGCATTTGATCAGTTAACAAAGACGCTTACGAAGAATTACAAAGTAAGCTTTACTTATGATGCTGAAGGATTGCGTACCAGTAAGACTGTAAATAGTGAGAAAACAGTGTTCGTGTGGGACGGAGACCAGTTAGTGATGGAACTGTCCAAAGGTGGAGAGGTAAAGAAGCGTTATGTGCGCGGAAATGACCTTGTGTATGCGGATAAGGGTGAAGGAACAGAAAAGCAGTTCTATGTGACAAATTCGCATGGAGATGTGGTGCAGTTACTAGATGAAACAGGAAGCGTTGCAAAAACTTATGAGTACGATTCTTTTGGAAATGAAGTGAATCCGGAGAAGGAGGACGAAAATCCGTTCCGTTATTGTGGGGAGTACTATGATAAAGAGACAGAGGAGATTTACTTAAGAGCACGGTACTATCAGCCTGCTGTGGGAAGATTTCTTACAAGAGACACATACACAGGAGAAAATGATGATCCGCTGAGCTTGCATTTGTATACCTATTGTGAGAATGATGGGGTGAATTATGTGGATCCAAGTGGGAATATATCTATTAAGAATCTTTGGAATAAAGCCAAGCGTACTGTGAAGAAAGGAATAAGAACTGTAGTTAATAGAGCGAGAGAATCTGATTTTGGTAAAGCGTTTACCGAAGCAACAATAAGTGGTAAAAATGAGAAACTTATGAATTTACTTCATTTTTATGAAGAAGATGGCAGTTATCATACATACTATTTATGTTGGCAAAGTAAGTTCGGATACAATAAAAGTTATGACTTTGTTTTTAACGCGGCTACAGGGGCAGTGCCTAAAAGATTCAAGCTAACGACAAAAAAATATCGCTTTAATTTAAAGAAAGTCTATGTGCTGTGGGCTTGGAAAGGAGATTATTTAAATCTAGGTGCAGGAGGCGAGATGGGAATATATTCAACGCATTTAGATGTTCACTCAAAGGCGGAGATGTTGAAGCCGATTTATAGTTCTTTGAAGATAAAACGAAGAGGAGTGCAGATTATCAAATGGAAACCTAATCACCTTGAGTGGTGGATAACCGGATTCAAACCACAAGAAGAAACGGCCAAGGCTAAAGAATTAGCCATTACTTGTGAAGTTCGATTTACAAGAGGTACAAAGGATGTAATGCACGCTTTTATAGACAAGTATCAAAGAGACAATGATTTTTCAAAATATTGGAAAGTGAAAGCGAAAAGAGCTACAATGAAGTGGTGATTTTGTGTAAATACTTTTGTGAATGGAGTTGAGTTTAATATGGAAAAGATAAAATACTTTTTGATAATGGTAATGGTTATGTTACTGCTTACAGGATGTACCCCTAAAATGTTGGCGATATTGCTTGCGGGGGATGGAGAAGAGCAGAAGCAAGGGATTGAAAAACAAGCATGTATGTTGGAAGATGTATCATCGAATTTTTCGATTGCTTATAAAGAAAATGTAATTGCATACATTACGAGAAGTACGGATGCAGTCGAATTTTACAATAAAGAAACACAAGAAGAAATGGTTGCTAAATTGCCAGAATCATATGAGAGTCTTCAAATCACAGCTGGAGATAAATATTTTTATGTGTATTGTTCCGATGAGGATGACCAAGGATATTTGCGAATTTATAATACAAAAGCTGAATTAATGAAAGAGTTTGAATTGCCGTTTCAAAAAGTATTAGCATCAGAGGGGATAATTTTTGGATATTATGATATTCAGGAGTTGCCGTCGTCACATGCGTGGGGGTGGAATAATAGTAACAGCAATGTTGAGGCTACACATTATATAGGGGAAAAAGAGTTTCTTGACACATGTTCGTCAGATATATCTCAATGGAAAAAGATTGAAGGAGAAACACAAGTAGCAATAAGTAAGAAGATGTTATACAGATGTCCTATGGATTACTATCATACAGTAGAGTATTACAGCACTGAAAAAAAACTGGATGTTTTGGAACAAGTTTCTTACTTGAGGTATTGCAATGGGAGAATCGCTTCGGATGAAAATGATAAATTTGTAAAAGGGCGATTGGAACAGATTTATAATATGATGCATGAGAAAGAGAAAAATTTTGTCATGTATTCCTTTCAAAAGGATAACAAGATATATGGTGTGTGTAACGTGTATCGTGATAGCGGTGGAATGTTAAACTTATTAACCGAGGAGATTGAATACAGCTTTACATTTAGTTATGACGAAAATCAGGATACGTTGTATAAGATAAAGGAATATGACAAATTGGAACTTGTATACACGGATGGGGAACATCTTTTGACACATAAGCTGGATGGTGTTTATTATCAGGATTTGCAGACCTTAGAAGAGAAAAAAGTGTACGATTACGATGGATCACTTAACATTATTGTCGTGGATGGATGTGTGAATTTTAAAGAAGTAGTGATCCATTATGCCGATACCACACCGGATGTACAAGTTGTGAAAAAAGTATGGTGAGAGGAAGTGATATGATGCATAGAAAATATATCTTATTACTACTCTTGATAATGACTTTAGTTGGATGTGGAAATATGCAAGTACAGAACCAAACAACGCAGACTTCAACGAATCAAGAAAAAGCAAAAACATCAGAGCTCACGGAGGAAATTCGATGCGAGTTGAGTGAAGAAGGAGTATTAAGTGTAAGTGGTAATGGTGTCATTGAGAGAGAACAAGTAAAAAAGACACTGGATGAATGCAATTATTCAGGAGATTTTGTTTGTGAGATTCAAATACGGGCGGGTATTACCGGTATTGGCGAATACGCATTTGCGAATTTAGGGGTAAAAAAAGTGGACATGCCAAACACTGTCCAAGTGATGGAGGAAGGTGCATTTTACAATTGCTGTTTTCTGAAAGAAATAATTTTTCCCAAAGACCTTAAAGAACTTGGAAAAGAGGCATTCTATGACTGTTCACTGCTAGAGAAAGTGGTGTTACCAAGTAAGTTAGAACGTTGTCCGGCGAGTGTATTATCTGGCTGTACCATGTTGACTGAAATTCAAAATCAAAGTTCAAATGATTTTAAACTTAGCAAATGGGCTGGGATTGAGAAAAGCCAATGGCAGTGTGATGGCGAAGTTGTCAAAAAAATTCCGGCAGGAAAGACCATTACGATCAAACCAGAAATTTATCAGATTTCATACGATTTAAATGGTGGCATGGAGACGGGAACATTGCCCTCTTCCTATGACCATACACAAGGATGCGAGTTGCCTAATACAGTGAGACGAAAAGGATACTCCTTTGTTGGCTGGGAACTTGGTAGTGAAAAAGAAGGATATTCCATAACGGATGCTATCAAGCATGGACAGCGAGGAAATAAAATTGCGAGAGCATTGTGGATGAATTTCCAGTTAGAAAATATCAAAGGTATGAAGCTTCGAGCTTTTTGGGATTTTCAGTCTTTCCAAGAAAAAGGGGATGAATATCTGGATTGCAATATTCGATATAGTTTGAACGAAGATATGTCAGATTATGAATATGTAAGAATGGAAAGGAATGAAACAGAAACAATTATTGCTAATCTTCAAGGCGGTAAGAGATACTATGTAGAATATGCGGTTATTGAGGATCTGGATGATTGGGATACGATAGATGCCCTTCCGTGGCAGGGAAAGATGAGTATCGTAGTAGAGTAACGTTAGTCCCTCTGAATAGTTACAAAGTAAAGATGGAAACAGCGCGAAAAGCTCGTTGTTCCATCTTTTTTATTTTCTGTCTTGTCAGTTGTAAAGTTTTGTGTTAAGATAGGTGAAAATGTGACTATTAGGACCTAATGTGTGAAAATCAATGTCTCTTACGTGCAAGCACGGCGATTTATTGATTTTCACACATTAAATCCTGAATAGTCACATGAAAACTACATGCGCAAAAGACAAAGCGCAGAAATGAGGATGATTGTGAGCGAACTCAAAAATACGATTCGACGATTAAAAGAAGAAAACAATGCAGTGATTCTTGCCCACTACTATGTGGAGGATGACATTCAAGATATCGCTGATTACATAGGGGACTCCTTCTATCTGAGCCAAATTGCTACGAAGGTGGAGGCAGATACCATCGTGTTTTGTGGTGTTTCCTTCATGGGCGAAAGTGCGAAGATTCTGAATCCGGAGAAAACCGTTTTGATGCCGGATGCTACAGCAGATTGTCCCATGGCACACATGGCAGAAGAAGAGAAGATTCGTCAGATGCGGGAGAAGTATGAGGACCTGGCGGTTGTTTGCTATATCAATTCCACCGCGGAACTTAAGAAGCTCTCCGATGTGTGTGTGACTTCTTCCAATGCGGTAAAGATTGTTCGGGCACTTCCGAATCAAAACATTTTCTTTATTCCGGATGGAAACCTGGGACGCTACGTGGCAGAGCAGGTGCCAGAGAAAAATGTACTTTTAAATACAGGATATTGTCCAATCCATGCACAGATGACCGCAGATGCGGTGAAGAAGGCTAAGGCAGAACATCCAGAGGCAGAGGTATTGACACATCCAGAGTGCACGGAGGAAGTGGTTGCACTTTCTGACTATATTGGAAGTACATCGGGAATCATCGACTATGCGGAAGCAAGTGATAAAAAAGAGTTTATCGTCTGCACGGAAGTTGGCGTCTTTTATGAATTGAAAAATAAAAACCCGGACAAAATCTTTTATCCGATTATGGAGCAACAGATTTGCCCGGATATGAAAAAGATTACATTGGAAAAAATCATACATGTACTGGAGACAAAGGAAAATGAAGTGCAGGTGAGCGATGAACTTCGAGCTCGTGCCAATGCCCCTTTGGTGAACATGTTAGAACTCGGCAAATAAGCTTCGGGGGTGAAGACGGTGAAAAAGAAAACAGATATTTTGATCGTAGGAAGTGGTGCGGCGGGATTGTACTGCGCGCTGAATCTTCCCAAAGACAAAAAAATCGTGTTAATATCCAAGGACGATGTGGAAAGCAGCGACTCCTTTTTGGCACAAGGCGGTATTTGTGTGCTAAAAACAGAGGATGATTATGAGGCGTATTATGAAGATACGATGAAAGCGGGACATTATGAAAACCGAAAAGAATCGGTGGATATCATGATTCGTTCCTCCCACAAAATCATCGATGACCTTGTGTTGTATGGGGTGGATTTTGAAAACGACCGCGGAAGTTTTATCTTCACCAAAGAAGGAGGCCATTCCACGCCGCGTATCCTGTTTCACAAGGACGTGACGGGAAAAGAAATTACGAGCAAACTTCTTGCACAAGTGAAGAAGCGAGACAATGTATCGATTTATGAGTACACCACTATGGTGGATCTCATTACAGAAGGAAACACCTGTTTTGGTGCTGTTGTGGCAGATCCGGAAGGTGACCTTACTACCATTCGGGCGGATTATACCGTACTTGCCTGTGGCGGTCTGGGTGGTTTGTATGAACATTCCACCAACTACCGTCACATTACGGGAGATGCGTTGGCAATCGCATTGAAACACGACATCGAGTTGGAAAATGTGGACTATGTACAGATTCATCCGACTACATTGTATTCCACAAAACCGGGACGTCGGTTTTTGATTTCGGAGTCCGTGCGTGGGGAAGGTGCCATTCTTTTAAATAAAAAGGGAGAGCGATTTGTGGACGAGCTTTTGCCACGAGATCGTTTGACGGAGAAGGTATATGAGCAAATGGAAAAGGACCAGATGCCTTATGTGCGACTGAGTCTGGCACCTATTGAGGAAGAAGAAATACGGGGACATTTCCCGAATATATATAAACGCTGTCTGGAGGAAGGATACGATGTGACCAAGGAGCCGATTCCGGTTGTGCCGGCACAGCATTATTTTATGGGAGGCGTCTGGGTGGATTCCGATAGTAAAACATCTATGAAGCAGTTGTTTGCCATCGGCGAAACCAGTTGCAATGGTGTCCATGGAGCCAATCGTCTTGCCAGCAATTCGTTGTTAGAAAGTCTTGTATTTGCTAAGCGGGCTGCGAAGAAAATTCGTGATAACTATCAGCATATTTCCCATGAGCCACAGGTGGATTTGACTACATATCCGGACATGGAGACATTGAAAAATGAATATCGTGACATCGTCCTTCAGGAGATCGAGCGAATGAAAAAGAAGAGAAAGGAACGTACCGAAAATGAATGAAATTACGATGAAATGTAACGCAGACGCCCTGATTCTTCAGGCGTTGCAGGAAGATATTACAAGTGAAGATATTACTACCAATGCGGTTATGCCCGAGGCGAAGCAGGGGCGAGTAGAGCTGATTTGCAAACAGGACGGTATCATCGCCGGACTGGATGTACTTGCAAGAACATTCCATTTGCTGGATCCTTCTGTGGAAATCCAGTTCAACTGTAAGGATGGCGACAAAGTAACCAATGGCCAGCTGATGGCAGTGCTGACAGGTGACATTCGGGTACTTCTTTCCGGAGAGCGTGTGGCATTGAATTACTTGCAGCGCATGAGCGGAATTGCTACTTATACCAATTCCATTGCTTCTTTATTTGAGAATTCTAAGACAAAACTTTTGGATACAAGAAAGACCACACCGAATATGCGTGTGTTTGAAAAATATGCCGTAAAGGTTGGCGGCGGTTACAATCATCGTTACAATCTCTCCGATGGTGTACTTTTGAAAGACAATCACATCGGGGCAGCAGGTGGTGTGAAAGAAGCGATTCAGATGGCAAAAGAGTATGCGCCATTTGTTCGTAAGATCGAGGTTGAGGTGGAGAACCTTGACATGGTAAAAGAGGCAGCAGATGCCGGAGCAGACATCATTATGTTAGACAATATGACACCAGATGAGATGAAAGAAGCCATCCGTATCATCGACGGAAGAGCTGAGACAGAGTGCTCCGGAAATGTAACAAGAGAAAATGTAGAGCGCCTCATCGACATCGGAGTGGATTATATCTCCAGCGGTGCGTTGACACATTCTGCCCCGATTTTGGACATTTCGTTGAAAAATCTTCGTCCAATCGAGTAACTATTCAGAGCCACTATGATGTAACAGACAAATTCATAGCATTTATGCTTAAGAATTCGTCTGTTACATCATAGGATGACTCGAATAGAGTTACCGCCCTCTAAATGAGCATTTAAGCTTTGAAAAAGCGGGTGAGCACTCGTAGAGAGTGCGAAAATGCGAATGCGGGGGCGTGGCTCTGAATCGTTGGAGAGGGCGTGGCTCTGAATCGTTAGTGAATATGAGAGAGTTTGATAGAAAGGAAAGGTAGATATGAGCGGTAATGAACGCCGGGATTCGATCGTACGCCGACTGCGGGAATCGAAGAAACCAATATCAGGTACAAAGCTGGCAGAAGAATATAGCGTGAGCCGACAGGTGATTGTGCAAGATATCGCGATTCTTCGTGCTGCCCATATGGATATCCTGTCCACCAACCGTGGCTACATATTGAACGGCGGGGCAGGAGGAAATGCGATTCGTGTGTTTAAGATGAGTAACACCGATGAGCAGACAGAAGATGCATTGAATACCATCGTATATTACGGTGGCGTGGTGGAAAATGATTTTGTTAATCACAAAGTATATGGAAGGGTGCAGGTGGATTTAAACATCCGTACCAGCCGGGACGTGACGGAGTTTGTCCATGGCATCAAGAGCGGAAAGTCCACCCCTTTGAAAAATATTACTTCGGACTATCATTATCATACGGTATCGGCGGATTCGGAGGAGACGCTGGATCTGATCGAGAAAGCGTTGATGGAGAAGAAGTATTTGATTGTGAAGGAGTAGAGAAAGATGATGGTGGTAGGTGCAATAATTTGTTTTATTTTAGCGGCCATGGCTTTGCAAAAAGAACGAATTGGTAAGGCTTTTTGGTGGTTGGTAGTGGGGATTGTGCTAGTTATATTTAAGATGACTGGGATGTGGGAATCTGCAGCGATGTGGTTTGTTCCGTTTTAGGAATTGGTAGATCTGTGGGCAATGGAAAAAGTAAAAAATGGAAATATTACTTGACATTATATATATATATATAATATGCTTTGTGTCGATTTTGAGTGCGCATTTAGAAGGACATAATATAAATCAAAGGAGATGCAAAAAATGTATAAGTTTAGAAAAGTGATTGCTACATATGCTATTGTTGGACTTGTTTTTGGTTCGGTAAATGCAATGGCAGCAGTGCAGAGATCGTGTTCGTTAGATGGTAAAAAATGTGTTACTTCATCAACAGAGTGGAGCATAGGAGATTATGGTACCCTTACTCAAAAATGTAGTTCTGGCAGTAGATATGGAACAATGGCAGTTGTTATAGGTCAAAAAGCAGATGGTGAGGCTAAGGTTTGGCTTATGTATCCAGCGCAAAAATGTGCAATAGGGCATAGTATTACAGGAAAGTATAATGTAGGCAGTTTTGCACAAAGCCATTGGGGAAGTAAAAGCTATGCGAATAAGTTTGGAGTTCGTATGTACGGAAAACATTGTGATGATCAGAAAACAGGTTGTTATGGAACTAGTAAAATTGTAAATAGTAATAAGTAGAAGCTTTATAATCAGTTGCCCACACAAAACTTGTTTTGTGTGGGCAACTATTCTGTTTGCTTTGGAATGGAGGGATAAAATGTTCTTGCTTAATATAAAACGATTTGTAAAATCACCCGTGTTCTTGGTGGCTAGTGTTTGTTATGTCGTCATGTTGTACACGATGGTATCAGTACAGAAGCCTACAGTAATTGAAGATGTGTCGAACAGCGCATTAGTAACACAGACGTTCTCATTTCTATTTTTTATGATACTATCTTATGAGTTCTTTTACCAGACGAGACGTCACAAGATGAATGAAATTATAGCTGTATCAAAATTAGGAGAGTGGAAAGAAAAAATGTACGGATTGCTTCTGTTTTCCTTGTTTGACTTGGTGTTGAGTATTACATATTTTGTCACATCCGTGTGGGGCTTTCAGTGTGTAATCGGGGAAGTGAATCAAGACTGGAATATCATGTTATTACAGGTGTGTTTTGAGTATCACTTTTTGCTATATTTGTTCGCTATTTTAGTAGGAATGTTGGCATCCATGATACAATCACGTCTTTGTGGATTTACTTTTTTACTTGGTGTGTTCTCTGTATTTTCGCGTGTTATGTTGCCTATCATTATGCAGTTTGTTAATTTTAGTGTTCGGTTGACCCATATTTTCGATGTGTTAGGGATTATGAATCGAAGTTTTGGGGCATTTCTAGATTTGTTTTACAATTATTCCACAGAGGCAGTAAATATTCAGCGGATTATGGTGTGGATACTGTTGACCACATTCTTGCTTGCGTTGAGCATGAGTCGTAAGAAAATCAATGTAGTTACCATTGGAACACTGTTAGCTACAATTGTTATGTTTGTCCTATATATTCAACCTTCTGGAGAACGATACATTAGCGGAGACTGGGGAGTATATATGGCCGATCAACATTATTATTCTCAATTATTTTATTCAGGCGTGCAGGTTGGCTATGAAGATGCTGAAAATTATGAGGGGATCGGTCGTAAATATAAGGATGCGGATTTCCAGATTCAAAGTTATACTGGAGAACTTTCTGCCAAACGTCTTTTGAAAGCATCTATTGATGTGGTGATTGATAAAGACAATCTGGATGAGTATTGCTTTACATTATATCATGGCTATGACATAAAGAAAATTACGGATCAAGACGGAAATCATCTTCCTTTTGAGCAAGATGTGGACCATGTGTTGATAAAAAATCCTTCGAAGTCTAAGATTGAGAAAATTCATTTTGAATATGCAGGCTATTCGAGAAAATATGTAGCCACCAATCAAGCGATTTTTCTGGCTGGTAATTTCCCGTATTTACCATATCCGGGCTGGATGGAGTATAAGCCGGAACTGGTGGATGGTGTGTTTGACACAGGATCATATAATTTGCGAGGTCTTCCCTATGAAACGGAATATGATATTTCTTTTGATACGGAGAAGAAAATTCTGTCGAATTTAGAAGAAATATCCCCTTCCAGATTTGCAGGGAAATCTCAGGGAGCGACCTTTGTGCAGTCGAAGTTTATGAGAGAACGAAAGTTAAAACACGGAACACTATATTATTCCATGTTAGATGCCCAATATTATGAAAAAAATATAGAATATACCATTGCGGAATGGGAGCGAAATCTTGAAAATGCCCATATCCCTATGTGGGGAGAAGATTTGAAAATTTTTGATGTGGCTTGTATGGGCGATGGCGATTTGGCATGGTATATGGCGAGTGATCATACCATTGACTTTGAGCCAGAGTTGGGTGAATTTTATTTAGAAAATGGATATACTCCTAATTATATGGAAATGGATGATGATACGGAAAGTGAGGATGAAGAAGTTGATTGAGTTAAAAAACGTAAGTAAAAAGTTTGGCAAGAAACCAATTTTAAAAAATATAGATTGTGAAATTGATCAAGGAATTTATGGATTGTTAGGTCCAAATGGTGCAGGAAAGACGACGCTGATGCGTTGCATAACGAATTTGTATTCTTTGACAGGGGGAGAGATATTGGTGAATGATATTCCAGTCAAAAAGAATAAGAAAATAAATGTTGGATATTTGCCACAGTCATTTGGACTATTTAAAGAATTAACGGTATATGATGCCATGCAATATTTTTGCAATTTGAAGGATGTGCCGCGAGCGAGGCGCAAAGAAGAGATTACAAGATGCTTAAAGGCTGTTAATATGGAAGGAAACGCAAAGAAAGCATGCGGAAAACTTTCTGGTGGAATGATGCGACGAATCGGTGTGGCACAGGCGTTATTGAATCAACCGGATGTGATATTGTTTGATGAGCCAACTGCTGGTCTTGACCCGGAAGAGCGTATGCGATTTAAGAATGTTATTTCGGGATTTGGAACCAATGAAGTGGTTATCATATCTACCCATATTGTGGAAGATATCGAGGCTTGTTGTGAGAAAGTAATCGTCATGAATAATGGGCAAATATGTTGTATTAAAACCTGTGAAGAGTTAAAAGAACTTGCTAGAAAACATGTTATTTCTTGTAAAAAGGGAGAGGAATCGAAAATCTCTGGAGACTTTTACATTGAAAAGCAATACGAAGAGCAAGGTCAAATCTTTTATCGCGTATTGGTATCTGGGGAGCAGGATGAAATGGAATTTCCTTACATGGAACCTACCATCGAAGATGGCTATATGATGACAATAAAAGGGTTGTAGGAGGTGCGAGATGATTCAGTTATTTGAAAGACTATGGCTTCAAATAAAAGGTATGCGAACGCTATTTCTGGTCCCTTTTATCGGATATTATGGTATCATTCCGTTGTACGTGTGGGTGAAGTCTTATAGTTCGGATTTTTCTCCGTTGAACGCGGTAGAGGAAATGGGCTATCTTCTAGTTCCTTTCTTGTCTACATGGTGGATTTACTTGATTTTAAAGGAGTATATCGAAGGGGATGGAAGAGAAGTCTTACTTTTAGGGAAACATACGTTTTTGGGTGCGGTACTATTTTGGATCATAAATTCGATTTGTTACATCCCTGTTTTGTATTTGAAAGTAGAAGATTTTTGGGCAATTGCTCGATATGATTTATATGTACAATTAGTGATTATCGCTTTCTTTATGGGAGGATTTTGTTATTTTCTAAATTACTATACAAAAAGTGTCACGGTATCCATGCTACTTGTAATGCTTTACAGTACCATTTCCAATTACACATTTAAGGATGAGAGATTTGTGAAATTATTTACGCCGTTACAGTTCACTGTATTGCAAGAGGCGCCGTATGATGAAAATTACTCAAGCTACTTCAAATTCATCCTAGCCGGCCTCATATTTTGGATCCTAGGCGTAGCAAAATCAAGAAAAATGGAGTAAAAGTTACCAGCTACACCGCCCACAATTCGTACACTGGCGGCAGTCACTTTTCTTCTGGACAGGCGCCCACGATGTGATTTGCACCGACACTTCTGAAAGATTGACAGAACAATCCTGGTAGCGTGTCTGCAGGTGGAGTTCATCCCCTCGCACCGTCACCGTCAATGTTCGGATTTCTTTTTGCTCCAAGTTCATACAACTTTGATACAGGGAAGGTGCCCATGTCGTTTGGGTGCCTTCTTTTGTCGTTAGGAGAAGTTGGCTTCCAGCGGTGACATAGGTGATTTCCTTGCCGTCGTCAGAACGGTTTTTTCCCGGTGTCTTGTCCCAAGGGTATTTGGTTTCCGTGGTGATGTCGATTTGGTCCCAAAGATTCATTTGCGATCCCTCCTATGAAAATTCCTTATAACGCGATAAAGGACCGCCGTCGCAGTCCTTTATCTGAAAGAGGAGTTTTATGAAAAAATATCAAAATAAGAAAATTGCCAAAAGGTTATGGGGTATAAGTTAAGTTGTTGTTTCGTTTGTTCTTAACTTATGAACTTAGTATAAAATAAAAATGTGAATAAAGAATGTTCATTTTGACGAAATTTTGTGAACGATTTGTTAAAGTGTTGTTCACATTCACATTAATGTCCCATAAAACCTAGGATGGCGTGGTGCGAAGAGCTTGGCACTCTCCACGTTCCTTTCTCTGCCGTTTGTGTTCATATAAATGAGCGTCGGCAGCTATAACGCAACTTTCCAAATCTTTTGTGTCGCCTGGCTCCCATAAATAGTAGCCCACGCTGGCATGAACCAGATAAGGTAGGTTACTTGTTTCATTAAAGTTTCTTAAGCAATTTTGAAATGATTGTATGGTATCGGATACCTGTTCTTCCGTCAAACCGATGCCAGTGATATTATATTCATCTCCGCCTACGCGAGCACATGCATCTTGCTCTCGGGCGACTTCTTTCATAGCTGTGGCCACTGTCTTCAATGCAATATCACCGTTTTTATGGCCAAATTGATCGTTGATGATTTTTAGATTATCCATGTCAATGGCGATGATAAAGAAGTTCTGCTGTTCTTTTTTTGCTTCGCTATAGAACTCCTGTGAAGTACGATCAAACCCTCTTCGATTCAGTAGACCAGTCAAGGCATCTTGAACATACAATTCTTTTAATTCGTTTAAGAGACCTTGATTTTTTTGCTTGATTCGTATCATTTCCAATGTATTTCCAAGGATGGAGAGCCATTGCAAAAAAGAATGGTCGCAAGCGTTGTCTTTCTCGTAAGCGGTTGCAAAATATCCAAATGTAAATTCATTTTTATGCAATGGATAGAAGTAATAAATCATTGGCTTGTCTTCGCTGGCTTCTGCCGGAAGCAAGTCGCTGGTCTGAAATACTTCAGTTGAAATGATGGTGTGGTTTAGTACCGCACCGACTGCCTTTGTCTGAGGCGGAAACCCTGGCTCCGCAGAACGGAATTTCAAGTAATCGTTTCCCTCTAATTTTCCCAAGCAAATGAAGAAATTTCGAATAAAGAGTTGTGGACATTTCAAAATTCGAACTTGATTTTCAATGTTATCCAGCGTATCCAAATCCGACAAGTGTACAAACATGTAGTTATTGTTTTTCATCAAGATGGCGGATCTTGCATCTGCTTGTGATTTGAGAATTCGTTGTACGTACAAATCTGTTTCGCTGATTTTGTGACAGCCGCATGAATTACGAATGCGGATTTGTGCACGGACATAATTTATACGAGGTACGTCGATGCCTTCCCACATATGTTCAATTATGCGCATTCCTTGTTGTACCATTTCCTCTACAGGGACAAAAACCGTAGTAACAGGTGTTACCGATAAGGATGCCTCTTCGATATCATCATAGCCGGTAACGGCAATGTCACCGGGAATATGAAAACCTTGCAACACCAATTCGTCAATGACAGAAGTTGCCATATAGTCGTTGGCACATATAATAGCCTCGGGACATTCCTCTAACTCTTTTGTATAGTATCGGACAGCATCTTTTGCTTTGTCCGTCCAAAAATCGCCTTCAAATACCAAGCGTTCTTCATAGGGAATGCCTCGATTTTTAAGGGCAATTTTATAGTCTTGCAAACGTGTAATGGTGTCTGGATGTTCGGCGGGTCCACTCATAAAAGCGATACGAGTTTTATGATGTTTATCAATCATATGATACACCAATTCTTCTATGGTGTGTGTGGGATCCACAAGAACGCAAGGGTATGTTCCGGTGTCATGGCGAAATGTGACGATGGGACACCCACAACGCGTTTTCATTTCATCCAAAATCAGTTGTACACGTCGTTCGTCATTGATCATCGTATCATAGCAAAAGATGACTGCATCTAATTTTTCGTACGGGATGAGATGAATGATGCTTGCTTCACCACGCCCGTTTCTCGTCTCGGTTCCAAAACTGGTAAAATAAGTGAAAAATGCTATGTTATAATCCTTTTTTCGAGCATAAGAAGATATTGCTTGGCAAACCTTAGACGAGTAGTCGATTGTAATATCACAGATGATAACACCAATTGTTTTTCTACCATTACCAAACATGTCTATCTCCTCCAATCTGTATATCAATGTAGCTGCTATAAGTATACCATAGAACTTCTTTTTGTGCACCTTTTTTATGAATTCTTTCTTTACAAATGCAAAATGTTTATTTATAATGGAGCAAATTATTTTTATGAGAAAGGATAGGGATGTTGAATTGAAAAAAGGAATGATTTTTTCGTTGACAACATAAGAATAAAGAGTATAATAGTTAATTAGCATGCTAATTGTTAGCATGCTAATTATTTTTTAAAAGTAACGATTCAGGACCAATGTATGAAAACAAGAACAGGAGCAAGAAAATGAAATACGGACCAGAGAGTTGTTGGGAGATGAGCGAAGAGGCATATCTCCGTGAGGCGAATCCGATGAAGGCAATGATTTCGGCGAATCGGCTTCATCGGGCAAAAGTAGAAAAAGCCTTTGAAGGAACCGGACTTCATCGGGCGCAACATCGTACGTTGATGGTACTTTCCAGAAATGAGTACCAATCTCAAGTGGAGTTGGCAAAGGCATTGGAAGTGTCTACAGCTACGTTAGCGGTTTCATTGAAAAAATTGGAACGAGACGGGTATATTCAAAAGACGGCAAAAGCAGAAGATAGTCGCGCGAAATTTGTGACATTGACGGACAAAGGAAAAGAAGTGGTGGAAAAAAGCCGAACGATTTTTGAAGCCATTGATACACAGGCGATTCTCGATTTTTCCGAAGAAGAATTGGTGCAATTGCGGTCTTATCTAAAACGAATTTATGAAAACTTATCCGAAAAATAGAAAGGAAGGAATGTAATATGAGTACATATAAGAAGTATATTACTCCCTACTTATCGGCGTTTATTTTGGGACCGATTTTTATGATTGTAGAAGTAGTGGGTGACGTGTTTATGCCAACCCTCATGGCATCCATTATTGACTATGGAGTGGAAGGCGGTGCCGGAAAAGAATTCATCATATCCCGAGGAATTATGATGGTTATTTTGGCGCTGATCATGATGTTTGGTGGCGTTATGGGAGCTTATTTTGGAACGAAAGCGTCGGTGAATTTTGCCGCAGCTCTTCGGAAAGATGTGTTTCAAAAAGTGCAGGAGTTTTCTTTTGCAAATATCGAAAAATTTTCCACAGGTTCTCTTGTTACTCGATTGACAAACGATATTACCAATATGCAAAATGTGGTTATGATGATTTTGCGAATGATGTTGCGTTCCCCGGGAATGCTGATTGGTGGACTCATCATGGCGTTTCGTCTGAATGCCAGCCTTGCGGTTGTGCTGGGTGTCGTAATTCCACTTTTGGTAATTGCGTTGGTACTTGTAATGAAGACGGCATTTCCGCGATTTGACATTATGCAGAAGAAAATCGATGGTTTGAACTCCCGGATTCAAGAAAATATCACCAATGTTCGCGTTGTCAAATCCTTCGTACGAGATGATTTTGAGAAAGAGACCTTTAACGAAGCCAATGAAGAACTCATGGATAAGAGTTTGCGCGCGTTAAAAGTGGTTATTTTAAATATGCCAATTATGACATTGGCAATGAACATTACCACGTTGGCGGTGGTATGGATTGGCGGAAATCGAATTATAATCGGGGATATGCCAATCGGGCATTTGACAGCATTTACGACATATGTTACCCAGATTTTGATGTCTTTGATGATGATGGGAATGATTATGATTCAGGGATCTCGTGCCTTGGCGTCATCCAAACGTATTAAGGAAGTGCTGGAAGCAAAAATTGATTTAAATGACCAAGAAGCAACGGAGAAAGAACGTCGTGTGGAGAGTGGTCGCATCGAGTTTCGCGACGTGAGTTTCCGTTATTATAAGAAGCACAAAAATAATGTGTTGAAGCATATTTCCTTTACTGCCAATCCGGGGGAGACCATCGGGATTATCGGTTCTACCGGTTCGGGAAAAACGTCTCTTGTGCAGATGATTCCTCGCCTTTATGATGCGGATGAAGGAGAAATTTTGGTGGATGGCGTCAATGTGAAAGAATATTCCTTGAAGAATCTTCGTGATGGTGTGGCAATGGTGCTTCAGAAAAATACATTGTTCTCTGGTACGATTATGGAAAATCTTCGCTGGGGAGATGAAACTGCTACGGATGAAGAAGTGTTTGAGATGGCACGTTACGCGCAAGCGGATGGGTTTGTTACGTCCTTTACAGAAGGTTATGAGACGGAGCTTGGTCAAGGTGGTGTCAATGTTTCGGGAGGTCAGAAGCAGCGTCTTTGTATCGCCCGTGCGTTGTTGAAAAAGCCGAAAATCCTCATTCTTGACGATAGCACCAGTGCGGTGGATACGGCTACGGAGGCGGAGATTCGTAGGAGTTTTAATACGTCTTTGAAGGATACGACGAAGCTCATTATTGCGCAGCGTATTTCTTCGGTGGAGAGTGCAGACCGGATTTTAGTTATGGACGAAGGTGAGATTGTGGGGCAGGGAACCCACAAGGAATTATTGAAATCTTGTGAAGAATATCAGGAGATTTATTATTCTCAGAAAGATAAGGAAGAGGAGGTGTCAGCATGAGTGGAATGAAAGCCCCAGCAGGTCCACCACCAATGCGAGGAATGGGTAGACCAGGCGGAGGGCCGGGAGCCCGCGCCAGAGCTATGGCAGGTGGAAAACCAAAGGATGCGAAGAAAACCATCGGGCGACTTTTGGGATACCTTGGGAAAGATAAGGGA
This sequence comes from Eubacterium sp., assembly GCA_017938215.1. Lineage (GTDB taxonomy): Bacteria > Bacillota > Clostridia > Lachnospirales > Lachnospiraceae > Eubacterium_F. The sequence continues at coordinate 15,955 of JAGBBZ010000032.1, read as the reverse complement.
AAAGTGGTGGCAGCGTTGTTCTGTGCCATATTAACCAGTATGTCCGCTTTGGCTGGTACCTATTTGCTGGTGCCGATTATCAATCACGTGGAATCTTGCGGAAAGAAAGTGCTGAAAGCAGGTGTCGGAGCAGAAGCGGATGCGCTGATACAGGCAGGTGTGCAGACGTTGCTTGTCGGTGTGGTGGCGATGTTGTGCGTGTATGGAATCGGTGTCATCGCCTCTTATATGCAACAGAAAATTATGATTGGTGTATCTCAGCGTGCGCTGAAAACGCTACGTAAGGATTTGTTCGATCATTTGCAAACATTACCGGTGCGATATTTTGACACCCATGCAACGGGAGATGTCATGAGTCGTTTCACCAATGACGTAGATGCGGTGGGAGAAATGCTAAACAATACCGTGGTTCAACTTTTGTCAGGATTCATTAGTGTGACAGGAACCATTATCATTATGTATTGTATGAATCCACTGTTGGCAACATTGATTATCCTTCTTGTACCATTGATGATCAAGGCTTGCGGTTCCATCGCGAAGCGAAGTTCCAAGTATTATCGTTTTCAGCAAGAGGCCCTTGGGCGCTTGAACGGCTACATCGAAGAAACGGTGACAGGACAGAAGGTAGTGAAGGTATTTTGCCACGAAGAACGTGCCATCAATGAATTTGCAGAACTCAATGATGATTTGAAGGGGAAGCAGATTAAGGCACAATTTTTCGGAGGTATCATGGGACCGGTTATGGGAAATATCAGCCAGATTAGTTATAGCTTGACGGGTTCCATCGGTGGGCTTTTGTGTCTGGCTGGCCGTCTTACCTTGGGAGAACTCAGTGCATTTGTAAACTTTTCTCGTCAGTTTAGTCGTCCGATCAATGAAATTTCCATGCAGGTAAATACGATCTTTTCTGCCCTTGCCGGTGCAGAGCGTGTATTTAAAGTGATGGATGAGGCACCGGAAGAAGCGGATGCCCAGGATGCGATTGTCATGGACGATGTGAAGGGCGAAGTGATCATGGAAAATGTCACCTTCGGCTACAACCCGGATAAGGTGATTTTGAAAAACATTGACCTTTACGCTCATGCCGGACAGAAAGTGGCGTTTGTAGGGTCCACAGGTGCCGGAAAAACCACGATTACCAACTTGCTGAATCGTTTTTACGACATTCAAGAAGGAAGCATTACCATCGATGGAAAAGACATCAAGAGTTATGAGAGAAAAAGTCTTCGTAGTAACATCGCCATGGTACTTCAGGATACCCACTTGTTCACTGGGACGGTACGGGAAAATATTCGATACGGTCGTCCCGATGCCACAGACGAGGAAGTGGAGCAGGCTGCCAAGACTGCCAGTGCCCATTCTTTTATCATGCGTCTGGAAGATGGATATGATACGATGCTGGAAGGCGACGGAGTTAACTTGAGTCAGGGACAGCGTCAGCTTCTAAACATTGCTCGAGCGGCAGTGTCGAAGGCGCCGATTCTTGTGTTGGACGAAGCGACTAGTTCGGTGGATACACGAACGGAAATGCACATCGATCACGGAATGGAGCGTTTGATGAAAAATCGTACCACATTTGTTATCGCCCACCGTCTGTCCACGGTGCGAAATGCAGATTGTATTATGGTTTTGGAGCAAGGTGAAATCATCGAGCGAGGAACCCACAAGCAGTTGCTGGAGCAGAAAGGACGGTATTATCAGTTGTATACCGGAGCGGTGGAGTTGGATTAAATGATCGGAAAGTCATTCTGTGTATGCGGAAGATTTGTTGCATGCACAGGGTGATTTTTTTGCTTTGTAACGGAAACTTGAATATTGGGATGGAGTATGAGATAATTGGGGTGTTGAAAATACCAAAGGGAAGGAAGGTCATACAAATGATATGTCCACATTGTGAATTTGAAATTGGAGACAACGTAGAGAAGGGGAAAAATAGTTGTATTATCAGAAGCAAGGGAGGAAAATGATGCAGATTCTAATTGATGCGGATGCCTGTCCGGTGGTACACCTGACGGAACGTGTGGCGGAGGAATATGGGATTCCTGTAATCTTATTATGCGACACCAATCATATCTTGCAATCGGACTATAGCGAGGTGAAGGTTATCGATGCGGGGGCAGATGCGGTGGACTTTGCCTTGATTCGTTATTGCCAGGCAGGGGATGTGGTGGTGACGCAGGACTACGGTGTGGCCGCTATGGCTTTAGGGAAAAAGGCGTATGCCATCCATCAAAGCGGAAAATGGTATACCAATGAAAATATCGACCAAATGTTAATGGAACGACATATGGCAAAGATGGCACGGCAGCAGGCGAAGCGTGGTAAGGGGAAACACATAAAAGGTCCGCGGAAAAGAACACCGGAAGATGATGAACGATACGAGAAGTCTTTGCGAAAATTATTGGATAAGGCACGGATGGAATAGGCTTATGAAATGGAGATCGTGATGAAGGAAACAAATGAATTGGTTACATGGGCAGAGCAACAGATTCGAGAAAAAGCAGATGAGAAATATCGCCAGTTTCATGCGAAATTGATTCCGGGGGTGGAGTCAGAATTTCTCGGCGTACGTGTTCCGGAACTACGAAAAATTGCAAAGGAGATTTGCAAGGAAGATTGGCGTGGATTTGTCGAGGAAGTGAAGAATTCAAATGTATACGAAATGAACATGCTATGCGGTATGGTGACGGCACTGGCAAAATGTGAGTTCTCTGAGAAGCTTACGTATGTAGAGAAATTTATTCCATGTATTAACAACTGGGCGGTGTGCGATATCGTGTGTGGGGATTTGAAGGATATAAAAAAGCATCGACAAGAAATGTATGAATTTCTAAAGCCGTACTTGGCGTCCAACGAAGAATATGAACTACGTTTTGCAATCGTAATCTTGATGCAATATTTCATCACGGAGGAATACATTGATGAAGTGTTGCGAATTTATGATCGCATTCAACATGAAGGGTATTATGTGAAAATGGCAGTGGCATGGGGGATATCCGTGTGCTTTGTACATTTTAGAGAAAAGACATTGGATTACATGGACAATTGTCGTTTGGATGATTTTACTTACAACAAAAGCATTCAGAAAATGCGTGAGTCGTACCGAGTAAGCAAGGAAGATAAGCAGATGTTATGGGCGAAAAAACGTTAAAAATTTAACACTTGTATTTTGAGGAAAAGTTGTTATGATAGAAGATAGAGATAAATTAAAAATATTAATACATTAGGAGGCAGTATCATATGTTTGGTTTCGGTCAGATGATTGACATCTTGAAAAAAAACCCAAAGAAAATTGTGTTTACAGAAGGAAGTGACCCACGTATTTTGGAGGCTTCTTCACGACTTTTGGCAAGTACGTTCCTTGCTCCGATTTTGATCGGTGATCCACAGGAGATTGCTGAGGCAGCAGAGGAAAGCGGATACAATATTCGCGGTGCAGAGATTATTGATCCAGCAAATTATGAGGAAATGGATGCGATGGTGGATCTTCTTTGTGAACTTCGTAAGAGCAAAGGTATGACACCGGAGCAGGCTCGTGACATTTGTAGTCAGGCAAATTATTTTGGAACAATGCTTGTAAAGATGGGAAAAGCAGATGCACTTCTTGGTGGTGCCACATATTCCACAGCGGATACCGTACGTCCTGCATTGCAGATCATTAAGACAAAACCAGGCAATTCCATTGTATCTTCTTGCTTCATCATGGTTCGTCCAGCGGCTACTGGTGAAAATGAAGTGTTGGCAATGGGTGACTGTGCCATCAATATCAAACCAACCGAGGACGAGCTGGTTGAAATCGCATTGGAGTCTGCAGAGTGTGCGAAACTCTTCGGCGTAGATCCAAAAGTTGCATTCCTTAGCTATTCTACCTTCGGTTCCGGTTCAGGAGAAGATGTAGATAAAATGAGAAACGCAGCAGAGAAAGCAAAGAAAGCAGCACCAGATCTTCCAATTGCAGGTGAGCTTCAGTTTGATGCAGCGGTTTCTCCACGTGTAGCACGTACAAAATGTCCAGACTGTGAAGTGGCAGGACATGCGAATACATTTATTTTCCCTGATATCAATGCAGGAAACATTGGTTACAAGATTGCACAGCGTCTTGGTAACTTTGAAGCATACGGTCCAATTCTTTTGGGATTGAATGCTCCAATCAATGACCTTTCCAGAGGTTGTAATGCGATGGAGGTTTATTCCATGGCGATTATTACAGCAGCTTTGGCATAAAAGAATGACAACACAAGTCCGAACCGGAAACGGCGCTAAGAGATTCACAACGAATCCAAGCGAATGTTTCCTCTCGGGCTTGTGTTGTCTTTTGGGAACTGCAAGGGGGTGAGTATTGCAGGAAAGCAATACAAAACAGAAGTTGTATACGATTTGCCGAATCATACGAATTCGTTTGGTGGATTTGAGCCAATCAATCCTTTCCAATCCACCATTGACATTTTCTATATTTCCCTCTAAAATAAATACGTAGCGATTTTATCTATATTCAATTCGCTTTAAGTTATAAGAAATTGGAGGAAAACAAACATGGCAAACAAACCATATTATTTGACAACAGCCATTGCCTATACATCAGGTAAACCACATATTGGTAACACCTATGAGATCGTACTTGCGGATGCGATTGTGCGATATAAGAGAAATCAGGGCTATGACGTTCGATTCCAGACAGGAACCGACGAGCATGGACAGAAAGTTGAGTTGAAGGCTGGGGAAGCTGGCATTACACCGAAGGAATTTGTAGATGATGTATCTACAGAGATTAAGAGAATCTGGGATCTCATGAATACCTCTTACGACAAATTTATCCGTACTACGGATGAAGATCACGAAAAACAGGTTCAGAAAATGTTTAAAAAGCTCTACGATCAGGGCGATATTTATAAAGGTCATTACGAGGGTATGTACTGTACTCCTTGTGAGTCTTTCTTTACCCCATCTCAGTTAGTAGATGGAAAATGCCCGGACTGTGGCAGAGACTGCCAGCCGGCGAAGGAAGAAGCATATTTTTTGAAACTGAGCAAATATCAGGACAAATTGATTGAACACATTAATACACATCCGGAGTTTATTCAGCCGGAATCCCGTAAAAACGAGATGATGAACAATTTCCTTTTGCCGGGACTTCAGGATCTTTGTGTATCCCGTACCAGCTTTACCTGGGGAATCCCGGTAGATTTTGATCCGGGTCACATCGTGTACGTTTGGATGGACGCGCTGAGCAACTACATCACCGGACTTGGTTATGATGTGGATGGTAATAGCGATGAGATGTATGGCAAATTCTGGCCGGCAGATCTTCACTTGATCGGAAAAGACATTCTTCGTTTCCATACGATTTATTGGCCAATTATCCTGATGGCACTTGGTGAGCCATTGCCAAAGCAGATTTTCGGACATCCTTGGTTGTTGCAGGGAGACGGAAAAATGAGTAAGAGTAAGGGGAATGTTCTCTATGCCGATGACCTTGTCAATGAGTTTGGCGTAGATGCCGTTCGCTATTTCGTGCTTCACGAGATGCCATTTGAAAACGATGGTGTGGTAACTTGGGAGCTCATGGCAGAGCGCATGAACTCTGACTTGGCAAATACTCTTGGAAACTTGGTAAACCGTACCATTTCCATGTCTAATAAATATTTTGACGGTGTGGTGACAGATACCGGTGTGGCAGAAGACGTTGATGATGATTTGAAAGCAGTAATCAATGCGGCGCCAGCGAAAGTGGCAGAAAAAATGGAGAAACTTCGAGTGGCAGACGCTATCACGGAAATCTTTACTGTGTTTAAACGTTGCAATAAATACATTGATGAGACCATGCCTTGGGTGTTGGCAAAAGAAGAAGAGACAAAACCACGTCTTGCAACGGTCCTTTACAATCTTATGGATGGTATCCGTGTGGGTGCAACATTGCTTGAGTCCTTTATGCCGGAAACTTCAGAGAAGATTTTGGCACAGATTGTATCCGAAAAGGGTGAACTGGAGACATTGAAAGCCGGCGATTACAAATCTGGCACAAAAGTGGTAGAAAAACCAGAGATTCTCTTTGCGCGTCTTGACGTAGAGGAATTTATGAAACATATCGATGAGACGTACAAACAGGCGACTGATGAGGAAGAGGCAGCACCTGGTGATGTCATTGACATCGAACCCAAAGAAGAAATTACCTTTGATGACTTTATGAAAATGCAGTTCCAGGTAGGCGAGATTATCGCTTGCGAAGAAGTGAAAAAATCCAAAAAACTTCTTTGCTCCCAGGTACGCATTGGAAGTCAGGTGAAACAAATCGTATCTGGTATTAAAGCACATTACACACCGGAAGAAATGGTAGGCAAAAAAGTGCTGGTTCTTGTTAACCTGAAACCGGCGAAGTTGGCTGGTGTTCTTTCGGAAGGAATGCTTCTTTGCGCGGAAGATGCCGAGGGTAATCTTGCATTGATGACACCGGAGAAACCAATGCCTGCAGGCGCAGAGGTTTGCTAATTGTTTAAATAAGTATTGTATCCCCAACGGCACCAAAGGGCACAGCTCCTTGGTTGGTGTCGTTGGGTTTCTGATTATATACGCGAAGGCAAAGTGAGGAAAACTATGATATTTGATACGCACAGTCACTACGATGACGAGGCATTTAATGAAGATCGGGACGCCCTTTTGACGGACTTTCCAAAGCAGGGAATTGGCACCGTGGTTACGGTGGGGGCTGATATTGCCACCAGTAAGGCGGCGCTCTCGTTGGCAAAAAAATACGATCATGTCTACGCCGCTCTTGGGGTACATCCCAGTGAGACCGGGGATTTGACCGAAGAAGGCTTGGAATGGATTCGCCAAAATGCATCAGAGAAAAAGGTGCTAGCCATCGGTGAAATTGGACTGGATTATTATTGGAAGGAGCCGGAGCCGGCGGTGCAAAAAGTTTGGTTTGAAAAACAAATTGCGTTGGCGAAGGAAGTGGATCTTCCTATTATTTTTCATAGTCGCGAAGCGGCGGAAGAAACGATGAAGATCATTAAGGATACAAAAGCTTACGAGTGTGGTGGCGTCATTCACTGTTATTCCTACTCCAAAGAATTGGCAAGAGAGTTTGTGAAGATGGGGTATTTCATCGGTGTTGGTGGCGTTGTTACATTCAAAAATGGTCGCAAGTTGAAAGAAACCGTAGAAGATATTCCATTGGAACATATTGTTTTGGAAACGGATTGTCCGTATTTGGCACCAGAGCCAAATCGTGGGAAGCGCAATGATTCCACGAATTTGTTTTATGTAGCCGAGGAAATCGCCCGATTGAAAGGGATGACAAAAGAAGAAGTGATTGCGATAACGGAGGAAAATGCCAAACGATTGTATCGCATGTTAGGATAGAGAAAAATGAGGTGACTTATGGAAAAACTCAGCAATCCGCAGCAAACCATACAAGTGCTGCAGAAGCATGATTTTAAATTTAAAAAGAAATTTGGACAGAACTTTTTGATCGATCCCCATGTACTGGATAAGATTGTGGATGCGGCACAGATTACGAAGGATGATTTTGTGTTGGAAATCGGACCGGGAATCGGAACATTGACCCAGTATCTTTGTGAACACGCAAGGCAAGTACTGGCGGTAGAGATTGATAAAAATTTGATTCCGATTTTGCAAGAAACGCTTTCTGCCTATGATAATGTCGATGTGTTACAAGGAGACATTTTAAAACAGGATATACAGGCGATTGCAGATAAATATAATGCGGGAAAACCGATTAAAGTCGTAGCGAATCTACCATATTATATTACCACTCCGATTATTATGGAACTTTTCGAAAGCCATGTGCCTCTTGCCAATGTGACAGTTATGGTGCAAAAGGAAGTGGCGGATCGAATGAAGGCGGAGCCGGGAAGTAAGGATTGTGGTGCGCTTTCTTTGGCGGTGCAATATTATGCGGAGCCGTACATCGCGGCTTTTGTGCCACCGAATTGTTTTATGCCAAGGCCAAATGTGGGAAGTGCGGTAATTCGCCTGGACTGTCTGGCGAAGACACCAGTAGAAGTGAAGGATGAAAAATTGATGTTCCGATTGATTCGGGCGTCATTTAATCAGCGAAGAAAAACGTTACAAAACGGAATTGCCAATAGCAGTGAATTGTCTTATTCCAAGGCACAGGTGGCGGAGGCGATCGAGAAAGCTGGATTTGACGCAAACGTTAGAGGGGAGAAATTGGGACTTATGGAGTTTGCCCGATTGGCAGACGTATTATTAGAAATGTAAGGAGACGAAAAGATGAGTGAAGAAATCAAAGAGACAATGGCGGATTTTGAAGATGAAATCAATGCATCATTTGTAAAATTTCGCGAAGGAGACCGAATCAAGGGGACGGTTGTAGCTGTGGACGAGGAAGAAGTTTTAATGGACCTTCAGTCCTTTTCCCAGGGTGTGATCCCAAGTGGTGAATACAGCGATGATCCGGATTTTCACGCCATGGACGAAATTAAAGTTGGGGATGTTCTGAGTGTTATTGTTCTGTATGAAGATGAGATGGGACGTACGGTGCTTTCGTTAAAACAGGCAAAGGAATTGGAAAGTTGGGAATCTTTGACAGCGGCATTGGCGGATCGACGTGTTTACGAAGTGCGAGTAAAACAGGTGGTGCCTTCTGGTGTGGTGGCATATGTGGAAGGAATTCGAGGATTTATCCCGGCATCGCAACTGGCGCTTTCTTATGTGGAAGAAGATGAGTTGGAACGTTATGTGGGAAAAATGGTGAAGGTTCGCGTGATTACAGCGGACGAGGAAGCAAATAAATTGGTGCTTTCTGCAAAAGAGGTGGCGAAGGAAGAAGTGGCAAAAGCCCATGAGGCGAAGTTGGATGCATTGCAGAAAGGATATATCACAGAAGGAACCATTACACGAATTGAGTCCTATGGATGCTTTGTGGAGTTTGGAGATGAGTTGACGGGATTGGTGCATATTTCTCAGATTTGCAACAAATTCTTAAAGTCACCAAAAGAAGTTGTAAGTTTAGGCATGAAAGTGAAAGTTAAGGTGCTTTCCGTGGAGGATGGTAAAATCCGCCTCAGCATGAAAGAAGCAGAGGATATCGCTCCGGAAGTAGAGGAAGCGGTAAAAGAGGAAGAAACTTCCATGGAGTACACCGACGAGGAAGCGACAACATCTTTGGCAGGACTATTGAAAGGAATTCAGTTGGATTAAGAAATGAATGGAAAAAAGGTATTGAAACCCAAGTCAAGACTTCATCATTGGCTGTTCTGGCAAGGTTCTATGCTGATCCTTGTTGCAGTGATGAGTGTGTGGGGAGCTGGCGTTTATTTTCGTTACAAAGGAATTGCAGGTGTATCTTTTAATGTGGCTATGGTTTTTATGTCGATGGTTGCGGGAGTTATTTTGGTTGCTGGAGTTGCAAACATACTACGATATTTTCGCATTTCGCGTAGCAAAGACTATTTATTGAAGCGATTTAGTGAAGATGAGATTGCAAAACATTTGTCGATGTGTAATCAACATACTTTTAAAACGCTAGGAATATTCAAAACATATTTTACTAACTGTATGATTATAATTCCTCGAAAGATTATGATTGATTATCAGACAATCAGTATGATGTATCAACATGAAATAAAATTCAAAGATATTACTGTTTGCTACGTTGTGCGAATCCGTTTGTTGGATGGTCAGGATTATAGCATATGTGGAACTATGAATAAGGATGAACTTTTAGAAGTTGTACGAATATGTTATCAGTACAATCCCAATATATTGTTTGAGAATACAAAGAGTAATCGAGCTGTCCATAAAGAGCGAGTCGCCAGATATAAGAAAGGTTTGATAAACATCAGAAAAATTGATTTGGATTGGGCAAACCGAGAAGGTGTGGGACGGAATAACCGTGTTGTATTGCCGAGGGAAATTGTAGAACAAATTATTTCAGAACCAGACACAGAAGACAAAAGAAAACAATATGGCGAGCATCTGAAAATATCAGGTATATTAATTGTGATAGTATCGATTGTGTTGGCGATTTTGGTAGGAGTTCTATCTGGTATTTCGATGGCGAACTATTCAGATGGCTCGGTGGCGGATGTGGAACGGCAAAAACAAATTAGTGCGCTAGTGGGAAGTTTGGCAATGAGTCCTATGACAATAATTGGTATTGTTATGTATTTTATTGGTAAACGAAAAATGGAGCGTTGACGAACGAAACAAAAACGGAGGAACTATGGCATATACGGAGCGGATCAAAAACTTTAAGCGGATACGGGAGTACATGCGGGATTTTTATGTGTACGGTTTCAAAACCAGAGACGAGTATGACCGCAAAAGTGCCCGCTCCTACGATAATGAGCGGAGACGGATTGAAAATTATCTGGGCGATTACATGAGCTTTCATCAGACGAAAACAGGAAAGCGCATGTTTTTGTCCGTGGATACCAGAACCACAGAAGGCAATCCGTTTTATAAAGCATTTCGGGCAAAGAGCTTTACTGACGGAGATATCAGTTTGCACTTTGCCTTATTTGATGTTTTGGATTCTCCAGAGATTTCCATGACATTATCGGAACTTGTAGAAGAGCTGGACGAATATTTTGTGGGATTTACGACGCCTCTCTTGGTGGATGAATCCACGTTGCGAAAAAAACTCAATGAATACCATAAGATGGGGCTGGTTTTGAAGGAAAAGCAAGGTAAGCAAATGTATTATCGCAGAGGAACCGATATGGAACTGGAGCCGTATCGGGATGCCCTTCATTTTTTCTCGGAAATCGGTCTGTGTGGCGTGGTGGGAAGTTATCTCTTGGATCGGTTGGAACATCGGGAGAAGGTGTTGGCGTATAAACATCACTACATTACGCAAGCGCTGGATAGTGAGGTTTTGTACGCACTTTTGCAGGCAATGCAAAAGAAGTGTAACGTAGAGATAAAAAAATACAGTCCTCGGATGGAGAAAGAAACGGTGCGAAATATCACACCTCTTCGCATCTTTGTTAGCGCAGAGAACGGGCGTCGTCACTTGATTGCCTTTGATGCGAGACAAAAGGATTTTTGCTCCATTCGCTTGGATTACATACAAGAAGTGAAAGCGCGGGAAGAGGAGGTTTCCTTTGATTCCTTGCGCCAGGAATTGTCACGCTTGCAAAAACATATGTGGGGCGTGGTGTGTCATCGGCATGAAAAACTGGAACATGTGGAATTTACCGTTCACATCGGACTGGGAGAGGAGCATATCTGGGGGCGCTTGGAACGGGAAAAACGCTGTGGGAAGGTGGAACGTCTGGATGAATCCACGGCTCGCTTTACGGCAGATGTGTACGAGACCAGTGAGATGATTCCATGGATACGAAGCTATATTTGCCGCATTATGTCCATGGATTTTTCCAATAAAATTATGGAAAATATGTTCCGCGTAGACTTGAAGAGAATGTATCGAATGTACGGGATTGGGGGTGACGACCATGATATTTCATGAGATATATGGATGCTATTACCAGGCAGTGGCAAAGATCTTGGAGCAGGCTGTGGAGGGAACGCTGACTCGCGAATCCATGCAGCAGACCATTGATACCTATGGATTTTCGGAAAGTGCATTGACTATTATCCCTGCATTTGAGGAAGAACGTTGGCAGCTTGTGGATATGGAGTCAATGGAAAGTCCAGTGATGAACAAACCCGCACTTCCTATCTCGAATCTTGAAAGGGAATGGTTGAAAGCGGTGTCGCAGGACCCGCGGGCGCATTTGTTTGGCGAGATACCAGAAATGTCCGAAGAAATCACCCCCCTATATACACCAGAAGATGTTGTGGTGTATGACCAGTACAGGGACGGAGACTCCTATAATGATCCTTCCTATATTGAAAATTTCCAGAAATTACTTTCTGCCATTCATAATAAGAAGAAAGTGAAATTGTTGTATGAGAGCGGCAAGGGTCGGGAACTTATCGTATACGGTGTTCCGACACGATTGGAATACTCAGAAAAGGATGATAAATTCCGTGTGCTTCTCCAAGGTGCTCGTCATATACATATAATCAATGTGGCGCGTGTTGCTGAGGTGGAAGTGATGGAACGCCCGATGCGATTTCTGAAAAGATTACAAGAACCCGCCAGGGACTTTTTTGTTATGGAACTTTACGATGGGCGAAATGCCCTAGAGCGAGTGATGCTGCATTTTGCTCACTTTCAAAAAGAAGCAGAACGCTTAGACAATGATCACTATCGCATTAAAATCTTCTATAATAAAGACGACGAAACTGAATTGTTAATTCGGGTATTATCCTTCGGACCATTCGTCCGGGTAACCGAACCTGAATCCTTTGTAGAACTTATCAAAGAACGATTGAAACAACAGCGCGTTTGGGGTGTTTAGGTGTGTAGATACAAAAGAAAGTAACTTGATGCGTGCTTAGTTGCGATACATTATATTCATATATGTCTTGGTTAGTTAATAGCGTACTATGTGCAGCTAGTGAATTTCTTTTACGAGACGGAACCGTTAAACAACGTTGGCGCTCAAAGAGCGTCTTTGGCGCGATTTGACGACCGTAAGGTCGGTGCCATTACGTTGTTTTTCGAACGAGAGTGTGTTCCGAACTGTAAAAGAAATTCACTAGCTGTTTTAGTGGGAGATTAAGTAACCAAGACAGTTCGCACCTTTTTTTCCGTGATAATTTTCCTTTCTTTTTTTATAATACAATCACAAGGTCGCCTAACGCAGGTGTATGAAACCACCGCGGTGCGTCAGGAGTACCAAAACGTATGCCAGGAGCCTTGTGCCAGAGATGCCAATTGGTTGGCGCCACGACTGTTAATCGTGTTGTGCAGGTTCGAATCCTGCTCTCAGATGTAAAGATACATCACCCATACGACATGGTGAAGAAAAACGTAACGTGTTCCGGCAAGTTGTCTGGCAATTGTCAGACAAAGGGTGGGCGGAATGTAGCTGCCTTGTCCGGGGAGGATACCGTATGATAATGAAAGTCAGCCAAAGAAACTCCCAAGAAGGGGCCTTCCGCTGGCTGGAAGATGATACTCAATCCACTGGCCGCAGTTGCAGTCTGTGCCGGCACATTGGTTACAAAAAGAAAGAGAGGAAAAAGAGATGATAAGAAAAGTAGTGATTCAGGAAAATGAAAGAGGTTTGTTAACAAAAAATGGAATGTACATAAAACTATTGGGACCGGGAAAATATTATGAATACGGTGAAAAGGAAATTGAGATTTTGGATATTTGTCAGCCATTGGAGTCGGAGACGATTTTGCTACCGGTACTATTGAAGGATCAGGAAATTCTTTCCCAGACCGTTCAAGTGGAAGTGAAAGATGAAGAAATTTCTCTCCATTATATCAATGGAAACTTTCGGGAAGTGCTTCCGGCCGGTCGTTACGCATTTTGGAATGTGTTTGATCAACATGAGTTTCGCAATATAAGCGTTGCGGAGCCAGAGGTGGCAGCAGAAGTTCCAGAGTACATATTTCGGCATATTCCAATCAAGTACTACACTCGCTTTGATATTTTGGAGTACGAAAAGGGACGTCTTTATTTTGATAACCAGTTCGTGCGCTTGCTGGAGCCGGGAGCGTATTATTTCTGGAATGGAAAAACGAGAGTGAAAGTGGATACGGTAGACACCCGATTGCAGCAAATGGATATTGCCGGTCAGGAAATTCTGACCCACGACAAAGTGGCACTCCGCATCAATTTCATTTGCAAATACCGCATCACAGATTACATTTCTGTAAAGAACGATATTGATAATTATCGGGAACAACTACACGTGGCAGCCCAGCTTGCTTTGCGTGAGTATGTAGGAAAATATCGTCTGGATGAAATTTTGGAAGATAAGGAAGGGCTTACTCGTTACGCGTTGGAGAAGCTGAAGTCGCAGGAAAAGGATTTGTTTATTGAAATTGCGGATGCGGGGGTGAAAGACATCATTCTTCCGGGAGAAATCCGAGACATAATGAACACGGTACTGATTGCGGAAAAACGCGCCCAGGCCAATGTCATTACTCGTCGGGAAGAGGTGGCATCCACTCGTTCCCTTCTCAATACGGCTCGGCTCATGGAGGAAAACAAAACTCTTTACAAGCTGAAGGAAATGGAATATTTGCAAAAAATCTGTGAAAATGTTGGGAACATTACGGTGGGGGCGAATGAAAATCTGTTGACTCAGTTGGCACAGATTGTAGGAAAATAAGGAAGGTGAGGAAAGTGAAGAAAATAGAAGGGGTCTTTAACGAGGCCATTGTGTATACCGATGTGATGGAGGAGGGAGCAGAGTTGCAGTTGAAACGACTCTGTGACCAGCCTTTTGTGAAAGGGTGTAAAATACGTATCATGCCGGATGTCCATGCAGGAGCTGGATGCGTCATCGGATTTACGGCAGACTTGGGCGAGATGGTGATTCCGAATATCGTAGGTGTAGATATCGGATGTGGTATGTTGACAGTGGAATTAGGCAAAGACAAAGTTGATTTTGCAACATTGGATGAGATAATTCGTGCTTATGTCCCTTCGGGCAAAAAAGTCCATGAAGGTCGTAAAGCACGTTATCCGGAGTTGCAAGAGTTGCATTGTTATCGTGGATTGAAACGTACAAAATGGTTGGAGCGAAGCGTGGGAACACTTGGCGGCGGCAATCATTTTATCGAGATTGATGTAGATGATGAGGGGGATTCGTATCTTGTCATTCATACGGGAAGTCGAAATTTGGGAAAGCAGGTGGCGGAGTATTATCAAAATCTTGCCTATGATTTGCTTTGTGGAAAAGAGGAGCTTTTTGAAGAGCAGGAGCGTATCATTCGTGAATATAAATCAGAGGGAAGACGGAAGGAAATTCAACCAACCCTCGAGCGCTTAAAGAAAGAGTTCCAAGAAAAGGGAACGGATACACCGAAGGAGTTGTGTTATTTGACCGGAAAATATCGTGAGCAGTATCTGGCAGATATGAAGATTTGTCAGCAATTTGCTACGAAAAATCGATATACCATCGCAGAGACGATTTTGACACATCTCTATGGAAAGAGTTTGCAGGATTTTTCATATTTTGAAACAATTCATAACTACATTGACCATGAGAGCAATATTGTGCGAAAAGGCGCGGTATCTGCCCAAGAGGGAGAGAAACTTTTGATTCCAATTAATATGAGAGATGGAAGTTTGGTTTGTGTCGGAAAGGGGAATCCAGAGTGGAATTATTCGGCGCCTCACGGAGCTGGTCGTCTGTTCAGCCGGACAAAAGCAAAGGAACTATTTTCTGTAAGCGACTTCGAGAAAGAAATGGAGGGAATCTTTACAACTTCCATCGGAGAGGCAACATTGGATGAATGCCCGATGGCATATAAAAATATGGAAGATATTGTTAACAACATTACACCCACAGCAAAAATATTGAAGGTGATTAAGCCAGTGTATAACTTCAAGGCGGGGGAGTGATTTGAAGAAATTGAACATGAACACAGAAATTAGTTACATCTATTATTCACATTATCATGAATAATGCAACTGGCATTCGTAATATGAAGGATAAATAAAAGTGTTTCTGGTTTCAGGAGCACTTTTTGGGGTTATAAGATGTTCATCGGATGTACGGCATTGGTATGTGGGAAATCTGAGTGTAAAGCCTGCTTGGCGCAGAAAGCGAATGGCCAGTCGGATATTGAAAAAAGGATTTGATCGAATACGACAAAGTGGAAATGGGGATTGAGATTTCTACAAGGTGTTTCCGAAAGAAAATTATGTGGTGAAATTAACGGATTTTCGACGGTTTTAACGAAAGTCGAAAAAAAATTAAAAAAGTTTAAAAAAGTTGTTGACATCTCAAAATAATTTTGATAAGATAGTATTCGCTGACACGGAAAAGCAACTTCACAGCGAAGCAAACAACAACCGTGAAAAGTACCGAGTTTCCGAGAGGGAAACGACATTGAACTTTGATAACTGAACAGTGAAACAACCCTGAAAATT
>JAGBBZ010000031.1 GCA_017938215.1 Eubacterium sp. | reverse complement strand
TCTTTATCCGCTGGGAAGTTGGGCAATTCCAGTACAGATTCAGGGGAATGCGTACTTTGGCGGAGCGATTGCTTGTAGCCACGAACCGGAAGCAAAAGTATTTGCGGAAGCAGGTATTACATTTGAACTTTCGGAAGAAAAAAATAAAGTACATGTACGTATCAAAGATGAAGAACTTCTTGGCAAAGCGGGCTCAGAATTGTTATCCGCAGATATGTTGGGAACGTCTTACCATGCGGAGATGGCATACGAAAACCCAGACGGAACAAACATTGTATTTGATACGGACTTTTTTGGAAAGAAGCGTCCGGTAGATAATGTAACACCAGGACCGTTTGAGGTGATGGGAATGGAACCGCAGGAAGGTGAGTTTGAGTTATGATTCATGTGAATGTAAGAGGGTTGCTTGTTCGAAAAAAGGACAACAAAATTCAATTGATTATTCAATTGCGGAAACGTGAAGGCGAACCCGAAGTTTATGAACTGCCAGGCGGCAGAATGAATGAATATGAAAAAATGGTTGATGGATTAACGAGAGAAATTATGGAAGAAACGGGTCTGAAAGTGAAAACAATCCACAATCAAGAAAGTTCCATTATAACAATAGGAACTAGTTTTTCGGTAGAATGCATCAAACCTTATGCGGCATACCAAACGATCGATGGGCCTGTGGATTCTTTCGGTGTTTATTTTGTTTGTGAAGTCGAAGGAGAAATGTTGGCAGAGGGTGATGATACTGCGGATGTTCATTGGGCAGATATTGATGAAGTACAAAAAATTGTCGATGAGAAAAGATTTTCGGAAATCGATTTACCTGCTGTTTTGATGTTTTTACAAGATATCAGCCGTTAAGAAAAATCTTTTATGTATTACAGAGGATAAAATAGGAGGATAATGAAAATGACAAGAAAACGATTGACTCGTGATAAAAAATGGTTTTTTCAGAGTTTTCCCTATCATCAGATGAGAATGGAAAATGAATTATTTACAGGATTGGTAAGCGTAATTCAGTTAACCGAAGGAGAGTATTTGTATTGGGAATACCCAAAGGCGGGCAAAGTCGCTGTTGCCGGAAAAGACATGGTGTGGTTGCAGTTGATTCCCGATGATGGGAAACGTGCGATAACAGCCAAATTTCTGCCGGACAAGAGCATTTCTGTATGGTATGTGGATGTGATTGAACGGATGGAATACGATGATGACGGCGTTGCTGCTTTTATCGATAAATATCTTGATGTGATTTTTACACCACAGGGAGATGTGATTGTTGCTGACCGTGACGAATTAGATGACGCGTTTCATTCGGGAGAGCTGACCGAAGAACAATACAAAGCGGCATTATTGGAAGGGGATGCCATTGTCAATGAACTGTGCCAAGACATTCCGGCAACAGAACTGTGGTGTCGAAAAATACTTGATTTGGCAGAAGCAGAAATCAATAAAAAATCATTTGTGGTTTTTCTTGACATTGATGGGGTGTTGGATGTATTTGATTCCAGCGCACGTGTTCAGCAATTGATTCCCGAAGCAGTGGAACGTTTAAAGCGTCTTGTGACTAGAACAAACGCGAAGGTAGTCGTAATATCGGATTGGCGATTTGGAAGTAAGAAACACGAAACGGACGGTATGAAAGATGAACGTTATTTGATGCAATGTGGCAATTGGTCTCATTTAGAAGAGACGTTTCAAAAAGAGTCGATTTCAATTTCCGGTATAACTCCATGGGGAGATGGATTGGCGTCTCGGACAGAGGAAATTCAGGCGTATTTACAGGAACATCCGGAGATATATAATTACGTTATTTTAGACGATTGTTTTGGTGACGATTACTCATCAGATATGAATATGAAAAAGCATTTGGTGTATGTGGATGCGTTGAAAGGGCTTCAAGATAATGACTTAGTAAAAGCTTGTGAAAACATGAATCGGTGCAGTTGGTAAAGGAGGCTGTGTATGGCATCAGACAAAAGTAAGGATTTATACGAGGTACTTTTGAAAAAAGGGTTTCGGGAAGAACTGTGCAGAGAAATTGCATTCAAATATATGAATACGGATTACACGGCGACCAGAATGCTAGGCTATGTTTTTCGCGCGTCAGACATTCGCGATGAGCAGCTGATCGATGAGATGCTGTGTATATTGGAAGATCGAGAGCGGTTTCGAAAGAAGCATGAGATGGAGCGTGCGCAAAGGGCGATAAATCGTCTTTATGAGGATGGGGTGATGTAGGAGGAATGTTGCCACAAAATGTGAATCACTCCTTTTTTCTACAACAAGTTTCAATACTCCTTACAATTAAAGGATTTCCAGCGTAAGGTAATAGATTCGAACGACTGAGGATTTTCTGTAATTTGTCTTGAGTAGATGCTTGCGGAAACTCCTGTTCTACTGTCATGGCTATGTCCTTGAGAAAATAGAGATTTTCTTTGCTTGAGTTCACGATGTTAGTGAACTCATTTTTGTTATATACATTGTCCCACGCAGGACAATATTTTTCGATATTGGATAACTGCCCCAATTTATTTATACTTTCGATCGTTTTCTCAAAATCAACAAAAATCGGAAGATCATTTGCTACTGGTATGGCATCCCCTGTAAAAGCAAGGGCATCATTAAGTAGATAGCACATAGAAGCATGAGAGTGTCCCGGTGTGAACAAGGCTGATATAGTAAGCCCATCTTCTAGAGATATGGCATCGCCATCTTGCAGCGGAAAGTCAACCTGAACCGATTCAGGAAGAAGTGTGAAAAAATTTGGGATTGGTCGTTCGGCAAATTGCTGTTGAATGTTTTCAATCCAAGGAAGTTCCCCAGCGGGAGCATATATTTTGCAGTTTGTCAGGCGTTTGATCGCGGCAGCAGCACCGATATGATCTGGATGTGAGTGAGTAAAAAATACTCCTTTGATATCGGTGATTTTTCTGCCAATGGATGCTAGGTATGTTTCAATTAAGGTTTCTGAACCAGCCACCCCACTATCAATGAGATAACAATATTTTCCTGTGATAAGATATATATTGATATATCGTTTTACGGTTGGGGTTACATTAAACTCTTTTCTTATTAAGTGAACATGTTTGCTTACCTTCATTTTGTTTCGCTCCTTTTTTAACCTATTCCATTTATAAAATGTTCAATGCTACTGGCTATATATTCATCCTCCGATAGTGAAGTTAATTCGTTTCCGAAAGATGCCTTGAAAAAAACAAAACCAAAATTCAAGGATAAGAAAGAAATGGCAAGACTTTCGGTATCCGTTGTTTGAATTTTGTGCTGGGCACTCATTTCTGTAAAATAATCGACTAGAATTTCTTTGAATGTCTCAGGAATCTCCTTGATTCCATCTTTTGTTAGCTCGTACAAATCAGGTGAACGAAGTCCAAGAGATATTTTTACCATTCGTGGTGTGACTTTCCCCAAGTATGTTTTTGAAAATGAGGTAAGATCGGATTTCAAATCTCCTGAATAGGGGAAGTCATTTTTTTGTAAACATGGATTCCAGTCTGGCAAAGTCATAGCGGCTTTAATAATAGATTTCTTTCCATCAAATTTGCGAAAAATGGTACATTCGTTTATTCCAGCTTTCTTTGCGATATCCTTCGTGGTAGTAGCGGTGTACCCTTTCTCCATAATGAGGTTCATGGTTGCGTTTAAAATCTTTTTTTGTGTTTCATCAAACATAATGGACGCTCCTTTTGCAAGTGAATACTTGCATTGTAAAACAATATAAAAATTTTGTCAAGAGCATCAATGGTAAAAATAAAATATGCACTGTTGACAAAGGACTGCTTGCGTGATACTATATAACAAAACATATGTTCTGTTTAGCGATTGCTACATATGAGATGTTGGTTTTGAAAAGTCGATTTTATTATGAATGAATACATAAATTTAACACTAGAAAATATTGATGAAGAACACATCTGTTGTGCCATTGGCGATCCTAAACATCAAAATGGAGTTGACAGTAAAAAGGAATGGATAAAGAGCAACCTAAAAGATGGTCATGTATTTCGTAAATTAAATGCCAGAGGTAAGATATTTATTGAATATGAACCGATCGAAATTGCTTGGGTGCCTATCTCTGGAAACAACTATGAATATATTTATTGTTTATGGGTTTCTGGTCGTTTTAAAGGGCAAGGAATTGCCAAAGAACTATTAGAATACGCCATAAATGATTCAAAAGAAAAAGGAATGAGTGGGATTTGTACCTTGGCTTGTAAAAAGAAAAAGCCGTTTTTAAACCAAAAGAAATTCTTTGAGCATCATGGTTTTAAAGTTGTTGATGCCATTGGAGATTATGAATTACTGGCATTGCAATTTGATGAAAGCGAAACTCCTAGATTCTATGATAATGCACGCAATATGAAAATTGATAATAAGGAATTTACGATTTACTATAGTCCGCAGTGTCCATATGTGGAATATGAAGTAAAGGAATTATCCGAATATTCAAAAGAAAATAGCATTGAGATTCGCTTTATAAAAATAGATACATTAGAAAAAGCAAAAGATGCACCATGTATATTTAATAATTGGGTTAATTTTTATAAAGGAGAATTTGTATCGAATACAATCTTAAATGCAAATTCATTTAAAAAGATACTAGACAAATAAAATATTGGAGTGTAGGCGAAGGAGATTTGTATGAAGATAGAAAAATGTATAAAAGAATCTTTTGTAGTGATCGGAAAAGAAGGTTCTACTTTGGATGGTAGCGATTTTATTCAGAAATTGTGGGAAGATGCCAATTCTCACTTTAACGAAGTTCAGCATTTAGCAAAAAAGGATGAACAAGGAAACATAGCTGGCATCTGGGGAGCAATGTCTGATTTCACGCATTCATTTAAACCATGGGAAGATAACTTTAGTAAGGGGCTATATCTTGCTGGTGTTGAGTGCGATGATAAATCGGAAGCGCCAGAGGGATGGACGAAATGGATAATTCCAGGTTATGAATATCTTTATGTGGAATGTGAAAATGAGAATATTTTTTCGCAAGTGATAAATTACATGAAGGAAAGCGATATGACCTTAGTTGGTGCGGTTCATGATTTTACTTGTCCACAAACAGGAAAGAGCTATTTGTTTTTTCCTATTGAAACGATTTAATTTATGGAGGTGTCAGGAAGATGGCTGGAAAAGTTGAAATAATCCCATATTTAGCATTTAACGGTAATTGTGAAGAGGCGATTAATACATATATAGAGGCATTCGGTGGAGAAATCTATTTTTTGTCTTGTTGGTCGGAGGATACATTTGAGGTAACACCAGAGCAGATTGGAAAAGTAATGCATGTGGAGTTTGTACTAGGTAATACACGAATGGCAGGGGGAGATAGCTTTAACGGCGGAGGAGCAAATACAGATATAAAGTTGATGATTCATATGGATTCGAAGGAGGAGGCACTACATACGATAGATATATTAGCGGAAGGTGGAACTGTGATTTCACCATTAAAACCGCATCCAGAACCAGATGATGCAGGGTGCGGTTCTGTCACGAAGGATCGTTATGGTTATACGTGGATTATTACTTGTCCGAATCCAGATAAGCAGTAGGATGTTTTTGTCCGCAACTTCTGGTTGCCCTTTTGCCCCAAAAGGCACATTAAAGTTGGTGGAAAGTGCTACATTTTTCATGTAAGATTTTCGTATCAAACATAAGGAGATGAATTATTATGAGTTTTGGACAGAATTTACAGTTTTTACGAAAAATGAGCAACAAGATGACGCAAGAGGAACTAGCTGAGCGCCTTGGGGTTAGTCGGCAAACGATTTCCAAATGGGAGTTGGATGCAGCTTATCCAGAAATGGACAAGGTGATCGAGATATGCAAAATGTTTTCTTGCAGCATGGACGAATTGATTCGAGAAGATATGAATGTAAGTGATGATGCCTATTCGGACATTCGTTTTGAAGAGGTAGAAGCATTTCGTTACATCAAGTATACCGTTGTAAGCATGGAACCTGAGGAAGATGCGATTAGTCATGTGGAAAGATGGGCAGAGCATTTACATATCGATAACCCTCAGGTTATCGGCTGGGATTTTCCGGTCATGTCCCAAGAGCTAATAAATGTTTACAACATGCATGGTTATGAGGCAGCATTAATATTGCCAGAGGACTTACAACCGGAAGAGGAAGCAATGGATGTTGTTTGTCAGGAAAAGCAAAAGTATATCGTGATAACCATACAAAGTCCTGAGATTGCACCTTTTCGCCTGATTCCAAATGCATATAAAATATTGATGACACACATGAATGTAAATGGAATCAATCATAAGCAGGATAAAAAGGTTATTTCGTGCTTTGAAAAAGAGTATGTGATAGAGGATGTGGCGTATATGGACGTGTATATTGCGATAGAATAAGGAGGAAAATTTTATGTCACAAAATGTATTGGTAACAGGAACAGGAAAGAGTAGCGCATTAGGGTACAATTTTGTGCTTCGCTACTTGGAAAATGGAGACAATGTCATAGCGACTGTGAGAGAAGAATCTCAAGCGTTGAATCAGCTGAAAGAATCCTATGGTGATCAGTTGTGCATTGTAACGATGGATATCGCGAGCACAGAATCTGTGTGCAATGCTAAAAAAGTGGTGGAAGAGCAGTTTGACTATATCGATTTATTGATTAATAATGCAGTGGCTGTGTCGCCAGATTTTGATAAAGAGTTTTTCCAAACAAACCTAGATTATATCGCGCAGGCAGTGGATATTTCCGCCGTAGGGCCGCTGAGAGTAATCCAGGCTTTTTATCCATTATTAGCAAAGAGCAAAGAAATGGCACTTGTGATTAATATATCTTCTGAAGCGGGAAGCATCGGAAAATGCTATCGTACAAACATGATTGATTATGGTATGGCGAAGGCTGCGTTGAACATGGGAACGATGAATTTGGTCAATGTGTTTAAGAACGATGAAAAGATTAACATTTTCTGTGTTCATCCGGGCTGGATTCGGACAGACGGAAAGCCAGACAACCCAGCACCATTATCATCCTACGAAGCTGCAGAAATTTTAAGAAAACTGTTTGAGGAAAAGAGAATGGATAAAACAGGACCAAGATTTATTACAAATGAAGGAGAAGAGTATCCGTTCTAATGTATCATGAAGAAAAGGGGATAAAAAACCACATGATGAATAGATACAAGACAAATATTGGGATTACCGTGACCTTTTTCTCAGAAAGTAAGCGAGAAATACTACCATGTTTAAAAAGCGGTACTTCTTTTTATACCATGGAAGGTCCCAATATTGTAGGAGAAGGAATTGTACTAGAAGGATGGTGAAAAATTATGGCATGCGTTTTACTGGTAAGTAAAGAAAAAGTGAAAGATCCGAAAAAGTGGTTTAGTGCAGAGATGGATATTGACTACCAATGGGAGAAGGATTTGGGAGGATATCAAAGTGGCAGTATTCACTTTTCTGGGATAGAGGGATTTTACAGATTCGAAGATTTCCAAAATGACTATTTTACCTATTGGGGGATGGATAGTTGGTTTTCGGTGGCTGGAGATAATGAGATTATTTACGGATTTTATAGTGAAGATAATCTATCCGCGGAGTATGTTCATATAAAGAATGGTGAATGTATTAGGGAATACCGAAGTTATTTTGACTGGCCAGAGGAAAATGTGGATGAAGGAGATTCGCCAGAATTTGATGATTGGGTAGCTGTTTCGATGTATGTGGACAGAGAAATGTGTTAATTATGCAAAATACTAGGAGGAAATTAAAGATGAAAAACCAAGACAAGTATTTAACGCTAAAAAGATTCTGTGGGGATGAGAAATATCCAGTTGCAAACGCAGAGTGGTATATCATGGAAGGCGATGGCACTTGGGATGACCCGGATACGCTATGTCTTGAAATAGAGTTTGGAGAAGGTGTTGACTTACATGAGGATACAGAAGATCTGGAAGCGGAACCAAGCCTTGAGATTTCGTTTCCAGCCTTGAGCGTGACGGAAGCGGATCTGCAAGTTGGTTTCACGATGGAAATGGACAATGAAGACGAGGAAGAAGAGGCGAATTTCTATTATTGTGAGCACCAGCCGACCTATGAAAATAAAGTAGAAGTTTTGGAAGTGGATGGAGATTGTTTGCTATTGCATTTGGTGGCAAAGACAGAGGATGTGAACTTTTATGATGGCTCGAAGCCAAAGAATGAGCTGGATGTGACAGCTTGGTTTGTGAAGCAGGAAGATTGATGCCATCGCATATAAAGGAGAGATGTATGATACATAAAGCTATGCCGAAAGATGCCTTGACAATTGCTGGGCTGGCGATTCAGATGTGGCCAGACAATACAATTGAGGAGTTGGCAAAGGAATTTGAAAAATTGACTATTAGTGAAGGAAGTGCCATTTTTATATGCCTTATCGAAAATCAGGTGATCGGATTTGCGCAGTGTCAATTACGCCATGATTATGTGGAAGGAACGGAGAGTAGTCCCGTTGGGTACTTGGAAGGGATTTATGTGTGTGAAGAATATCGAAAAGAAGGCTATGCAAAAGAATTACTGGCAAAGTGCGAAGAATGGGCAAAAGAAAAAGGGTGCTCCGAGTTTGCCAGTGATTGCGAATTGACAAACGATGTTAGTTTTCGGTTTCATTTAAATGTGGGCTTTACAGAGGAAAATCGGATTATTTGTTTTACGAAGAAAATATAATTTTTGTGCTCAAAAAGTCAAGAAATCCAATTCTACCCATGATATATTAGAGACAAGAAAACATTCCGCGGATGATTTTCTGATGAGAGACGCAGGCGCAAGCGTTTCAGAACGGAGGTAGCAATGAAGAATTTTTATGTACTAACAGATGCACTGGAATTCATCGAAAACAATATTTGTGAGGAAGTGGACAGTCAGGCAGTTGCGGATTACTGTGGTGTGTCGTTGTCCAGTCTGCAAAAGTTGTTCCGTCTTGCTCTGCATCGAAGTGTGAAAGATTACATCTTGCGACGTCGAATCAGCTTGGCGTCGAGAGATATTCTAGACACAAACATGAAAATGATCGACATTGCGTATAAGTATCAGTTTGGGTCGCCGGAGAACTTTGCCAGAGCGTTTAAGAAGGTGTGGAAGATCACACCTACAGAATATAAAAAGACTTGGCGCTTTTCGGAGATTTGCCCCAAACTGGATTATCAATATCAGGAAGGAGCGGATGAAGATATGGCAGCAAAACGAGTAGATATTAGTGAAGCATATGATGAAATTAAGAAATGCAAAGGAACGTATGTGATTTGTTTTGACATTGTTGCTCTTGTACCAATCAATGAAATTTCCCATGAGGCAGGAGATCTCGCTATCTTAGAGTCACTAAAACGAATTGCGAATGTGTGCACAGAGGAAATGATGCAATTACGTATCGGCGGTGATGAATTTGCGCTGATTACCGGAAGTGAGGATGCTCAATACATCGAAACGTTGATTGGAGAAGTGTTGGCACACAATGGTGAAACCATTACTTGGAATGGAAAGGATATTCCGCTTAGTCTTCGTGCGGGAATCATTAAAGTGCCGGATGGAAATCTTCGTTATAGTGAGTTTTTTGAGGAAATGCATCAAGTAATTAATGCCACACGGGATAAGGAAAAATAAACCAAAAAAATCGCATTGACAAAGTAAGATTCTTTTGTTACCATATCAGTGTAAGTACAGTTTGGGCTTGTACTGGTTTCGACAGGCCGGCTGAAGATGGAGAAGCTATCCGTGGACTGTGACCACGTTAAAACGCAGACAAAAAATAAACGCTGACAATAATAGTTTAGCTTACGCAGCCTAAGTGCTGCTGTCTGACCTAGGGCACCTACACCTTAGGACCCAGGCATCAACGATGTAGGAAACGACATATACTAAGCTTTGCGTATATGGGCGTATCATGAAGCTACTAAAGCCTGCAGGATGTTCATTTCCGTCAGGTGGAGGGAATGTCAAAGAATGAACTATGATAGTAGAAGTACATGGGATTCCGGTTTGGACGCGGGTTCGATCCCCGCCAGGTCCATAGTGACAAAAGAACATTTCGGAAAAGACGGATAAATTCTCCGTCTTTTCTTTTTTTTTTCACATTTATGTGCTACAATCGTATTCAAAGTATCTAAATAGTTAAGGAGATAGAAAAATGGCAAAGAAAAAAAATAACAATGGATATAGTAGTAGAGGAAGCTCGACTTCAAAAATTGTATTAATCTGTGTGATTTGTGCACTGGTAGGTGGACTTTTAATCGGTGGGTTGAGCATTCTGATTTATCGAGATTTAAGCAATTCGGGAAGTGGGCAGGTTACCACCGCAAATGGTGAAGATCCAGGGGACAACCTTGCCGACGGGGAGATATTTGATTATGAAGCAGCAGGATATTTGAAATTAGGTCCTTACAAAGGACTCAAGGCAGATGTGATGCCAGAGGATACCGATGTTTATGCGGATATGATTTATGCAACAGAGGAAGAAGAGGATGAAAATGGAGATCCAATCAAATTAGATAAGAAAAAATATCCGATTTCGGATGTGGTTGCCGATGGTGATGTGGTGAATGTGGATTTTTCTGCAAAACTGAATGGAGAGGAATTGGAAGACGCGTCCAGCAAAGATGAATATTTGTGGATCGGAAAAGAGGAATATATCGAAGATTTTGAAAATGGTATTGTAGGTATTAAAACAGGTGAGAAAAAAACGGTGGATTGTACCTTCCCTTCTGACTACGATGATGAGGATCTTGCAGGAAAGACAGTACAGTTTACAATCAAAGTAAATAGTCGTTTTGGTGAAGATTGGGCAAAATGTCTTTCCAATGGTAAATGCAAAACCGTTCAAGAATATTTTGATCAAACAAAGGAAACATTGATTGCGGATAATCGTGCAAGCAAGGGAGAGTATGTATGGGATTCGATTAAAGAGAATACTACAGTGGAATCTGTACCGGAAAATTATCTGGAGCAGTTGACGGTAGATACAACCAACATGTATACAAACTTTGCAGAGATGTCTGGAACAACAGTAGAAGATTTGCTTTCTCAGTTTGGTATGGATGAAAATGGAATCGCTGAGATTGCCCAAGATACCTTGATTGATATTATGATTGCCAAGACCATTGCGTCGAAAGAAAAATTGACAATGGATGATACAACGTATCACAACCTATTGAAAGAAATGGTGGCAGAGGATCCAAATACAGATCAGACACTAGAAGAGTTAGAAGCAGAATATAAAGAAAACCAAGGCAGTCATCCAAGAGATGAGATGTTAGTAGAGCATATTAGAAATTATGTTGGCGAACAGTCAAAGGAATAAAAAGAATTGCCTTATATTCCTTTTATAAAGAAATGGGGTATTGTATGGAAGGAAAACTCAAGGTGGGAAACTATTGCTTTGCGGATAAGGCGGTATATGAACGCGCTCAAAAGGAAGCTGCCGTGATTCAGTCTATGCGCGAACGATATGATCTTGCAGATGGCAAAAATGCATGGAAGATATATCAAAAGGCAGCAAAAGACCGAGTGTTCTCTACGGTTGTAGGATATGGATTCATGGAGGAACTTCGCGAAACGATTCAACGTTCTGGAGTTGCCCATGGAAAACGTATGGAAGATATTTATGTTCACGAAACGGCTAATGGTAAGGTGCAGGCAGACAAGACCGCAGAGAAAAAAATGGCAAAATCCGAAGAGCGGTACAAAAAATTGTATGAAGCACAATGTATTCTAAATAAGCGAATGAAGATGGTTGTGGCAGCGGCAATCATTGTTTTGGTGTCATTTGTTATCATAGATTTGAGAACAGAATATTCCATATTTACCTATTTTACAAATTACAAAGCTAAGATGGAAGAAGACTTGGTGAATAAGTATGAAGCGTGGGAAAGTGAGTTGACGGCGCGGGAGCAGGCGTTAAAGTTGCGAGAAAATGGAGGGAATTAATATGTTGGAACAAACCGTTTTGGTTGTTGACGATGAACAGAGAATGAGAAAGCTGGTAAAAGATTTCCTTGTGAGAGAGGATTTTCGTGTATTGGAGGCGGCCGATGGTGAAGAAGCCGTAGATCTTTTCTTGGAAGAAAAAGATATTAGCCTTGTGATATTAGATGTAATGATGCCAAAGATGGATGGGTGGCAAGTGTGTCGTGAAATCCGGCAATATTCCAAAGTGCCAATTATTATGTTAACTGCGCGAACATCAGAAAGTGATGAACTGCGTGGGTTTGAACTTGGTGTGGATGAGTATATTTCAAAACCATTTAGTCCTAAAATTTTGGTGGCTCGTGTGCAAGCCATTTTGCGGAGAGCCAATGCGGCGACAGAAGATGTTATTGAGTACGGTGGGATTTCTTTAAATCGTTCCGCTCACGAAGTAGAGATTGAAGGGGAAAAAGTTGAATTGAGTTTTAAAGAGTTCGAATTGCTTGCGTATTTTATGGAGAATAAGGATATTGCCTTGTCGAGAGAACGTATTTTGAATCATGTGTGGGATTATGATTATTTTGGGGACGCCAGAACCATTGATACACATGTGAAAAAATTGCGTAACAAGATGGGAGATACTTGTGGTAAGTATATTAAAACCATATGGGGAATGGGCTACAAATTTGAAGTATAAGGAGAAAAATGTATGAAGCAGTCACTTCGGACCAGGCTAGTGTTTATTTCTGCTGGTATGATTTTTTTGAGTATCATTATATGCTGGATTATGAATCTTTTTTTGCTTCCTGGATATTATGAAGCGTCAAAAAAGAAACAGATGAATCACGTGTATGACGAAGTGGCGGAATTGTTCGAAAAGAACGATTGGAATTCCATTTCCAATGAGGAAAAGAATCGTGTATATGATGCTGTGGATAAGATTAGTGCGAATTCAGGGCTTAGTTTGTATGTCATGGAAATAAAAATTGATGTGGGAAATGGCATGATCAGTGAAGTGTCGTATTTGTATCCGGGAATGAGTAGTCGAATGCAGGAGTTGAACCGAGTGCAGTTGTCTAAATATGTCATGTTTAAGCAGTTGGGAAATGTCTTTGATGACAATTACCAGTTATTGAAACGTACGGATTGCTATGAATTGTTCAAAGTTTACGATGCGAGAATGGACTCCAATTACTTCGAACTTGTGGGGGGTGTTGGAAATGAGTATTGGATTTATTTGCGTTCCAATTATCAAAGTATCCGTGAAAGCGCTGCTATTTCTAATGAGTTTTTGACCTATGCTGGCATGGTGGTAATCGTTTTGTGTGTTGTTATCATGATTTTTATTAGCAAGCAGTACACAAAACCAATTTTGGAACTGGCAAAATTAGCGAAAAAAATGGAAGAACTGAATTTTGATGTTAGGTATGAAGAGAATCGAAAAGATGAAATTGGCGTGTTGGGGCATAGTATGAATTCCTTGTCGGATAAGCTCGAGGAAACGATATCGGAGTTGAAGACTGCGAATAATGAATTGGAACTAGATATTCAGAGAAAGTCCGAACAAGAGGAAATGCGACGGGAGTTTCTTGCCAATGTATCACATGAATTGAAAACGCCAATTGCTTTGATTCAAGGGTATGCAGAGGGGTTGCAAGAAAATGTAAATGATGATCCGGAAAGTAGAGATTTTTACTGTGAAGTTATCGTGGATGAAGCGGATAAAATGAATAAAATGGTGAAACGATTGCTTAGTTTGAATCAGTTGGAGTTTGGAAATGGGCAAGTGCAGATGGAGCATTTTGACGTGCAACAGGTGGTTCGCTCTGTCATATCTGCGTCGGATATTTTGTTTAAACAAAAGGAAATTCGTTTGTCCTTTACGGAGGGGAATCCGGTTTATGTGTGGGCGGATGAGTATATGACGGAAGAAGTGGTAATGAACTACGTTAGTAACGCTGTAAATCACATTGGTGGCGATCGAATCATTGAGATTAAGATTAAGAGTGTAGAGGGGAAGGCACGAGTTAGCGTGTTTAATACAGGAGATAAGATTCCAGAGAATGAGTTGGACAAGATTTGGAATAAGTTTTACAAAGTGGATAAAGCTAGAACCCGGGAATATGGCGGGAATGGGATTGGCCTTTCAATTGTAAAAGCGATTATGGATGCGCACAATCAAAGTTATGGGGTGAAGAATTATGAGAACGGTGTGGAATTTTGGTTTGAATTGGATGAAAAGACCGAAAATTGATTGAAGTTTTTGGGCGAGTGTGTTACAATATTTCTATATCAATTTTGTGAGCGGAGGGGAAAGATGGTAAACAAAAAAAGAATTCTTTCACTTTGTCTCTGTTTTGGTGTATTGGCACTTGGTGGATGTGCGAAAACACATGATTTGACGGAAGAAGAGCAGGATTTGATTGCAGAGTATTCTGCAGGGCTGTTACTACAGTACGAAGATCGCTATGAACGGAAACTTGTTCCTGAAGAGCCAGAGGCAACTGTTACTGTAGCGCCGGCGCTTGTGACACCAGCACCAACTCCAGCACCGACACTGGAGGAAACGACGAATGCAAATGCATCAGCAGACTCAGAGGAAGAGGAACAATTTCAGCAAGTTTCGTTGAATGATATGTATAAGGTGAAGGGAGTTGCTGTTTCCTACCAGTCTTTTGTGGTAGGGCGTGAATATCCTAAAAAGTTATCTGCATTTCAGATGACAGCGAAAAAAGGGGAACAGTTTTTCGTGGCACGCTTCCAAGTGAAAAACATGACAAATAAAAAGAAGACCATTAATTTACAAAAACATGAATTGGCGTACCCGCTCATTCTGAATGAGGAGGAGTATCAACCGACGATTGTGATTCAAAAGAATGGTGGATTAAATTATTTAAAAACTACGTTGAGTGGAAACGCGTCGGAAGAGGCTATCTTGGTATATAACATACCGACTTCGGTAAAGAAAGTTACCTCGGCAGTGTTGACCGTGCGTGATGAGAAAGAGAAAAAGGAGTCCACGATTACTTGTAAATAATGAAATGGAGAATGCTATGGAGTACAAAGAAAGAAAAAGATCGTTGTTTTTTGGATTGCCATTATCCTTTACAACATATACGATTATGGAAAAAAAGATTAATATAAAAAAAGGATTGTTGCGTATCGAAGAAGATGATACGTTGATGTATAAGATTCAGGATGTGAAATTAGTGAGAAGTTTGTTGGAACGCATATTTAAACTGGGGACAGTGATTTGCTATTCTGGCGATGTGACGGATTCGAATTTGACGTTGACGCATATTCGAAATGCATCTGAAATCAAAGAGTACATTTTAGAGACTTCAGAAAGTGAACGTCGTAAGGTTCGTACACTTCACACGATGGACTTGGACGGCATGGGAGAGGTTGACGATTTGCAATAGAAAAAAGATGTGAAAAAGGAGGAGATTAAAATGGCTGGAGATGTAACTACCCGTGATAGTGGGATTTTGTTAGAGAGCGGTACAAATGAACTTGAGTTGCTCGAGTTTGTAGTGGGAGGTCAGCATTATGGAATAAATGTTGCGAAGATTCGTGAACTTTGCCCATATCAAGTACCGACTCCGGTACCGAATGCACATCCGCATATTGAAGGTATTTTCATGCCGCGTGATATGTTGATCACAGTAATTGATCTTGGGAGAGCGTTGGGATTGCCAGGTTCAGAAGATACGAGTCAGGATATGTACGTAATCACAAATTTCAACCGCCTTCATACGGCATTTCATGTACAGAAAGTTTTGGGAATACATCGAGTGTCTTGGGAGGATGTTGCAAAACCAGATTCTACGATTGGCGGAACTGGGAAAAGTGTAGCTACTGGAATTGTAAAATTAGATGGAAAAATTATTATAGTACTGGATTTTGAGAAAATTGTGTCGGAGATTAATCCGGAAACAGGATTAAAGTTGTCAGAGATTGACGCCATGGGAGAGCGCTCACGAAGTGATTGCACGATTCTTCTTGCAGAGGATTCCCCACTTTTGTTGGAGATGCTTAAAAAGTGCTTGACACGTGCAGGATACACGCATTTGATTCCTACTTCAAATGGTCAGGAAGCATGGAGTACACTTGACCGAATGATAAGCGAAGGCGGAAAAGTGGGAACGGACATCTCGTGTGTGATTACAGATATCGAGATGCCACAGATGGATGGACATCGTTTGACAAAGCTGATCAAAACAGACTCAAGATTTGAAGGACTTCCCGTCGTGATTTTCTCCTCATTAGTAAATGATGAGATGAAACGAAAAGGAGAAGCATTAGGAGTGGACGCACAGCTGTCAAAACCTGAAATTGGAAAGCTTGTGAGACAGTTAGATTTGTTGTTGAAGTAACATCGGATATGATTGAAAAGTTGCGTTTGTTTTTAGGCGGACGCAACTTTTTTCGAGAATAAGAAGAAACGGAGGAAGAGCAGTATGGCAAAGGAAGGAAAAGAGGGGGAATCCTATCTGGATCAATTGCTGAATACGGTGGCGCCGGATTGGGAGGATACATCTAGTAAACCGGAACGCTCTATGGCAGATGCGGCAGAGGATATTACGTTGGATGATGCGTTGGCGATATTAAATGATTTGCCAGATTCCGAAGAGGCAATTGGTATGTCAGAAAGTACAGATGCGGATATGGAAGAGTTGTTTGAACTTTTAGCGGATATGCCTGCGGATCCAGTTGAAGAAGAGGAACCGGAAATCGAGATGATGTTAGAGCCAGAACCGGAACCAGAACCAGAACCAGAACCAGAGTTTGAACTGGATGAAGAAACGATGTTGGATATGGACGTGATGCCAGAAATCGAACCAGAAGAAATGTTAGAAGAGGAAATCCCAGAAGAGGAAATCCCAGAAGTGAATTCCGAAGAAGATACGATGCCAGAACTTGATATGGTACTAGAAACGGATGGAACATCAGCAGAAGATGAAGTGCCAGAAGTGATGGAGGAAAGCGTTGCGTTGGAAGAGCCTGAAACTTCTCAGGAAACAGTGGATATGGATGATATATTTCAAGATGCTCTTTCCGCAGTGGCGTATAGCGAAAATGAAGATGAGTCAGTGGAAATGGATTCCGGTGTAGATATTTTTTCGTTGGATGAAATGGCTGAATTCATGGAAGATGATCCGACAGTTGGAGTTTCATCCATTCCCGTCACGGATTTGTCGGATAAATCTGTGGATGAGAAACCGCAGAAAGAAAGTTTCTTTAAACGTATTTTCGGTAATATTGTGACGGAACAGACGGCAGAAGAGGAAGAAAATGAACGTCAGGCCGAGCTTGAAGCAAAAGAGAAAAAAGCAGCTGAGCGCGAAGAAAAAAGAAAACAAGCTGAGATTAGTAAAGAGGAAAAAGAAAAGCTGGCTCAGGAGGAAAAAGAACGTAAGAAGATTCTGAAAGCAGAGCAGGCCCGAGCAAAGGCTGAAAAGAAGGAAGAGAAGAAACGCCGTAAGGCAGAACTTGCAGAAGAGGAGGCCCAGGAAGTAGTAGGAAAGTTGAATCCGATTGGTACAACCATCGTTTTGATTTTTTTCCTTACCATAGGGTTGTTTACTGTGTTTGGTTCACAGTTACTTCATCGTGCAAGTTCATTGAAAGATGCAGAGAATTACTTTGCAAGTGGTGAGTTTTTACAGGCTTATGATGCGATAAGTGCTGTGGAATTAAAGGAAGAGGATCAGGAATTATATGATCGGATTCGTATGTGCTCTCAGATGCAAAAAGAATTGAAGTCGTATAACAACTATACGAAGCTGGAGATGCATTTGGAGGCATTGGATTCTCTGATGAAGGGGATTCGATACTATGATATACATAAAGGACAGGCTGATACATTGGGTGCGATGGGGGCATTGAATGGACTGGAAAGTCAGATTGCAGCAAGCCTTTACAATGATTATGGTTTAAGTGAGACCCAGGCGCGTGAAATCTTGACATTGGAGGATCAGGCGGAATATACAAAGCGGTTGGAGGAGATTGTTCGTCGAGTGCGAGCGGCAGCCGTTGAAGAATAAAGATTGTAAATGTTAGTTAGGAGGACAAAATGATTGCTATCGTAGATTATGATGCAGGGAACATAAAAAGTGTGGAGAAGGCATTGCAGTTTCTTTCGGAAGAACCAGTAGTTACTCGTGACAAAGAACTTTTGATGAAAGCAGATAAAGTGATTGTTCCAGGAGTTGGAGCATATGGGGATGCGATGGGGAAAATGACACAGCACGGTCTAGTAGATGTGTTGCGTGAAATTGCGGCGAAAGGAACCCCGATTCTTGGAATATGTCTGGGGCTTCAGTTGTTTTTCGACAGTAGTGAGGAATGCGATGGAGTGAAAGGTCTTTCGCTTTTGCCAGGAAAGATTGTTCGAATTCCAGACAAAGAAGGCTTTAAGATTCCACATATGGGATGGAATTCCATTCGGATCAATCCGGAGTCCCGATTGTTTCAAGGGATTGAAGATGGTTCCTATGTATATTTTGTCCATTCATATTACCTCCAAGCAGAGAGGGAAGAAGATGTGGCAGCGACGACGGATTACGTTGTAAACATTCATGCAGCAGCAGAGCGAGACAATGTGTTTGCGACACAATTTCATCCGGAAAAAAGTGGAGAGATTGGGCTTCGTATACTAAAGAATTTTATCGAATTATAAGTCTTGAAAGGAATGGTGACAGAAATGTTTACAAAACGTGTAATTCCTTGTCTGGATGTTAATGCAGGCAGAGTGGTAAAAGGAGTTAATTTTGTCAATTTACGAGATGCAGGGGATCCTGTATCTGTGGCGGCAGCTTATGATAAAGCGGGAGCGGATGAACTTGTATTTCTGGATATTACAGCTTCTAGTGATGCGCGTGATATTAAAGTGAATATGGTTCGTCAGGTAGCCGAGACCGTGTTTATTCCATTTACGGTAGGTGGTGGAATCCGTACCATAGATGATTTTAAAATGATTCTTCGCGAGGGGGCAGATAAAGTGGCTGTGAATTCGGCTGCGATATTAAACCCAACATTGGTTAACGAAGCGGCGGATAAATTTGGAAGTCAATGTGTTGTTGTGGCGATTGACGCAAAAAAGCGTTCCGATGGTTCGGGATGGACGATTTACAAAAACGGTGGTCGTGTAGATATGGGAATTGATGCTGTGGAATGGGCCATGGAGGCAGAACGACTTGGAGCGGGAGAGATTCTTCTTACAAGTATGGATTGCGATGGAACCAAAGATGGTTATGATATTGAATTGACAAGAACCGTATCAGAAAATGTATCCATACCAGTTATTGCTTCAGGTGGAGCAGGAACGAAAGCGCATTTCTATGATGCTTTAACGGAAGGAAAGGCAGATGCGGTATTGGCAGCATCTCTGTTCCACTTCAATGAATTGCCAATCCCAGAATTAAAGCAATATTTGGCGGAGCAAGGCATCAGCATTAGAATGTGATTTGGAGGAAAGCAAGATGGCTGGTTTGACGGGACAATGGGAACAGGCGTTGTCAGAAGAGTTTACGAAGGATTATTATAAAAAACTTTTCAACTACATCCGGGAGGAATATAGTAAGGAAACGATTTACCCGAAGTCAGGAGATATTTTTAACGCTTTTCACCTTACTCCATTGGAGAAGGTAAAAGTGGTGATTCTGGGACAGGATCCATATCACAATCCGGGACAGGCACACGGTCTTTGTTTTTCTGTGAAACCTGGAGTAGAGGCGCCGCCATCATTGGTGAATATATACAAAGAGTTACAGGATGATATCGGATGTTCAATTCCCAATCATGGATATTTAAATGAGTGGGCAGAGCAAGGGGTATTATTATTGAATACTGTATTGACTGTTCAGGCTCATAAACCGATGTCGCATCGAGGCGTTGGCTGGGAGCAGTTTACGGATGCGGTGATTCGAAAAGTAAATGAAATTGAGCGACCAGTGGTGTTTATTCTTTGGGGGAAACCGGCACAGCAAAAAGAGAGTATGCTCACGAACCCGAAGCATTTGATTTTGAAAGCACCTCATCCTAGTCCATTGTCGGCGTATCGTGGCTTTTTTGGAAGCAAGCCATTTAGTCAGGCAAATGATTTTTTGGTTAAGAACGGAAGCGAACCGGTTCAATGGCAGATAACAAATATATAAAGGGAAGGAAACGATATGCAAAAGCAGCTAGAAGATATTTTACACGAAGTTGGAAAAGTCATTAAAGGAAAGGAAAATGAAAAAGAAATCATATTAGCTGCCATTTTGGCAGAAGGACATATACTGTTAGATGATATTCCTGGAGTGGGTAAAACTAGCCTTGCCATGGCATTTTCAAAGGCGATGGAGATGGAGGCAAATCGTATGCAATTTACGTCGGATGTACTTCCGGCAGATGTGGTTGGTTTTAATATGATACGTCCGGATGGAAGGAAAGAATACCAGTCAGGAGTTATCCTATGTAATCTTTTTTTGGCGGATGAGATTAACCGTGCTTCCTCCAAAACGCAATCTGCGCTTTTAGAGGTAATGGAAGAGAAACGAGTGACCGTAGAGGGAATTACAACACCAGCGCCAAAGCCATTTGTAGTAATTGCCACACAGAATCCAGTTGGTTCTGTTGGAACACAGCTTCTTCCAGATTCACAGGTGGATCGTTTTATGATTTGTTTGACTTTGGGGTACCCATCTCATAGCGAAGAAATCATGGTGTTGAAGGAGCGTCAAGGAATCAATCCGGCGGATCAAGTGGTACAAGTTGTTACACGGGATGAGCTACTTCGTATGCAGGAGCAGATAAAAAAGGTTCATATTGATGAAGATATTTATGATTACATAGTATCACTCTCTGAACACACGCGAGTGCATCAATTTTTACAAATGGGAATGAGTCCGCGTGGAACCATTGCTTTAATGGAATTAAGTAAGGCGTTGGCATTTATGAATGAACGAAGTTGTGTGTTTCCGGAAGATGTAAGAAAAGCGTTTCCTTATATTGCGAAGCATCGCATTTATCTTACAGCTAAGGCCAAAGTTGAGAAGCATGAGAAAGACGAAGTGATTCGTGACATTTTGGAACGATGCCAAGTAAAGCAGGGGTGAGAGCATGGTTCGTAATTGGTTGATTTATATGGCAACGCTCATTGCCCTTGTGATATTTTCTGTTATGTATATCAAAGAGAGCGGGGTAGTCGTGCTGTTTATGGTGGCGATTGTCCCGCTATTGTATTCGTTTGTTACATGGTTGGCGATGAGAAAGCGGATTCGAGCATATTTTGGAGAAGAGATTTTGACGATTGCACGAGGTGAAGAAGCCAAGATTACTGTGCTAGTAAGCAATCCATCAAAACTAAGTTGTGGTTCAGTGGCGGAAATATGCTTGAAGATTCGTAGTGGAATGGGACAAGATATTGAGGAAATTAGAAAACGTGTTGTGCTTGAGGCAAATGACACGGAAGTGATTTTTGAGTATCAGCCTCGGTATAGTGGAATGAATGAAATGTACGTGGCGGAGGTAATCGTATATAGCGGATTTTCATTGTTGCGACATCGGACATCTTCCGAGGAAATTCTATCTTTTTTGATTATGCCGGAGTACAAAGAATATCCGATTTGTCCTGACCTTTCATCTGAAGAACGAGAGGGAGAAAGTGACCGATTTTCGAGGATGAAAGCAGGAAACGATCCGTCAGAATTGTTCGACATTCGTTTATACAAACCAGGGGATAAATTGAATCGAATTAATTGGAAGTTCTCTGCGAAGCACAACACACTTATGGTGCAGGATTTTGGGTTTTCAATTGCTTGTGATACGGCGATTTTTTTTGATATATCAAAAAACGATGATCCGAATCGAATCGAGACATTGATTGAGATGTTGTATTATCTCTCGGTACAAATGGTTTTACAGGGAAAAATGTTTTATGTAATTTGGAAAGATGCTGAGCAAGGGTGTGCGGAACGTATGTTGATTCGCGAAGAGGAAGACATCTTTACGTTGTTTACAAAGGTCTTCCAATCCAATCATATAGCGATAGACACAACACTAGAGGATATGTATGAAGCTCAGTATGAAGGGGAATTTCTAGCAGAAACCATATTCCTATACACGGGAAGACAAGATTTGCAAGATGAGATTGTACGTGGGAAATTACATGCCGATTATCTGGAATTTGTGAAGGTATGAGGAAAGAATGATGGAGAAACGAGTACAGTTGATACCGCTTTTTGCGATGATTTTTTGCGCAGGAATCAGTTTGAGTAGCGGTTTGTATTATTATGATGCAAAAGAATATATGTATTTATTGCCGATGATTTTTTTGTCGGTGGTTTATTATGTTGCAAGAAACTTATTGGCTGAGGAAGAACGGCGTGAAGAAATCGCTTTTGGAATTGCGGGAGTTCTTGTTGTGCTTGGAAGAATGCTTTTTTCCGTTGCGATGAGACCGGGTCTTTGTGAATTGATGCAGACAATTTCCTTGCGTGTGGAGCGAGAGTTTGGTGTTTCGCTCGGTACCTGGGAAGGGGGCGAGATAAACAATGTAGGTTTGGCAGTTTGTTATCTTGTGTCAATTGTGACAGTTTTGAGTTTATATTTGTTCGAAAAGGGAAAACATATTGTGGCTGTTGCAATGCCCTCTTTTTTGTTGTTTTTTGCTTCTATTGCGGCAGATGGTGTTCCATATGAAAAATGTATGGTGGCGTATGCAATGGCACTGCTTACTTTTCTAGGATTAGGAAACCGGAAGGGAAATGTAAAGAAGCTTGCCCTTCTTTTGGGAATCGCTTTTTTGACAGTGGTCTTGTCTTTTCAGTTCATTTCCTGGTCGGATATGAATCCGGTGTTAAATCGGTATCGACATTATTTGGTTTTTGGAGAAGGGGATCAAAGAACAGCACCAAGACGGGAAAATTTAAAATTCCGTGAAGATCAGACGATTAATTTTGGACAGTTTAATGAAGAGGGAGACATTTATTATAGTGGAACGGTTCAGATGGAATTGGAATCGGAGATAGAATTTACGGATAAAGAGTTGTATTTGCGAGGATTTATTGGTCAGATATACAATGATTCCAAATGGTATGGCGAAGAAAAAGGTGGTTATTATGTGTGGGAAGCAGGAAATGTTTTTAAGAGAAATCGTTACATTTTGCTTACCCCCAAATATGACGTTGGTAACTATTTTCCGTATAGTGCAAATAGTGAAAAATACAATCGTTTGCTGAAACGTTCTCTTTCTTTGACGAGGGATGAAAAAACTTCTTTTTCGGATGAGTTGTATGTAGAACCGGATTTGAAGGAGCAGATTCAAATTCAATTGCTTAAGAAAAATCGTTTCGAAACCTATGGTGATGTGGTTGATTATGTGAATCGATATCTTGCAGCGAATTATGAGTATACGCTTCATCCTGGAAAAAAGACAGAGGATGAATTGGAACGATTTTTGTTTGATAGCAAGAAAGGATATTGTACACATTTTGCTACAGCAGCGGTAATGATGTTTCGAAGTGAAGGAATTCCGGCTCGATTGGCACAAGGCTATATGATAGATGGTGTAAAGATTAAAGCAGGGGAAACGTTGAATGTTCAAGATAGTGATGCCCATGCATGGGTGGAAATCTATGTGAGCAAGAAAGGGTGGATACCAGTAGATGCTACACCATATACCAATGGGATTTCTGGTGAAGAAGGGGAAGGCCAAGTAGGAGACTCCGAAGATTTTTCCGAGGAGGAATTTGAAGAAGAGGTTCCAGGAGAGGAACCAACTCAGAAGGAAACGCCCGAAGATGACGATCAGGAAGCAGACGTGGTGGAAGATGAAGATGAAGAACAGGATGAAGAGCAGGACGAAGAGCAGGACGATGTTCAAAAGGACGACAGGAAGAGTAATGTAGCAGAAGTAGAAAGCGAGCCTTTCGAAAGTACGGTTTTTGCAAAACTTTGGGGACATGTAGGCGTTCGAATTGTGGTACATTTGCTGTTGGGGATGATTTGTTTTGTCCTTGTATATCGTTGGTATGACAAACGACAATACCGAAAAATGCGTCGAGAGATGAAATCGCGTAATCGCAGTAAGCGTCTGTTGTATATAAATGAGGAACTACAACCATATTGGGAGGCGTTGCATGTATCTTGGAGTTATTTGGACAGTGAAAAGATGATACAGGACATTTTCCAGAATCTTGTGGCGTATTATAGTATACGAAATTCGGAGGATGCGGTAAATGTGCAAGAGATGATTCAAACCTATGTCCTTTGCGTGTATATGAGTCGTTTCGGAGCAGAGGAAATCTCAAAAGATGCATACCAAGAAAGTTTGTATAGTATTCGAGATATGCTGAAGAAGACAAAGGTAAATGGTAATAAAAAACAATGGAAAAAGTTAAGTAAATGCAATATGATAAAATACATTTTGTCAAGAAAGAATGGAGGATGATAAGAATGAATAATTTCAAATTAGAGGCTCAGAAAAATCTGGCACAGACAATGATTCAAAATTTGGCGAAGAGAAATATGGAAGGTTATTATGCCGAAACGA
This sequence comes from Eubacterium sp., assembly GCA_017938215.1. Taxonomy (GTDB): domain Bacteria; phylum Bacillota; class Clostridia; order Lachnospirales; family Lachnospiraceae; genus Eubacterium_F. The sequence goes on along the minus strand of JAGBBZ010000031.1, from coordinate 13,112 downwards.
AGGAAGAAGCAGTAAAGCTTATCATGGATAAGTTTTTGACGGAAGGAAAAACGGTTTGCTATGGTGGTTCCATGACATTGACAGAGTCGGGATTGATGGATGCCATCAAGGCTGGGCCATGTACTTTGTATGATCGTGCAACAGCAGTGACTCCAGAGGAAGTGAAGGACATGAATGCTAAAATGATCAATAGTGACTATTTCCTTATGAGTACGAATGCTATTACAGTAGACGGTGAATTGGTTAATATCGACGGGCGCGGAAACAGATTATCTTACTTGCTGTATGGACCAGAAAATGTTATTATCCTTACGGGAATGAATAAGGTGGTAAGCAGTGTGGAAGATGGTGTGCGTCGTGTAAGGGACATCGCTTCTCCACCGAATACGGTTCGCTTGAATAAAAATACACCTTGTGCCAAGACAGGACGGTGTGGTGATTGTTTTAGCGAGGATTGTATTTGTTCTCAAATCGTAGTTACTAGACGAAGTGGCGTAAAAAATCGAATCAAGGTTGTTCTTGTTTCGGAGGAGTTAGGATATTAATTTATGGGAAAGAAATTATTTATCGCAGAGAAGCCAAGTGTTGCGCAGGAATTTGCAAAGGTGTTGAAACTTGGTGGTAGACGAGGCGATGGATTCATTGAATCAGAGGACGCCATCGTAACTTGGTGTGTTGGACATTTGGTTACGATGAGTTATCCGGAAGTATACGATCCAGCATATGCAAAATGGGCATTTGAAACACTGCCATTTGTTCCGGAACAGTTTCTTTATGAAGTGATTCCAAATGTGAAAAAGCAATTTGAGACGGTGCGTGGTCTACTGACACGTCCGGATGTAGAGTCAATTTATGTGTGTACTGACTCGGGACGAGAAGGAGAGTACATTTACCGTTTGGTTGATCAGATGGCAAAAGTGCCGGCAGATAAGAAAAAATATCGTGTGTGGATTGATTCGCAGACAGAAGATGAGATTCAACGTGGAATCCGCGAGGCGAAACCTCTTTCGGAATATGACAATCTCAGTGCGTCGGCATATCTTCGAGCCAAAGAAGACTATTTGATGGGAATTAATTTTTCCCGTGCGTTGTCGCTGAAATATGGTGGCTGGCTCAATGATAGTGTAGAAAGTAAAAAATGGACCTCGGTATCGGTAGGACGCGTTATGACTTGTGTGCTGGGGATGGTGGTGACTCGAGAATGGGAAATGCGGAAGTTTGTGAAGACACCATTTTATCGTGTGATTGGAAGTTTTGCACCGAAGGAGGATGGTATTGCTGACGGCGCAAATGTTTCCATGGATATGTTTGATGGAGAGTGGAAGGTGTCGGAAGATTCCAGATACTTCCAGTCGCCTAAGCTATATAAGGAAAATGGATTTAAAGATGAAGAAACAGCGAAGGAACTTATTCAAAGCTTGACTTCCTCAACTTCGGGAAAAGAGGCTGTTATCGAGAAGATTGAAAAGAAGAAGGAAAAGAAAAATCCACCATTGTTATTTAACTTGGCGGAACTACAAAACCTTTCCTCCAAACTGTTCAAAATCAGCCCAGATGAGACGTTACAGATTGTACAGGAGTTGTATGAGAAAAAGCTTGTGACGTATCCTCGTACGGATGCCCGTGTGCTTAGTAGTGCAGTGGCAAAGGAAATTACGAAAAATCTGAAAGGTTTACAAGGCTATGAAATGGCGTTGCCGTATTTGCGAGATATTGCGGAGCGAAAGAGTTTTCTAGGGTTGGAAAAAACTCGATATGTGGACGACAAAAAGATTACTGATCACTATGCTATCATCCCAACAGGACAGGGGCTTGGAGCAATAAAGTCTCTGCAACCGACAGCAGAGAAAATGTATGAGGTAATTGTACGTCGTTTTTTGAGTATCTTTTATCCTCCGGCAGAGTATCAAAAGGTAAATGTAGTGTTAACAATGGGAAATCCAGTCCAGGAACATATATACACAGAGCGATTTTTTACTTCTGCAAAGGTGTTGGTGGAGGACGGTTTTCTGCCAGTATCACAGTATTCTTTTACGAAAAAGAAAAAGGAAATGACTTCCACGGACAAGGATTCCGAAGAGGGAGAGGAAAGCGTTACAAATGCGGAAGCGTTGCGAAAAATACTTCCTCACCTGAAAAAGGGTATGCAAGTGCAAGTGGGTGACATGAACATAAAGGAAGGTGAAACGTCACCACCAAAGCGCTACAATTCAGGTTCTATGATCTTGGCAATGGAGAATGCAGGACAGTTGATTGAGGATGAAGAACTTCGTGCCATGATTAAGGGGAGTGGAATCGGTACGAGTGCTACCAGAGCGGAAATCCTGAAAAAACTTGTGAATATTTCATATCTGGATTTAAATAAAAAGACGCAGATCATTACGCCGACGTTAAAAGGTGAATTGGTGTGTGGTATTGTTCGCTATTCGATTCCTGCCATGCTGAGTCCGAAATTGACAGCGAGCTGGGAGAAAGGCTTGGGTGGTGTCTCAGAAGGTGACATCAGCGAGAAAGAATATATGGATAAGCTGACTGGATTTGTGCGTTTGCAAGTAGGAAAAGTGAAAGAAACCAACAATATGTCACAACTTCGGTCATATTATAATATGGCAAAGGAATATTATTCCGGAAAGAAAACGAAAAAGGAGACGAAGTAAAGATGAATGAGTTATTAAATAAAGAAGTATTTCAAGACACATGTTCCATCGGCTGGGATTTGATTTCCCAGTACGAATATCCATTTGAGGTGTTGCCACATATCGGAGAATATATTGTGAAACTTGGACAGTCCTTGCCGGAAGAACGATTTGAAAAGCGTGGCGAAAATGTATGGATTGCAAAATCAGCCACGGTTGCACCAACGGCATACATCAATGGTCCAGCGATTATAGACGAGGAAGCGGAGATTCGTCACTGCGCCTTTATTCGTGGAAATGCGTTAGTGGGAAAAGGGGCAGTGGTGGGGAACTCCACAGAGTTGAAAAATGTTATTTTGTTTGATGGTGTTCAGGTGCCACATTACAATTATGTTGGCGATTCTATCCTTGGTTACAAATCCCATATGGGTGCAGGGTCTATTACTTCCAATGTGAAATCGGATAAAACGTTGGTGGAAATTCGCGTGGGCGAGGAAAAGGTGGCGACAGGCTTGAAGAAAATGGGTGCCGTTCTAGGTAGTTTCGTGGAGGTTGGATGCGGAAGTATCTTGAATCCGGGAACGGTTATCGGAAGCAATAGCAATGTATATCCATTGTCATCTGTACGTGGTTTTGTGGCAGGTGGAAGTATATATAAGAAGCAAGGGGAAGTCGTGGAAAAGCGTTGACATTTTTTAAAAAATATTGTACGATATTGAGAGAATATGACGAATAAGAAAGGAGTCACTATCAACATGATTTATTCACACGAAGTAGAAAACATGTGCCCAGTTGCTCAGGGTGTTAACCATGGTTGTGCACCAATTCCAGAAGAAGCAAAATGGGTAAAAGCAAAAGAAGTAAAAGATATTTCCGGTTTGACACATGGTGTAGGCTGGTGTGCACCTCAGCAGGGAGCTTGTAAGCTTACTCTTAATGTGAAAGAGGGTATTATTCAGGAAGCATTGGTAGAGACCATCGGATGTTCCGGTATGACTCACTCTGCAGCTATGGCATCTGAGATTCTTCCAGGACGTACAGTTATGGAAGCTTTGAATACAGACCTTGTATGTGATGCAATTAACACAGCAATGAGAGAATTGTTCCTTCAGATCGTATACGGAAGAACACAGAGTGCATTCTCTGAGGATGGACTTCCAATCGGTGCTGGACTTGAGGACCTTGGAAAAGGACTTCGTTCCCAGGTTGGTACAATGTACGGTACATTGAAAAAAGGACCTCGTTATCTTGAGATGGCAGAGGGTTATGTAACAGGTATTGCACTTGATGCAGAGGATATGATCATTGGATATAAATTTGTATCTCTTGGTAAGATGACAGACTTCATCAAAAAAGGTGATGATCCAAATACTGCTTACGAGAAAGCTTGTGGACAGTATGGTCGTGTTGATGATGCCGTTAAGATCATCGACCCAAGAACAGACGAAGTACTTAAATAAATAGAGGAGGAAAGAAATAATGGCATTATTTGAATCATATGAAAGAAGAATTGATAAAATCAATGGCGTTTTGGCTGAGTATGGTATCTCCTCTATTGAAGAAGCAGAGAAGAATACAAAAGATGCTGGTTTGAACGTATACGATCAGATCAAAGGCATTCAGCCAATCTGTTTTGAAAATGCTTGTTGGGCTTACATCGTAGGTGCAGCAATCGCAATTAAAAAAGACTGTAGAAGAGCGGCAGATGCAGCAGCAGCAATCGGTGAAGGTTTGCAGGCATTCTGTATCCCTGGTTCTGTAGCAGATACACGTAAAGTAGGTCTTGGACATGGTAACCTTGGTAAGATGCTTCTTGAGGAAGAGACAGAGTGTTTCTGTTTCCTTGCTGGACATGAGTCCTTCGCAGCAGCTGAGGGTGCTATTGGTATCGCTGAGAAAGCAAACAAAGTGCGTAAAAAACCACTTCGCGTTATTTTGAATGGTCTTGGAAAAGACGCAGCTCAGATTATTTCTCGTATCAACGGATTTACATTTGTTGAGACAGAGTATGATCCATATACAAACGAAGTAAAAGAAGTATTTAGAAAATCTTATTCTGAGGGTCTTCGTGCAAAAGTTAACTGCTATGGTGCGAACGACGTTCAGGAAGGTGTTGCAATCATGCACAAGGAAGCAGTAGACGTTTCTATCACAGGTAACTCTACAAACCCTACTCGTTTCCAGCATCCAGTTGCAGGTACTTATAAGAAAGAGTGCTTGGAGCAGGGCAAAAAATACTTCTCTGTAGCATCTGGTGGTGGTACAGGACGTACACTTCATCCAGATAATATGGCAGCTGGTCCAGCTTCCTACGGTATGACAGATACATTGGGACGTATGCACAGTGATGCACAGTTCGCAGGATCTTCTTCCGTACCAGCTCACGTAGAGATGATGGGATTGATCGGTGCAGGTAACAACCCTATGGTTGGTATGACTGTAGCAGTAGCAGTTTCCATCCAGGAAGCAGCTGACAACGGAAAGTTCTAGTAGGCTGAAGCCGTGCATAATCGGAAAAGCACATTTCCGTGAGTTTACTCACAGGAAATCGTGCTTTTTTGATTATATAGGGCGAAGCCCGAGATGATGAGCCTGCGTCAGCAGGCGAAGAATTGGCACGGTTTTAAGCCGTCCACACATTTGTGCTTGCACGAAAATGTGACTTCTTTTTTGATTATATCCGCGAAGGCAAAGTGAGGATACTCGTCGAGCTTGCTCGTAAGGTATCCGAGCGCGCCCGCGACCCCGAGCTTTTGGCTCGGAGGTGGGCGAAGCCATAGCACCAGAGGTGCATAGATGATGAGCCTGCGTCAGCAGGCGAAGAATTGGCAAGGCTTTATAGTCTTGCTTTGGTTATTTTTGGAAGGGATTTATGTAATACTATATAAAAAATAAGTGGTATTTTTGTGAAATGTAGTATATTTACAAATTAAGATATCGGTGTTAAACTTATACTCAATAGTGAAGGAGATGAAAGGTATGACAGATAGTAAAAAACTGGATTTGATACTAGAAGGCATGAGTGAATTAAAAACCGATATGGTACAAGTGAAAGCTGATATCGTGGAACTCAAGGAAGACGTTGCTGAATTAAAAACCGACGTATCTGTGTTGAAAGCAGATATGCTAGAGGTGAAGGTTGATATCACTGAACTTAAGGAAAATGTTCACGATTTACAAACGGATACACGACTAATCAAATTACAAATCGAGAATGAGTTGAGACACAATATATCTATAGTAGCCGAAGGTCATATGGATTTGTCTTGCAAGGTAGGAGAGGCGTTGGCTTCTTTTGCAAGATTAGAGGAGATGGGAGTTCGTATAAATTGGTTTGAGTCTGAAATACGAATGATAAAAGAAAGGATGGCAAAGCCTATATTTGCATGAAAAACGTCAGGTTTAAAACTCCCCAAATGATATAAGAATACTTGGAAAAGTATTCTTATATCATTTTTTTTGTTCAATTTGCATTAATAAGGTAAGGATTGTTTTTTTGAGTTCGGGAGAGAGTTTACGATAATATTTCAATATTTCATTTTCGTCTTTTGCGAGAGTGGAGATTTGCTCAATAGCTGTAGTATCAATAAAATCATTTTCCACAATATAGTCAATTGGAACAGAAAAGATTTTGGACATTAATTTCAAAGTATCAAGAGTGGGATAAGCTAAATTGTTTTCGTATTTGTAAATACTTTGTTGAGTTACAAATAGTTCTTCTGCAAGTTTTTGTTGGCTCATGCCATGAGCTTCGCGTAATTTTTTTAAGTTTTTCATATTGCTTGTTCCTTTCTGGTTTTGAGAATAAGCCTTCTGAATAAGTTATTGCTATGTATATTATAACGAGTTCTTCAAAAGATAAACAAAACCTGAGAGTTGTTAATGGAGGGTTGACAACAACTATGAGTTGTTGTAAGATAGAAAGGTAAGCACGGGTTTGTATGTTTTCATAAAAGGGAAATGTATAAATTATAATGAAGATAGGAGAGAAGAAAGATGAACAAGAGAATTGTAGCAGCTTCTTTGGTAACAGCGATGGCAGTCACTATGTGCACAGGTGCATCTACGGAAGCCGAAGCAGCCGTGAAGACAAAGAAAATTACGTTAACAGCAAAGAAAAAGACGCTTTATACTGGTGAGCGATACACTCTTGGTGTAAAGAAAGTAACACCTAAGAAGGCATCTAAGAAAGTTAAGTATAAATCGAATAAAAAGAAAGTTGCGTCCGTAAGTGCTAAGGGTGTGATCAAGGCAAAGAAGAAAGGTACTGCTAAGATTACAGTTGTTTCCAAGGCAAACAAGAAAGTAAAAGCGGTATGCAAGATTAAAGTAAAGAATGGTGTTAAGAATAAGTCAATCAAGTTGAACCAGTCTGCATTGGCACTTAATGTAGGACAGAAGTCAACTCTTAAGATTGCACAGTGGACACCAAAGAAGACTGCTTCTAAGAAGGTTGAGTCTTGGAAGTCTTCAGATAAGAAAGTAGTTACTGTATCTAAGAAGGGTGAAGTAACAGCTCTTGCAGCGGGAACAGCAACGATTACTGTGACAAATACCTATGGAAAGAAAGCGAAATGTACGGTGACAGTTACCGATGCTCCAGTCGTAACATCAAGTGCAGCGCCAAGTGCAACACCAGTTGTAACCCCAAGCGCAGAGCCAACAGTAGCACCAACAGCAGAGCCAACGGTAGCACCAACAGCAGAGCCAACGGTAGCACCAACGGCAGAGCCGACGATAGCACCAACAGCAGAGCCAACGGTAGCACCAACAGCAGAGCCAACGGTAGTACCAACAGCAGAGCCAACGGTAGTACCAACAGCAGAGCCAACGGCAGTACCGACAGCAAAGCCAACGGTAGCACCAACAGCAAAGCCAACGGTAGCGCCGACAACAGCACCAACGGTAGTGCCAACAGCAGCGCCAGTAGTAGAACCTACAATAAGCGAGGATGGAACAACTGCTACTTATGAACTTCCTTCCGAAGTGGAGGCACTTGAATTTACACGAAATGGTGAAACGGTTGAGATTACAAAAACTCAGATTGAGAGAGCAAAGAGTCTTCTTGCAAAATCTCCTGCTGAACTTATGGATGAATGGGAAGAGACATATGGTGAAGGTGATGAAGGAACCATCAAGAAGATGGGTGGTTATATCGTAACCATCAAGAACCGTGATGCTCAGGATAAGGCAAAGAAAACAGTTATTGTAGAGAAAGATCCGGATGCTACAAGTACAGTGACAACAAAAGATTATTCTGGAACATATGAAGTAGATGCCGTTTTAGTTGAGGGAACAACTTCAACATATGATGTAGATGCTGTCAAGGTAAAAGATGCAGCAGGAAACCAAATCGATGGAAGAACCGTAGAACGTGTACTTACTGTTACAGAAGAAAATGGTCAGTATAGTACTACTACAACATATAAAGGCGTAAGTTATGATGTAACATATAGTGATGATACAGTAGTGGCAGTGGGAGAAAACGGAGTAACATTTAAGTATAAAGAAGGCGATGAAGATATCACAGTGGAAATCCAGAAGCCAAATGTAGAGGATTACTTAAATGGAAAAGGGTTTGAACTTGGATACAAATAGTACCAAGTACACTGAATAATGTTTGAGTATTAGGCTGGTGTATGGGACCCTTACCTCCCCATACACCGCTTAATCGTTATATGACAAGTAAGATGAGGATGAGAGAATGAAAAAATATGGAATTGCATGGCTGTGCGTGCTGGCAGTTTTTACTAGCGTAGTGATACAAGATGGAAAAACATGTTTACAGGCGAAATCAAAGGTGAAAATCAATGAAACGAAATACGAGATATACGTTGGTAGTCGTAAAAAGATTTCAGTGAAGACTAAGAAATGCAAATTCCAATCCTCGAATAAAAAGATATTGAAAGTAAATAAAAAGGGAGTGCTTCATGGAAGACGTGTGGGCACAGCTAAAGTATATGTGACAAAAAAAGGATATCGTCGTGCAGTGTGTAAGGTTAAGGTTGGAAAATATGTGAGCAACCTTAAATTGAAATCAGCGGATACTGTGATTTTGTATCCAGGGGGAGAAACGATAATCCAGACTCAGGTAACGCCTCAAAAAGCTCTAAACTTGCAAGTGGAGTATCGTTCTTCGGATGAGAAAATTGCTTGTGTTTCTTCTGAGGGAAAGATTCAGGGAGTGACACCTGGGATTACTACAATCACGGTGGGGACAAAAGGAATCACAAAGAAGAAAAAGAAGCTAGAAAAAAATATTACAGTTGTGGTTATGGAAGAAAAGATGGAGAAACCGATACCTACACAGAAACCATCTTTAAAGCCAATCATACCAACAATCGTGAATCCTTCTGAAAGCTTCAGACCAACAACTTCTCCGCTGGAAACACTACCCCCAACATTATTGCCCGATGAAACATTTATACCATCAGCAACAGAGACAGCATCACCGTTACCAATTGTGACGTCGGAACCACCAATAGAGACGGATTTTCCGACGCTGGAACCAACTGTGCCACCGATAGTGGTGCCGACACCGACAGTAATTCCAACAGTGGAGCCTACTTCACTGCCGGTCGCTACAGCAACACCGGAACCGACATTGTATCCGGGCAGTGTTCCCGACACACAGATGGTGGCTAGTTACTTTTTGTGTAACGATCAGAATGAGGAAATTTATACGGTTTACTTATTAAATAAGTCGTATGAAGGAACATTTGGATGTATGTTTAATGGTAAGAGTTGGAGTTTTGGTGGAAGTGTAAGAAATGGTCTTGAAGAGTTGCAAACTATCATTGCGTATACAAAAACCAGTGGTGACGGTACGATAAAAGTCGTAAAAAAAAGTTCCAATGATTATTGGGAGATGACGGACAATACGGTAGGGCAGACATACCAGTTGCAAGCATTTATGGATGATCCGTTTTTTGGGTCTCCGTATGGAGTGGTCATGGTAAAAGGTGATACCAGAGAAGTGATACAGTTCTCGTAGTACAGATGAGTAGGAATGAAAATAGTTATGAAAAAAAGATGGATTGTTTGTTTCGCGCTGTTAACAACATTAGTGGCAGCTGAACATGTGAAGGCAGGCGGGATAAATGCCGCCGAAGAAAGGGTATTAGCTGTTGCGCAAAGTTCTTTTGAATATGAGGGAAAGACATATGTTGCAAAAGAATCCTATGTACAACAGATGAAAGCAAAGCTAATGGAAGATGCTGTGGATTTGACGGATGCGCAAGCAACAGAAGCCATATCCAACATATATGCCAATGTAGAGGGTGGAGTAAAGGATGGGTATCTTCAGGAAGTATCGGGCGAAGAATCAGAAGAAGATGATGCTTCGGAAAACTCGCAAACTGTGCAGAAAGCAGTGAAAGATGCCCATGAAGGGAAAGCACAGGAAACGACTCCAGAAGAAACAGCAAAAGGAGTTTCCCAAGATGATTCCACGGAAGAAATGACAGAAGAGGAGACTTCCGAAGAGGAAATGTCGAGCGAAGATGATGTGAATTCGACGCAGACAGAAGCGAATGAAATAGAAGATAAACCGTCGAAAGACGCTAGTAACAAAAAAAGTGATAGTAGAAGCAAAAGCAGAGGGCACATAATCCCGATTGTCATTGGAGTACTGCTTTTGGCTTGTTGTGGCGTATTCATAGTACGCTGGTTGAAAAAGAAAGAGAAAGTAGTTAAGTATCCGGATATGGATGGTGTACTAAATGCTATATATGAAGAGATAGGTGGCTTTTCTGATGTTCACAGTCATATCCTTCCTGGGGTTGACGATGGAGCTCAGGATATCGACGAAGCCATGGCGATGATTAATCTGGCATATCAAAAAGGAATACGAAAAATATTTTTGACACCCCACTACGTTCCAGGGCGAACAAATCGCCAAGCAGAGGAACTTCAAGAGATATTTGAAGCGTTTTATACAAAGGTTCGGGAAAAGTATGGGGAAGAGATTTTTCTTTATCTTGGAAATGAGATATATTATCGCAATGGTGTGGTAAAGGACATCGAAGAAGGAAAAGCATTGACGATGGCGGATACCAGATATGTCCTGTTGGAATTCAATATCTCCATTTCGTACAGTGAACTGTATCAAGCGGTGAAGAAGATGATTCAATGTTCTTATATTCCGATCATCGCGCACTATGAAAGATATGAATGTCTTTTTGAGCAAGAAGACCGAGTACGAGAATTAAAAGAACAAGGAGCGAGACTCCAGATGAACTTTTCGTCTTTCATCGGGAAAGACAAGCATAGTCTCTTTTGTCGAAAGATGGTTCGGGAGCATTTGGTTCATTTCTTTGGGACAGATACCCACGATACGGAGCGCCGTCCGCCAAATGCAAGGCGAGGTTTACTTGCGTTGCTTCGCAGCGGTGTGACTGAGCACCGTGTAAAGATAATCATGAAGAGAAATTTTGAATGTGTTGTGAAAGATAAAGTTTTCTAAAAGGTAATAGGAAAGGAAAAGAGCAATGAACGAACAAAAGAATGAAGAAATCGAAATTGATTTGCTTGAGATATTTTATCTGCTTCGATCGAAGATTGCGATTATACTAGTGGCAACTGTGGTAGCGGCGCTGGCGGCAGGATTGATTAGCAAATTTATGATTGCCCCTCAATATGCGTCTACCTCCAAACTTTACGTGTTAACAAAAAGTACATCCGTAACAAGTTTTGCAGATATTCAGGTAGGTAGCTCTTTGACGGCTGACTACATGGAACTGATCAATAGTCGCCCAGTCATCGAGGCAGTTATCAAAAATCTTGGTCTGGATGCAGAACCATACGACGAGACATATGAGTCAATGGTTGAAAAAATCAATGTGACAAATCCGGAAGATACACGTATTCTTGCCATTACGGTTACTTATGATAGTCCCGAAATGGCGAAGAAAATTGTAGACAATGTGGCGATGGTAAGTAAGACCAGCATCTCTAAAATCATGGATCAGGATGAACCAAACATCATCGAGGAAGGTTATGCGAATCCGATGAAAGTATCACCAAACGTGAAAAAGAATGCGGCACTGGCAGGAATTGCAGTTGCCTTTCTCGTAATGTTGATCATCGTTGTCCGTTTCTTGCTGGATGATACGATAAAATCCTCCGAGGATATCGAAAAATATCTGGAACTCAATACATTGGCATTGATTCCATTTAAAGAAGAGGAGGATGACTGATGAGAGTAAAATTAGAACGAATTCAAGAAATGGATTATGCATTAACAGAAAGTTACAATACACTTCGTACGAATCTCCAGTTTTGCGGTGATGACATACGAGTACTGATGTTGACAAGTTGTACCCCGAATGAAGGGAAGTCTACCGTGTCCATGAACCTTTGTCGTTCTCTTGCAGAGGACGGTAAGAAAGTAGTGCTTATCGATGCGGATTTGCGTAAATCGGTGCTGGTAGGAAGGCATGGTGTTACGGTAGAAGATGGAGAGAGTGGAAAGAAAAAAGCAAAAGTCAAAGGACTTTCTCATTACTTGACAGGCCAGTCTAAGCAGGAAGAGGCGTTATATGAGACAGATATTGAGAATCTGTATTGTATGTTTGCCGGTCCGGTGGTGCCGAATCCGACGGAACTTCTTGGAAATAAGTATTTTGAGATGCTCATCAGTAACCTGAGAGAAGAGTATGATTACGTGATCATCGATGCACCGCCACTTGGTTCCGTTATCGATGGTGCCATCATCTCTAAGGTGGCAGATGGTGCGATTATCGTTATCGAGAATAATCGAATCAGTTATAAGTTTGTACAAAACGTAAAAAAACAGCTAGAGACGGCGGAGTGCCGTATCTTAGGAACCGTATTAAATAAGGTAGGTATGAATGAAGGCGGTTACTATAACGGTTATTACAAAGGCTATTACAAAGGATATTATAAGGGCTACTATAAGCAGTATGGACAGTATGGTGGCTACTATGGAGAAGAAACAGATAACAAACCTCACAAGAAGGCAAAGCGAAGCCGGAAGGAGAAGAAGAGTAAGTAAATGTACGTGAAAGCGGACCGAAGTTGGTTCAAGCATCTGGATTTTATGCTATTAGATCTGTTAGTCCTAGAATTGGCATTTGTATTAGCGTATTATCTGAGGCATCTGACAAACTTCTTAGATAGTATAGCCATATATAAGGAAATGGCACTGATAATTGTTGTTTTCCATATTATTGTTGTCTTTTTTTCAGAAAGTTACTCTGGCATTTTGAAAAGAGGACGCTTATGTGAATGGAAAGAAGTGATGAAACATTGCTTTTTACTATTTACGGCAATGATGACGTATATGATGTTTCGCAAAAATACCGAGGACTACTCAAGGATTACGTTGGTGATATTCTTTTTCCTAAGTTTTGCAGGTGTGTTGATGGTGCGAGAAGTTCGTAAGTATTACCTGCAACATCGAAGTGTGGGAAAACACAAGATACAGTACATGCTTTTGATCACACATAGTGACCA
>JAGBBZ010000030.1 GCA_017938215.1 Eubacterium sp. | reverse complement strand
TAATACGATTGCTAAATTTAATGAATCGTCCATAAAATCATCCCTCCATCACTTTTACGTAATAGCTACGATTTCTTGGACCATCGAATTCGCAAAAATACACATCTTGCCACACTCCAAGAATCGGTTTTCCATCGCAAATAATCAATGTCGCCGATGCTCCCATGGTGCTGGATTTCATGTGCGCATGAGAATTCCCCTCAAAATGGCGATATTTTCCGTCTATCGTTGGATATACTTTTTCAAAACCGTAAATCAAATCTCGTACCACATCCGGATCCGCATTTTCATTTATGGTGATTCCTGCTGTTGTATGTGGACAATATACCACAACGATTCCATCTTGAATCCCACTCTTTTCAATATCCTCGCGAATTTGTGGTGTAATGTCCACCATCGTTTGGCGATCGCGAATCGTAAGTTCATGTTTGAATAAATTCATTGTGTTCTCCTTTCCTGCTCCGCGCTATCCACTTCCAGTAAGCAACGAGCCTGATTCTTCGTCTGCTTTCGCAGACTCATCATCCATAGCGAACCTTGTTCGCATTGCAGTCGCCGTGCACGGCTTACTTCGCAATAAGCCTTAACTCTTCGCTTGCGTCCGCAAGCTCATCGTTTCGGGCATGCGCCCTATAGACCGAAAAAAGCACTTTCTCCTGTGAGCAAGCTCACGAGAAAGCACTTTTTCCAGTCTGCACGGCTTATTGCTTACTTAAAATATTCGACGCCGCTTTCGAAGATCAGCTGATTCTGTTCTCCGAATATATTCACAGCTACTCCGTCTCCACGACGCTCGGAGTGAGCCATCTTACCAAGTACACGTCCATCCGGACTTGTGATACCCTCAATTGCACAGTAAGAACCATTTGGATTAAAGTCCTCATCCATGGTTGGGTTACCGTTTACATCTACGTACTGAGTTGCCACCTGACCATTCTCAAAGAGTTTATCCAACCACTCTTTGCTCGCCACGAAACGTCCCTCTCCGTGAGATGCTGGTACGGAATATACACCACCAAGCTCTGCCTTCTGCAACCAAGGTGATTTATTTGTTACAACCTTTGTGTATACCGATTTGCTGATATGACGTCCAATACTGTTTGTCGTCAATGTTGGAGAATCATCTTTCTGTGTACGGATTTCACCGTAAGGAACCAGACCAAGTTTAACCAATGCCTGGAATCCGTTACAGATACCAAGTACCAAACCATCTTTCTCATTCAAGAGACGGTGAACAGCCTCTTTGATTCTCTCATTTCGGAATACCGAAGTAATGAATTTTGCAGAACCGTCTGGCTCGTCACCAGCACTAAATCCGCCAGAGAACATCAAAATCTGGGATTCATTGATTGCTTTTTCAAAAGCATCTACGCTATCCTTGATGTTCTGCTCCGTCATATTCTTAAATACAATGCTTTCTGTATCGGCACCAGCTGCTTGGAATGCACGCATGGTATCATACTCACAGTTTGTACCAGGGAACACTGGAATAAACACTTTTGGTTTTGCCACTTTGTGCTTGCATACATAAATCTCTTTTGTATCATACAAGCCAGTCTCAATTTTCACGTCTTCTACACCGGAACGTGTTGGGAATACTTTCTCCAATGTTCCTGTCCAAGCTGCCAAAGCGTCTTCCATACTAACTTTCGCATCACCGTATGTGAAGGAAGCCTCTTCTACAACCTGACCAATCTTCTCGAAAGCAATACCAAGAGCCTCAACTTTGCTCAAGTCTGCGGCACTCATTTCAACAACGATATCGCCATATGCTGGTTTGAAATAATCCTTCACTGCAACTGCAGTCTCAAATGCAACACCAAGCTTATTACCAAACGCCATCTTCGCTACTGCCTCAGCAGTTCCCTTACCAGAAAGTGCATATGCGGATTTCACAACACCCTCACGCATCAAGCCAGTAACTTTTGCATACATATCCATGATGTATGTGAAATCAGGAAGATCGTAGGCGTCCTTCTTGATTGCAAATTTAACAAGAATATTTCCAGCCTCTTTTAACTCAGGTGTGATAACATCAGACAATTTTGCCACATCCACAGCAAAAGAACAAAGGGTAGGTGGAACATCGATATCATTAAATGTACCAGACATACTATCCTTACCACCGATGGAAGGAAGTCCCAATTTCATCTGTGCATCATATGCACCAAGAAGTGCTGCCATTGGCTCGCCCCAACGACTACTATCCTCTGTCATACGTTTGAAGTACTCCTGGAATGTGAAACGAATCTTCGTAAAGTCACCACCAGCTGCCACGATTTTCGCAACAGAAGAAAGTACGGCATACTCTGCACCATGATATGGACTCCAGCTCATCAAATATGGATCCATGCCATAACTCATCATTGTTACTGTATCGCATTTGCCATCCAATACAGGAAGTTTTGCGATCATTGTCTGGGTAGGTGTCAACTGATACTTACCACCATAAGGCATATCTACCGTACATGCTCCGATGGAACTGTCAAACATTTCCACAAGTCCCTTCTTGGAACATACATTCAAATCTTTCAAATTCTCTGTAAACGCTTCTTTGAAATCATCGGAAACTTCCACATTTTCCAGATAGTTATCTGCTTTCTTTGGCATTTCCACTGTTACATCTGTTTCCTGATGTGCACCGTTGGTGTCAAGGAATGCTCTGGAAATATTTACGATTTCCTTTCCTCTCCACTTAAGAACCAATCTTGGCTCTTTTGTTACAACGGCTACTGGAACGGCCTCCAAGTTCTCTTCCTCAGCAAAGGTAAGCATTTTATCTACATCTTTTGGATCGACCACGATAGCCATACGCTCCTGAGACTCGGAAATCGCAAGCTCAGTACCATCAAGACCTGCATATTTCTTAGGCACTTTGTCCAAATCCACCGTAAGACCATCTGCCAATTCTCCGATTGCCACGGATACACCGCCGGCACCAAAGTCATTACATTTCTTAATGAGACGGCTTACTTCCTCACGTCGGAACAATCTCTGAATCTTACGCTCCGTTGGGGCATTACCCTTCTGAACCTCAGCGCCACAAGTGTCGATGGACTCCGTATTGTGAGCCTTAGAAGAACCGGTTGCACCACCACAACCATCACGTCCGGTACGTCCACCAAGAAGAATAATGACATCTTCCGGATCGGAATTCTCACGGATTACATTTTTTCTTGGAGCAGCACCCATAACAGCACCAATCTCAAGACGTTTTGCCACATAATTTGGATGATAAATCTCATCTACAAGGCCGGTTGCAAGACCAATCTGGTTACCATAAGAACTATAACCACTTGCTGCACCTGTTACAATCTTTCTCTGAGCCAATTTACCTTCCATGGTCTCTTTCAAAGACTTGGTAGGATCTGCCGCACCGGTTACACGCATTGCTTGGTATATATATCCACGACCTGACAATGGATCACGGATTGCTCCACCAAGACAAGTTGCCGCACCACCAAATGGCTCAATCTCTGTTGGATGGTTGTGTGTCTCATTCTTGAAGAATACCAACCACTCTTCCTCCACTGGACCTCTTCCATCCTCGTGGTCAATTTCCACTGGAACAACGATGGAACAAGCATTAATCTCATCAGAAACTTCCATATCTTCCAACTTCCCATCGGCACGAAGTTTCTTCATTGCCATAAGTGCGATATCCATCAAAGAAACAAACTTATCATCTCTTCCTTTATAAATCGTCTCATGGTCTTTTTTATACATATCAAATGCCGCTTTAATCGGCTCTGTGTAATCGCCTTCCTCAAAAGTAATGTTTTTCAACTCTGTAAGGAATGTTGTATGACGACAATGATCGGACCAATATGTATCCAACACGCGAATTTCCGTCATACTAGGATCTCTCTTCTCCTCGTTTTGGAAATAATTCTGGATATGGAGAAAATCTTTAAATGTCATAGCAAGTCCCAAAGAACCGTACAACTCATTCAACTCTGCCTCTGGCATATCTTTGAAACCATCAAAAATCTTTACATCAGCTGGCTCATCAAATTCTGTCACCAATGTCTCTGGTACTGTTTCGTCCGTCTCGCGGGAATCCACTGGGTTGATACAATACTCTTTCACACGGTCAAAATCTTCATCACTAATATTTCCACTTAAAACATAAGTTGTTGCGGAACGGATGATTGGCTCCTCACTTTCGTTCAGAAGCTTCACACACTGCTCTGCGGAATCCGCTCTCTGATCAAACTGTCCTGGAAGATACTCTACAGAAAATACACGATCTGTATCCTTCTTCTCAAAACATCCTTCATAAACATAGTCTACCGGTGGCTCTGAAAATACAGTTGCAAGGGCTTTCTTGTATGTCTCCTCGGTAATGCCTTCCACATCATAGCGAACAAGAACTCGTACCTGCTCCAAATCTTTAAGACCAAGGTACTCTTTTACCTCCTTTTTCAAGTCCTTTGCTGCTACTGCATAGTCTTCCTTTTTTTCCACGTAAATCCGCTTCACATTTGCCATGGTTTTTCTCTCCTATCTTGTCTTTCATTTAATGTATTGATGTAAGAACGACAGATAAACCTTCGCTCCTTGAAAATCTATCTGCCTGTTCTTTGTTAGCTATTATTCCACTGCTGTGTATGAACCAAGTGTCACACGACCTTTCCAGTAACTCTGTACTTCTGTCGTATACGCTGGCGCAAATGTTGCATACTGCTCAGAAAACTTCTTACTCTCTTCTTCCTGAACAACAGTCTCGCACTGTGCATCATATGCCTCACTATCATCGTTATTTTCCATTCTTACGAGATAATATCCGTCCTCGCCTTCGATGACATCAGATATCTCCCCGTTTTCCATCTTGATCAATTTATTACGAAGTTTCTTCGTCAAGAATGTCGATTCTTCCATCTCGTTCTTAACAAGCTTCAAAGTCTGCATTGCAACGATACCTGTTGTATCCTTCTCTTCCAAAAGTGTCGAGAAATCATCTGTTGTCTTTGCTTTTTCCTTCAACGCAGTCATGTTCTCAAGATTTTTCTGCTTTGTTTCTTCTGTTACATCTGCTGCATTCTCATCGGTTCCATTTTTATTGCTAACCATATAATACTGCAATGTATACTGTTTGTAATCGTCTTTATTAACAGACGCCTTTACAGCTTCTCGATCAATTCCGCTCTGCGCAAGAAGAACCTGTCTAAACTTCTCTGCAAGTGCATTTTTCTCGAACACAGTAGTCAATGTTTCCTGATCTAAACCTGGAAGTTTCTTCTGCGCATCCGTCATGTTCTCCATCGCCTTCTTAACTTCCTCTGCTGCTGCTTTCTTTTCTTCATCAGTCAACTTATAACCAAGCTTTTCCGCTTCCATGCACATGATCTCTCTCTGCTTGATGCCGTCCATAACCTGTTTCTTAGCAGCACCAGCACCTGTTCTTCCAGCTTCATCCACATTCTCCATATCCCAATATGTAGTTCCATACATCTGCTGATAGATGGAAGAGTACATATTGTACTGTGTCTCTGTCTGTAAAATATCATATACCGCTTCTTTCATATAAACGGTATTTGTAACTGCCACATTATTCGCATCCGAACCAATTACCTTCACAATGGCACGTGGACGAAGCTGCATATAGCATACTCCCGCACAAAGAACCACTACTGTAATGATTCCAATCAATGCTAAAACCTTATTTTTCGAAGAAATAATGGATGGGACACTTTTCTTTGTATCTTGTGTACCTTGTCCAATTCCATCATTTTTTGCTAATTTTTTTGAACTGTTCATTGTTTTCCTCCAAACTTCTTTTTTGTAAAAACGTACATTAATATTTTACCATATTTTTTTTATATGTAAAGTCCATATTTCTCGAATAAGCATAAAAAAAATGCAGGAAAAGGGACTTGAACCCTCATGGTATTGCTACCACACGGACCTGAACCGTGCGCGTCTGCCAATTCCGCCATTCCTGCATGCTTATCTAACTTATCATAATTTTTGCGAAAAGTCAATAATTTTTATAGAATTTTTCAAAAAGATATAGTATACTAGAAGTGTGTTATTTCACTGAAATATTGTAATTCATTTTATACAGATTGGAGACTTCATTATGGGAATTAATCCTGGAATGCTTATTTTTGGACTTTTTGATGGCGGTCTCGCCTTTATGATTATTTTTTGGTTATTTAAAGCAAGATTTCGCGAAAAATCAATTGGCCGTATCTTAGGAACCATTTTCGGAACCATTGTTTTTTCAATTTACATCGCACTTTTTGTTCGTTTTAACACACCTGGTGTCTTAGTAAATCCCGACTTCAAAATGCTGATATATTTTGCACCAATTGTTTTCTTTGTACTTATGACAATTTTGGTTTTATTATCTCAACCGCCTAAGAAAAAGGAGGAAGATAACAATGAAAATTCTGAAAATTCTGAAAATGCTAATAGTAACAAAGCCGAGGAAACATAATCCTCGGCTTTTTATTATTCAAACTTACTTGTTTATCATTTCTTCCGCCAATCGTTCCAATGCCTGAACCGTATCTTCTTTCATCACGGATTTGATTGTAACAACCTCATCGCAAATGGTCATATTCTTCATTTCTTCCACCGCTGCACGCATCTGTTTTGCGGCAACCGGAGCCCAAGAACCATTCTCCACAAACCCCACTGCCTTATTTTGATAGTTCTTGCTCTTCAAATGATGAATGAAATCCTGCATTACTGGGAAGATGCCACCATCATAGGTTGCCGCAGCCAAAATAATTTTGTCATATCGGAATGCGTCTTCAATCACTTCCGCCATATCCTCACGAGAAAGATCACTTACCACAACTTTCTTAGCACCTTTCGCTTCCAAAATCTCGCCAAGTTTCTTCGCAGCATCTGCTGTATTTCCATGAATGGACGCATAGGCAACCAACACACCTTCATCTTCTGCCTGATAACTACTCCATGTATTGTATTTATCGATGTAATATCCAAGATTTTCTTTTAATATCGGACCATGAAGCGGACAAATCATAGCAATATCCAGCGTAGCTGCTTTCTTCAATAATGCCTGCACCTGTGCTCCATATTTTCCTACGATATTGAAGTAATAACGACGCGCTTCACATGCCCAATCCTCACCTTCTGTCTTGGAAAGCGCACCAAATTTACCAAATCCATCTGCAGAGAATAAAATTTTCTCAGACTGTTCATAACTTACCATAACCTCTGGCCAGTGAACCATTGGTGCCATAAAGAATTGAAGTGTATGTGCTCCGAGATTCAAGGTATCTCCCTCTGCTACAACCACACTTCTCTCTGACAAATCCAAATCAAAAAATTGAGGTATCATAGCAAATGTTTTTGCATTTCCAACAATCTTCATCTCCGGATATTTTTCTGCTGCTTTCTGAATATTAGCTGCATGATCCGGTTCCAAATGAGAGACAACAAGATATTCTGGCTTCTTTCCATCCAAAACTCGTTCTACATTTTCAAACCACTCCTCTGTGGCACGTTTGTCTACGGTATCCATGATTGTTATCTTCTCATCCATAATTACATATGAATTGTAAGAAACCCCTTCTGGCACAATATATTGACTTTCAAACAAATCAATCGTCGTATCATCTGCTCCTACATAAAGAATCGAATCCGTAATCACTGGTATACTCATATTTCATTACCTCCCGTTTTTTATTTCATTAATGATTGAATTCCTTCGTATACTCTATCTTTTTCTGAAAGAATAACTTCCATCCCCGGTTCGATCGGCCACTGTATGCCAATTTCCGGATCATCCCAACGAATCCCGCCCTCATCTTCCGGATGATAAAAATCGGTGCATTTATAGGAAAATACTGCCGTTTCTGACATTACAAAAAAACCATGGGCAAAACCCGGAGACACATAAAACTGTTTCATATTTTCTGCCGAAAGTACAACACCAAACCACTGTCCATAAGTCGGAGAACCTTTTCTTATATCCACTGCCACATCAAACACTTCGCCAGAAAGTACTCGCACCAACTTTCCTTGCGGATGCTTCTTTTGAAAATGCAATCCTCTTAAAACGCCCTTTTTAGACATGGACTGGTTGTCCTGTACAAATTCCATATCCAAGCCATGCTCCAAAAAATCATTCTTATTATATGTTTCCACAAAATATCCGCGCTCATCACCAAACACCTTTGGTTCAATGACATATAAGCCCTCTATTTCGCAAGGTGTTACTGTTATCTTTCCCATTCTTTTGTTCCTTTCCTTGATATTTGCATCATCCACCTACTATATAGTATAATATTATTCTGAAATTCTAGCAATAGTTATTTACAGAAAAGTAGTTTTACGATAAAATGAATTTTATGAAATGAAAGGTGGATTTATACTATGAATAACGATAACATCATTGTCGGCTTTTTAGGTTTAGGACTTATTGGTGGCTCCATCGCTCGTGCCATCCGAAAAGCCTATCCTTCCGCCATAATTCGTGTCTACACCCGAAGAGAAAACCCTGATCTTGAGCAAGGGAAAGCCGACGGAATTATCTCAAGTTTACATTACGAAATCAATGAAGACTTTTCAGATTGCGACGTAATCTTTTTATGCGCACCTGTTTTAAGGAATTTAGAATTTCTCCCACTGATTCAACCGTTTCTAAAAAAGGACTGCATTTTAACAGATGTTGGAAGCGTCAAGGGAAACATTCACACAGCGGTGTCAGAACACAATTTGGATTCGTATTTTATAGGTGGACATCCCATGGCTGGTTCAGAAAAATACGGCTTCATCAACTCTTCTGCCATCTTATTAGAAAATGCTTTTTATCTTCTTACACGAACCCCCAAAACCACAGATACTCAGCTTGAACGCCTAAAATCTCTACTTACATGTACCGGCTCACGATTTGTGGTATTGGATCCAAAAGAGCACGACGAAGCAACAGCAGCAATCAGTCACATGCCTCATGTAATCGCTGCCACATTGGTGAACACGGTGCGTGAGAACGACTCCTCGGAAGAGTATATGAAACAATTTGCTGCTGGCGGTTTTAAAGATACCACCCGTATTGCTTCATCCTCTCCGGAAATGTGGGAAAGCATCTGTCTTTCCAACAAAGAAAGTATTGATTTATTCCTCGGGTATTTCATTGACAAATTAACAGAATTCCGAACATTTATCGCCAATGACGACGGAGAAAAAATCCGCGAACAATTTCGTACAGCTGGAGAGTATCGAGACTCCTTATACAACTAAAGAAAAGTTCCCTGCAATGACCTCTCATCCAGATCACTGCAAGGAACTTTTTATTACTGTCTGATTCAATATCACACACTATTTTTCATTATATTCAGCTTTTTTCTCTTCCCAGAATTCTTTATCTTCATCCGAAATCCGACGAATGATACGGCAAGGATTTCCAGCAGCCACAACACCATCTGGAATATCTGTTGTCACAACTGACCCAGAACCGATCACTACATTATTACCGATATGTACTCCAGGGTTAATCGTTACATTTCCACCAACCCATACATCGTCACCAATGGTAACTTCCTTAGAATACTCTAAAAATTCATTTCGTACAGGTGCATAAATTGGATGACATGCAGTATATACATTAACTTTTGGTCCAAAGAATACATTATTACCAATCTTGATATTTCCTACATCCAACATAATACAATCGAAGTTTGCATAGAAATTATCACCAATTGATATATTAGAACCATAATCACAACGGAATGGTGGCTCAACATAGGCATTCTTACCAATCTTGCCTACTAAGGACTCTAAAATTTCACTACGTCGTACTACATCCCCATCCATTGTCTGGTTGTATGCAGTTGTTTTCTTTCTCGCTTCTGCCATCTCCGCCCGAAGTTCTGCATCACATTTGTAAAGTCTTCCTTCCAGCATTTTTTCTTTTTCGCTTGTTGTATTTCTAGATGCAATAACATCCGACACCAAAGGTACATCGTCCTCTTCTTCTACAGCATTCTCTCCCACAAAAGAAAAACGACCTAGCCCTTCCGCTTCTTCCTTGGCAACCTCTTCCTCGGCAGCCTTCAAAATCGCCTCAACCTTCAAACGTGCTTCTTCTTCCACCATACGATCTTCATCGTCATCATCCTCTGGCATCTGCAACAACACATCGGATTCTTCATTAGATAAAACAGTCTCTTCTTCGTCCTCTTCATCAAGCACTGCCGACTCTATCGTGTCTTCCGCTTCTTCCTCTGTAGCAGCCTCAGCTTCACGTCTTGCTTCTTCCTCTGCGGCAGCCTCAGCCTCACGTCTTGCTTCTTCCTCTGCGGCAGCCTCAGCCTCACGTCTCGCCGCTTCCTCTGCAGCAGCCTCAGCTTCACGTCTTGCCTCTTCCTCTGCAGCAGCCTCAGCTTCACGTCTTGCCTCTTCCTCTGCTCTCAAACGCTCCGCTTCTTCCTCTTCTGCCTTTCGACGCGCCTCTTCTTCCTCTCTAGCCTCCTGCTCTAGTTCTGCTCCAAAAATATCCATCACTTTTCCATGAACAGCTTGCGCAACTTTTGCATGCTCTTCTGGTACCAAATGCAAGCAATCAACATCACTAACAACAGCAACTAATGCCATATCAATAAACTCAGCCCCCACTTCTTTTGCTACCTTTTCTGTTTCTGGAGCAATTTCAAAGGAGTAGTCAACAGCCTGTCTTCCAAACTCCAAATGCAGTGGCGAAAATTCAATCTGATCACCAAGAAGCATTGGACTCGCTAACAATATTTTTGCATCCGTTTTTCCTTGTACGCGTTTACACATTTCAAGAAGATTCTTTCCTACTATCTGTGGTGTTGCCTCAAAATGTTTTTTTAGGTCATTTGTACCAAGCATAATAACAACAAGATCCAATGGATCATGGCGTTCCAAACAATCCTCGATATCGTTCATGCCATTACATCCTGGCAAGTACGGATCATCGAAAGCAACCGTACGACCATTCTGCGCCTCTGTAATCACTTCGAACTTATCTCCCAGTAATTGTCCCAACACCCCTGGCCAACTAAGACTCTCATCATATCTTGTCCCATCTGGAGCATGTCCGTATGTATTAGAGTCTCCAAAACACAATATTCTTCTCATATGCGATACCTTCCTTTAATTAATATAGTCAGTCCAAAACTAGTTACCTCTAGTATACCATATCTCATCAAATATCGCTAGATAAAGAATGAAAAAAATGAAATTTTTTACAAACTTTGTAATTCATCTAAAGTCTTATTATAAAATGGTAGAAAATCACTCACAAATATCTTCACTTCCTCCATCTGCATCTCTTCAAGAGACCTTCGGATCGTTTCATACGCCGTAGAAAATTCTTTATTTCCAGCTTTCTCCTCCTCGATACATTTAATCAATGCCGAAAGCTTATCCGCCGCTTTTACAAGGCGCCATAATTCTTCTTCACCTTCTTGCGGAAAGAAAATCTCCTCGTAGTATGGTTTCATATATTCTGGCAATTGATTCAAAAGCTTACGATTCGCCATGTCTTCTACTTTTTTGTAGGCATCTCGAATCGTCGGATCGTGATATTTTACAGGTGTTGGCATATCTCCTGTAATAATTTCATTCGCATCGTGATACAACCCAATCAATGCCAGTTTTTCCAAATCCACGTCTTTTCCACACTTTTCCTTCGAGATAATACCAAGTCCATGGGCAAGCATTGCCACTTCCATAGAATGCTCACTGATATTTTCCCGATCCGAATTACGCATCAGGGCCCATCTCTCTATATACTTCATTCGTGCCATCATAGCAAAAAAAGGATATTCTTTCATTGATTCCTCCACCTTCTACTTGTTTAATAATTTTTTCACATACGCACCTGTATATGACTTTTCGTTTGCTGCCACTTCTTCCGGTGTACCCATCGCAATAATTGTACCACCATTTTCTCCACCTTCTGGTCCGATGTCGATAATATAATCGGCAGTCTTGACTACATCCAAATTATGCTCAATAACAATTACTGTATTGCCACCTTCCGCCAATCGATGTAAAATTTCAATCAATTTGTGAACATCAGCAAAATGAAGTCCCGTTGTCGGTTCGTCCAATATATATATCGTCTTTCCAGTACTACGTTTACTTAATTCTGTAGCTAACTTAATTCGTTGAGCCTCTCCACCAGACAAAGTGGTAGATGGTTGTCCAAGCTTCACGTAAGAAAGTCCAACATCATACATGGTCTGTATTTTACGATGAATGGATGGTACATTTTTGAAAAACTCCAATGCTTCTTCCACCGTCATGTCAAGAACATCGTAAATGCTCTTTCCTTTATATTTCACATCCAAGGTCTCTCGATTATAACGTCTTCCCTCACACACTTCACAAGGCACATACACATCCGGCAAAAAATTCATCTCAATTTTAATAATACCGTCCCCGCGGCACGCCTCGCATCGACCACCTTTCACATTAAAACTGAAACGTCCTTTCTTATATCCTTTTGTCTTCGCATCCGTCGTCGAGGCAAAAAGATCACGGATCATATCAAACACACCCGTATAAGTGGCAGGATTGGATCGCGGAGTTCGACCAATCGGCGACTGATCAATATCTATCACCTTGTCTAACTGCTCCATCCCTTCTATACCACTATGTTTTCCTGGGATGCATCTAGCGCGATTTAAGGTCTTCGCCAATGATTTATATAAAATTTCATTTACCAATGAGCTTTTACCTGAACCAGACACTCCGGTAACACACGTCAACACACCTAACGGAAAATCCACATTTATATCTTTCAAATTATTTTCTCGGGCCCCTAACACTTTCAGAAATCCCGTAGGAGTTCGGCGCTTTTCTGGCACCGGAATCACAATCCGCCGACTAAGATAGGCACCTGTAACCGATTCCTCAGTATTCATAATATCCTGTGCTGTCCCTGCTGCCACAATCTCACCACCGTGAGCCCCTGCTCCAGGTCCGATGTCTACCACATAATCCGCTGCCAACATGGTGTCTTCGTCATGTTCAACCACAATCAAGGTATTTCCCAAATCCTTCAAATTCTTTAAGGTCTTAATCAACTTGTCATTGTCCCGCTGATGCAAGCCGATACTAGGCTCATCCAAAATGTATGCCACACCTACCAAGCCAGAACCGATCTGGGTAGCCAGACGAATTCGCTGTGCTTCACCACCTGACAAAGTTCCAGTCGCTCGAGACAAACTCAGATATTCCAGTCCAACATCCACCAAAAATCCTAAACGAGACTTAATCTCCTTTAAAATCAATTTGCCTATCTGCATCTGCATTTTAGTCAACTGCAACTCGTCTACAAACTGTTTTAAATCCCGAATGGAATAGTCACAGATTTCTGAAATGTTTTTCCCTCCCACAGTAACTGCCAGAGACTCTCGCTTTAATCGCCGTCCTCCACATTCATGACAAGGAGTAATTCGCATAAAGGTTTCATACTCTTGCTTTGTAGACTCCGCACTGGTTTCTCGATATCGACGCTCTACATTCCGTATCAATCCTTCAAATTCCACATTGTAGACACCACGACCTCGTTGCCCCACATAGTGAACTTCCACTTTTTTCCCACCAGTTCCGTATAAAATAATATCGCGAATATCATCCGGATACTCCTCAAATGGGGTACTCAAATCAAAACCGTATTCTTCTGCCAACGCATCCATCATACACCGCGTAAAACTTCCTTTGTTCGTAACCGACTGCCACCCAAGAACAGCGATAGCACCATCATCTATGCTCAAAGAACTGTCTGGAATCATTAACTCTGTTGCAAACTCCATTTTATGCCCAATACCATGGCACACCGGACAGGCACCAAATGGATTGTTAAATGAAAAACTTCGAGGCTCGATTTCCTCAATACTAATCCCACAATCCGGACATGAAAAACTTTGACTAAAGTTCAAAATTTCCCCACCAACGACATCCACCATTAACAGCCCATCGGACAGTTGCAAAACGGTTTCAATGGATTCAGCCATTCGCTTTTCTACACCTTCCCGCACCACAAGGCGATCCACGACAATTTCAATACTATGTTTTTTATTCTTCTCTAGCTTTATCTCTTCCAACAAATCATACATATTGCCGTCTACAACAACACGAACATAACCACTCTTTTGGGCTTTTTCAAACACCTTAACATGTTCTCCCTTTCGTCCGCGGACAACTGGTGCCAAAAGCTGGAGTTTCGTCCCCTCTTCCAACTTCATGATTTCATCTACCATCTGATCTACTGACTGACGCTTAATCTCTCTCCCACATTTTGGACAATGTGGCGTACCGATACGCGCATATAATAATCGAAAATAATCGTAAATCTCCGTTACTGTTCCTACCGTAGAACGTGGATTTCGATTTGTGGTCTTTTGATCAATGGAAATCGCTGGCGGAAGTCCTGAAATACTTTCAACATTTGGCTTTTCCATCTGACCAAGAAACATTCTCGCATAGGAAGATAATGACTCCATATATCGTCTCTGTCCTTCTGCATATATCGTATCAAAGGCAAGAGAGGATTTTCCTGAGCCACTCAGCCCTGTCAGAACAACAAATTCATCTCTAGGAATCTCAATATCAATGCCCTTAAGATTGTGCTCCTTTGCTCCTTTAATCTTTATACTTCGTTTCTTATCCATGATGGTCGCTTCCTCCTGCTTAATCATCCAAATCTTCTAATATCTTTTTATACTCAATCATCTGATCGCGCAATGCAGCTGCCGCTTCAAAATTCAGTTCTGCTGCCGCTTGATTCATGCGCTTCATAATCTTACGTATCTGCTTCTCCAATTCCTCGCGAGACATATACTCTGGATCCTTCTCCAACTCTTCCATCCCGGCATCTGCTTTTGAAGATATCTTGATCAAGTCTCGTACCGCTTTTCGAATCGTCTGCGGAGTGATTCCGTGAGCCGCATTGTATTCCGCCTGAATTTTCCGTCTTCGTTCCGTCTCCCCTATCGCACGCTTCATGGACTCCGTCTCGGAATCCGCATACATAATAACCTTCCCCTCTGCATTTCGTGCAGCTCGACCGATTGTCTGAATCAAAGACGTTTCCGAACGAAGGAACCCTTCTTTATCCGCATCCAAAATCGCCACAAGAGAAACCTCCGGGATATCCAAACCCTCTCGCAAAAGATTAATTCCCACCAGTACATCAAACACATCCAGACGCATATCCCGAATAATCTCCGAACGTTCCAACGTATCAATATCCGAATGTAGATATTTTACCCGTATTCCTACCTCTTTATAATAATTGGTCAAATCTTCTGCCATGCGCTTCGTCAGCGTCGTAACAAGGACTTTCCCCTTATTCTTCGTTACATTTTTTATCTCAGTCAGCAAATCATCCACTTGCCCCTTCACCGGACGTACATCCACTTCCGGATCCAAAAGCCCCGTGGGGCGTATAATCTGCTCGGTACGCAAAAGTTCATGTGTACTTTCATATTCCGAAGGTGTCGCTGACACAAACATCATCTGATTAATATGACTCTCAAACTCTTCAAAATTCAAGGGACGATTACATTTTGCCGAAGGCAATCGAAATCCATAATCCACAAGCGTTGATTTTCTGGACTGGTCTCCTGCGTACATTCCCCTCACCTGAGGAACTGTAATATGCGACTCATCCACAATAATCAAGAAATCATCTGGAAAATAGTCCATAAGAGTATGTGGCATCTCACCTTCTTGCATTCCATTAAGATGCATGGAATAATTTTCAATACCGGAACAAAAGCCTGTCTCTCGCAACATCTCCACATCAAAATGTGTCCGTTCAGAAATACGCTGTGCCTCGATTAATTTATCTTCACTTTTAAAGTATTTTACCCGTTCCTTTAATTCTGCTTCAATTCCAACGATGGCTTTCTCCATTTTATCTGGTGAAACTACATAGTGGGACGCTGGAAATACTACCATATGCTCTAAATTGTTCAAAGGTACCCCTGTCAGTACATCAATTTCTTGAATCCGATCCACTTCATCTCCAAAAAATTCCACACGAATAGCACGATCCGATGCCGATGCCGGAAAAATCTCTACCACATCTCCGCGCACACGAAATGTACCTCGATGAAAATCCATGTCATTCCTGGTGTACTGAATATCCACCAATCGTCGAATCACTTCATCTCGATCTTTCATCATCCCCGGGCGCAAAGATACTGTCATTTCCTGATAATCAATGGGACTACCAAGCCCATAAATACAAGACACACTGGCAATGATAATAACATCACGTCGTTCCGTCAATGCTGCCGTAGCAGAATGACGCAACTTGTCGATTTCTTCGTTAATCGCCGAATCCTTTTCGATATAAGTATCTGTGGAAGGAACGTATGCCTCTGGCTGATAATAATCATAATAGGAAACAAAATATTCTACTGCGTTCTCTGGAAAAAATTCTTTAAACTCACCATACAACTGAGCCGCAAGAGTTTTGTTGTGAGCAATAACCAACGTAGGCTTATTTAACTGCTCGATAACATTTGCCATGGTAAATGTCTTACCAGAACCAGTGACACCAAGAAGAGTCTGGAACTGATTTCCCTCTTTAAACCCGTCTACCAAGGCTTTGATCGCCTCCGGCTGGTCACCAGTGGGCTGATATTCAGAATGTAACACAAAATGATCCATGCTATTCCCTCCATCTGTACACATACTTCAATCGTCATGTCTTGATTATAACATACCCATTTTCTCATTGCAATATTTTTTCGAATATTTGTTCGATTTCATTCCATAAACCCTGTTATCACGATTCAAAAAGCAGTTCCAGTAATCTCTACCAGAACTGCCTATTCTTATTCGATTTTCTGTTTTTCTTCTTCTACATACTCCACAATGGTAATTCCTCTTCGTTCGCATTCTTCCACAAGCTCACGTCGTTTTCGATCCGACCAGAAGGAAAAACGAAACAACAATACTGCCGGAATTTCCACTACCAAAAGAATGCCAATGAAAAATAATGTATCCACCACCGTACTATCCTTCGCCACATTTACTATCATAATCACCAAAAACAACACACAAGCAGCAATCCAAAACTTCCCAGATATTTCAGAACGTCGATTTTCTTTACGAAGAACATCCATATACTCTTCTGGCGTCATAAGCGGTTTCCCCTTGCGCATCCGACGCATGTTTTTCTTCTCATAACGCTCCAGCAACTGCCCCGGAAGTTCCCTTGCCACCATCTCCGAGAACTTTGGCTTCGGTGTTTCCAATGGATCCTTTTCTTTCCGGATACTTCCATGGTGACGATACCGCCAGATAGAGCGAACTACAAAGTAGATTAACACATACCCTCCCGATATGGATGCACTTAAAATCACCGGCACCTGCAACACAACCATCTCTATCAAATGACAACTGGCGATTAGAATCACGATAAATCCTACGATAAAAATAACAGAACACACACCGGATGTTAGCCACTTCACACGAAACATGAGAGGACGAAGGGACACATTAGCGATTACCAGAAATAGCCATCCCGTCAAAAATCCCGTCATATAGCCGCCAATATCGCTAGTGGAAGAATGCCATTGAAATTCTCCATTTATCATGTAAGTGAATATCTCCAACAGTTCAAAAATGAATACCAACCACATCATACGATATAGATATCTTGGTGCCTCTTTTAAATAGTATTTCGCCGTAAATCCGCTAAAGTAAGACTTACAAAACTTCTCCATATCCGTCCCAACTACTTTCTCCACTGCCTTCCCCTCACTTTGTGCCGTCAAAAGAAGATCCAGCAGATCCATCATCATTTCTTCCAGATGCTTGCCTTCCATATTTTTCAATCCAACAAACATCTCTGCTTTTCCAAAAACCTCCTTGTACTCCCCCTGTAATTTCTCCGCATATTGCATATAATCCGCCATTTACTCGTCCTCCTTTTTCTCATATAGTATGGCATTCGCCGCCTCACTGATTTTCTGATAGTTGTTCCGAAATCCCGTCAACCGTTCTTTCCCCTGTTCCGTAATGGAATAATACTTTCGTATGGGGCCCAACGGAGACTTCGCTTTTCTACAGCTGATGTGACCATTTTTGTCCAATCTTGTCAGCACGGGATACAATGTCCCTTCTCCAAGTCCCTCGAAACCATATCTCTCCAATTCCGACAGAATTTCATAGCCATACGTTTCCCCCTTTGCAATCAAGCCCAACACACAGCCTTCCAATATTCCCTTCATCAACTGCGTATCTTCCATCTACTCACTCCTTTCTAGCTACTTTGTAATATCAAGTAGCTATAGCAAAAGAATAGCACAACTACTTTGTATTGTCAAGTAGCTGTGCTATTTTACTTATTGATTCATAACTTCCAGCGCTTTTGCAAGCTGATTATCATTCTCCGCTTTGTACTCCCCTTTCT
This sequence comes from Eubacterium sp., assembly GCA_017938215.1. Taxonomy (GTDB): domain Bacteria; phylum Bacillota; class Clostridia; order Lachnospirales; family Lachnospiraceae; genus Eubacterium_F. The sequence continues at coordinate 6,216 of JAGBBZ010000030.1, read as the reverse complement.
GTTTTTCGTACTCGATTTCCACATCCGGCATCAATCCTTTTTCATGGATACTTTCTCCATTCGGAAGAAAATATTCTGCCGTTGTCAAACGCAAACCACCGCCGCATGAGTTTTCCAGAGACAATACAGATTGCACAACACCTTTGCCATAACTCTTTGTTCCAATTAGCTTCGCTGCCCCTCGTGTCTGTAAAGCTCCCGCGAAGATCTCGGAAGCACTCGCACTATTTCCATTCATAAGAACCACCATAGGTTTATCATAACTCACTTTATCCGTAGAACGAAATTCTTCATCCCCTTCTTTTTTACTTTTTTCTGTAAGCAACAACCCTTCCGGCAATAACTCATCCAACATTGCCACTACGGTATCCAACGAACCGCCACCATTATCTCGCACATCGAATACAATTCCATCTACCGATTTATTCCTCATGTTCTCCATCGCCACCTGGAATTGTTCATCGGTACCTTTGTCAAATCCGATGATGCGAATATACCCAATGTTACCAAATTGCTTTACCTCAATAGACTCTACTGTTACTTTTTCACATACCACTTTCTTATCTAATACCTCTGTAGTTCCATCTTCCTTTCTGCGTTCCACTGTAATTGTAAATTTGCGCCCTTCATTTGCATCTGATTTTATCTGTGCTACCAGTTCATCCAATGCCATACCTGTTATGTCTTCGCCATCCAACTTCAAGAAACGATCTCCTTCTTGAATACCAGCTTTTGCCGCCGGACCGTTTTGATTCAACTGAGTCACACGAATGGTGTTCTCATCTTCTTGTTTTAGTGTTACACCAATTCCAACATAAGAACCTTCGATGTCTTTCATCATTTCCTCGTATTCCTTTTGACTATAATAAACCGAGTACTTATCGCCCAATCCCGCTACCATTCCCTTCGTAGCACCGTCTACCAAATCCTCTTCATTAATCTCCCCCTGGTAATACTCCTCAATGCATTTTCCTACCACTTCTGTCTTTTCCACAATTTTTTCTGACCGCGTCCCCTCAGAAAATGGTCCCAAGTCAAAACGCCAAAGTGTTGTAAAGACAACAACAGAAAACAAAACTCCATAGATAAATCCCAAGGGAAAATTCCCCCGGCCTTTACTTCGACGTTCTCGATTAAACCTCTCGTATTTATGTTCATCATAATAATACATCCATTCTACCTCCAACATACAATATTTCCATAAAAACTACGATACGAATCGAGCAAATGCTTTCTCCGTATCGTAGTAAAAACGTTCTCACGTAAGTATTCACTTATGGTGTTACATAATTCTCCGGATTCACATACACTCCATTGATGGAAATTCCAAAATGAAGATGCGCCCCCGTGGATACTCCTGTAGAGCCAACGTAAGCAATCGTATCTCCCGCTTTCACCGTAGCACCTTCGCTCACCGCAAGCTTAGAGCAATGCATATACACAGTGTACAAACTGTTTCCATGATACAACATAAGATAGTTTCCCGCGCTGGAACTATACGTCGCTGTCACCACCGTTCCATCTCCCGCAGCCACAATCGGAGTTCCTTCTGCTGCTGCAATATCAAGACCTTGATGATTGGTACTAGCTCCCGCTGTCGGTTGCTCTCTTGCGCCAAATCGTGACGAGATACGTCCCGGTATATTCAATGGCCATCGTAAGCCACTGGCATTTACTGAATAGGACGCTGGTTCATTTGATGAATTTCCAGAACCATTCGCTTTTGCTGCGGCCTTCTGAGCTGCTGCTTTTCGATTAATCTCCCGTTGCTTGGCAAGTAAAAGATTGTTAATGGCTTGCTCTTGTTTCGCCACTTGTGCATTAAATGTCCTCACTTTCGCATCGGTATTAGAAATACTCTTTTTCAAACGAAGAAGCTCTTGTTTTTTGCTCTTCTTCATCTTCTTCAAAGCCTCTTTATCCGCATTTGCCTCTTCTTGAAGCCCAGCAATTTCCCACACTTTTTCTTCCACTTCCATACGACGTTGTTCCGTCTTCGCTTTTGTAGTCGTATACTCCACAAAAAGATTGGTGTCATATTCCGAAATTTTCTCTACATACTCCGAACGATTCAGCAAATCCGTTATGCTCTTTGCGCCAAACACTGCGTCTACATAACCGCTTCCTCCATTCTCATACATATATTTTATTCGCTTTTTCATTTTTTCATACTGGTCATTTTGGATGTTCTCTGCTATCGTTACTTCCTCTTCCAAAGTTACCAGCTCTGTTTTTGCCTTTTCAATCTTTTTATCTAATTTTTCTAAAGTAGCTGAAACTTTTTCTACTTTCTTATCTACTTTCTTAACATATTTTAATATGTCATCTTTGGCACGTTCCAATTCTTCCAAATCTTTCGCCAATTCGGTTGCACGACTCTTCGCTCTCGCCTTTTCTTTTTCTGCCTCTTGAATCTGACTATCATAGTTTTTTTCGGTAGTTTCCGCCATACTTTGTAGTCCTGATAACGAAAAGCTAACCACCATCGATGCCACCAAGAACAACGCTAGGATTTTTTTCCTCATATACATCCCCCTTACACATCAAGATGCTTATGCACCGTAACAAAGCTTCCTAAAAAGCCAACTCCAACACCAATCAACACACAAACCGGAATCAATACAACAAATACTTCGCCCGCGTCAAGAAATGTAAGCCAACTAGAAAGAAGATCAAACTTTTTGTTAATGTAGTTAATAATTGAACCATAACTAAACACCAAAACGACAACCGGAATCACCGCTCCGATAACACCTATTACGACACCTTCCACAATAAACGGTGCACGAATAAAGAAGTCAGATGCTCCCATCAGTCGCATAATCGCAATTTCCGCTCGACGCACAGTGATTCCTGTGGAAATCGTCGAATTAATCAAAAATATGGACACTGCCAGCAAAATAGCAATAATAGCCACCGAAATATATGTTACCAAGGCATTGGCATTTTCCAGCCCCTGTGCCGCATCTGCCGAACGCTTTACCATGCGTACTCCTTCGATTCCCTCAATATATGTCGCAACCGTTTCTTGTGCTGCCACATCCTTGAGGTACACTTCGTACGAGGCAGAATCTGCCAATGGATTGTCCTCACCAAAGCTTTCCACCAGTTCTGTATCATCTGCAAAATTTTCTTTTACAAAATTTTCCCACGCTTGTTCTGCCGAAATAAATTCCATATGATCCACTTCTTTTCGATCTTCAATGGCAATTCCTATGGCATCCATCTGTTCTTGAGAAGCCCCCTCCTCAAAAAACACGGTAAGCCCAACTGACGTCTCCACTTCATCGATCATATATTGAAAGTTACTTACGATAAAATAAAAAATTCCGAACAAAAACAAACATGCCGCCATGGTACTGATGGATGCAATGGTAAACAATTTGTTCTTTCGCAAACTAATCAACCCTTGCTTTACGCTATATGCAAATACACTAATCCCTCTCATATTCGTATCCACCTTTTTTGTCGTCTCGTATCAATTCACCATTTTCTAATGTAACAACTCGTTTTTGCATCACGTCTACAATATCATTGTTATGCGTAACCACAACAACGGTCGTTCCCATTTTATTCACTTCCTGCAACAACATCATAATTTCCCAAGCATTTTGAGGATCCAGATTTCCTGTAGGCTCGTCTGCCAAAAGTATGGTTGGTTGATTCACCAACGCTCTAGCAATGGCAACTCGCTGCTGTTCACCACCAGAAAGTTCATTGGGATATGCTTCTGCCTTATCGCTTAGTCCTACAATTGTCAGCATCGTTGTTACATTACGTATGATTTCTCGTTTACTCCGACCAATAATCCGCTGAGCAAACGCAACATTTTCAAATACCGTTTTATCCTTCAGCAAGCGAAAGTCCTGAAACACCACTCCGATATTTCTTCGATACAATGGCACTTGCTTACGTTTCAATTTGTTAACAAGTCGCCCTGCAATATGAAGTTTACCAGATGTCGGATCCAATTCCTTGAGCAATAGCTTAATAAATGTGGATTTTCCCGAACCACTTTTTCCTACCACAAACACAAACTCACCGCGATCAATGCGAAGAGAAATATTCTTCAAAGCATCTACTCCTGTTTGATATTGTTTACTTACATTATCTAACGAAATAATCGGTAACTGTTTCTCTGCTGACATAGCTTTTCCCTTTCTTAGAAGTCTCTAGATTCAAGATAATTCATGTATTTCACAACCATCAATGCAATCTTAAATGTAATAGCGTCGTCAAACACACGCAAATCTAGTCCTGTACTCTTCTGAAGTTTATCCAGACGATACACCAACGTATTTCTATGTATGTATAACTGTCTCGAGGTTTCCGATACATTCAAATTATTTTCGAAAAACTTATTGATCGTAGTCAATGTTTCCTCATCAAACTCATCCGGTGTTTTATCCTCGAAAATTTCTTTAATAAACATTTTACAAAGTGGCATCGGCAACTGATAAATCAATCTTCCAATCCCCAGATTACTATAAGCAATCACACGCTTATCACTATAGAAAATCTTTCCAACATCCAACGCCATCTTCGCTTCTTTATATGAACGAGATACTTCTTTTAATTCCTTTACAATGGTACCAAACGCAACATGAACCTTAGACATCGCCTCTGTATTCAACATATCAACAATTACTTCGGCTGTCTTTTCCAAATCTTCAATACGTTCTTTTTCGCCAATCTCCTTTACGAGAATAATATTTTTTTCATCCACTGCCGTGATAAAATCCTTCGTCTGAGCAGCAAACATGCTTCTTACCGTTTCCAGTACTCCACTATCCTTCTCTTTGTTCGTCTCAATAAGAAATACAACTCGTCTTGCATTCATTTCAATATGAAGTTTCTTGGCCCGATTATAAATATCTACTAGAAGAAGATTATCCAACAAAAGATTTTTGATGAAGTTATCCTTATCATATCTCTCTTTGTACGCCACCAGCAAGCTTTGAATCTGGAACACAATCATCTTTCCAATGGTATATACGTCTTCCGTTTCTCCACGTAATAACACAATATATTCTAATGAATTATCGTCGAAGACTTTAAAAAAATGACAGCCATTCATCACTTGGCTATCTGCCGGCGATTGTACAAAATTCTGTCCGTCCTCCGCATAAGCGGAAAGCTCGTCAGAAGTTGCAGCTAAAATATTCCCCTCGGTATCTAACACACAAAGGTCACTTTTTGTAATCCCCTTTACTCCATCAATGGTACTTTGTAATATCTGATTTGATATCATTGCCACACCTCCAACATTAGTCTACTCTTGTCGCATTATAAATAATTCTATCACTTTTTCAGAAAATTGTAAAGCAAAAGAATCTCTACAACAAAGGAAAGGGAATGTCCCTTCGAAGGACATTCCCTGTAAATTTTCTCATATAAGATACTGATATTAGTTTGTAATTGTAACCTCAGTCTCTTTGTCGAAGAGATGAATCTTCTCTGCATCAAGCGCAATCTTGATTGTATCTCCTGGACGAGCAGTTGTACGAGGATTAACACGTACTGTAATATCTGTATTCTCAATTGTAAAGTAAAGGAACACTTCTGCACCAAGCATCTCGTATACCTTAACAGTAGCCTCAAGTACTGTGTCAGGGGAGTTGCTGATGAACATCTCCTCATCTTTGATATCTTCTGGACGAATACCGAATACGATGTTCTTGTCTTCATATCCACCCTCAATGAGTTTCTTAGCTTTGCTTTCTGGCAATTTAATTGTATTAGCACCAAACATAAGAAGTACATCGGAACCAGATACAACAACTCTTGCTTCGATGAAGTTCATCTGTGGAGAACCGATGAATCCAGCAACGAAAAGGTTGTTTGGTCTCATGTAAAGATCCAATGGACTGTCTACCTGCTGAACAATACCATCTTTCATAACTACGATACGTGTACCAAGTGTCAACGCCTCTGTCTGGTCATGTGTTACGTAGATGATAGTTGTCTCAAGTCTCTGATGAAGTTTAGAGATCTCGATACGCATCTGTACACGAAGTTTTGCATCAAGGTTTGAAAGAGGCTCATCCATAAGGAATACTTTAGGATCACGTACGATAGCACGTCCCATAGCAACACGCTGTCTCTGACCACCGGACAAAGCCTTAGGTTTACGATCCAACAAGTGCTCAATATCAAGAATCTTAGCTGCCTCATGTACAAGACGATCGATCTGATCCTTTGGTACTTTTCTCAATT